>NZ_JBBCAU010000005.1:0-543879 GCF_037203685.1 Chryseolinea sp. T2
ACTTAAAGTTGCAACCCTTTAAACTGCCAAAAAAGAAAATATACTCTCTAAGGAAGTTGTTTTTTAACATAGAAGGGGATCCTCTCTCTGTAGCAAAAAGATTGCATTCAGATCCCCGGAGGGGATCCTCTCTCTGTAGCAAAAAGATTGCATTCAGATCCCCGGAGGGGATCTTCTGTCTGTAGCAAAAAAATTGAAAATATATCGATCGTCATATTGCACGTCGGCGTCTTTGAGCATTTCAACATATTCTTCCCGGAAAGTCCGTTTTCGATGATGCTCTTCCTGATTTTCAATGTATCTCGCCAAATGGGGCAATGCCTCTCTTGAATAAGAGAACGCCGCATAACCCTCTTGCCATGAAAAGTGCCCTCGTACAAGGCGCCGTTCGTTTATCCAGCGTGAGGATACTTTCTTTATGTCCTGCACCAAAGCAGAAATTGACTGTGCGGGATTTACTCCGACCAGGATGTGGACATGATCCTCGACACCGTTGACACACAATGGCTTGTGTCCATTTTTTTTGATGATCCCGGTCATGTACTTATGAAGTTCGGACCTCCAGTGTTTCGCGATAACTCCTTCCCGATATTTTACAGCAAAGACCAATTGGACAATCAGCTGCGTGTATGTGTCTGCCATAATTAAAAAATATATATCTGAAATTAAGGCTTCCTGTGCGCTGATTGCAATCTGGAAATCCTTATCATTCTCGTTAGCGGATGCGTGCATTGATGCTGATTAAAACGTGCTTGCAATTGCGTGCGGGGAACGAATAATCGTTTTAACAAGACGTTGCAGACGCACGCCGCGCTTAAGAACGTTCAATGCTACACATGGAAGATCCCTCCGGGGATCTAAAGGCAATCATCAATTAAGAGCTACCCCAGAAGATCCGCTCCGCGGGGCTAATGCAATCTCTTCAATTACGTTTAAATTGATGCATGAACTGGAAGGACAAACTCTACGAAGTCATCTTCGAAGCCGACACGCCGGCGGGCAGAACATTCGACATCATGCTACTGATTGCCATCGTGCTCAGCACCATCATCATCATGTTGGAGTCCGTTCCCTCAATTGCCGCCGCAAACCGCGACACGTTTGTCGTCGTCGAATGGGTGTTCACCATCCTGTTTACTTCTGAATACGTGCTGCGGATCATTGCTGCCAGGCGAAAAGCGAAATATTTGTTGAGCTTCCTCGGCATCATCGACCTGTTGTCCATCCTGCCGACCTATCTGGCTATCTTCCTTAGCGGCGCGCAGATATTTCTCGTGATCCGTGTTGTGCGTCTGTTCCGCGTGTTCCGGATCCTCAAGCTTGCTCACCTGCTTGGCGCTGGAAATACGCTTCGTGCCGCTCTCATCGCCAGCCGGCATAAGATCAGCGTGTTCCTGTTTTCCGTCGTGCTCATCGTGATACTTTCAGGCGCGTTAATGTATGTGATAGAAGGATCCGAACATGGCTTCACCAGCATACCGCGAAGTGTGTACTGGGCTGTCGTCACGCTCACAACGGTAGGCTATGGTGACATCGCTCCTCAAACATTCCTCGGGCAATTCATTGCTTCGGTGATCATGATCCTTGGCTACGGCATCCTGGCTGTTCCAACGGGTATTGTTTCGTCGGAGATGATAAATCTGAAAAGCAAAGAAAAAATCAGCTCGCAGGTTTGCCCTCACTGCATGCGCGACGGGCACGACTCGGATGCAGTGTTTTGCAAGTACTGTAGTTTCAAGCTCAACGACCATACGGTATCTTAGATCGAACCGTTGCCGTGAAGCAATAAGTCCATTAGGCAATGGACGGGTACGTTCGTTATGAGCCGCTCGCTGCCGTGGTCGGTGCCATACTGACCTTCCTCACACCATGCTGATTCAATATCCTGCCAACTTCATTAACCAGGTATATTGATGCCTCGATTTCATTGGCCTTCGTCGCAACACTTTCAATATTGAATCCAAACGGCAACGACCTGCTCGCGCAGTGGGCTGCAAGCTCTGATGCGATATTGAGGCAAACATTCACCGACCGTTCAAGCATGTTATCTGAAGTCTTGAACTCCGTCTTAAGATCATCGGGAACATGAATGCCAAGCCAGTCCATAAAGTCGAGCGTCTTTTCTGACCCGCATACAGTCAGCGTAAAGACGAGCGTCGGGAACTTTATGCCGGTACGGGAACAGGTGCGTTCAAGATCGTCGATGACAGTCTTCGCGAAAGACAAATTGAACACGCACTGGGAAATGAAGTATGAAACACCGCAGCTTACCTTGTCAAGGATCCTTTGGTCTTCGTCTTTAAGAACTTCATGTCGTTCCGGAATTGTCACCGCTCCGATGACAGAAGTTTCCTTGTATTGGCTCCACAGTTGATACGCCTCTGGCAAGCTTGTTTTGACCGGATGATTCGGAGCCGGCAGCCCGACGAATACCGGATAGAAATTGTGCTTGTTAAGATCGTCGAGCCAGCGCTGCAGTTCGCTTGGTGAAAACATGCCCGCGGGTCTGTAAATAATTTTCGGAACCTTTAAGTCTTGCAGATGTCCGCTTGCAAACTCAAACGGGTCCTGTGCCTGAAGAAACGGAAATGGCCGCTCCGTAGCAGTGCGGGCAGATTCATCCTGTACATCGTAAACGATTAGGGCATCGATGTCCAGCGGCAGAAGTCTTTCGATAGTCTTTCTTGCTATTTCCGCTGTACGTTCAGGAGTAGTTCCCGACTTTGGAGGGGTAATGCCATAAGTTAGAATACCCGAATCTCCGGCCTTGATCTTATTGATAAACATTGAAACTGTTTGCTTGCTTGTTTTGTGGTTTCCTGGTAGTGATCAGCTTTTGCTTTCCCTGCATACTGCTCTTTGCCGATGCTGAAGGACAAGCCTGTGTGCTCATACCGATGTTTTTGACTTAGAGTTAACTTACAAAGCGCAATAATATGAAAAGATTTTGAAGCTTAAGTATTTTATGCAGCCATTGCTCGTGCTACTGTCCTGACTCCATTTATCAGGCTGATCTTCCAACGGGATGTCGAAGCTTTATCACTGCGAAAGCTCGCTTCTTATGAGCTTCATTTTGAATGTAAACATAGATCCCGGACATTTGCCTGGCGATATAATAACCTGTTTAATCTTCAACCTGAATAAATTCGACTTAAGCCATGATCAATAAACCTGTTTGCCTCTTACTCATTATCTCTCTTTTCCTTGTCAAATGCGGAAGCAAAGAAGATCCCAACAAAGAGGAGTGGATCAATCTCTTCAACGGGGTTGATATGAAGGACTGGAAACCAAAGATTCGCCACTACGCCCTGAACGACAACTTCGGCAACACGTTTCGTGTTGAGGACAGTGTATTGAAGGTGTCTTATGAGAAGTATGATTCGTTCCGCATGCGGTATGGGCATATATTCTACAAGGATAAGTTCTCTCATTATCTGATCAATGTTGAATATCGGTTTACCGGCAATCAGGCAACCGGAGGCGAGGGATGGGCACGGCGCAACAGTGGCGTCATGGTTCACGGGCAGTCTCCCGAAAGCATGGCCGTCGATCAGGACTTTCCAATTTCAATTGAGGTACAACTGTTGGGCGGCCTTGGAGAAGGCGAGAGAACCACGGCGAATCTTTGCACGCCGGGAACAAACGTGGTGATGCACGATTCACTACTGACCGAGCACTGCGTAAACTCAACGTCTAAAACTTACGATGGTGATCAGTGGGTGAGCGTGAGCATACTTGTTCTTGGTGACTCGCTCATTGCGCATATCGTTGAGGGCGACACGGTCTTACGGTATTCGAAACCTCAGGTGGGAGGGGGAGTCGTAAATGATTATGACAGTGCAGTTAAGATTGATGGCACCCCTCTTACCGAAGGATACATCTCTTTGCAAAGCGAGAGCCATCCTGTCGAATTCAGAAAGGTGAAGTTACTCAATTTGAAAGGCTGCAAAGATCCTAAGGCGACGAACTACAAGTCGTACTATGTGGCAGCAGACAATTCGGGCTGCGTTTACAAGTAACATCAGATAGTTTCAGCGGCGGACTGGCGGAGTGATTGTGTACTTCATGGCTGGATTGCAGAAGCGGCGCCCTGACGTGACCCGTTTTCTGATGCTATTCGACAGCACTAAGTATCAAGACTGCCGACTGTCCTTTCCACGGCGAAGTATACATCCCAAAGCCACCGCCCTTGCCGGTTACAACAGGCGTTGTGTCTCCGGAGAAGATGTTGAACCACGATGACATTACCTGTCCTGACTTTGGCGTTGGAATGTTAGTATATACGTTGTAGTTGTATCCAGGCACGTAGAAGAGATACAATCCCTTATCGTCCGACAGTGCATAACCGCTGAATGCGAGATTGTCATTGCCGGGATTCGAGTTAGTCGTAAGCTTGGGTTTGTGCGGATTTAGTTTGGTATAGTCGTAAGCGGTGAATAGCTTCTGCATGTGTTTGTAATAATCAAAGCGCGGCTTCTGTATCGTCTGACCCTGCCGCATAATATCGTAAATGACGATGTCCCACGAAGTATTCTGCCAGTAGTACGAACCGTACACCCCGGCAAACAGGCACGCGTAGGTGCGCTCAAGGCATACTTCCGCATTGGTATAGTTGCCGGTGAATGTTGAATACGGGCCCTCTTCATAACCGCCATGTTCTATGTTCATCACAGGCTTATCAGAATGCCTGAGGTAAGCCTCCAGGCTGAGCGAGTATAAGTCTGGCCGCCAGTTTTGAATGGAAATGAAGTCAACCTTATCGGGCTCACGGGAGCAGTACTCATAATCGTGCACGGTGATCAGGTGATTGTAGGTGTCGAGTCTTCGCGTGCGTTCAATTCTCTCGTTGATGTATGGGATGTCACATCGGCCATAGTCGAGCGCTTCCTTCGAAACATCCCAGATCACATTCGGATATGACTGGTAGCGTTTGATGATATAATCATAGTACCGGTTGTCGTCAGCGCTGTACATCGCGGGCCAGTTCACCTTCTTGTTCCAAACGTATATCATCATATGTGCCGCTATTCCACGTTCGTGCAAATGCTGGATCACGCGGTCGAAGTGTTTAAAGAACGGAACATTAAGTTTGTCGAACTGCGGCTTTTCGTTCGAACCCATGAACACCGAATAGGATGGATCTTTGAAACTGTATTGCTTAGGTACAGTGGCGTCCGTCTTCCACAAAGTTTCAAACGCATAAACATTCAGCACAATCTGGTTGAAGCCGTTCGCGCGGGCGGCGTCTACGATCTCCGTTGTTTTAGGAATGCCCGACTTGTTGTCGATGTCCAGGGCAAACAGCCAGTCCAGTTCAAAGGCAAGTGAAAAATAGGGAGTGCCATCCTGGTAAATGAATTTTTGACGATGTGATGACGCGACCTTCACCTGTCCGTGAATGTCGGGATTGGCGTTGGGCGATGCCGTAATCACACCGTTCAATGCAGAAAGCTTGTTCACTGCAGAGAAAGTTTGAAAGCGATATTCGCCTTCAGCCTCGGGAGAAAACCGTAATACATATTCCATATCGCCATTGTAGAATCCATGTATCGTATACGACTTACCGGAACTGTGTGTAACCAGCGCGCCAAATATGATATCGAACGGATTACCCGCAGGAAGTTTTGCTACTGTAAAAACGATATCGACCGGCTGATACACAGACGTCGTGATGTTTTTACCTGTTGTGTATGGAGATCGCTTTTGCGCTACCGATACCGTTGCCAGTGCCGACAAGAAAAGAATTGAAAGTACGGCAATGCTCTTATTCATAGAGAATGTGTATTACAGACACATACTACACATTTTTTTACAAATCATCCACGCCGAAGCAGCCGGGCAAATAACTGTCAATTTCTGCTCGCCGCCAGCTTCCGCCAGTCGAAATATCCAAAGCAGGCAACGATAAAAAGGAATAAAGTCAGCACAGCCAACAGAGGGAGTTGCTTCATCATAAGCAGTGGTATGGCAAAGATGTTGGAAACATTCAGCAACAACCAGTTCTCCACTTTTCGTCGCGTCAGCAGCCACGTGCCCGCCCATGCGGTTGCCGTTACCCACGAGTCCCACGCGGGGACGTTCGACGAAGTAAATGTAATCAGGCTCGCATAAAGAATGGCCCAGCTTACCAGCACGATGAAAATGGCAACAATCCACTCCCTGCGGCTTGTAAACGTAACCTGCACGACCGGCCGGTTCTTTTTCTTAACCCAGAACCACCAGCCGTAAATGCTCATTACGACGTAATACATTCCAAGCACACATTCGGCGTACAGTTGCACGGAATATAAACTGTAAATTGATAGAAGGCTTGAAACAAGGCCAGCTGCATACAACGCCACGTGATTAGCCCGCGCCAGTAAGACTTCAGCAACGCCCGTGATCAAAACAATCCATTGAATAGCATCAGTCTGCCTGAGTTGATCCTCAAATAAATAGTACCAGTCTGTTACACGCATAATATGAGTGATACATTTTCCGTCGCCAGGGTTATGCGCAGACATATACGAAATGTACCGGTTCCCTACGCTGGTATTACCCAGATCAGGTGCATGAATATCTGCAGTTGTCCTGCAGCAATATTCAATGGGTATGATCTCAGCCTTTATTCAGCTGTTCGATTGTTTATCGTTCAGCAAGGCACCCCGTTTAGTATCAGGCTTAAAAATACAAGTACATTCTGTACTATCACAACAAGTCCGGTTATAAGACGTACTTACTTTTACATTTTACATCTAGAGTTTTACATTTTGCGGTTAAAATTCTAAACTGCATTGCAGCTTACAAATGCACCTTAACTGATAACCCATGTACAAAAAGGTCACCCAAAATACATTGCTGTTGCTTTCATGCACCATTTTCCTGGCTGCACTGTTAGGATTCACGCTGCAGCAGGAGCCCTGGCGCAACGATCAGTTACTTAGTCCTGCCGATCTTGCAGCTACGATAAAGGACAGCGCAAAGGAACAACCACTGATTATCAGTGTTGGGCCGTCGGCAGTTATTCCTAAGTCTGTTGAGATCGGAGCAGCACATGAAGGCAATAACATTAAGACACTTGAAAATCGTCTTTCTAAAGTGTCGAAGGAAAAAGAAATAGTGCTCTACTGTGGATGCTGCCCATTTAACAAATGTCCTAACATCAGGCCTGCGTTTACACTACTTACCACGATGGGATTTAAGAATCACAAACTGCTGAACCTTCCGCGCAATGTGAAGGCCGATTGGATCGATGCAGGTTATCCGGTGGCTGATTAGGAGACGCTCTCTCTAATTCCATTTAACAAGCATCAAAAGCCCTTAAAAAGGGGCCTTTTTCGCTGCCTCACTTGAGGCCAGGAGCTTCCTTTTACTTCTGTACGGTTTGCTTTTATTTTCTAATGATTTCGAATATTTACGAAAATCTGCTATTATTGGTTGATTTTAATACCCATGCTGGCAAATCATCGAAGAGACAAGATTCTGGAACTCCTTCAGGAAGACGGCTCAGCCAAAGTGCTGGACCTGGCTAAGTTGTTCAAAGTCACAGAAGTTACGATCCGGCAAGACCTGGAAAAGCTGGAAAAGGAGGGACTCATAACCCGCGAACACGGCGGGGCTTTCATGAAAGGCGTGCCGGGGCAGGTGAAAGATTTTACGCTTACCCATCAGGAGCATCTCGACAAGAAGGAACTCATCGCCAGAAAGGCGCTCGAGTTTATTGAGCGCGGTGATACCATCATTCTCGATTCAGGTTCTACTACTACTGAGATCGCCAAGAAGCTGAAGGGCTTCAAGCCGCTTACGGTAATCACCAACGCACTCAATATTGCACTTATCCTCGGCGCTGAGCCTGGAATAGATGTCATCGTTACCGGCGGCGAATTCAAACCTCCAACGCTGTCGCTAACAGGACAGAAGGCCGCCGACTTCTTTAAAGGCCTAAACGTTCAGAAATTGTTTCTCGCTACTGCCGGCATCTCATTGAAGGCTGGCTTAACCTATCCGAGCATTAGCGACATCGTTGTGAAAAGGGCAATGATCGAAGCAGCTGAAACTACTTACCTCGTTGCCGACTCAACCAAAATTGGTAAGACGGCCCTGGCAAGTCTCGGTGCGCTGGCACTCATTGATTACATCATCACCGATCCGGATATCGAAGAGAAACATCGCCAGGTGTTTCGCGATCATGAAATTGAACTGATTATCGCTACGAATCAAAATGAAAAATAACCAACGGGAAGTTACGCTTGGAGTCATCATTGGGAACAGAGATTTCTTTCCCGATAAGCTGGTGGGTGAATGCCGTGCCGATCTGCTTGTTGCCTTCGAAAAAGCAAAGGTCAGGCCTATCATGCTTACAGAGGCCGACACCAAGCTCGGTGGCGTAGAAACTTTTCAGGACGCCCGGAAGTGTGCAGCACTCTTCAGGCAATTTGCTGATGAGATCATGGGCATCGTCGTTGTCCTGCCGAACTTTGGAGACGAAAAGGGAGTGGCCGAAACGATAAAGCTCTCGGGACTGGATGTTCCTGTTTTGATTCAGGCATACCCCGATGATCTGAACAAAATGGATGTCGCTCGCCGGAGAGATGCATGGTGCGGAAAGATCTCCGTTTGCAATAACCTGCATCAGTACGGAATCAAATACACGCTGACGACAAAGCACGTCGTTCATCCTTCGGATAAAACCTTTACGCAGGACCTCAATGATTTCATCGCTACGTGCAGAGTTGTTAAAGGATTGCGCACCGTGCGCATCGGCGCCGTTGGTGCAAGGCCGGGCGCGTTCAATACAGTAAGGTACAGTGAGAAGATCCTTCAGCGCAACGGTATCTCTGTGGTGACAACGGACCTTTCTGCTATTCTTGGTCATGCGAATCGGCTGACTCCGCAGGACCAGAGTGTAAAGGATCGCATCGACGCCATAAAGTCGTACACACCAACGGGGCGAACTCCCGAAGACAAACTGTTGCAGATCGCGAAACTCGATGTCGCGCTCAACTCGTTCATGTCAGAACATGCGCTCGACGCCACCGCCATTCAATGCTGGACTTCGTTGCAGCAGAACTACGGATGTAACGTCTGCACAAGCATGAGCATGATGAGCGAGAACATGCTTCCGAGCGCGTGTGAAGTCGATGTCACCGGAACGTTGAGTATGTATGCCATGCAGCTGGCTTCAGGCTCTCCAAGTGCATTGGTGGATTGGAACAACAACTATTCTGACGATGATGAAAAGGTCGTGCTGTTTCACTGCGGTAACTGGGCGAAGTCGTTCCTGCCGGACGTTGAAATCGCGACAGCACCAATCCTGGGAACTTCAGTGGGAGAGGAGAATACTTACGGCGCATTGGCTGGGCGCACTCCAGCCTCTCCGTTGACATTCGGTCGCATAAGTACCGACGATACGAGAGGAGTGATGAAAGCTTATGTAGGTGAAGGCGTGCTGACCGATGACCCGCTGCACACATTCGGAACCCGCGCGGTGGCACAGATCTCAGATCTTCAGAAGCTCATGCATTACGTTTGCCGGAACGGGTTCGAGCACCACGTAGTCATGAACGCTTCAAAGACGGCGGCCATACTTAAAGAGGCAATGGGTAACTATATGGGATGGGAGATCCATCATCACAACGAGAAATAGACCGACACAAGGGAACATTGCAGATGATGGCAGATCATAACTTAAAAAAGAAGTCGATCGAATATCGGAAGAGCATTGTGCGTTATATCTACCACGCCAATGCCGGCCACACAGGCGGAAGCCTTTCGTGTATCGATGTATTAAACGTTCTGTACAATCATGTGATGAACGTTGGTCCTGATAATTTTCAATCGCCCGATCGCGACCGGTACATCCAAAGTAAGGGCCACTCGGTTGAAGCGCTTTTTGTTGTCCTGGCCGACAAAGGATTCTTTCCGGAGACCGAACTGGACACGCTCTGTAAGTACCGGTCACACTTTATCGGTCACCCTACACGCAAAGTGCCTGGTGTGGAGCAAAACACAGGAGCCCTGGGGCATGGTTTGCCCATCAGCGTTGGCGTTGCCATCGGCGGCAAGATGGATGAGAAACCGTTTCGCGTCTTTACGCTTCTCGGCGACGGCGAACTGCCGGAAGGATCCAACTGGGAAGCCGCGCTCACTGCCTCACACTATGGATTGGATAATCTCTGCGCGATCATCGATAAGAACAACCTGCAGATCACTGGTCCGACTGCCGATGTGTGCAACACAGACCCCATCGATAAGAAGTTTGAGAGCTTTGGTTGGGAAGTTCGAACTGTTGATGGTCATGATATCGATGCGCTGAAAGAATGCTTCGATTCATTGCCCTTTGCGAAGGGAAGGCCAAGCCTGGTCATAGCGAATACGGTGAAGGGAAAGGGCATCAGCTTCATGGAGAATCAGTTGAAATGGCACCACGGTGTGCCTGATGAGAAACAGTATCAGGTGGCCCTGTCCGAGCTGGATGTTGCCAACACCACCGTTCCGGATGACTTCTGAATCGGGCGATGTGATTGTGACATGAACTTGATATCTGAACGATATTGAAGGTGTACGAAGAGAAAGTGAATTGAATTACTCAAAATAAGTGAAACGTGGGAACAGTTGTTGAACAGGGGTCCGGAGTTCTAAACGGCAGAGCTAATCTCGACGTCTTCTCCGAAACACTGCAGGCTCTGGCAGATAAAGACAAATCTGTGGTGGTAGTTACCAGCGACTCCCGCGGTTCCGGAAAACTCACTCCGTTCGGGCAGAAGTTTCCCAGGCAGATAGTTGAGATTGGCATTGCAGAACAAAATCTGGTAGGCGTTGCAGCAGGACTGGCATCAACTGGAAAGAAAGTGTTTGCCGTTTCACCGGCGTGCTTCCTCACCGCACGTGCTCTCGAGCAAATCAAAAATGATGTTGCCTATTCCGACAATCCCGTCAAGTTGATTGGTATCAGTGCGGGCGTGAGCTATGGAGCATTGGGTACTACTCATCACAGTCTGCACGACCTCGCTGTTTTGCGGGCGATTAATAATATCATCATCGTTGCTCCCGCAGACAACTATGAAACTGAGCAGGCAATTCGCAGGGCAGCAGAGCTTCCTCATCCTGTTTACCTTCGTTTTGGTAAGAAGGCAATGCCGCATCTGACGGCCGCGTCGCCCGATGATTTTGAGTTTGGAAAAGCGCGCATTATAAGGGAGGGAGATGATTTAACATTTGTCGCTACCGGAGAAACGGTTCATCCTGCTCTCGCGGCGGCGGAAAAGCTGGCGGGGCAGAACATTCAGGCTGGCGTCGTCAGCATGCATACCATCAAGCCTTTGGATCGCGACCTGCTGTCGTCACTGGGGCGGGCGGGTAGGCCCGTCGTTACGGTGGAGGAACACATGATCAACGGCGGTCTCGGCGAGGCATGTGCTTCATTTATGTTTCAGCAGGGTTTCAGGAATGCCTTCCGCATTGTTGGCATACCCGACGAATACACGGTCACGGGATCACAGGCTGAGATCTTCTCTCATTATGGCATATCGAAAGATGGATTATCTGAAGTCGCTTTGAACCTGCTTAACAAAAGGTTATGATCAGACACATCGCGCGATTGTTATTCCTGACTTCCCTTCTGTTGTGTTTCAACGGGTGTGGTCCATCGTCAGATGACAACACGAAACAAGTGGCCATAGTAATCTCCACACTTAACAATCCGTGGTTTGTATTTCTTGCAGAAACTGCGGCTGCCGAAGTTCGCAGGTTAGGCTATGAGGCGAAAATCTTTGACTCACAAAATAATACAGCTCTCGAGACAGAACATTTTGAAAACGCCTTGGCATCCGGATATGATGCCATTCTTTTCAACCCGACAGATGCCGACGGATCAGTGGCGAATGTCAGGCGGGCAAAGGACGCCAATGTTCCTGTGTTCTGTATGGACCGCGAGGTAAACACTACCGACGGAGCGACATCTCAAATCCTCTCCGACAACTATTCTGGCTGTGTCGCCCTGGGTAAATACTTCGTACAGAAGATGGCCAGGAAAGGAAAGTATGTCGAGTTACTTGGACTGGTTAACGACAACAACACCTGGAACCGTTCCAAAGGCTTTCACAGCGTGGTTGATAACTATCCCGAGCTGCAAATGGTGTCGCAGCAAAGTGCTGAATTCGATCGCAACAAGGCGATGGAGGTGCTTGAGTCCATATTGCAGGCACATCCTGACATCGACGCCGTCTTCTGCGGTAACGACGCTATGGCTAGCGGAGCTTATCAGGCACTGGCGTCAGCAGGGAAGACCAATGTACGCGTATTTGGTTTTGATGGTGCCGGCGATGTTGTAGAGGCCATCCGGAATGGCAAGATCGATGCGACGGGAATGCAGTTTCCCCAGCTCATTGCTGAGCATGCTGCCATCTTCGCCGATCAGTACTTCAAGGGCAAACGCGACTTCGCCAAGAAAGTGCCGGTAGCCGTAGAGTTAATCACGCGAAAAAACGTCGACAATTATCTTGCCTTCGGTGAGCGGGAGAACGATGGCAAAACGGAACAAAAGCAATAAGATTCCATGCGCAACAGGGTTGTTAAATACATTGTTATACTTGGCCTGTTGGCATTCCTTGGTTTCAAGTCCGTGTACTTCAGGAAGCTTGATGAAGTCAATTCGCAATCGGGCGTATCGAATTTTGATGCCGATGCATTTGCACGATCATTTTACAAGGATAAACTTCCGCTGGCGATAGATAGCGCTGTTGATCTGAACACTCTTGTGTCATTGCTTAATAAGGATCCTGAGGCAGCAGTTAAGCGATACGCTCACGCCCTTGCCATAGGTAATATTTGCTACTTTCTCGTAAGAGGTGAAGGCACTGTTGCCAGACTTACAGACACCGGTGTTACTGTAAATGCTACCAACGCGACCTCAAAGCCGGTTGCAACCATTGCCACGGAGTTCATATACGGAAATGCCATTCGCGATGCATCCGGACTTGTGCAGTTAAGTGATTTCAACAATACCGCTGAGCTGAACAGCGTATCAGAATCTGTCAATAAGATCGTAAGGGCGGAAGTCATTCCTCCATTTGTTGCTAAAGCAAAGGAGGGATCTGCTGTGCAATTTGTCGGAGCAGTTGAACTCAATAAAAAGTACCTTGAACTGGACACCATCGAGGTCGTACCTGTTAGACTTAATGTGTTGAATTGACCAGTAATGAGTAAACGAAAATATGTTCAGTAAAATCAGTGTCAGCGAAAAACACAGCACTAAAGACTCAGGACTCAAGACTAAGGACTAAAAATGCTTTTTGTCGAGAACATAACGAAGAAGTTCCCGGGCGTGATTGCGCTCAACAACGTTTCCATGCAGCTGCATAAAGGAAAAGTTACCGCGCTCCTTGGGGAGAACGGTGCGGGTAAATCTACGTTGATGAAGATCCTCTCGGGCGTGTACAGTGACTACGAGGGAAGGATCGCGTATGACGACAGAACATTAAACTTCAGTCATGTTCGCGACGCTCAGAACGCCGGTGTAACAATGATCCATCAGGAACTAAATCTCGTACCTCACCTTAACGTGATGGAGAATATTTTCCTGGGTCGCGAAATTGTAAATGACTGGGGATTTCTGGATAAAAGAGCGATGAATCAGAAGACTACCGAATTGCTGGCCCGTCTTCACCTGAACGTTAGTCCGCATACACCGGTCTCAGAACTGAAGGTGGGCCAGCAGCAGGTCGTCGAGATTGCCAAGGCGTTGCTGAATGACTCCCAGATCATCATAATGGATGAGCCTACTTCGGCAATCAGCGACAAGGAGGTAGATGTGCTGTTCGGTATAATTGACAGCCTTAGACAACAGAATAAGATCATCATCTATATCTCGCACAAACTCGACGAGTTATTTCGCATCGCGGATCATTACATTGTGATGCGTGATGGATGTTTTGTCGAGAATGGTGAAATGGGAAACGCGAATCATCAACACCTCGTCAATAAGATGGTTGGCAGGGAGATTAATCTTTCACGCGCTGCTGAAGTTATAAAACCGCATCAGCAGGAATTGCTGAGGATTGAGAAGCTGTGCCTTAAGAAGCCGCAAAGAAGGGGCGGGGCAGTATTGACCGATGTTTCATTCAGTGTAAAGGGTCACGAGGTTATTGGCCTCTTTGGATTAATGGGTGCCGGTCGTACTGAGCTAATGGAGGCAATCTTTGGCCTTCATCCAACTCTCACAACGGGTGAAATATTCGTAGACGGTAAGCAGGTGTCATTCCGATCGCCCGATGACGCGATCAAAGCCGGGATTGCCCTCGTGCCTGAAGACCGCAAGAAGGACGGACTTGTACTGGGACTCGACGTCACGACAAATATCAGTATCACCACGCTGCATAATCTGCAAAGGGGCATTTTCCTCAACGAGGTGAAGGAGAAAGAGCTTGCAGAAAGATATATCTCGCAACTCAGGATAAAGACTCCATCGGGAAAGGAAACGGTTAGAAACCTGAGCGGCGGTAATCAGCAGAAAGTGGTGATCGGAAAATGGCTTGCGAAACATCCGAAGATCTTCTTGTTGGATGAACCCACGAGGGGCATAGACGTCGGGGCAAAGAACGAGATCTATCGGTTGATACAGGAACTGGCCGCGGCGGGTATGGCTATCGTGGTAGTCTCATCGGAGTTGCCCGAGATCCTCGCAGTTTCCGACAGAGTGCTGGTGATGTCTGAAGGACGCCTTACAGCCGACATCCCCATAGCAGAAGCGACGGAGGATTCAATCCTGATGGCAGCCATTCCCAAAAATCTTAACTAATGGAGATAGAAATTCAGGTGAACACGGGTTTAAAGAGATATACCGCTCAGGTGAAGAGATTTCAGTCGTTGATCGCACTGTTTATTTTGTGCGTAACGCTGACACTGCTCACCGACAAGTTCCTCACGGTAGATAATGCCTGGAATGTCATGCGACAGATCTCAGTGAATATTTGCATCGCCACAGGAATGACGCTTGTTGTCCTCACCGCCGGGATTGATCTTTCTGTTGGCTCTGTGCTTGCGCTGTCGGGAGCAGTAGCCGCAGGGTTGTTGAAGAATGGTTTGCCTGTTCCTTCCATAAACCTCTTCGTGGGCTTCACGGTGTTAGGTGCAGTGCTCGCAGGTCTGATGGTTGGTGCTGCACTGGGTTTCTTCAACGGATGGACAATCACAAAATTTAAAGTGCCTCCATTTGTAGCAACACTTGCCATGCTAACTATTGCGAGGGGCTTGACTTTTCTGTGGACGAAAGGTTATCCTATAAGCAATCTTGGCAACGATTTCGATTACATCGGAATGGGGTGGTTTCTGGGAGTTCCATTGCCAGTTTGGATATCAATCATCGTCGTTGTCGTTGCCGTTTTGCTGACGCGGCAAACAAGATTGGGCCGCTACGTCTACGCTATCGGAGGAAATGAAAGCGCGGCCAGGCTCTCTGGTATCAACATCAACAAAGTAAAACTTGTTGTGTATGCTATTGCCGGTGGCCTCGCTGCTGTAGGAGGGATCATGATTACGTCACGACTGGATTCTGCACAACCGAATGCCGGTATCAGCTATGAGCTCGACGCAATTGCGGCAGTTGTAATTGGAGGTACGTCGCTCTCCGGCGGCAAAGGAAGTATACTGGGAACGGTATTGGGCGCCGTCATCATTGGTGTGCTGAATAACGGATTGGTTCTGCTGGATGTGTCGCCCTTCTGGCAACAGGTTGTGAAGGGAGCAGTTATTCTGCTAGCAGTAATTATAGACAGATCAGGTTCAAAGGCTGATGCATAGCAAACCAGAGAAATGAAATACATCTTAGCCATTGATCAGGGAACCAGCAGCACTAAAACCATTCTGTTTGATGAAAACGGAAGAGCCTTTGCCAAAGGAACAGAACCGCTGAAGACAAATTACCTGCCCAATGGATTTGTGGAACAGGACCCTGAAGAGATCTTTAAAAACGTATTGACTTCAGTTGAGCAGTGCCTTGCTGATTTTAAATCCAGGGGTGGCAACGCAGCGGATATCCGCACCTGTGGCATATCCAATCAGCGAGAAACGTTCGTGATCTGGGATGAGCATGGTGTCCCGCTCTGCAATGCGCTGGTGTGGCAATGCAAACGCTCCGTGGCCATTTGCGAACGATTAAAAGCGCAGGGACACGAGCCCGCTATTCGTTCGTCAACGGGACTGCTACTCGATCCATATTTCTCCGGAACCAAGCTTTGCTGGTTGTACGAAAACATTCCCGAAGTGAAGGAAGCCATCAATGCAGGCAAGGCCTACTTCGGAACGGTGGACACCTGGGTGCTGTTTAAGCTGACCCATGGTGCGAATTATTATACGGACTATACGAACGCGTCGCGAACGTTGTTTTTCAATCTGAACAAACTCGCGTGGGATCATGACCTGCTGGACCTTTTCGGCGTTTCCAAACTGAATCTCCCGAAGCCGAAGCCATCGTCGTCGTTATTTGGTGAAAGTGATTTCAATGGATTATTGCCTTCACGGATTGAGATCACAGCACTTATCGGTGATTCTCATGCCGCTGCATTTGGCGAAGGATGTTTCAACGCGGGCACGGCAAAGGCAACGCTTGGAACTGGCTGTTCAGTAATGATGAGTGTGGGCGATAAGGTGACGCGTTCAAACACGGGCATGGTGTCTACGATTTGCTGGAGCACGGAGACTGAGGTTCAGTATGCATTGGAAGGCGTCATTGTTACCTGTGGTGGCACTATAGAATGGTTGAGAAACGAACTCCAGTTGTTCACGGATAGCAAACAGACGGAGGCAATGGCGAAGGCCGTCTCTGACAATGGAGGTGTTTATATCATTCCGGGTTTCAGTGGTCTCGGCGCTCCTCACTGGCAGATGAGCCGGAGGGGTGAGATCAAAGGCCTGACTTTTGGATCCACAAAAAATCACCTCGTTCGGGCCGCGCTCGAATCCATACCTTATCAGATCAAGGATGTAATAGCCGCGATGGAGTCCGACACATCCATAAGTTTGCAGCAGTTGATGATTGATGGCGGCATCAGCTCAAATCAATTCATCGTCAATTTCCTTGCAGAGTTGCTCGGGAAGCCTGTGGTCAATATCGGAATTGCAGATGTTTCTGCATTAGGTGCTGCATACCTCGCTGGCCTGCATTGTAAGATCTTCCGTGATCTGAATCATCTCACTGAACTGAACAGTGAGAAAACAACGGTACGGCCATCCGGTGACCAGAATGTAAAAAAGTGGTATAAAGGATGGCAGCACGCCCTGGCCCACTGAGCGTAATCTTTTCAGACACTGAACGTAATCTTTAATAGCAGTAAACACGACAATCAATGATTAAGTCCACAAAAGGCCTGGTCCACAAGTTCTGCCTCTGCCTGAGCATGGCGGTCACGATTTTCATTCACAACGGCGCCTGGGCGCAGGGTCCAAATGACAGTCCACGCCCAAGAATAGTCATCACCGCCGACCCCGAATTGGACGATAACAACTCATTAATACGCTTCCTACTGTACAGCAGCGATGTACAGGTCGAGGGCCTGATCTATGCCAGCAGTGGATTTCACTGGAAGGGCGATGGTAAAGGCACCAAATGGTTTGTCCCTGGCAGAGAGTATAACCGCTTCGGCCAGGACAAATGTCCGTGTGAATCGTGGCGCTGGGCAAAAGACGAACGATTCATTCACGACATCGTAGAAGCCTACGAGAAAGCTTATCCAAACCTGAAAGTTCACAATGCTAACTATCCGACTCCCGAAGAACTGAAGTCAAAGGTCCGCTACGGCAATATTGATTTTGACGGCGACATCTCTAAAGACACACCCGGCTCAGATCTGATCAGATCATTGATACTCGATGAGAAGCCTGGGCAGCTGTATATAACCGCCTGGGGAGGGCAAAGTACCATAGCCCGGGCGTTGAAGTCAATCCAGGAACAATACGAGTACACAGCACAATGGGAGTCGGTCAGGAATAAGGTTTTGCGCAAAGTCGTGTTGCTTCCGTCGGGAGATCAGGATGACACATATGCAAAATACATCAAGCCTAACTGGAAGGGTATCGACTACCGACAGTTCCGCGAAGGTCCAAACTATGGATATGGAGCACAGCTGAGAGCAACACCTGGGAACGCGAAGTTGCTGACGCCCGCATGGATGAAAGAGAATGTAACAGACCGCGGACCGTTAGGCGCATTATATCGTGTATGGGGTGATGGAAAGCAGATGGTTAAAGGTGATATCATGGACTATTTCGGCATGACGGGTTACACCGATGACCAGTTGAGGAAGATGGGTTACGTTGTTTGGATGCCGGTTCAACCTAAGGGTTCGTGGCTGGGTGAGGGTGACAATCCAACGTTCATGAACATGCTGGGCAATGGCTTGCGCGCTCATGAGTTCGGACCTTACGGCGGTTGGGGCGGTCGGGAGCTGTCTGATCCGGGAGCTGAAAGTTTCTCCTTCAACTTAAGCGACACCTCTCAGCAGGCCATGGCCAATGCACTTGGCTCAGTGGGACAGAACAAGAACGTAAACACCTTTCCCGATTTCTTTGCCACGGCACAGCAGGATTTTGCCGCACGAATGAAGTGGACCACAAAATCTAAATATGCCGACGCAAATCACGAGCCACTGGTTAAGATCGAGGGACCACTTGAAGTGATGGCATCTCCGGGAGAAACTATAAGACTCAATGGCTCGGCGTCAGATCCCGATAACGACAAGATGGCGATCGGCTGGTGGCAATTTAAAGTCGGTACTTATACGAATGATGTTATCCTTTCGAATGCCAATACTTTGCAATGCAGAGTAACGATTCCCAAAGATGCGAAAGCAGGGCAGACCATTCACGTTGTCCTGCAGGCAAGTGACAACGGTACGCCTTCTCTAACCAGATACCAACGTGTGATTGTTACCGTTAGAGCAAAATAGTAAATGATTGCTCAAAAATGACCGCGATCGCTCTCTCTGTCGCTATTGCGGTTGTTAGCGGACCCGTTCTTGATCATATTGATTTCAGCTTTCGCAAGAAATTTGGCGTCTTTTAGGTTATTCGATTGAAGGTAAGAATCAATTCGATCCTCGATCAGCTTGAAATCTTCGCCACATTCCTTTCGTACCTCGTCAATAAAATATGACTTGATGCGGGTCTCGAGTTTTGTCCTTGACTTATAATCCATGGAAGAATCATTTGATAAAAAAAGTGCCTCGAAGGGTAAGTCTAAAGTGCAATACTACGCCATTGAAATTTTACAGGCATCCGTATTTCCCACGATGCCGTTTTCTTTAGGAAAATTCCGGGATTGCCAGATAGAATACCGAGCCATACTTCTCACTGCTTGTAAACCAGATTCGTCCGCCCATCTGGTTCGCGAGTTGTTTACAAATTGATAACCCAATGCCGTGTGAAGGTTCGCCATTCAATCCGGTACGCCCGGCAATCGTATGGCGATCGAAAATATAGGATTGAAGCTCTATCGGTATGCCTATGCCTTTGTCGGCTACTGAGATTACTACACTTTTGTTCTCCGTAAATACGCGGAGGTCTATGGGGTCATCAGGACTGCTAAATTTTATAGCATTAAACACAAAATTGTTAATGACCTGAAGGAGTTTAAATTCATCAACCTCAACGATAATCTCCGGATCCTTGGTATAAAAAGTAAATTGCCTCTGCGGATAAGCTGCAATAATATTTTCCAGGATATATTGAAGTTTCTCAATCAGACTAATCCGTGAAGCTTTGATAGCCACCAGAGGTGACTTGTCGTATTCGTTACGCGTTACGCTGTTAATAATATCCAGACAATGCTGGCTGTTTTGGTTAATCAAGTCGAGAAGATCTCTAAGATTGTCTTTATCAAATATCTCCAGGTTCCGCCCGGCTTCAATGTAAAAATGTTGGGTCAGCGTGATTGCACCGCTTACAAAGTGCAGAACACTGTCTAGCGTCGTGTTTTTCTTCGTCCCAAATTCAACAAGATAATCCTCATGAGCTTTTGCCGTACTGATGTCATCGACATATACTACGATGTATTCGCCATTGAATAGTTGCACGGCAGATATGCACAGGCGACTTGATCTGGTTTCGTTTCTCCAGGCTGTTTCAAATTCTACGTATGCTTTGCCTGATTGTAAAGCTGTCCAGTGTTCCAGCAAAAGTGTTTGATCGTGCGACACCAATGCATTGCGAAGATTCTTAAGTTCAGCGAGATGCATTCCACTTTGAATCCCGGTAATTCGCCCGACTTGTTCCGAAACAAACAGTACTTCGTGTTTGTGCGGATTCACCACCATTGCGTTTGGATGCTTGCGCGCAAGTTCCAGCACGAATTCTTTGGTAACAGACGGTACAGTCTCAAGTGACATGTAATACAGGTATATGGTTAGCGGCGCACAAAACCCTTTGTTACAGCAAAAGCGATCAGTTCTGCAGTATTCTTTACTTCCGCTTTCTCAAGCATATTCTTGCGATGCGTTTCAACAGTCCGTTCAGCAATCCTTAATTTCTCGGCGATCTCTTTTGATGAGTAGCCGGTTGCAATAAGCTCCAGTACTTCCCGTTCTCGCGACGTAAAAATCTCCTCCCTTGCTATAAGAGTATCTTCCAGTCCGGATAGAAATTCATGAAGGTTCTTCAGCTTTCGGGAGGCGTCTTCACAGATGAAGAATTTCTCAGATGCAACTGCCTTTATACCATTTAACAATTGTTCGAATCCCGATTTCTTGGAAACGAAACCCAACGCACCTGCACGGATCACTTTTGCAATTTTTTCAGCGTCGTCATACATCGAATGAGCAAGTACTTTAATCCGTGGATATTGTTGTTTAATTAATCTGCAAATTTCAAATCCGTTGTATTGTGGATTATCGTCATTCGAATCGAGGTAAACGTCCATAATCAGAACATCGACGTCAAGCGATGCTACCCGACTAAAAAGTTGTTTCGCAGTGCTCGCCTCACCCACAAAGGAAATCCGCGAGTCATCGCGAAGGAGTCGCCGGACACCGTCACGCATGATTTGATAGTCTTCAAGACTTTGATTTCATGCTTGTCGGTGATACTCGTCATCTTGGTTTAATTATAAATCCTGGATTATAGCATTATCTGGTAAAGAGGCTTTTTATTATCGGAGCAAACGGCGCGCCGTTAGACGTAAATGATTTTTGTTGAAAAGCCCCATGTAAATGGATTTTGTGAATGCACTTCGATATTGCTGCGGGGTTATTATTCTACATTGATTTGACTTACATCCCCTTTTTACTTTAGAATGGCTTTCGCCATTCCTTGGGTCCGGTCAATCTCGTTATAGCCGGGATCGTCGCGACGGCAGCAATGACACTTTTTACCGAATTGGTTTTTCGGTTATTGAAGCGTAAGTACCACGTCATTAGAGTGCTTGCAAATATGATTCGCTTCGATCGGGTTACGCCCGTCCATACCACGCCTCAGCCACAGATGATTGTCGCTGGCGTAGTTCACTACTTTATTGGGATCATCTTTGCGTTTCTCTATAGTTCATTTATTGTATGGGTGCCGGATTGGAATCCATCGCTGAGAGCTTTGGTTTTGGCGTGATCATTGGGTTGATTGCAGTAGGGGTATGGCGTCTCTTCTTTGACCTGCACCCGGGTCCTCCTGCAATATCACTTCCGGACTACCTGACCGTCATCGCTCTTGGGCACTTTGTGCTAAGCTTTGTACTGGCGGGTATGTATCAATAATGTTTCTATTTATTCGTCCCGCAACACGTCGACCGGATTGGTCAGTGCAGCCTTAAGCGAATGATATAACGTAATGCACAACGCAATTACTACGGTAGCAGTACCGGCACCAATAAATGTCCAGGGCGATGGCGCTATCCTGTATACGAAATCTTTCAGCCAGAGCTGCATGCAGTACCAGGCAACAGGAGCACTGAAGATGAATGCAATGAGGATGAGACGCATATATCCGCGAGTTATCAGCGACAGTATATTGGCGACGGATGCGCCGGATACTTTGCGTATACCGATTTCCTTTGTTCTTTGTTCAAGTGAAAACACCACCATGCCCAGCAATCCTAGCGCAGCGATGACAATTGCAAGTGTCGCCATCACGGTAAGTATTTTTCCAAATTGTCGCTGCGTAGCAAATGTCTCTTCAAAATTCTCATCAACAAACGAGTATTGAAATACAGTGTTTTTTGCGTGAGTTTTCCAGGTACTTTCTATCGATAACAATAGCTTGTTCCATGCTTCCATATCAGACCGGCGTGCCTTGATCACAATGTAGTCTCGGTCGCTGTCCCTGATATACTTGTTACCCATGTTGAACATGGCCATCGGCTCGATAGCATTCTCGATCGACCAGTAATTAAAGTCGGAAACAATCCCGATCACCTCAAATCGCGCAAATCCTGACCCACTGTTTGGATAGGTAACAAACTTGCCAAGTGTTGATTCATCGACACTCCAGCCAATACTGCGAACTGCACTTTCATTGAGAATAACGCGATTCGAATCCGAAGGACTGTCCGGCCTGAAATTTCTCCCAAACTTTAGTCTGATATTGAGCGTAGGTATATAGTTTGCATCGATCATCGCGAAATTCAGTGCCAGTTTCTTATCTCCAATGCCCTCAACCGAAAATGAGTCGCCACCATATAAATCCGGAGGAACTGAAGAACACCACGATGCATTCAATACTCCGGCAGAGGAAATAAGGGCGTTGGTCAGGGTCTCGATGTGTGCGACCGCCTCGGCATGATGTAATACAATCAGATTTTCCTTGTCAAACCCTAGATCCTTTTCAGATACATACCTGAGCTGCTGGAAAACTATCGAGGTACAGATTATCAATACGATCGATACGCTGAACTGAAATACGACCAGTCCATTTCGAAATGCCCTTCCCGTGTTGCCTGCCTTCGACTTACCTCTCAATGCGTTCACGGGATTAAATGATGCAAGGGAAATCGCAGGATAGATGCTTGATACCAATGCCATGAACAGAGCGAGTAGCAACATCACAATGATCAGCGTGGGTTGCTGCCACAGGGACAGCTTCAAATGCTTGCCCGCAACAGCATTGAACGCCGGAAGCAACATCTGTATCAATGCCAGGCTTATGATCAGAGCAATCAGGCAAAAGGCAAGCGCCTCAAAGAAAAAGGTAAGCCTTAATCTGTTTTTGTCCATCCCCAGGATCTTACGGATACCAGCTTCGCGGATGCGCTTCGTAAATTGTGCTGTCGACAAATTCATAAAGTTGATGCACGACAACAGCACTACAAAGACGGCGGCTCCAACAAATGAGTATATCACTTTGACACTGGCAATGTCAGAAAAGGATCCGGCCACCGGCGTTTCGGGGATGTGCAATTTCGTGATAGGCTGAAGAAAGAGGTCCCAGTTCTTGCCGGACTTTATGTATTCATCGTACGAAACACCCATTGCCGCCCTAATACTTTCATCAGCACGTTTGCGGGGAATATCTTTTAGTTTTTCCCGTACCGCCTCTATGTCGGCGTCGGGCCTCAGGAGTACGAACGTCTCCAGCTGCGTCCATACCCAGCTCCAGTAACGATTTTCAATTGCAGGAAAACTCCTGGTTGAAAGTAGAATATCAAAATGTATAGTCGAGTTTTCAGGCACGTCTTCGATCACGCCGGTAACTTCAAACGTCTTTGCCTCACTGCCCCGAAGTCCTCCCAGCGTCACCATTTTGCCTATCGGGTCCGTTGTGCCGAAGTATTTCTTCGCAGCCGAACGCGTCATTACCAGTTGATTGGCCTCTCTGAGTGCCGTCACCTCATTTCCCGCGACAAGCGGAAAGTTCAAAACCTTAAAGAAGTTAGTATCGGCCGCAAGAACCTTGTCTTCTTCAAACGATATCACGTCGCCATCCGGCTCAACATACGATACTATAAAATTGCCAGGAGTATGAATGCTGGTAATTAACTCCACTTCCGGCAGTTCCTCTTTCAGTGCATGAGCCACCCCCGGGCCTGTTCTGGAAAACTGGCTTTCTTCGTTTTGCGCCCAGATGAACGTCTGGTTCACGCGGTACAAACGGTCCGTGTGCTGATGAAATGAGTCGTAGCTTAACTCGTGAGAAACATACAGGTAAATCAACACCGCGCTGGTCATACTGACCGTAATACCCAGTAAGTTAATAACAGAGAAAAGTTTCTGGCGTTGGAGTATACGCAGGAATACGCGGACGTTGCTTAGCATACTATTGACCTATTCCGACCGCAGACTTTTCACAGGCTTCATCATCGCTGCCTTTATTGCCTGGTAGCTTACCGTTGCCAGTGTTATCACGAGCGCACCTGCACTGGCGGCCGCAAATATCCTCCACGATATTTCTGTTCTGTACTCATAATTTTTCAGCCAGCCTGTAATTAAGTAAAAGGCTATCGGACACGATACGACGCACGAGATGATAACAAGCGAGATAAAATCTTTGGACAGCATCTGCCAGAGGCTGAACACAGATGCTCCCACAACCTTACGAATGCCGATTTCCTTGGTGCGCTGCTCTGCTACAAATGAAGCAAGTCCAAACAAACCAAGGCAACTGATAAATATTGCGATTGCAGAGAAAATGGAAGCCAGTTGACCAACGCGTTCTTCAGCGGCAAACTTCAGAGCGTATTCCTCGTCTGCGAACTTATAATCGAACGTCGCTGAAGGAACAACTTTCTTCATCGTCGTTTCAATTAATGGTAAAGCTGCAGCGGCACTCATCTCCGGATTGATCCTTACATTAACCCAGTTCGTGCCGTACTTGCTTATAAAGAAAACAGAAGGCAGTGCAGGTGAATAAGGAGACTGCATCACCATATCTTTCACAATACCAATAATGGTAAAGCTGTTATACTTGCTTCGCCAACCTCCTTGCCAGCGAATGGTTTCGCCAACAGGATGATCAAAACCTAGTAATTTTGCCGCGGCCTCGTTGATAACAAATGCAGCAGAGTCGCTTGCTATGTCTCTTGAGAAATCACGGCCATCGACAAATTGCCATCCAACGGTCTTCCCATACTCAGGCGTAACAGTTAGTGTTGCCCATTGTGGAATGAAGCCTGGATCTTTGCCATTCCAGTCGAAGCCGCCATTCTGCGTCCATACAGCCGTTGGGGGACTTGAAGATTCACTTGCTTCAATCACGGCGCCGGACCGTTTTAATTCCGTGAGCATAGCATCGTACTTGCCGGAAAACTCCGGTGAAGTCATTCGAAGCATCATCAGCCCTTCACGGCTATAGCCAATAGGTCTGTCTTTCGCAAACTGAATCTGCTTATAAACGATGATGGTTCCAATGATCAACGTAACCGATACAGTGAACTGTGTAACCACGAGAACTTTTCTGGGCAATGAAGCCAGTCGCCCGACACGTACAGTGCCTTTCAATACTTTCACTGCATTGAATGATGAAAGGTACAACGCAGGATAGCTGCCCGCAATAAGTCCCGTTACCAGGATAAATGCGGCACTGATCAGCCAGAAGTAAAGATTATTCCACGGCATAGCCATCTGCTTGCCGGATAGTTCATTGAAAGAGTTCAGCGAGGTGGATACGGCAACCAAAGCGCCGGCAAAAGCGAGTCCAACCATAACAAACGACTCGATAAAGAATTGTTGTATCAGTTGTTTTCTCGCGGATCCTACGGCCTTGCGAATACCAACTTCTTTAGAGCGCTTATCGGCGCGGGCCGTACTGAGATTCATGAAGTTGATACAGGCGAGCAGCAGTACAAATCCGCCGACAAAGCCGAAGAGCCACACGATACGAATCGCACCACCGGCAACTACTCCATTCTTCCATTCCGATCTGAGATGCCAGTCCTTCATGGCGTGCAACGTAAGCTGGGGATTAACACTAACATACTGTTTGTTCTCGCGGACATTGTTCAGTATTACATCTTTGATCTGTTCCGCGGCGACAGCAACATTACTTTGATCGGTGAGAGATACATAAACATTCAGGAAGTCATTGGTGAATATGGCATCACGCATCCATGGATTAACAGATTCAGCAAGCTTGTAGGGCGCGTAGAATTGCATCCCATAAAAAGAGCTATTGTAGGGAAAGTCTTCGAAGATGCCTGTGACTTTCACGTCCATACGGTCGTTGTTCGATAACCGGATAACTTTTCCCATGGCAGTCTCATTTCCGAATAAAGCTTTGGCCGCACTTTCAGAAAGCAGAACAGAATGCGGATCATTTAATCCCGATCTTGTACCCTCAATCATGCGAAATGAAAATAGCTCAGGGCCATCTGTTTCGATGTAGCCGCCGTGAAGGGATAATCTTTCATCTCCTGCAGAAACCACGTGGTCGCCATCCAATGCTTCCATCACGACCCGGTCAAAATAATTTCCATATTTCGTACGAAGTTCGTCACCGATGCCAGTTGGAAGAATGGGTGTTGATAATGTCTCACCGTTCATATTGAGATTCCGCATCACACGCGCTATGCGGGCATGGCCATCATGATATTGGTTAAAAGTGAGTTCATCGTTTATCCAAAGACCAATCAGTAAGGCGACAGCCATTCCCATAGCCAGGCCGCCTACATTGATCGCTGAATAACCTTTGTGCTTGAGCACGTTTCGCCAACCACTCCTGAAATAACTTCTGACCATTACTTTCTGTTTAAGGTTGTTTGATAGTCCAATGCCATGCCAGACACGCAGAACCGCCCTGGAAGGCCGTTTTCCCGGTATTTTCTAAATTCTTCGTTCATGTACGGTCGTATCTCGTCCGTAAGCGATCATTTCCATTGCACTCGAAAATAGCGCATTCAGACATCATTTGCCTCACATTTCACATGGCCATCCCCGACTCAAAGTCTCTGAATAAGTGAATCCAGAAAGTCTCCAAAATCATGGTCTTTGTTTGCACCATGAGAATAGTTCCGTCCTTTCGCATTCAACCAGGCCGCTTTGGACTGTGGATTTTACTGATAACGTTGCTGGTGGTGGCGTCGACGATCACACGGGTTGCACTTTTAGTTAAATCGTTTTCAGACGTAGATCTTACATTGACGCACACGGTGGCGATCTTCAGTATTGGCTTTCTATACGATCTTGTAAACGCACTTTACTTTAGTCTGCCATTCGTCCTCTATCTGTGGCTCATGCCCAAAAGATTATTCATGAAGCCAGGACATCGATATGCTCTCTATGCATGGTTCTTTGTGATGACCTCTATAATTGTTTTCAACGGCGTTGCCGAATGGCTGTTCTGGGACGAATTCCATGTGCGTTTCAATTTCATCGCAGTTGATTATCTCGTCTACACAACAGAAGTCATCGGAAATATCACGCAGTCGTATCCGCTCGGTTGGATAATTGCTGCGATCGTGCTGGTGACATGCATCGTTTGCTGGATGATCAGTTCGTGGATTGATTCATCGTCTGCTGATGCCACATCGCTGCAAAGAAGAACTTCTTTCGTTGCCTTCTATGGAGCAGCCTTTGCCATCACACTGTTTATCGTGCGTAGCGAATACCATCACTTCAGTGACAATGCATATGCAAATGAGCTGGCAGGCAACGGTCTTTACGACCTGTTCGCCGCATACCGAAATAATGAGATCAGCTATGACCGGTTCTATGCAGGCATCGAAGATGATTCTGCTTTTGGACGACTGAGAAGATCCGTAATAACGCGTGAAGCCCGGTACATAGGAGACGATGCTCACAGCATCGTGCGAAAAGTTGTAAATGCGGGAGAGGAGAAGCGATTGAACGTAGTACTCATGAGTGTTGAAAGCTTTAGTGCCGACTTTATGAAGACCTTCGGAAACCAGGAAGGGATAACACCTTTTCTCGATTCTCTGGCGAACGAAAGCCTGCTCTTCACCAACCTCTACGCTACAGGTACACGCACGGTGCGCGGACTGGAGGCGCTTTCTCTTTGCGTACCACCGACTCCCGGTCAGTCAATTGTTCGGCGTCCAGGTAATGAAGACTTATTTTCGATAGGCAAAGTATTCCGGGATAAGGGCTATGCTACAGAGTATATCTATGGCGGCTACAGCTACTTCGATAACATGGGCTACTTCTTTTCTCACAATGGTTATAATGTTGTTGATCGTTCCGCCCTTGACGAAGATCAGATCGACTACGAAAACATCTGGGGCGTGGCCGATGAAAACCTTCTGGATCTTGCATTGCGGGAGCTTGATAGTAAAACTTCCAACGGCCCGGTGTTTGCCCACGTTATGACCACCTCCAATCACCGGCCTTTCACGTATCCTGAGGGCAGGATCGACATTCCTTCGCATACAAACCGCAGTGGTGCCGTAAAATATACCGACTACGCTATTGGTCGTTTCATCAAAGAAGCACGAAAGCGCCCGTGGTTTAACAATACCATGTTCATCATCGTGGCCGACCATTGTGCCTCAAGCGCAGGAAAGACGGAACTGCCTGTTAGCCGGTACCACATTCCAATGCTAATTTATTCACCTGCCAACGTCCAGCCGGGCGTGATGAACAGGCTGATGAGTCAGATCGATATCGGGCCAACCTTGCTGGGCATGCTAAACTTTTCTTATACAAGTAACTTCTATGGCTACGACATTTTTAAATTAGAGCCGGGAAGAGAAAGGGCATTCATAAGCACCTATCAGAGCCTGGGTTACTTGCGCGATGGTAAGCTGGCTATTCTCTCACCTCAAAAGAAAGTGCAGTTGTTTCGTCTCTCCAACAGCCAGGAGCCACTCGGACCGATACGGGACCCGGAGTTGGAGAAGGATGCGATTGCCTGGTACCAGTCGGCGAGTTATTCGTTCCGGCACGGATTGATGCGATAACAGAGCGGTGAAACGATGAAGATCCTGATCATTGAGGACGAAAAGGAACTGGTAAAAAGCATGACTCAGTTCCTTAGGCAGGAGAGCTACGTGTGCGAGGTTGCAGAAACGGCAACAGAAGCAGGAGAGAAGATCCTCATGTATGACTACGACTGCATCCTGCTGGATCTCTCGCTTCCGGACGGAAATGGACTTAAAGTTCTGGAAAGCCTCAAGGCCAGTAAGAAGACGGATGGCGTGATCATCATAACAGCAAAGAATTCATTGGAGGATCGTGTGGCAGGCCTTAATCTCGGTGCGGATGACTACCTGTCCAAGCCATTTTACATGCCTGAACTCATGGCCCGTGTGTCCGCAGTTATCAGGCGCAAACGGTTCGACGGCAACAATACCCTGACTTTTCACGAAATTACGATCGATCTCATGGGCAAGATCGTAACGATCAACGGCAAGTCTCTTGAACTCACCAGGAAGGAGTATGACCTGCTTCTTTTTTTGGTATCAAACAAGAACAGGGTCGTGTCCAAGAACGCCATTGCTGAGCATCTCTCTGGTGATGATGCCGAGCTCCTCGATAAATTTGACTTCATCTATTCCCACATGAAAAATCTTAAGAAGAAGATATCAGAGGCGGGCGGAATGGATTACATTAAGACCGTATACGGCCTGGGATATAAATTCACTTCGTGAGACTATTACAAGTCAACTTACGCACACTGTTGCTATGTGTTCTGGTACTCGTTGTTATCAGCATACCGGTGTCATTCTTCGCAATACGGGAGATCATGTACGAAGAGGTTGACGAGTCGCTGGCGGTTCAGAGCGAAAATTTTTTCAAGCACATCAAAACATTTGAGTATCTGGACGATCTCGAAATGGATATCGGGATTTGGGACCAGCTCTCCAATGATATTACAATTACACCGACTTCGGATCACGCAATCGAACGTCATTACAGCAACGTGTCGCTTTTCGATAGTGTTGAGCATGAACTCAAGCCGTATCGGATTCTGTCGACTCCAGTTGAGATCAAGGGCAAGCACTATTTGTTTGCTGTTCGGATGTCTTTGGTTGACAACGATGATCTGGTCATGGTCCTGGCATCTGTTCAGGTAGTCATTGTGGTATTACTTGCCGTTGCCATGCTGTTCGTGAACAAAAGATTGAGTGAGCGACTATGGCGTCCTTTCTATCATACGCTCAACCAACTCAAGGCCTATGAGCTGGATAAAAGCGAATCGATTCAGCCAGCGAATACTGCAATTGTTGAATTCAATGATCTGAATAAAACCGTGGCCCATCTTACCGATCGTAATCGGAAAGTATTCCTCCAGCAGAAGGAATTCATCGAGAACGCTTCGCACGAGCTCCAGACTCCGCTGGCGATATTTCAATCCAAGCTGGATGTGTTGATGCAAAATACAACTCTGAACGAGGACGCAGCGGCCACTATCGGAGAGCTTGAGGAAGCAACGCATCGTATGATGCGACTGAACAGAAACCTGTTGCTGTTAAGCAAGATTGATAATGATCAGTTCACGGAATCGTCAAATGTTGATCTGTCCGTGGTAGCCAGTCGGATTTTGGATAACCTAAGGTCGTTTGCCGAAGTGGGAGGGATCACGTTTAATACGAGTCTTTTTCCGGTAGTGGTGAATGCAAATTCAACGTTGATTGAAATATTGCTGAGCAACCTGTTTCAGAACGCCGTTCGCTACTCGGGGAATAACGGAGTGGTAGAAGTCCTGCTGGCAAACGACGTCCTGACAGTGTCCAACATGGGGCAGCCTCTGAAAATGATCAGCGAAACATTGTTCAACAGGTTCAGCAAGGAAGGCGTGAGCGAAAGCAGTACAGGGCTAGGGCTTGCGATTGTCAAAAGGATATGTGACTTCTATGGTTACAACATCAGATACAGTTATGTTAATGGCAAGCACGTTTTTGACGTAGCCTTCAGACAAGTTGAGGCGTCGCCCGTGGCGTAGACCGCGTTGTCCGCTCTGTTAATTCATTACATCATCAATCATCCTCGCCTTGTAGCCATATTCTGCAACCTTAACGGGTCGTCACTTCAGGTTCTTATGGCGCTCCGATGTACAGGTTCATTAATAAGAAAGCATATAACACGTCCGATTTGCTTAATCGTGTTTTGCAATCGCAGACTGTCTGTTGAATCAGTTGCAACAACCCGGGCCACAGCACGCATCCGGTTTTTCACCGTACACTGTGATGCTAACTATGCCACTTTTTCCGTCTGAATATTCTTCTAATTCTTCGACAGTCAAAAACTGTTGGAGAGTCTCTCCAGGAAGGTCAATTCTTTTTTCAGATTGCACATTTATGTTCTTAAAACCAGCAAGGCGGATGATATCGAGATACTCATTTTTTTCTATGGCTCCAGCTACGCATCCGGCATACATTTCTGCACTCTTTCTGATGCTATCCGGAAGCTTGCCCTTAAAGACAATGTCAGATACGCTAAAGTGTCCACCGCTCTTGAGTATGCGGAAGGTTTCTGCAAACGCCTTCTTCTTGTCCGGCACAAGGTTCAGAACGCAATTGCTTACCACCACATCAGCAATGCCTGACGCCATAGGCAGATTCTCTATGTCCCCAAGCCGGAACTCAACATTGCTGTACTCAAGTTTTTTTGCATTAGTACGTGCCCTTTCAATCATCATCTCGGTCATATCGACGCCTATTACTTTGCCGTGGGCTCCAACGACCGAACGTGCTATAAAAGCGTCGTTACCTGCTCCGGATCCAAGATCCACAACGGTATCACCAGCCTTCAGCATTGCAAATTCAGTTGGTAGCCCGCATCCCAGGCCAAGGTCGGCATCTGGAACATAACCTTTCAAGGCGGAATAGTCGTCTGCCATTGTGAATGTATCAGCAGTGGAGCAGCCACAACTGCTGCCACAACATCCAACTGAACGGTCGGGATTGCCAGCCAGCTGTGAATACTTCTCGTTTACAATTTCTTTGAGGTTGTCTGTGTTTTTCATAATCGTAATATTGCGATGAATTTGTGTAAAAAAATTAACAGCAGCTTTGTCCTTCGTAACTATCCAGCAACGATCCAATTAGCTTCTTTGCCTTGTTCCAGTTTTTTTCGTCAATGCAATAGCATACACTGGGGCCATCGACGTCGCCTTTTATCAAGCCTGCAGTCTTCAATTCTTTGAGATGCTGCGACACTGTAGATTGCGACAGCGGCAATTCATCTACAATATCGCCGCAAACACAAGCCCTTGATTTGATCAGAAATTGAAGAATGGCAATCCGCGCCGGATGCCCCAGCGCCTTTGTAAACAAGGCGAGTTCGTTCTGTGTCTTTGAGAATTCTTCTGTCTTCGTCAGTCCCATATATTACCTTTATCGTAATATTACGATATTTGTTTCGCGGGACGACCTCGAAAGGAAAAGTTTTTTTTATGAGTTTGATTGCTACAGCGGACGGCCGTAGCAACTAGCATGTGGTCCTATGGCTTGGGTCATACTTTAATTCCCAGGCGCTCGTGCCATTGTAGTACTGTCTTATAGACGTCGTCGGATATCTTTATTTGCTCGGCAGTGAGGGGAGACTTCGACGCACGATTAACGACCTGCAAATTAAGTCCCCGTTTGTTGAGCACATACCGTGCATTCAACGAGTAGCCGTTACCAATTACGTCGTCGAGGCGGGTGATTTCCTCCTGAATCCAGCTGACATCGGCGGACCTGGCAGGATTGTTTACGTTCTCGCACAACCATGAAAATATCTCGGGGTATAAATTACCGGCTATGCAGGACAAACCCTTAGCGCCATTCTGCAAAGAGAAAACACCATTGGGGGCGTGGGCATCGTAGAACTGAAGTCCGGTTCCTCTGCAAAGGTCAAGCTTCACTTTAATTTTCGCCTGATCCAGCGTGGTGTCTTTGTGGTAGATAAAGCGCTTACTGTCGATGAGATGTTTGAAAGTGGCAGGAGTTAATATTCGCTTGTATGGCGAAGGACACTCATATGTTCCCAGGGGAATACCTTCAGTCAGGGCAAGGAACTTGTCGATGTTAGTCATCATAACATCATCGCTTTCCTCCCTGGAAGCAAAGTGACTGGTAATGAGGATAACGCCGTCAACACCTGTCTGATGCATTTTCTTTGCGAATTCAGCCTGAGCGGTAAGATTGTTGCCGAATGATCCCGTCGCTACCACGGATACCTTGTGGTTCACATGCTTCACGACGTGCTTCACCAATTCCAGACGCTCTTCGTCAGAGAGATAATACATTTCACTGCTCAGGCAATTGGCGAATAAACCTTTCGCGCCAGACGCCAGGTAAAGATCCGTCAGCGCCGAAAGTCCCTTGTAGTCAATTTTGAGGTCGCTCGTAAAGGGCGTAATCATTACCGGGACAAAGCTCTTCTCGCCGGCAGGTGCGAATAATGTTGATTCCATAGCGCGTGCGTATTGTGGTACCGTTGTGACAGCTGCGCCAAGCGCGGCAAGTTGTCCAAGGAACTGGCGACGGGGATATTTGGAAGCCATAGTTGAATATTTATATAGACCCTTAGAAAATCATGCAACACCTCATGTACGGTATGCACAGTCTTCCCGACAAGTTGTCAAAGGAACGAAATCGTGGCAAAGTCCGGGGAACAAATCCGGTCGGCCAACTCTTACTTTGCGAAAACTTGCTGAGACGGGAAAAGGAAGAGTAACTGGAATCGCTCTTAACTAATTGCGAAAGTCAGGATATGCTCCCTCGTAATAAATTGGGATTTATGAACCTCCCGGTTGCTAAAATTGATAGATGATCTCAGAGGGATTCGATGAACTTGACCAGTGCATCGCGATCGCTCCTGGAAAGCGAGCGAACGTAGTCTTTTGAGTGTGCGGCTTCGCCTCCGTGCCACATGATAGCTTCGATAAGAGTACGCGCACGACCATCGTGCAGAAAGTTTTGATGCCCGTTTACGATACGCGTCAAACCAATGCCCCACAGGGGAGATGTTCGCCATTCCTGACCATTGGCATCAAAGTCGGGGCGGTTATCTGCAAGGTCCGGACCCATGTCGTGCAGTAACAGATCGGTATAAGGATAGATAACCTGGTTGGAAACTTCGCGAAAAGCCACGTCGGTTGCAGTGCGCAATCGGGGTACGTGGCATGCTCCGCATTTTGCGTCGGCAAAGATTTGCTTTCCTGCCAGAACAGCGACGTTGTCCGCTGCGCGCCTCGCAGGAACTGCCAGCGTGCGGATATAGAATTCAACACTGTGCAACAGACTGTCGGATACTTCATATTCGTCAGAAAGGCCATCATATTGTGGTTGGTCCCAGGAGGTCTCCCTCTCAAAAACAAAATTGGTAATGCCCATGTCTTCGTTGTAAGCACCGGCGCTTTGCTGCAAAATTGTGGGATTGTTGGCCTTCCATCCGAAGCGGCCCAGTGTTCTCTTGCCCTCAAGTACGTTCCAAACGTAGTTGGGTTTTCCCGATATGCCATCATCGTTTTTATCGTCGGCATCCGCGAGTGCAACGATGTCACTTTCAGCAACGGCCTGCAGCAGGCCAAGCCCAAATACCGGAGGGGCTATACGCGGTGAGACCATGAGTCCCGGGGGCAGCGATGTGTACGGATTCTGTAATTCGTATGTTGGAAATCGCAGCGAATAGCTTTCACCATCGCCAAACGTATAACTCTTTTCCACGTAGGTAATCTTTACCTGCGCCTCCGCGGTCTTACCATAGACGCTCCGTTGTTGCAGCTGTACGCCAAAGCCGGGAGCTGGGTTTGGACCTCCGTGTGAGTCTTCGCCGGCAATGCTTACCCTGATAAGTAACGACGTGATCTGTTCCGCACCAACTGGTGGTTTGCCTCGCCCGTCATTAATATGGCACGACGTACATGATACGTTGTTGAATATCGGACCCAGTCCAGGATTTACTGGCGAAGGCACTGTGACAAAGGTTTGCTCGAAGGCAACGTCGCCTGCTTCATGCACGGCCTCGTGCGCCTCTGTCATCGAAGGGAAGGCAGTGCTGAATGCGCCCGCACCATTGTCAAAAATAGTCTGCGAGCCCCCGGATAACCATTCGTTATAAGAACCAGGATTGTCGGTGTCAGGATCAACACATGCGTATACAGTGATCAGCGCACCGACCACAATACACGCATGTTTAATGATTCTTCCCACCCGCATCACAAATCCAGCTTCTGTTCAATTAATTGGAGTGTAACTTTACGAAAGGAAGAAGCTCTTCTTCCAGAGTAGCTTGCAGCGCTTTGATCGCGTCAATTGCGTTCTGAACTTGCGTCTTTTGTGTTTTGATCGCTTCTCCGAACGGAACGGTGATCTTGCCTAATGCTTCGATCGCTGTGCTCATTTTCAGCTTCACATCGTTATCCAGACCAAGATTATACGCCCGCACCATGTCCTCAAGTCCACGGCCATCGGCAGCATATTTGCCCAGGTAAACATTCTGAACTCCCTTGATATTGTTTGTAAAGTCGGTGATAGAATTTTTGGCAAACGGCGACTCCTCAAGGGTTGGATCCTGTGCGGCGTATACTTCGCCGATCTTTCCATTGGCCACTTCATCGCATATGCCAGCCATCGCTATTACCAACTCTTCAAAAGCAGCAGCCTGAGTAGGATAAATAGAGTTGCCGCTACCCGCCGTGGTGAAAATAGTGTGATAATTTCCGGAGCTGCTGGGGTCCCACGACTCATCGAGATCTGATGTCAGCGACTTAAGATTAAGCGCCAGTCCCTTCAGATATTCGATGTCGCGCGCCGACAATTGCTCAGCAGTTTTGGCACCGTTCTCACCGAAGATCAGATATTCAATGGGATGAAATCCTTTGAGCGCGTCTTCAAGATCATCAATGTATGCTTCTGTAAATTCGTTGTCGCTGTTGAGCTGAGCGTCAAGGTCAGTGAAGTTCACCGGCCAGGTATCGATACGCGGATCAATGTTGTCGGTAGATACCGGCCCAAACAGAAAGGATTCTGATTGCTCCCAGGCCTGTCGTGCTGACTTCCATGTTGCCCGGCATGCATCCAGCTCAGTGTTCGTTGCTCCGTCTTTTGCCAGCTCGAGCACCTGGCTATAAAGTGTTGTGGTCTTTGCGGCGAGATCATTGTAAGTGGCCTGGGCGATCGCTGCCGAAAAATCGTCGAGCACAGCAGTGTTCAACGTAACGTCTACACTTGAACCATTTTCATTATCATCGTTGCAGGCAGCGAACAACATTAGCGTACTCACCGCAAGAACCTTAGTGTATGTATTTTTCATTAAGCCTGGTATTAAATTAGTTCGTTATGAATTCAGATCTATCGTCACAGAGCCTTCCCCTACAGACGTTGTGAATCGCTTGAGCGGCGCGGGCGCCGGCTCCTTGGTAACATTACCTTCGAGGTCGAACGTGCTGCCGTGTTCGGGACAGTAAAGCCCGGTCTTTGTTGCCGATACAGGATTTTCCCGATGCGTGCATTTCAGGTACAGCGCGTTGTATTCTGTTTCAGATTTTTTCACAACCAGAATGTCGAATGGCGTTTGCATGTCTCTTACGATCACAAGATTTGACTCAGCGAACGACGTAAACGGAACATTCACCGTCTTTGCACCGAGGTTGGTCTTGTATACAGGAAGTGATGAGCAGGCACTGAGTTGTGTCATCAGTAATCCGAGTACAGAAGTACCCGCACAAGCCTTGCAGCTGTCTTTAAGAAAATCTCTTCTGGTTTGCATATGGATCAGAAACTATAGCCAATTCCCACGTTCAGAAATCCGTTTGATGTATAGTAGGGTAACTGTTGTGGGAAGGGAGTCACTATAAGATCTTCATTTCGCTCGTCAGTCTTGCGCAGCACGTAATCAATCTTGACAACTACACCACTCACTGGTTGAAAGGTGACACCTGCTACCGTATAACTGCGATGATTTGTACCGTTCTTAATGCCGTTCGATGGGATCTTATAGTTTAGATCCATGAATTCCTGGCGCGCAAATACTGTAAGATTCTTATGGGCCTCCGGATTGATCAGCTCGTAGAAGTTGTATCCAACCTCAGCATAACCACCGATCATCGTGCTTGGCGTATTGTTGGCATAAGCGCGATTGATCTCAAAGGCATCGGGAATGCTCACTATGCTTGCCAATGCGCGGAATGAAATTCCGTGATCGTGATAAACCGTATTCGCTTCTACAAGTGCAACAGGGGTTCCGAACGGACCGGATTGTAACTGAAGACTATCAGCCTGACGCTTGATTAGTCCCGCACTTCCTCCGTAGTAACCGGAAGCCTGCAGGCGCCACGACTTGATGTAGTATAATAGAGAGCCAGTGATTGCAATGTTAGAAGCAGTGGCCATGCTGCCTTCCTGTTTACCTTCTGCTATGCCAGTGCCATTTACAAAGGCCGACGAGTTCAGTCCATTCATAATGGCCAGCGTATAATTGAGTCCTGGCATAGAACGAACGCGTCCATAGATGCCGACGCCCAGTTCACGCCAGGTTGCAGGGATCAGAAATGTCTCTACGTAAGGACGATCATTTCCATTGAAAGTCGTGGGAAGGTGGTTCTCGTTGATTAACCCGATACGCGGAATGAACAGTCCTGCCTGAAGGTACAGATCACGATTGATGTTAAACTTCAGGAACAACTGTTCCATAGAAATCTCTCCGCCGGGCTTACCGCCTTCGACGCGCGCATTCTCGAGTTCCAGTTCAGAAAAGAAGTAAATCCGGTTCGAGAACTTGTGACCTAAGAACAAAACGTTCCGGGTCAGATTGGCCGTGGCCGTTCTGGTTCGGAAGTCATATTCGACTTTCGCCTGCCCGTAACCCGAAATAACAGTCGTATTATTCGAGCGTATCAGTCCCGCCGAAAGGGAATCCTCCCGGGTCAGAACTTGTGAAAACAGCGAAAATGAACAAAAAACGAAGGTGCCTAGTAAAATACTGCGAAACATATCCTTGTTGAAGGAGCCCGCAAGGTTAGGGGTTATTTGGAATTAATCCAAATAACATTGGGCAATCTTATGCTCACGTTCTGCCATTATAATACCGTGATGCTTCGTGCGCTCAGACCGTTGTGCTTAATCTTGTCTTGTTTTTTGAACTCGCGGGCCAGCTCATTTTGGTTCGTCCGATAACATTTTCAGCCCGTCGTTTTTCTTCAGATATCTGCTACTCGTTTCGCGGACCGTAAGGGGGTAGAGGGTGTCCGTATTCCAACGCCCCAAGATCCGGCGCTTTACCTGTATATTGATCATTGATCGTTGGCAGCATGCAACCTGCATCTATCGCCGCGCTGCCGGGCTTCAATCTGAAGTCGTATCCTTCACGTTGATAAATGTGCCCTTTCTTCGCCGGATCTGGCAATGGCACATTTATAAAAATCTCACTACCCAGCTCGCGGCCATGTACTTCGTATCCGGTTTGTTTGCTGAAGTCTTTGAGCGTTTTAAACTCATATTTCGTCATATACTTTTCATCAGCGTTGTTTAGCGAATCGACGGACGGATAACGCCAGGCATATTTTGGTGAATTGCCTGCCTTTTTTCTGTAGCCGTTATAGTCGAGCGAAGTGTAGCGCGTAAATGTAGTGCCACTGAAGGCTCGGTTGTCATCAGGTCCGATGAAAAGATTATTCCTGAAGTGACCATTCGAAAAATTGCTGATAGCGACGTCCATCACGAACGTATTCTGGTAGGTAAAAATGCCTGACGGCCTTACGGTATACTTGAGCGCAGTACCGGGTACGTTGTAAAGGAGGTTCCTGAAGAAATACACTGGGCCGCCAAAAACAGGTTGCGCACTCAATGCGGAATGGTATGAGTTAAATCCCCGGTTCTCAAATATCCTGATGTTGTGTACGCCGCCGTCTGATTCTATAAAGTCATCGGCCATGTTGAAGATGTCGTTCCTGTAGAAGTCTATACTGCTGCAAAGCGGCTTGTCTTTTTCCGGAAGTCCATGGGTATCGATGCATATACCATCGTGGAAATACGAGATTGAGTTGTGGCATACGACGTGACTTTGACCATAAACTTTAATGGCGTAGTAGGAGGTCAGGGGAGCAGGCTTTTCAAGACCATACCAACCGACAAGCGTGTCGGGATCGTGGCGTCCAACCAGTACGTTATCGGCAATGTAAAAGTCTTTAGAGTCGGCGCTGTAGGTAACTACTCCTATCCCGATATCTTCCATTTTGCAATTCTTTACCGTAAGTCCGCTACAGCCCATCACGCGCTTCAGCCCGGCGTAAAAGGCTATGTCGGTATTTCGAATGGTAAGACCTTCGAAATAGTGGTAGTCCGCAGCCATCACATCAAATAGTCGATAAGATCCGTCGCCATCAAAAATCACTTCACCATCTCCGGCCGCTTTAATGGTAATGGGACGTTCTGGAGTTCCTTTTTGTGTCAATACATATGCGCCGTGAAAGTCTAGTGCGAGTGAGTCCGCATACTTTAGCCTGTTTCCCTTGTATCGGCCCGCATGAACAAGAATAACATCGCCAGCCTGCACCCGTGGCTCGGGTACGTCCCACCAATCTCCTGTATTGCCAATCCCATAGTAGGCTTCGTTCAGGCCCGTGAATGCGGGTTGTTGTTTCTCGCCCTTGTATCCGGGTGGATAGACATGATAAACGCTTCCCCCAGCATAGGGCATGGGCTCGGCTTTGGTTTTAACAGATACAATTTGCTCTGACTTACCGCTAACGCCGTCTTTGTCGGTCAGCTGAAACCGGCATTCATATTCAGTCGCCTGTTCAAGTCCAAGAATGCTGCCGGCAAACATGTTCCTGGTTACATACACCCACGGCTGGTCATGACCGTAGATCTTTTCGCCTCCGATCCTGAGCAACGGTAGCGCTGAGCGCCAGTTGACTTCACCTTTTTTTCTATACGATACCTCAACGGTTGCGCTGCGATTGTCGTCACCGGAGATGTACCACTCGAACCCCGCACAAAGAAGCGTGGGTGACTCAATCACAAATTCACCGGTTTCAGTTTGATTGTTGACCTTCGTCTGGGCCACCGAAGCCAATAGTGGAACTAGAACAAGAATATGTACAAGTGCAAGTCTGTGTATGAAGGCTTTCATGTCAGTTTTCAATTCTATTTCACCTTCCTCAATACCGCCGTCGTATACGGTGCATAGTCTTTACCCGGTTCAGCAAGATTGAACTCCTCTTTCAATACACCCTGTTCTATTGAATATGTCTCCCGTGCCCTCCATCCGGATGGTATGTTTTCTATAGCTTCTGACTCAAACACCAATGTCCTCCGATCATTACTCGTATTCTGTAGTACATATTGATTGACAAAACCTTCACCATGGAACTGCCGGAATACAAAAGTCTTCCGTGCTTTGTCGTAACTGATATAGCCTACGTCTTCATGGTGATATCCTTTTGGATTTTCTTTCGACGGCTGATAGTCTGTCTTGTTCCTGACCTCGATAAATTTGCCGTTCAATACGAACTGATAGTTCTTTTCGTAAGTTCCTTTGCCGTCTGCACCGTCGCCCTCACCGCGCCAGTGCCCGACCAAAGGTCGTAATGGATTCCAGATGGTGTCAGCCTTTATTTCCTGAGCCGGCGACAGCAGCGGAAAATGGAGCATTGCGAGAAGTAGATATGTACCCGTTGTGGTTTTCATCGATGTAAAAGTCTTTAGAGGTTGGGCTAACTAAAATAGCGATATCTCCTAATTTTACAGAATGCAATCGTACGAACATTACATTACCGTTCAGCACTCCGACATCGATGCGATGAACCATGTCAACAATGTTGTTTACGTTCAATGGGTACAGGATGCAGCATCAGCACACTGGAACGCCTTAGCACCACCTGAAGTAAAAGGAAAATATAATTGGGTCGTATTGCGTCACGAAATAGACTATCGCAACGCTGCTGTTTTAAACGACCGGCTCGTTGCCAGGACCTGGGTTCAGGATTATGAAGGTGTCAGATCTACCAGAATCGTGAAGATCTTTCGTGAACAGGACAACAAGGTTCTTGTGGAAGCGCGCACCATCTGGTGCCTGCTCTCGGCGGCGAACAATCGCCCAACAAGAGTTGGCGACGACATCAAAAACATCTTCTCGCCTCCTGACTTTTAAATTTTACATTCAGAGTTTTACATTTTGCGGTTGCATTGACTGCATCACGCTATTAAAAACATTGCCGTTAGTCTTTCTTACCCCGATCCCGTCTCTTGCATACTCGCATCCACCGGTTTTGATTCAGGTGATCCTTGCTGTCTCAGAAAGATCGACAACACCACGATGGCAGCAACCGATACAAATTCACTTTGCCAGTTCTGAAACGACTCAAACCAGAAGCGCGACTTGGCCAGGTAACTCCCCATGTCGATTCCAGCCTTGCCTTTCATGGCCTGTTCGGCGTTGTAGTGATGAAGGCTGCCATTGGCGTGAAGGATGAAACTAACTATGAAAAGCAGTCCGAAGGCAATTGACAGTGAACTCTTATAAAGCCTTAGAATAAATCCGTCCTGTTTAACTGGCCACGGTGCCCCTGGACGCCGCGGATCAGGTTCCCGGTCAACTTCTTCTTTCTTTTCAAGGTCTTTGGACTCGCTTGATCCCCTTTGTCTCAACCATATGGTGAGCAGTACATATGTTGCCATCTGAAGAAATTCACTCTCCCAGTTCTCAAACGTCGTTTCAATGAAATGACCGGTTCCCAGGTACTGGGAAAGATTCGCCGGAGGGTATCCATAGTCAGCGAGATCATTGTTGTACTCAGTAAGTCCCGTGACAATCTGACCACATAGCGAGAGTGCGAACAAAAGCATAAGTACGAGCGTAAGCCCGTTTCTTTGGAAGAAGTTGAACTCTTTCTTCATCAGCAATAGATATAGGCATGCCGGGAATCATGCAGTCGCACCGATCCCCGGACATTATGGTCAGGAAACAAAATCCAAAAAGAATGCCAGTGAAGGTTTATTGTTTTGGCGTTGAAGTTGAGCGTTCACAACCTTGAAATCGAGCAAAAACGAAATGGCCGCGCAACTCAAAACACTCGAGCTGATATCCCTTCACCTGATCGACAGGAATGAGACAATTGCTGTCGCCGAAAGTGTTACAGCAGGACTCTTAACACGTTCATTCTCACTTGCTGAAAACGCAACTTACTTTCTGCAGGGGGGAATTATTGTCTACAACCTTGGGCAAAAGGCGAGACATCTCAAAGTGAATCCAATTCATGGTGAGCGCACCAACTGTGTATCAGCGGAGATTGCCATCCAGATGGCCCTCGCTGTAGCAGACCAGTTCTGTTCGGAGTGGGGTCTCGCTATAACTGGCTATGCAGCTCCCGTTCCGGAGCTGAAAATTGAATCATGCTTTGCACACTATGCCATTACCAACGCCGGCCGGGTTGTGCATTCAAACATCCTGGAGACGAAATTACTCGGGCAGGCGCGCGTACAACAATACTTTGTCGATCAACTGTTGAAAGTTTTCAAAGATCAATTGAGCTAAGGCGACTGCCTTACTTTTTTTACGTTCCTCACTATCTTTGATAATGGCGAACTTAAATCTCCGCGAAGCAGCGATAGCGCTGTTAAATGCCAATGGTCTGGCTAATGAGCGTTTGAACTATGTCATGCATCTGATCAACACTGATCGTCTTAAAGATTTGCCGTTGAAGCAGCGTGAAGATCTTGCAAGTGCCTTATTGTCTTTGGAAGCAGTATTCGAACAGCTGCAAGGCACGATGCAGGCATTTAACGAGGTCAGATCGGTTTTTGATCAATCACAATGAGCAAAGCAACCACCACACACAATAGACAAAGGCAAATCATCGCTTCGTTCCCCGTTCACAACCTTTAACAGGGAAGGCGCCATCATCGAATCTGTAAAGCTGTCGCCGGCAGTTCCGTTTATTTGACTAATTTATGTCGGATACAGCCGCGGCGCGGGGACGTTACCTTTTGCGCCGGGATACGCGCAAGAAAATAAAACATGCTTCACAATGTTAAGATCGTATTTCATCATCGCCATTCGGCAACTCACAAAGAGCAGAATATTTTCGGCAATTAATGTACTGGGACTTGCTGTCGCGCTTACGGCATTCATGTTTATCATGCAATACGCTGCCTTTGAATCGTCGTTCGATAAACATTATACCAATGCCGATCGTATTTATCGTGTCGCCCTGAGGCAAACTGACATCGGGACAGTTAAACAGGAATCTGCTCATAGCTACCCTGGGATTTATGATTTCGCGATCGAGCACCTTCCTGAAGTGGAAGTAGCAACCCGGTTTGCCAAAATTCCAGCCAACACTGGTTTTTTGTTTGGATACCAGGATAAAATTTACAATGAAACCGGCGGGTTCATAAACGCTGATTCCAACTTCTTTAAAGTCTTTCCGGAACTCCTCCTGCGCGGCGATCCGAAAACCGTACTGAAGACGCCACATGGTATTGTCATCGCTGAATCGATCGCCCGGAAAGTATTCGGCAACGTTGACCCTATAGGCCAGCAATTTGATTCAGTCAGTGAAAGAGGCAGTGAAGCACCGGTTATTACGGGAGTGATGAAGGACATGCCGGCAAACAGTCACTTCCACGCTAAATTCGTCGCCCGTATCGAAGACAATTGGCGCGAAGTCGTGGACGCGAAGTGGCTGCCCTCAACGGTGTTCAATTACCTATTGCTGAAAAACGGCGCGTCACCCAACGTTGTGAGTTCAGAGATCAATGACATGCTTGAAAGCATTGCAGCAAATGTTCCGGACGTGAAGGGAGCTGCCGTGCATCTTCAACCGCTCACAAGCATTCACCTCGAATCTCATTTTAGTGATGAGTTTGAAGCCAACGGTAGCATTATGCTGATTTACCTGCTTCTCGGTGTCGGCGTGGTTATTATGTCAATGAGTTGGATTAATTATATCAACATAGAGACGGCACGCTTCCTTCGCCGGGCACGTGAAGTAGGAGTGCGCCGTGTGATTGGCTCGGGAAAGTCAGACCTGGTATTGCAGTTTCTCGTCGAGTTCCTTTGTATTAATTGCTTCGCTACTGCTGTTGCTGGTTCATTGATCTATATGTTTTCGGGTGTATTTACTGATGTCACGGGTGTTCCGTTCGACCTCGTTTCGCTGCTTCATTGGGACAAGATGTGGTTGGCACTTTTATTTCTCTTAGTCGGTACCGTGGCTACTGGAATCGGTCCGTGCGTTTACATCATCAGGTTGAAGCCGGCGCTCGCATTAAAAGGAAGTTTCAATCCGGCGAACGGTCGCGGTCTGCTCAGAAGGCCGTTACTGGTTATCCAGTTCAGCGCCTCAATGTTCCTGTTTGCTTCATTGCTGGTCATCAATGCGCAACTCGACTACATGCGCGTTTCAAACAGGAAAGTTGACGTCGATCGCGTGATTGCTATCAAAAATCCTATCGCCTATGCGGCGCAGGAAGTTGTCGACAAGTACAATAATTATAGCCGGTTGAGAAATGCGCTCGATCAGCTGCCTGCCGTTGAGCGCGTGGAAACATCATCGGCTATTCCAGGTACCGAAATTGGCTTTACATATGTTAATCTCATTAAGCGCACAACCAATGATGCGTTTGATCCGACCCGCTACAAGGTCATGTTTGTAGGGGAAAACTTCCTGCCGCTGTATGGAATAAATCTGCTTGCCGGTCGGAATTTTGAAATCGAAGGGGGAGGCTCCTGGAAAGAACCATGGGAGCGCGATGATTGGTATAAGATTATCATCAATGAAAAGGCTTCCAGGATACTGGGATTCAAGTCACCCCAGGAGGCGGTTAATCAGGTGGTGAAATTTCAAGTGTTCGATGAATTTCAGGACCATGAAATCATCGGTGTTGTGGAAGACTATCATCACGAAGCGCTAAACAGGGAAACCCATCCAATGATTTTGAAGTCGAACTTTAATAGTTACCAGCAGGTGTATTATTCTATTCGGTTTCAAACTGGCGCAAATCCTCACCAGGCCATAAGTGACATCGAAACCTCCTGGCGCGGGATATTCCCAGAGCATCCGTTTGAGTATTTTTTTCTGGATGATTACTATGATCAGCAGTTTAAAAATGAGCGAAAGATCAGTGCGGTCTTCTCCTTCTTTGCTGCAATCGCAGTCTTCATCGGATGCCTGGGTGTGCTTGGCATGGCCTTGTTCGAATCGCGCGCACGGATCAAAGAAGTTAGTATAAGGAAAGTTTTGGGAGCGTCATTGGCAAGTCTTCTGGGCTTGCTATCACGCGAACAAATGAAATGTCTGGTTATCTCATCAGCCTTAGTCTTGCCGGTCATCTGGTACGCTGCAGAAAGCTGGTTAAGTACTTATCCCTATCGTGTGGATATTTCGGTCATCGTTCTGTTCGTCCCGGTGCTTATAGTTATTGGTGCTGTATCGCTGGTCTCCAGTCTTCAGGCATTGAAAGCGGTTAATGTCAATCCGGTGGAGCATCTGAAAAATGAATAGCACCGCCCGCCGTGATTATTGGCAACCTTGAAAGCTTTGGCCGGAATGTTTATTTTTCAGCTTAACTATTTTCATGCGTGCATATAACTTAAAATCCATCTGTCTTCAGCTGACTCTATGGTTTTCGGCTTTTACGGCCGGGGCCCAACATATCGAGATTTTACATTCCGACAAAGCCGTAAGTCTCCGCGGCCTGAGTGTTGTTACAGACAACGTGATATGGGTAAGCGGCAGTAAGGGTACCGTTGGAAGGTCAACTGATGGCGGAAAGAACTGGGAATGGATGACGGTCCCAGGGTACGAAGCCCGCGACTTTCGCGATGTCGAAGCGTTCAATGACAAGGTCGCGGTGATTATTGCAATAGCCACGCCGGCACACATTCTCCGTACGACGGATGGCGGCAAAACCTGGAACCTTACCTATGAAAATAAAGGAAAGGGAATGTTTCTGGATGCCATGGATTTCACCACAAGGGAGAATGGTATTGTCGTGGGTGACGTATCCAACGGTCATCTGTTCATCGCACGAACACGGGATGGAGGAGCGACCTGGAGCGAGTCAGTTGAGCCATATGCGACAGCTGACAGTACCGAAGGTTGCTTTGCATCAAGCGGCACGAACATTCGTCTGAGTAAAGATGGCAGCTACTTCTTTGTTACTGGTGGCCGGAAATCGAGGATCGTTTCGAATAGGGCAGCAGTTGTGCTACCGTTCGATGACTCAAAGTCTTCGACCGGTGCGAATTCCATAGCTGTCGCTAAGGGCGGCAGAATGATTGTAGTGGGTGGAGATTTTGCTGCGGATACGGTTCGCAGCAGGAATTGCTTCATCAGCAATGACGGCGGCAGTAACTGGATCATGCCGAAGATATCACCTTATGGCTACCGGTCTTGCGTTGAATTCGTGACCGGGGAACAGGCGATAGCGTGCGGATTAAATGGTGTGGATGTCAGTTATGACGCTGGCATTACCTGGCGGTCGGTTTCAAACGAAAGCTTTCACGCTTGCAGGAAAGCTAAGAAGGGAACTGCGGTGTACCTGAGCGGAAACAACGGAAGGATTGGAAAGCTTGTGAAGTGACTGGAGACGCTTCACACTACCTGAGTTGTGTTGCAGAAGTACTTTTATCAAAATAAATGAGCCTGTCGAAGAAACCAGGTTCAAATGTTCCGTAGTAATCCTGGGGACTATTATTGTAGACTGCTCCCATCTGGAAATACTTTATACCCTTATTGAATTCACTTGCCCATTCACCGTGACTGGTAAGTTTCTGCATACTCACCGAAAACGCCGGTGTGCCTGTCTTATGCATAACATCGTTTAATGACGCGGGCGCCGGATCAGTGTCAATGGTTTGCGAAGTTAAACCCTTGAATTGGTCACCCTCCTGAGTTACCGCGGTGAAGCTGCCTGTAGAAAACAGAAATCCGACTTTTGCATAGTCATCCTGATACGTTGTAGCGAGGTTGGAACCTAGTGTCTGGGATATTGGATAGTTTGATATGTGATAGTTGTGCGCCCACAAAACTATCTTTCTGCTACTGAGGTGTTGAAATATCCATTCAGTATTCTCGGCCATATAGATGTCGCGATAGTTCTTTGATTGGGTTTGCTTACGTGAGTAGTAAGTAACTTCCGAGACTTGCCGGATGACACGTGCCAGCTGAAGTGTAACCTCGTACTGATCGGCCGAACTGTGTTCCGTTATGCGCGTTTCATATTTATGTATTGAGTCCGTTAATGCGTCAACATTTTTCAGATAGGCATCGAACGTTGCCTGACTATAATCTTTAAAGCCATTGGCGGATGCATTCCGGACCTCATTTAATACGCTTTGCGCGAATGTCCCGAAGGTGATGTCGGATGTTGACAGAACGTTCCAGACCTGATCGGGATGATAAGTATTAAACTGGCAGTCAATTCCCCAGTATTGTAGTTTTTCATTCATTGGTTTTCCGACGTTGTAGTCACACATCCAGTAGAGAAGGTCTCGTACTTCGCTGGTTTTCCAGGTCCAGAAGTGCATCTTGTTTTTCATCAGCGACTCAATCTGGCTTTTGTCGCTTTTCATCACTGCCTCGTTGATGAAGAGCGATTCTCCGAAATCTGCCTCAATGGCAAATACTTTGAATCCATGCTTCTCTGCCAGATACTTCAATATTCGATGCTTTGCCTGGAAGAACTCCGATGTTCCGTGAGTTGCTTCTCCCAACCCTACAACCTTCTTGCCTGCGTATTCATCAAGAAATTCAAGTTGACCATCTGTCCATACATTGGGGTCTACTGGCAATGAAGTTAGCTCACTACCGAGCGATTCGACGAGTGCCCTCGTTTCCTCCGTCATCGGAGGTTGATCATCATCTTTGCAGGCCGCGAATACAAAACTAGCGAAGAGTAACAGGATGCTTATTCTCATAGGTATGCCAGAGATGAAAGTTGTATTGCTAACGGTTCTGACTTAAGCTACAAAAAAGATCCTTAAACAACCAGTACAACTTTATTGACATTCCCCTCTAAGATTTGCGCCTTTCTTGTCTACGCTCTTCCCGTTCCTTCTTTTTTTCTTCCCGTTTCTCTTTACGGTGCTCTTTCCTTTGCTCACTCTTAGACGCTATTTGCTTGTCTTCGGAGTCAGCCTTCTTTTCGTCTTTGTCTTTGCCATCGAAGACTCGTTCAAGGAATCCCTTATTTTCTTCGTCTTTTTTGTTCACGGCAGCTAAATTGATCTCATTGTCGATGGATGGCTGGATCGCTTGTATGAATGCGTTCTGAAGGACGTTCACAACGGTGGTCCACACGTCTGCGTCGGGCTTGTTCAAATCTCCCTCAAAAGGTATCTTGGTTGCAACCTGGTCCTCAGGTTGGTTCTTGAAAACCTGACCCGCAGCTCCCACGACGGCCTCCCACAGTTGACGAAATATGTTGTCATCACGGTCTTCATGTCCCAGCACGTCCAGATCTTTGATGATCGGTTTAACGTAGCCTTTAAACTTTCCTTCCTTTGAAGCAACTTCGGTATACATACCAAAGCGTCCCTTGTTTACGTCGATTTTGGCATACGCTTTAAAGAAGTCGTTCAGGAGAACAAGATTCGTGTTTTGAAGTTCTGCATTAAGGTCAAAGGTCGGACGCTCAGCCAGCGGATTTAGCTTCATTGCCATGGTAAATTCCCCCTCGTAAATGTTCGCTCGTGCCATAACTTTCGCTGGCAGCACCTGGGCTGAGTCATAACTGTTCCGCAGGTTCAGTGCAACGACATGCATATCTGTCATCTTAATGTCTACGGCAGGCTTAGCGGTGTGATCAACATAGCCAAGCCTGCCATCTTCAATTTCAAAGCGGTTTACCTGAAGCGGCATGAAGTCGTCAAGCACTTGCTTGAAATCACTCGAGTCGTTTTTTACATCCTTAGGTTCGACTTTATCCTTTGTAAACATTACTTCAGGATGCTCGAATACAAGTTCGCCGACAATGGAGCCGTGAAACAAGGCGCGCCATTCAACGGAAAGGTCAATCGCCCGCGAGGAGAAAAACGGTGTTTGTTTGTCCGTTGCGCTGTCGTACTTGTTAATATAAATACTGTCGATGCGGTATGCCCCGCGTATTAAGGCGATGTCTATGTCATCAACACGGCCATAGTAGCCGTCCATATTGGCCAGCGTCTTGTTCGCATAGCGCAGGACGAAGTAGGGCAGAAGCAGCCGCGCTACTACCAGCAATACCACTATTCCCAGGAGGATCCTGATTCCGGTTCTCTGGAATAATCTTTTCTTCTTCACTGTTTCCATTTTCTCGTAGTGATTATTAGCGGGCTGATCTTGTTGTGATCGCCTTGATTTTTGATCTGCCTATTTTCGTGCCGTTTTACTTCGGTTTCTCTGTAATCGTCTTATTCATAGGTTCTCAACAACAGCTCATGGGTTTTAAACAACAGATTTGTGAGGACTAACCAATCTGGTGAACGTTGACTGCAGTGGGGCTGCCTTTACAGATGTTGTAGATGATCATACCCATGACGTGGCATTAATACGGACGTAACTGATATTAACTTCCACTCAACTTGTGTTCGAGCGTGCGGCATATCGTTTGCGTCCCTGACACCTGGAAGTTGGATCTTTAATTAACGCTATGCCGGTATTTACAATCGGAGGACTTGGTATGCCCTCATCCAGAAAACCTCACCGCCAACAGCATACAGATATGCTGCCTTTTATTCTGCTATGCGTTGCGTCGATGATTTTCGCGACGTATCCTGGTGTTGCCCAAAAGGGTTCACCGCCAGCCGAAAAAACCAACGCATCAGTAAGCACGAACTTTCCTCAGCACGAAGTGTTTGATGAGTCAATGCTTTCGCGACTAAAAGTCCCAACGGGCTTTGTGATATCAGTTGCCGCGTCCGGCCTTGGTAAACCACGTATGATGGCTTTTTCAGACCGAGGTAATCTTTATGTTACGCGCCGCGATCAGGGCGATGTATTACAACTCATCGACAGCGACAATGACGGGCGATTCGATCAGATGCATACAGTAGTTTCAAAATTTCCGGGTGTTCACGGTATCACTATACGCGATAGCTATATTTACCTGATTTCAAATCGCGAACTTAGACGCGCAAAGCTTCAGGGCGACGGCTCTGTTGCCGAACCAGAGATACTTATTAAGGATCTTCCTGATGGAGGACAGCATGGCAACCGCACCATCGCCTTTGGTCCTGACGACATGCTTTACATCAGTATTGGAAGTGATTGTAATGATTGCAATGAATCCAACCCGGAGCACGCTACCATGGTTGTCGTTAAACCAGACGGTACAGGCCGGCGCATTTATGCACGTGGTCTTAGAAATACTATCGGTTTCGACTGGCATCCGCAAACGCGCGAGTTGTGGGGAGCTGATAACGGAACGGACTGGCGTGGCGATGATATACCGCCCGAAGAATTGAATAATATCAGAGATGGTGCGCATTATGGATGGCCTTTCGTTTATGGAAAGCGCATACCCGATGAAACCAGAGAGGAACCAGCAGGAACTACTAAAAAGCAATTTGCAGAAAAGACAGAACCGTCGATAATTGATTTTCCTGCGCATGCTGCTCCAATCAACCTGTTATTTCTTGGCAAGACTAAGAATTATCCAAGCGACTATCTGGATGATGCCTTAATCACATTCCATGGTTCATGGAACAAGAAAGAACCCGATGGATTCAAAGTCGTCAGAGTGAAATATGACAACGGCCGGCCTGCTGGCGTCGAGGATTTCCTCAGCGGTTTTCTTAGCTCCGATGGACGTTCGCGATTTGGAAGACCCGCGGGATTAGCAATTTCTCCGGCTGGAAATGTCTACGTCTCTGATGATGCAAACGGCGTAATCTATTACATCAAACCCGCGTCAAAATGAAAAGCATTTGCAAAACGATAGCACTGTTATATTCAATAACAATGTTGTCTTGCTTCATCATATCCGAAGGCAACGCTCAGATCAAACGCATTTCTTTCGTTGCTCCAAAGGTCTACCCTGAGGGTATAGCAATCGATGCTAAGGCGAACGTGGCATATGTTAGTTCTGTAAGGACGGGTAGCATAGGCGTTGTCGACGCGCAAGGCAAGTATTCCGAGTTCTACAGCGATCCTGGCCTCAAATCGAGCTTCGGCATGAAGGTCGATGAAAAGCGAAACTTACTTTGGGTATGCGTCGGCGATCCTAACTACAGTCGATTTAAGTCACCGGATACATTCAAAAAGATGGCCCGTATCGTAGCTTTTGATTTGTCTTCCAGAAAGAAGGTAAAGGATATCGACCTGTCCGGATTGCACGAGGGGAATCACTTTTTGAATGATCTCGCTTTCGACAATGCAGGAAACGTTTATATAACGGATAGCTTTTCTCCCGTTATATACAAAATCGACACCAGGGACAAGCCATCCGTGTGGGCAATGAACGACCTGTTCAAATCAAAAGAAGTTGGTCTGAACGGTATAGCTGTGCATCCGGCGGGAGTGCTGTTAGTTGCCCACAACACTGATGGCGCTATACTGCGTGTAGATATGAAAGACCCCACTAGAGTACAACGTGTAAAACTTGCGGCATTCTTCCCGGGCGCTGATGGCATGTCGGTAGATAGCGACGGTAATCTTATCGTTGTTCAGAACAAAGGTGTTAACACGGTATTTAAACTTTCGAGCACAGACAAGTGGATGTCAGCAAAAGTCACCGGTAGAACCGCGCCGGAACAGTTGCTGCAAAATCCGACGACACTATCGTGGAACGGCACCGAGTTGTTCGTGCTTAATGCAAAACTCAATGAACTTTCCGATTCGACGAACAAGCCATCGGATGAGTTTTCCTTTCAGAAGGTTGAGTTTCAGGGAAAGTGAATTGATTACATATGCTGTGCTCCCGATCGCTGTTTCGAATTATCGCTATTTCGGACTATCGCTATTTAGACCCGGATACACGTGCTACTATTCACCCGAAATTGACATTCACTCTCCGCTGCATTCATTCGCACATGGAGCGCAGGAGGAGCGCATCATCAAAGGCGGTACCCATGGTATTATTAAAATAAACAAACACGTCCTTCCGTCGGCCAATCCACTCGCGAATCTTTTGCGCGTAGGGTGTTAATGCATCCTGCGTGTAGCTTCCACGGTAGTCCCCGCGAGGTCCGTGGAACCGGATATAGGCTGCAGGATAGGATGTTTCAATAAGCGGCGTGCGCGATCCCCGCTTGTCGTGTAACACGATCGATGCTTTTAGCTTCGAAAGCATGGAATAAACATGCTCTGAGTACCAGCTGTCGTGCCTGAACTCAACAAACACAAGCCACTTCGGCCTGACGTTATATCGGCGGATACGCTTGAGTATTTCTTCTACAGGACCTAAGTATTCTTCGGTGATACTTGCGGGGAACTGCACCAGCAGGCAACCTTTCTTGTTGCCGATTGCATTGCTCAAAATCATAAAGTCATCAATGGCCGGTAATTGATATTTCAAAGCTTTTTGATGAGTGACTTTGCGCGTTAGTTTTAAAGTGAATCTGAAATCAGGCTGGGTTTCCGTAACCCATCGTTCAAGAGTCTTTTGCCTGGGCGCCTTGTAAAAGGTAGAGTTCAATTCTGCAGAATTGAAAAGTGTGCTGTAATAACCGAGCCGTGACAGCGATTGAAACTCGGATGGGAACGTTGTTTTTGGTCCGGGCAACACAATGTTGCTGGTGCCGATGTACAATTTTCCAAGCTTCATATTTTGGCTGCGGCAGAATCCTGGATATTCAAACTGTCATCGCATGACCACGGTAGGCATCCAGTGACAATAGTACCCTTCTGTTCTCTATAGCAGATTCGTAGATCGCCATGATAATCTCTACATCGCGCATACCCATTTCGCCTGGTACTATACTTGGAATATTTTTCCTGACTGTTAATGCGAAGTCATCCATCTGAGCAGCCTGCTGGCTTATCGTTGGATAATCAAACTCTCCCTCAGATGTTTCTCCGTGCAGGCCCTTGTATTCGTATGCCGGTTCAAGTTTAAACCAGCCATTGGTTCCCTCCGCTCTGAGAATATCGCCTTCATGATTGTATGTGCTCACGCAGGTGGCAAGCCTGCTGTCGGGAAATTCCAGCTCCCATTCTATTCCGGCTTCCACGGTTTTAGCCATCCCGGTTTCATCCTTAAGAAATCTCGCGGTCACACTGATGGGCAGGTCGTGCATCACATAGATCGCGGCCTGAATGCAATAGATGCCATTGTTCATCAAAGGTCCACCACCCGCTAGCTTGGCATCAAGCCGCCATTCAGGCTTTTCAAACAGCATGCTGTCGTCAGCATACACCTGAGTCACGCGTCCGAAACTCTGTTCTTCGGCCATGAGCATCATCTTTAGATTGTAAGGATCATAATGAAGTCGATAGCCAATTCCGAGATGGACACCTGCTTTCTTGCACGCATCAATCATAGGCCTGCAGTCGTCGAGGGTCGTGGCCATTGGCTTTTCGCAGATAACGTGTTTGCCTGCGCGCGCCGCCTTAATCACATATTCGGCATGCATGGCATTTGGCAAAACAACATAGACGATATCGACGGATTTGTTTTGAGCGATGTCGGCAAAATCACCGTATCCATATAAGCTGTCTGTGTTAAGTCCGTACTGCTGCTGCCATTTCTCCCGTTTCCCGGGACTTCCGCTAACCACTGCAGCGAGCCTGCAATGTTTTGTCTGCTGCAACGCTGGGGCTAACTGCCCTCCGGCATAACGACCAAGCCCGACGAGTGCTACGCCCAGCTTCTGATCACTTCGCTTTGTTTTCGTAGTTTTCATAGGAGGTTTATTGTGGCCTTTACTCGTACCAATTGAAGACTTCATTTTCAATACGTTGTCAATCCCCCCGGGCTAGCCGTCAGGACGCGACATTTTTGTTGCGCAAAGGAAATGCCACAGCACGAAGATGTGCGACAAACAACTTTGGCAGCTCTCTTACGTGAGTAAGATCAATTGATAGGCGAGCAGGATGGATTGATAAATTGAAATAGCGCTGCTTATGCTTAGAGCGCTTTAAGAGTGTTCCTCTGATGCTGCGAAGTGTGGAGCTTTGTCATCGAAACTTGCTCGTCATTATCACTGCTTTTTAACTGACAACTTCTGGGAATTTCCTTCTGCTATTGTTTGTGGCTTCTTGAGTTTCAAAACACCAGTACCGCGCAAATTTAAGCTTCCAAGCTTGAGCGATCCTGAACTTACTGTTAAGGTGACTTCTGTAACGGCACCGGAAGCCGCTGCCACATGCACATTTCCCCACGCATACCCATTCGACCAAAAGTAATCTCCCGGCCGCGATGTAATACTAAACGCACCGGTATGCGCATCGTAATCAAACTCGCTCCAGGCCACTATGGACGCCCAGCTTGCCATCGCCCTTGCATAATGATTACCACATTCTTCTTCGTTGAAAGGACTTCGTTTCAATCCATCATATCGCTTTCTTACGTCTGTGATCGTCTTCAATGCCTCATCGTGCATTCCTTCAAAGATCATCCCTGCAGCAGCCGTATATTCCAATCCGCTCCATGCCTCAGCGAAATAGGAGAGTGGCACCTCCGGCCGCTTTGATGGATCAGGATATGCAGTGACTGACAATCCAGGCTCACCACCTAATGCAAATGAGCGCATGTTGTTAAAGTGCTCGCCAAACGACGGAACATAATTGTACTTTACAATGCTCTGTAAGGCAGTCTTCACATGTTCCGGTTTTGCGAGATATCCAAGTCCGCAGAGGTGTGCCATATATTGACCCACAAGCTGATCGATGAGACATCCTTCGCCGATTTGAAAATCCGGATGTTCGGTCGTCTTGGAGCCCATGTCGGATTTCAATCCACGGGCGATTTTGCCCGCGTCAGCGATGGGTTGTATCTGGTGGATGTAAAATTCTCCGTTGAAGAGATGTGTATCCATATAGGCGCTGCCTGATTTGAACAATTTGTCACAGGTGTTTTGGAACTCCTTGTCTTTCATATAGGCGGCCATCGTTGATGCAGCTTTCAACGCACCGAGATACCAGAAGCCTACCTCGGGATTCGGACCATAATATTCTATGTCCATGGTGTTGTGCTGACAACCTTCCATAACGCCGTCCTTATCGGCGTCCCATCCACCCGGGATCCACGCGAAGGCAAGCGCCTTCTTGACCTTCGGATAAAGCGCCCTCAGGAAATTGTCATCACCGCTGTGTTTCCATTCACGATAAACTTTCATCACCGTTCCCATCTGTCCATCCGCGGCAGCCAGCTTCCAGTTCTTGTCTACATCGTAGGGCAGCGACACGCGGAAGCTCATGAGCCCGGTGTTCTCTTCCAATCCATAGTTGTACTCCACTTGTCGCATCGTAGTGGCCAGGGCACCAAAAAGAAATGGCGTAGCCTGTTCATAGTTCCACACATGCGTGCAGCTGCCATAACACGAACCGATCTGACTAAAGATTCCTTCCCACCCGAAGAAGTTTCCGTCTTTCAACCTGAATGCCGTTTGCGTTCGCAACGTGCTTACGTTGAAAAGCGCCGCTTCCTTTATAGCGTCAGGATAAGAACTATTCACAAAATTGTTTACAAACTCCGCAGTCTTCTTCTCAAGAGCGGGTAGCCTTGGCGTTAGCTGCTCGGCAACATCCCAGGCGTCGCGATAAGTATTGGCGTAGTAATTGCCAAGGATCTGATCGCCTTTGGCAAACCAGTCTTTGCGGTTAGGAAAGTGCCAGGTGAGCAGGAACTCAATAGTCTTCGTCTCGTTCGGCGCAAGCTGCGTCTTCACCGACAACCCACCGCGCGGTGAATCAGATCTCGTGTCAAACGTGACATCACGGAACATTCCATCATCAGAGAAGTCGTCCCACATGTCGGTGATGTTGGCATTCCATCCCTTGGGACTCAACTCGCGACGAAACGTAATAGTGTTCGAATCATCGACGCGTGTTGTTAAAGCAATCGTACCCCAGCTGTCGAGGGTATTGTCAACGCTATCCGATGTCATGTACAATCCGGCAAGCGAGGCGGATTTTTTGAACTCATTTCGGTTCTTCCGCGCGCCGTTATAATACGTTGCCTTGTTGAAATCGGAAACTTCATATCGCGACGCATCCATTCCAATAAAGTTGTTGAGCGTTCCGGCCACAGCAATGGTAAGCGGATTGGATGTTGTGTTGTGTACTTCGTATCGGATGATGGCCACGGGTATGCCGCTCGCATCGGCGTCGCCGGGAATCAGCGGATTGAATGCCCTCAGTTTAACCGATACCGGCATCTCATTGTCTTCGAGATTTACGGTCATGAAAGGATAGGCCGCATCGACCGTTGTTGAAGCAAACCTTGGAAGTCCATGATTCGGCGCAGTACTTCCCTCGCTGCCTGCATAATCGCTGATAGCAACCGGGCCCAGCAGCGCTTTCGACTTCCTGGTTCCTCGCCCGTCGTCGGTGAACAGAAGGAAACAGGGAGCTTCTTTCGATGTTGATGCCCCATAAAAACCTTTGCCGGGTTTATTCTGCACCTCTACGTCCCGCCACTGACCATTACCTCCAAGTGAGATGGTGCCAGTGCCTATGCCGCCGATGGGCATCGCTATCCTGGCAACATGTTCCTTATCGTAATGTTTCAGTACAGGCCATGCAGGCTGTTGTGCGTGAACCGTAAACGATAGGATGGCAGCGACAATCCAAATGAAATGTTTCATAAGCATCCGGTTGGTGGGGAGGCGGCGAGCTTACCCTTAGGCCATGTGGCAACGGCACGCGTCGTACGCTAATTGAATGTACTCGTTTGCCTGCGGATTCTCAACCGGTCCAGGAATGGTATGCCTAGTTTTTCAGCCGCACATAGCGCTCAATATTGAGGCGCTCTATGCCGATATCTTCGAGCTTCTCCACGCCCTTCTGAATGAGCGTATCGTTGCTTACCGTAACGGTGAATTGGAAGTCGCGACCTTCCCATTCACGTGCGCTGCAGTACTCGAGTGATTCTGTATACTGATCACCAGTCAACGTGTACTTCCCACCGCCTGCACTAAACGAAGCTGTGGAATCCTTGCCGTGACTCAGGTCGTGATTCAGAAAAGCAAAGTGCGTACCGTTCAGTACTTTGATCATACTGATGCTCTTCGTGTAGTCTGTTACACTCGTATCACCCTTTTCAATTAGTGTTCCTGAGATAAGCTGCCATGTTCCTTCAATAGGATTTGCTGGCGTAGTCTGAGCAGGCGACTGATCGCGTGAACAAGACGATAGCAACAGAGTGGCTGATGCCAGGATTACTGATGCCAGGTTGAAATTCATTGAAATGGAGTTTGTCAAGGGGTTACGCATGCTGGATTTTTGACCAAAGATATTCCCTGAGCTGAAACCATCAAATGTTGTTGATTATTGCTTTGCGTTTATTATCGACTTTGAATTCTAACCTATTTCTTGTTGACGATCAGAAGAACGTCCCACTGCAGGGCAAACGCGATGATGGTTGCTATCAAAAACACTATGACCACAAGTTGGTGAAGCCATGGTTGTCGCAGTTTAAACACGACGAGAATAGCAGCCACTGTGGCCACGATCATTTGAGCGATCTGCTGGCTTAGTGATGATCCACCGATAAACAGGTTCTGAACAATTGACAAAACAGACAATGACAAAACAAAGGCGAATAGCTTTCCGGAATTTTCGAAGTAGAATATTTTTAGATCGGTCGCATTTCTGCTCCATCTTAAAGGGAATAGAAGCCGTGCGAGAATGAATAGATTCACTGGATACAGGATGATGAACAAAAAGACCGGCAACCTCCAGTATTCATATGTCCGGAGTTCGTAGGTGATCCACCACTCCTGAATATGGAAAACAAATACGAGCAGGACCCACAACGTATGTGGCCAGTACAAGGCGACGTTGTTCCATCGCTGCACAATGCCGGCGATACCAGAAAGTATTTGCGTGATCCCCATCCCGAGAACGATGGAGATTAAGATGACAATGTATTCGAACGGGGAGATCATGAAGAGGTAAGGAGTAAACAAATATACTTTGATTTTGGCAACTGACGATCGCCTGCTACTCAATACATTCCCTATGTCGTCTGCAGGTTGCTTTTTGTCAATAGTGCGATGCACTTCAGTGGAAGAAGCGAGATGAATGTCTATTGACCACATAAACTTTCCATGGCGGATGCTGCAGTTTGCCGTCATGTATCTATATTTCGCAAACTGTTTAATTCGAACATGAAAAAGAGCATTTACTTGTTTATAGCCGGCGCCCTTGTGGTGGCGTCGTGCGCAAAGAGAACCGAGGAGTCGGCAGCACCACTGGATAGTGCAACCGTTGCCAGCGCGCCTGTAGAAACAAAGGCGGGTAACACCGACTACAAGCCGGCATTCGAAGGGCAGACGCGCATCGCGTCCGTCACCACAACTACTCCTTACGAAGGAACAATGCTCGACAGCTCACTCGTAAGACCGTGGGGCATCGCAGCACTTCCGGATGGAAGGTTTATCGTTACTGAAAAAGGAGGTACGATGCGCATCGTTGCTGCCACTGGTAAACCAGGCGAGCCTATCGCTGGGGTACCTAAAGTTAACAGCGAAGGACAAGGTGGTTTGTTGGGGATAACCCTTGACCCTGCCTTTGACCAAAACAGAATGGTGTACTGGGCATTCTCTGAACCGCTTCCTGCAGGGAATCTTACTGCCGTTGCTAAAGGTAAATTATCTGCTGATGAGAAAAAGCTTGAAGGGGTGACTGTTATCTACCGGGCAACACCTGCCTACAAAGGTACCCTTCACTATGGCGGACGTGTGAAATTTGCTAAAGACGGAAACCTTTTTGTTTCAACTGGCGAGCGTTCCGATCTGGAGACGCGCCCACAGGCACAGGACATCAACTCTGGTCTTGGAAAGGTAATTCGTATTACCACAGATGGTAAGCCAGCGGCTGGTAATCCTTTTGAAGGTAAACCAAATGCACGGCCTGAGCTGTGGTCGTATGGACATCGCAACGTACAGGGTATTGCTTTTCATCCGGTTACCGGCGATCTCTGGGAAACGGAGTTCGGTCCCCGCGGTGGTGATGAGTTAAACCGCCCTGAAGCTGGTAAAAACTATGGCTGGCCGACGATCACTTACGGTATTGAATACTCGGGCAAGAAGGTTGGAGATTCTATTCAGCAGAAAGTTGACATGGAGCAACCGGTATATTATTGGGATCCGGTGATCTCACCCAGTGGCATTACATTCTATTCTGGTGATGCAATTCCCGAGTGGAAGAACAACCTGTTCATCTCAAGCCTTAGTGGAATGCATATCTGCCGCATCGTGATAGAGAATAATAAAGTAGTGGGAGAGGAGCGCTTGCTCGCAGGGGAAGAACAACGCTTCCGTGATATCACGCAAGGTGTAGACGGAGCATTGTATGCTGTCACCGATCAGGGTCGTATCTATAAGATCGCCAAAAAATAGTTCGTTTGTAACCTAGGCGCACTTTTACATTGCGAATAAAAAAATGAAGATAGATCTCTTTGAGGGATCTATCTTTTTTTTGCTATGGCATTCAGCAAGGTGTTATCTTCGCCTTTGCAACCACAGTTATGCCCATGCCGTCTGAGCCACATCTTAAGCGCTTCATCCTTCGGGCTTTATGTGTAGCCATCACGTTGTCTTTTGCAGCTGCAGCCAGCGCTCAGCACAAACTTTACGACATCACAGTGGCAGGCATCAGCATCGGAAACCTCGACATCAAGCGTTACGATAAAGCCGATCTTACTTATTACGAGATGTCAACCAAAATCAGCTTTTGGTTGTTCTTTCGGGTCGAAGCAGATTATGCGATGACCGCGGTTTACAAAGGAGATCAGATGATCTCATCCAAATCGCAAACACATACAAACAAGGGTGACTTCAAAAGTTCTACGGTTTGGAATGGACACCAATACGAAATTCATATCGACGCCTATAAGTATAAGAAGGACACGTTGATCAGCGAGCCGATACGTTTCAACGTCGGGCGAATGTATTTCGACAAGCCTGCACCCGGTCAGAAGATCTACGCTGACAACTTCGGACTCCTTACGCCGGCCGAAAAAAGCGATGATCAGATTGTGGTGCGCATTCTGGGAAACGCGAACAGATATTATTACGAGGGCAGCAGTATGTACGAGGCCTCGATGTACCACCCGGTGAAGAATTATCGGGTCAAATTGCTTCCCGGCAAGTAATAATTTACGGTGGCCCGTCGTTTGCTCTGTCAGACGCAGGAAAGTAGCTACAGAATCTCTCCAGAATCCTTTGTACCTTTGTAATCGAAAAGCGGCACGCCACCTTTCGGACGCCGCGCAAATACCCACGTGAAGACCCCAATCTGTTTCCTTCTGTTTCAGGTAGTTTGTGCCGGACTGTTTGCGCAACAGTTCAAGCCGGGCCTCCCTGGTATGGCTCCGACAAAATGGATCAGCTACCGGAACATGCATGCTCCGGGGCGCATTTATCAGACTGCCCAGGGGAACACAAGCAGATATACACTTGAGGAAAACTACATCAAGGCATACGTTCCCATTGCGATTAAGCGACACTTTGCAATCGCGGCTGCACCGTACTATCGCTCGGAGCATTTTGAAGTAAAAAGCCTGGGCTCTATGGCTGGTGAGCAGCTTTCAACCTGGAATCTGCGTTCGGTTGGAGTTGACTTTAAAGCGCTCATTTGTCTCGATTCTGCGGGCTGGATCATTAATACGGCGAATATCAGCAAGAGTGCCAACGTATCAGGTACAAGCCTGGCCGACGTGCCTCTTACTTATACGGTTTCATCCATCTTTATGAAGAGGCGTTCACCCAATACCGAGATGGGATTCGGTGTCATGGTGAACAGGTCCAACAACTTTCTGGTCTTACCCGTGATTGTATATAATCACAACTTTGCAAACAAGACCGGAGTTGAGATCATGTTGCCACACAAGATCGCCTGGCGCTACAACCCTTCTGCAAATGACATTCTTTACCTGAAAGCAGAAGCAAACACGCGGTCTTATTTCCTTCCTCAACTCACCACCGATAATCACGATGTATTTCGTCGTATTGATGTAGACATGGGTGTCGCCTACAATCGGTCATTAACTTCTTTTATGGGAGCTGAACTGTTTGCAGGATATCGGCGAAACCTGAGTACACGCCTGCCTGGAACGGTCGTGGCTGTGCAAAGCTCGGGATGCTTCATCACATTCGATCTTTATCTGAAGGTGCCCGCGAGTCTGCGCAGAAAAGCTGAATAAAATTTGGCAGTCCCTCACTTTTCAGGCGATCGCTGGGTGTCCGGTTGGATTGCCACGAGTAAGGTAAAAAGTAACGCTGGCCTCGGCCTGTTTGTCATGTGAAGCTATCACTGGTTAGCGATGCCGTTGTAAGTAATCTTCTCCGCACCAGAGAGGCACCAGAGAGGCACCAGCCATCCGTCTTCTCCACAGGTTCTCCGCTCTTTTAACGCTCTCCCTTCGTACACTTACCGCATGATGATCGCATTCGCTACGCTCTTCGACCGGAGTTCCCCATTCTGCTATCGAGCTTTACCCATCTCTTTCCGCACTTCTCACATTATCGGCCAATACCTTACCAGTCTTTCCCAGCCTCTTACCACACTTTTCCCAGAGTCACACCGGCCTTTTCCACACCCCGCCCAGACTATTCCCACACTTTCCCAGACTCGTCTGAATCGTTCAAGCAACAGGGTCTAATTATAATGTTTGAGCAGCTCTGATCCGCGCCATTCATGTGCGCCGGAACGTCTCTTACGCAGACGCTATTTCAGCGCAACCTCGAGAGTTAGCATAGCCACTATTGTACCCTCCTGGCTCTGGCGTCGTAAAAGTAGCCACAACATAAGGTGTATCGATCGCCTCCCGATATGTACAGAGAGTCGCCCCGAAAAATGACCTCTTTTGGTGAATACGAAGTACTCTCTGGTTCAGACGTAACAACTACCGCGTTGTCTTTTGTCAACTGAATCAGGGGAAAAACGACATCAAGATTAGCGGCAACGTACATCTTACCCTCCGAACAATTATCTAGACTGACAACCGCGGAAAACGGGCGGTCCTTTGCCGTCGGATCACCCGGAGCACTAATATTAGTACGCTCGGTAACTATGCCCTCATATGTGCCAACAAAACCTTGGAATTTCGACAGATCACATGGCTCGTCACTATCATGATCACAGCAAACGAATAGCACCAAAAGCAAAAGAAGAGGGCGTTTTGAACACAACATGTTGTAGGGCAAAGATAGCTACATAAGGTACGCAATGTTCTCCTAACAAAGCAAATCAATGCCCTTTAGTTGATCTCCGGGGGCTACCCCTCCGGTTCACTATGGAATCGCAATGTGATGCCTGCTAAAGCATGGTGAACACCTGTGTTGTTGTGTTTCCAGGATAATCTTTCGCGACAGCAGTAACAACAGTTCCTTTCACAGCGAGTCTTCTGATGTTAGTAGTGTATCTCCAGAGACCTTTTTTGCCTCGTTCTTGTGCCTCGCCGGTTTCAATAACTTCTCCCTCGGCATCGGCAAGCGTAATGGTGACAGACTTGACCTTAAAATCGTCGGTCGCGCGTACCCTGATAAGCTGACCCGCCTCGCCAGTGTAGTCCTTTGTGTCAATCTCCTTAATTTCGGGAGGAGTCAAAAAGTCGGCGATAGCCACATTGTAAGCGCTCATAATAAATTTCGCCTTGTTAATGCCCTTCGCATAGAGCGACTTCATCTCAGGTTTTTGCAACTCCCTCTTGGCGTATTTCGTAGCTTGCTTGAAGCGACCGACTTGTTCCTCCTGTTTCTCTGATAGTTTCTCTCGCTTTTTGCCTTTGTTGGCGATGATGGTTTTTCCGTTGTATTGCTTATAAACAAGGGTATTTCCCAGTGTGCCAGAGGCACCTGCAACCGCTGGATTGTTTTCAATAATTGGCATGACGGATGTTCTTTACGATTACGACAAGTTTTTTAAAATACTGAAGGAGTTCTCAAATGAGAAGGGCTGCGGAATCAGACAAAATGTTTCTACCTTCTTCCATTTGTCTTCCATCTATCCTCCACACTCTTTAAGTAATTTATGAGTTTTTAAGCTGAAAAACGCAATCCAATGAAATAAAAATCATTTTGAAGGCTAAAAAACAGGTTCTGTAAACCTGATGGATCGTCAAAAGCCGGATTTCGTTGTCCTTGAGCCCACTTTTGAAGCGCTTATCGACTATCGCAAGATACGAAATTGGGTTCCGTTTGTCGGAGTTTTGATTGAAAAAATTCAGGCCTCAACTTTGTAAATCTTCCTATGTATACGGCGCTGAATAACGCCGGCTTCGAAACTAAACCAATGCAGTTATGAAGACTACGAAAGAGAATAATCGACCATCGGATAAAAAGAAAAAAGAGCATGCGCGATCTCCTCTGGTAACAGAGACGAATCCTGAGGGCGCGCAGTACGAGGACAAAGGTCCTAATGCGGAACCGCCGAAGGGAAAGCTCGTTGACGGAGACAGCACCCGCGGTGGTGCAGACAGGGAATAGCCGGTCCGCATGCTATGCTTGTGTGCGAATATCCCAGCCGTTGCATGTGTGCAGCAAACGAGAAGTGTGTGGAATCAGTGACACAGAATTGATGAAAATACGTCACGCACGCCCGATCTTATCAAGGTGAAATAATTGTGATTAACAATTATAAATGGGAATGACACTGCTGTGGGGCGGTGTCATTCTTCTTTGTAGCCGGACGTTTTTAATGGCAGAGACTGCCATGTGATGATCAGTAGTCTATATTTTGTGTTTCATCTGACGCACAAGTTTCTGGAAATCAGCATTCTCTCTTATTTCCGGATTCCAGGCAAACCCCATCCTCATCAGATCGAGCGTTTCAGTGATCGTTGCCCCCTCCAGGTCAGGCTGTCGTGCCAGAATAAAGGCTGTGTCGGAAATAGCAAGCGCATTCTCCACGTCGTGGCTGATGATCACCAGCGTATTCAATTCATCCAGAGTTGAAATCTTCACCAGCAGCGCCATTACCTTGTCGATCATCAGCGCATCAAGTCCCGAGAACGGCTCATCCAGCAGAATAAATTTGTTTCCGGTAAGGATCTGTTGAATGATACTCGTTCTCTGGCGTTGACCACCTGACAACTGCATGGGATACTTTCCCAAATGTTCTGAAAGATCGAAAGCTTCTGCATACTGCATGATCATCTGTTCCCGGTCAGACTCGCTAACCACAACGTCTGAACGACGCATTGCCAGTCGCAGGTTATCCTTAATGGTGCGGTGATTGAACAATAGATAGTTTTGAGATACGACGCCAACTTCTCCTGCTTCTACCAAATGCTGATCAGTACCAATGGCAACGCTGCCGCTATCGGGTGACTGAAGACCAGCGAGTATTCTGAAAAGCTGTGTCTTTCCTATTCCACTCCGTCCTATGAGTGATATTACCTGTCCCTGATTTAGGCCTGGCCTCACAATGTTATGAACTTCAAAATTCACTTCGCGCAGAATAGGCTTGTCGAAAGCAAGACTTACGTTGCGCACAGACATGAGCACTTCTGCCTTAGTATATTGCTGCGTATCACGGCCACCAGCAGCTCGCATTGTAACATTCATTTCCCGATCGTAGGTCATTTTCTTATTTGAAGTTTAGCATAGGGGAACAACCAATACCTCATGTTCTTCAACAGATAGTCAAAGAGAATACCCATAACGAAGATGATTACGAGAATACCGAACACGGTACTGAGATCGATGTACTTGTTCGATTTAATCAGCATGGTTCCGAGTCCGCCTTCCGACATGCTAAGGCCTTCCACCATGGTGATCATCATCCAGGCAATGGCAAAGTTCTGGCGCATCACTTCGAAGACCTGGTCCATTCTCCCGATGATCACAACCTCAAACAGTGTCTGCCAGTTGTTCATGCGCAGCGTACGGCACAGATCATACTCCTGCGAATTAATCGACTCAATGATCGACAGGAGCGAGGTCACAAAGAATGGCACAATACCAAATACGAGAAGGCTCAATTTTAACTGGTGTCCATCCTGAGTGAGCAGTGTGAACAGGAAGATGAGTCCTGTGAGCGTCAGGTATCTGCATTTCACGATGAAGCGGGCGAGAGGCGCGAATGCAGGAAGCAGCGACAGATAGCTGATGAGCAAAGCAAGTATGATCGATATACCCATGCCGCTTAATGTCAGTCCCAGGCTGCTGAACAGATTATCAGCAAACGAAGGCAATGTCACAATGCTGACCACCGCCCGCACAATCTGAAATGGCGTAGGAATCAACCCGCCGCCACCGAAGATCTGCCAGAGGCCCAGCGCGAGGGCGACCTCGGCGATGATAACCATCGTCAAGGTGCGCCCTGTCAACCGGGTCAATGGATTAAATAAACTTTTTAGGATCTCCATTGACGTCATTTACTATTCACCCAATACTATTTGTACACGTCTGTTCGTAGCGCGGCCGGCAGCGGTGCCGTTATCTGCAACCGGTGTTGCCGCGCCGAAACCTTTCGATTCAATGCGCTGCTCGGGAAGTCCCTTACTCAGCAGGTAACTCCTTACGGAATACGCACGGTCCTCCGAGAGTTTCTGGTTCGACTCCTGGCCACCGACGTTGTCAGTATGACCATACACACCCACTTTAAGGCCTTCCGCCACAATAGAACTCTGCAGGATTTCGTCGAGCAGTTTGTATGACTCCGGCTTGATCACCGCGCTACCAGTCTCAAACTGGATCTGATACGACTTCGAAGACACTTCGCTCGTAATTTCGTTCGAGTAAGCAACCTGCAGGGCCTTTCCTTCCATCAGTTCATTGTGATTGGCAATCACCGACATCAGGAACGATTTATCCACCACGGTACTATAGGCGGGATACGTCGCCATATACTCCGGATACATCTTCGAGAGAATGTCGCCGAACGTTGTGTACACGACTTTGTAACGGTCAATCCCATCCTTACCCAGACCGAACATGTTCGCTGCATCCCGAAGGTTGAAGGCCATGGAGCCACCTAGTGATACCGACATGCCCTGCGCATCTTTTTCAGTTACACCGTTGTAGTACTTCAACCAGTACGCACCGTCCTGCTCATTGTATACCCGGGCCGATACCTTTGCCGCAAAGGCCTTTGCTTCGTTGTATGACCTCACCTGGTCACCCGCCTGGCTAAGACCCATGATGAGATTTTCAATATCTGTACGGTGATCATAAGCAAACTTCTTGATCGTAATCGTGATGTTCGGCATCTGTGATGCATACTGTTTCGTGCTGGCGATCGTAACGAGGCCACCTTTCTGGTGAGCAATGTTCACGTCACCGGGAGTCCAGGTTGCAACACCGTCTACACCAACCGTTGTTTCCTCGTTTATCTTCTTGCCATCGCGGACGAGCTTGCGCTTTTCCTTGTAGCCGGTGATGTACTTGTTTCCAGCATCGAGGAAGTCGTTGGCGGCGATAATGTTGATGGCATCTTTGTCGTAGGTGGTTTCGTCGGGATTCACCTTCAGGTTATTATCACCGGCCCACTTCAACAAAATGTTCATATCACCGTCGCGCAATACGCATGATACCGTTTTGCCAATCGCTGCCTTTGGATCTTTTTTCCAATCGACAGGTCCCATCAGCTGGTCTTCACCGTATGACTTTCCCATCGCATAGATGGCAATCGGCTGGTACTCTACACCAAGCGGTTCCAGCTCTTTACTGAGCGAAGCGAAGAATGCAGGCATACCGTCACCCATGAAGGAGGCGAAGACACCCGGCGTCTCCGGATTTTCTTTATACTCCTGAGCGAACTTCACCATGTCTGCGAGCGACTTAAAACAGTCGTCCTGGCGCTCGATGCGCACCTGCAGTTTTGCCTTGTCGAGTATCGAGCCTTTGGTTGTAACAGCCCCACCGTTGGCATACATCAGAGGAAACTGAGAGTTCCACGCCATCACTTTCCAGGTGATGCGCGTACCCCCGTTCACGGACTGATCTTCAGAGGGTAATGGCATGGCCATTGAACTTCCCGTAAGTGAAGCCTCCGGTGCGTCGGGCAACGCTACGCGACCGATGTCCTGCGATTGCTTAGCCTCCTGCGGACGACGGTCCCACCAGTATGTCTTCGCAAAGAATAGTCCTGCGAGCACGGCCAAAATCATTACAATTTTTCCCGAGGTCTTAACTTTTACTGCCATTGTTTTTCGTGTTAGTGTTTGTTAGAGAGTATGTGTGTTTAGTGTATTCTATTTTAAGAGCTCGCCATGGTCTGCATTGGATGGCGACTTTTTGTTTTCCGGACGAGACAGTTTAAATGCGCTGTCTGCATTGAACTGGTCCAGCATACGAAGTCCTTCCTGCTCGTACGTGGCATTGTCGAGGTCAATAGACTTCATAAAGTCCGACGAGTAGCTTATGGCCTTCTTCATGTTGGCAAGCTTGCTCGCGATGTCCTCCTTGAGGAACTCCATCGACTGTTCCACCAGCAACTTCTTCTCGGGATCGCCTTTGAAGATCTTGAGTGCTGAGGTCAACGCGCGGTTACCTGATGTCACCGACTTATAAAGGTCCTTCTTCAACTCCAGTTCGTTTCGTGCGTCTTCAATCAGGTAAGCACTGTTCTTGTGGATGTTTGTCAGGTAATCTCCGATACGCGTAAGGTTCTCATGGATAGGGGAGAGCTGTTTGATGTAATCATTCAGTCTTCCGATCTGACGCGTGGTGTTACCAAGTTCCTGCATCATGTTTTGCTCCTTGGCAGCACGCGCACGGCTCATCAGTTTATTGATCTCTGTTTCCTTTTCTGTGATCTTCAAATGGATCTTCTCCTTCTGAGCATCTACTTCGGTTGCCTGCTTGTAAAGTTTCTCGCGTTCTTCCTGCATGTCGCTGATGTAATCCTCCGCAATGATGAATGGGTCGAGTTCGATTACTACGCCGACAAGCTTCTTCATTAGGATCTCGTAGAAGTAAAAAAGCCCGAGACGAAGCTTCCGATGCGTAACCGCATACAGGAATACGCCCAGACCCGCCAGCGCGACACCGAAATTGTATGTGTTCCATACCACCGAAGTGAGGATGGGCAACACGTAATATCCGGCCGCAACTACTAGACCGACGCCTGCGAGCGTTCCGAACTTTCCACCTGGTCTCTTCCAGTAGGCTTTGAGTTGTGTTCCGTCTGTTGGAAAGAATTGTGTCTCCATGTCTTATAAGTCACTTTTGATTTTTTGTATATCTGTATCAATTTTCATCGTCATGGCATCAGACGCTAAGAGGTAGCCCCGCTGATTGCTTTCCAGCTTTCGCTCTTCTTCGAGTATGGACGCCTTCAACCCATCTATTGACTTTTGTGCTTCGTTGATTTCCTGCGTTAGCTTTGAAATCTCTTCCGCATTCTTACGAACACTGTCCTCCAGTTGCGTCAGATCATGCCGTCTGCCTCCGATTTCCTTTTCATTCTTCTCGGCGGCAATCCGTTCAAACTTCGACCGGTCCTCAGCGATGATCTCTTTGTAGCGGCCCGCCGTTGCAATGAGCGCTTCCTTAGTGAGTCCTTGTATGGAGAGCGATGCGAATGTTGCCGCAAGCCTCGCCTTATCATCTTTGATGTGCGATTCAAGCGTCTCATTCATGCGCATGAACTCGTAATAGTCCGGACCAGGGAGGTTGGCCTGATCGAATAACTTCTCGAAGTGATTCTCGAACTTGTCGAAGTCTTCGCTGTTCAGCACTTGTGGCGATGTTACTCTGCCTGGCGGTGCAACGGGAGCATGGCTTTTGGGAATAGGTTTCCCTGGGGAGTCTTCGAATTCCACGAAGAGTCCCATGGCTTTTTTGAAAAAACCGGACATAGTTTATGTGTTAGGAAATAGTAAATGAAACTCGCTTCCGAGTGGGTGATTCTTAAGTAGAGATGTGAGGCCGATGAGGGCAGTTGCGTTGAATACGCGTTGCAATTTCTCGGTTGAGAAGCTAGCCCTCCTTGAGTGCTACGCTTCCGGTGGAACGTGCTCCATGTCGAAATTCTCGATCAGATAATGAGTGAATAAACGTAGCGCGGTTTTGCAAGGATGCAGGGTTACAGAAAAATAAATATTTTTTGAATGCCGCTCACCTGTTTAAATCATAGGGTATTTATCTATTAATGTTGTGAGTACACTTCTTAGGTAGTCCTGAGTCGTTAGTCCTGAGTCGTGAGTTGGTTTGTAGTATTTAAGTTTATAGTTGTGTGCAAGTCGATTGAATGGAATTGCGTTTGGTACTACCTTGGTTGTAGAAGACTCCCTAAGACTACGAACTACATTGCTAGCAACCAATACTCCAGACTAAATACTCAGGACTCAGTCCTTAAAGTCGTCCTGAGTCGTTAGTCCTGAGTCCTGAGTTGGTTTGTAGTATGTCAGGTTTATAGTTGGGGCAAATCGTTCGGATTTAATACTTCAATACTAACTTAGGTTATGATTGAGGCACAAAAACTAAGGACTGAATCGCTAGTAACCGATACTCAGGACTAAGGACTAAGGACTCAGTACTTGAAGTAGTCCTGAGTCCTGAGTTGGAATGTAGTATGTCAGGTTCATAGTTGGGGGCAAAGCGTTCGGATTTAATACTTCAATACTAACTTAGGTTATGATTGAGGCACAAAAACTAAGGACTGAATCGCTAGTAACCAATACTCAGGACTCAGGACTAAGGACTCAGGACTAAATACAATGTAAATGAACAACTACAAAGAGCTGAAGATCTGGCAAAAGTCAATTGAGTTGTCAGTGAAGATCTATCACATAACGCAAACTTTTCCAAGAACTGAGGTATTTGGGCTGACAAGTCAGATGCGCAGGAGTGCCTCATCAGTTGCTACCAACATCGCTGAAGGAGCTGGAAGGAATTCGAGGAAGGAATTTTCAAACTTTTTGGGAATTGCAAATGGATCCAGCAGTGAACTAGAGACCCAGATGATTATTGCCAGCAAGGTTAACTTAATTTCGAATGCCGAGCTAAAGTCTCTTCAAAAGCTAGTCACAGAGATTCAAAAAATGAATTGGGCCCTCAAACGAACTTTACTACGTACCAGCCCATCATCAACCAATACTCAAGACTGGTCTACTAACAACCAATACTCGGGACTAAGGACTCAGGACTCAGGACTAAGGACTCAGGACTCAGGACTCAGTGCTGAGGACTAGAGCCCCTTCGCTTTGCCGGAAATTTATTTACATTTGACGACTAGCCGTACCCCCATGAAACTGACATTCCTTAGATTGTTCTCTCTTGCTTTAATTATTAGTTCAATATCGTCGTGCAAAAGCAACCTCACCATTTGGGCCTCGAAGACTGATCCAAACGAACTTAAGAAATACAAGACCTATGCGTGGGTAGCTCCTGGCGACAGCGCTCTCAGCACTCGCCGTGACGACAAACTTTATGCTGGTTTAATTGAAAGTTCTGCGAACAAAGAACTGCAGAAGATGGGCATGAAGCTCGACAATAAAAACCCTGACGCGGTCTTTATGTTTGATACGAAGATCGACGAGAAGGTTGTTACCCGTAAGGCCGCCGAAACAGGGTACAATGCCTATGGTTATGGAGGTTACGCCTATGGATACAACGGTGCCGGCTACTACAATGGCGCCTATAATCCAATGCGTGGTTTGGAGACTGCGTCTATGCTGGTCGATCAGGGAACACTCAGCTACCTGATGTACGACCGTCAGACGGCGAAGCTGGTGTGGCAGGGGACGGCAAAGAAGGACCTAAGCAAAAAGACGAATATCGAAAGCACAATCAAGAGGGCAGCTAATTTCATCTTTGCCAAGCTGCCTATTAATGTCAAATGATGCGGCTAGGCGATCTCACGATGTGAGAATCTGCCAACACAACAATCATACTAATATCATCGGCAAAGTTGTAGTTACGATACTTTTGGTCAAATTGCCGCCCGTTTACTGAGCCGCCGTATTTGTCGCACCCCCTTTGACGCGAACGGCCGCATTGCGACCTATGAGATTTTCTCTACTGCTTGTAGCAATTTGCCTATCCCTGGTGTCAGCTGGTCAGCCAAAGGAAAAATATACTCATAATGTTTTCTGGGGAAGGATTGCCCTTGCGGACAACATTACGAGTAAACTTCGTGTAGAGCTGTGGCTCCAAAAAAGAACGCAGGATACTGAGGCACACACCTCCATATTTAATGCACCGCAGTACGATAGCTATTGGCTGTGGTTTAATTATGCGCTATCGCCCAACCTAAAGCTTGCCATTTCGCCATTCGGCTATTTCCAGAATTATGTCCTCTACACGGAACCTGCAGATCTCGATCGTCCGGCTATTAAAGAGTTTCGCTACACGCTAAGACTGGAGCATGAACAAAAGGGATCGTTTGTCAACTACAGTAATCGCTACTCGATCGAATATAGAACCCGCGACATCGCATTCAATGGCCATTATGAACCAAACTGGAGATTCAGATACATGGCAAGACTCGAGAAGCCTATTCACGCCGAATGGCTCAACGGAAAATCGCTTAGCCTGATATTGTACGACGAGGTAATGATTCAATTCGGCAAAGCGGTCAAGGATAGTCCAAGTATATTTGACCAGAACAGGATCTATGCAGGCTTCAGTTATTCTTTGATGAAGAATATTAAGATTACACCCGGCTATCTGTTTGTTATCCAGCAGCGACCCTCAGGAGATGTGCTTGATTATGTCAACACCTTTTGGGTTGTGCTTGCCTTTGACAATGTGATCTCCCAGTTCATACATCCACCGAAAGGTACGGATAAGCAGAGGTAGGTGCACCTGGTTCGGTAACGAACGCCATCGTCCGGTATTGAACGAAACAAATAATGACGGTATTTCTTTTCAGCGATTTCGGCAGGAGTTTGAGCCGCCGGGTTCTGGCTCGTTTTTCGTAAGTGACAAAGACGTCAGTGTAAGGTGTTTCTGTAGACCTAAACAAACCCATAAACTCGCATGTACTTCAACCATCTGATCACCGCCTGGAGAGGGCTTCTAAGAAATCTGACCTTTTCCTTGATCAATGTTGCTGGCCTTACGCTGGGACTGTTGTGCGCCATTCTTATCGGGCTGTGGATCGTTGACGAAGAGCAAATCAATCAATTCCATAAGGACATCGATCGGATCTTCATCGTAAAAAGCATAGAGTATTCCGGTGAGGAGGTGAATGGGAGCTACGACACGCCCGGGCTACTGGGCGACGAGCTACCCAAAGTGTTTCCGGAGGTGGAGTATGCTACAAGTTATGGATGGACTCAATACCATACTTTTGCCGCAGGGGAGAAGAAGTTGAGAATGCCCGGCAATTTCGCAGGCAATGACTTTTTTAAAGTATTCAGTTATCCGCTGCTCGTAGGGAAAGTCAATAACCTTCTGAGTACTCCTGAAAGCATTGTAATCTCCAGGAAGATGGCAATCACTTTTTTTGGCTCGCCTGAAGCCGCGTTGGATCAAACCCTAAAGTTTGAGACATACAAAGATCTTAAGATCACGGGAGTCTTCGAGGATCTCGATTCGCGCTCATCAGAGCAGTTCGAATACATCATTAACTGGCAGCTGATGGTCGAACGAAACTCATGGTTGAAAGACTGGGGCAATAGCGGTCCTACTACGTTCGTGAAACTTAAAGCAGGCGCAGATCAGGCATTGGTCCAGGGTAAGATCAGGGAGATGATAAAAAATTATACCAGTGGTTATACAAAACTCGAACGACTCGAGCTAGGTCTTCAGCCATTCGGTGATATGTATCTCCATGGAAACTTCAAAAACGGGCAAATCGACGGAGGAAAAATCGAGTATGTTAACCTGTTTAAACTGGTGGCGGTTTTTGTTCTTGTGCTTGCCTGTGTAAACTTTATGAACCTTAGCACGGCCAGGTCAATGAAGCGTGCCCGCGAGATCGGAGTAAGGAAGAGTGTTGGGGCCATGCGTTCATCGCTTGTAATTCAATTTATGATGGAGGCCTGGATGTACACGTCCATTGCCGTTGCTTTTGCCCTTGTCCTGCTAACAGCATTGTTGCCGTCCTTCAACCTGTTAACGGGGAAAAGTATTGAGTCGCCTTTGGGAGATGCTGCGTTCTGGATCAGCATTGTTTCAATAACTGCCGTGACAACCATTGTTTCTGGTCTGTATCCGGCATTTGTGATCTCGGCCTTTAGACCTGCCGTTGTGCTGAAGAAAGTCGTACAGCATTCCGGCTCGTCGTCAACGATGATCAGAAAAGGCCTGGTAGTTTTCCAGTTTTCGCTTTCAATCGCTTTCATCGTGGCCATGATTGTCATTTCACGGCAGGTTGATTACATATATTCCAAGAATATCGGTTACGAGCGGAGCAACCTTATCTACGTTCCGATATCGGGAGAGATGGCGCAGCGATTTGAGACGTATAAGCAGGAGCTTTTGCGTAAGCCTGGCATTCTGCAGGTCACTAAGATGTCTTACCGTCCAGTTGGAATAGGTAACTCGACCGGTTCTGTTGAATGGGAGGGGAAAGATCCTGCGACGCGCCCGACATTTACGCAGGTAGAGGTAGGGTTGGATTTTGTTAAGACCACTGGCTCGGAACTCGTAATGGGACGGGATTTTACGGATTCACCCGGCGATTCTGCATCCTATATCATCAATGAAACAGCATTAAAAGTGCTGGGCTATAAAGATCCAATTGGGATGCCGTTGAAGTTTTGGGATGTCAATGGAAAGATAATCGGGGTAGTAAAGGATTTTCATTTTGCATCGCTTCACGTGGCCATCGATCCGCTGGTCATACGTTCCGGTCAGGGCACCATGTGGGGATGGACCCTCGTTCGTGTTGATCCGCGCAAAACTGGAGAAGCTTTGAAGGCCATGGAAGCCCTCCAGCCGGTTTTTTCGCCAGACACTCCGTTCACTCATCAATTTGCAGATGAAGAATACAGTGAACTCTATGGAAGCGAACGTCTCGTAAAACAGCTGTCCAGATATTTTGCAGCACTTGCTATCTTCATTTCATGTCTTGGACTACTTGGATCAATCATCTTTACTGCTGAACAACGAACGAGAGAATTGAGCATTCGCAAGATTCTCGGAGCAACTGTGTCGCAGGTTGTGACGCTGTTGTCGTTTGATTTCGTAAAGCTTGTGGCAATAGCTTGCTTCTTTGCTTTCCCTGTCGGCTACTTCGTCGTGGAGCAATGGTTAAGTAACTTCCAGTACAGGATTGGTGTTGAGGCCTGGGTATTTATAGCTGCAGGTGGCGGTGCCCTGCTCGTTGCGCTGGCCACGATATCAGTTCACGCAGTAAGAACAGCATTAGCCAACCCGGTTGACGCGCTGAAATCTGAATAGCTTATGATTGCTTCCAGGGATTATCATCCGCCGAAGGCCCGTAAATAGAAGGCACTGGTATATCGCACAATCTCATATATACCGTGAGCTGCCCGCGGTGATGCACCCAATGGTTGATAGTGCTGGTGATGTTATCCAGCCTGGGCGTTGTGCTTAGCAACTGCGGTCCTGCAACCAGGGAAAATGGCAGAGCCAGCCGGTCTTCCTTCAGCCGCTTAAAGGCTTCGACAGCGCTGGCCACATTGTTGTCCAGGTATTTCACCATTTCTTCGGTCGTCTTGGGCTGCTCTTTCCTGAAAGTTGCAAGGTCAATCTTGTCATCATCCATGATATGCTTAAGCCAGTTGGGTATGTCACAGACAAGATAAACCAGATATCCCATTAACATCGATTTGGGATGAGGTTTGAATTCGTATGTGGTAACAGGAATGCGCTCCACACACTTCCGTGTAGCAGCGTGTTCAGATTCCATTGATTTCTGCAGTGTACTGATTATCGTAGCCATAAACTTCTTTGTTTGGTCGTGACATCAAGTTCGTTTTAAAGCCAGTCAAAGACAATGCCATGCATTCGGCGAAGTCCTCAATTCGTCCTGCATTGGGCCGTGGTGACGTATGGGCAAGCGCTAAACTATTTCCCACTGCCCGGTAGACCGTTTAGCATAGGTCAGGCCGTTACTCATCTTGTGAGCCTCGCGGCCATCATTCAGGGTGATGCGTGCGCGCTCGGAAACCCGGATACCCCCGTTTTCCCGGGTAAGCAGATTGATCAATGCGTGCATGGTCGGTGGTATGTCTGAAAGCGACTGCTCGTCTCCTTCCCTCACAAATGCCTGACTCATAATGCTGAAGGTTATGCCGATTAAAGAACCAAGGTACGGAATATAACGCCTCATAAGGTTGAGGATGTAATGTCATCATGCCAAATGGGAGAACGACGACTGATTTTCCCGGTTTTACTTTATTCTGTTTACTGCCTTTGTTTAATTAGCAAAAAAAACTCATGACACATAATCGGTTACCGGCGGCGTTGTGTTGCCTCAGCCTCATCTTCTTTTTGCTTGGTTGCACAGGCGAAAAGAAGCAAAGTGAGACGGCCTCTGACGGCGCGTTCAGCATCCCCGTGGAATACTTTACACTGAAGAATGGATTAAAGGTTGTCCTTTCCCAGGACAAAACAACGCCAACGGTAGTTGTCGCTGTGTACTACAATATCGGCTTTCGTATTGAGCCAAGGGACAGGACGGGCTTCGCACACCTGTTTGAACACATGATGTTTCAGGGGTCAGCAAACCTCGGCAAAATGGAGTTTATAAAACTAGTACAGCAAAATGGGGGAGTGCTGAACGGCTCAACCCGATTTGACTTCACAAATTATTTTGAAGTAATGCCGGCCCATAAGCTGGAGACCGCTCTTTGGGCAGAGGCCGATCGCATGAAAGGTCTCGATATCACGCAGGACAACCTCACCAACCAGCAGGGCGTCGTGAAGAACGAAGTAAAGGTAAACGTTCTCAACCAGCCTTATGGCGGATTCCCATGGTTAGACATGCCTCAGTTTGCCAATGAAAACTGGTACAATGCTCACAACTTCTATGGCGACCTTGCCGATCTTGATTCAGCCAAACTGGAAGACGTCGATAGTTTCTTCAAGACCTATTATGCGCCAAACAACGCTGCCCTTGTTGTCGTTGGTGACTTTGAAATTGCAGATGCGAAGAAATGGGTAGAACAATATTATGACTCAATTCCTGCAGCAACACTGCCACCAAAGCCCGATTTGACAGAGCCTAAACAGGCAACGGAAAAACGCAAAGTCAAGGAAGACAAGCTTGCGAACAAGCCCGCACTTGCTGTGGCGTATAAAATGCCTGAACGAAATACACCTGAGTATTACGCTATGGGGCTCATCGATCAGATCCTTGTACAGGGTCAGGATAGCAAGCTATTCTCAAAACTTGTTCAGGAAAAGGGCTACACTGATGGTGTCGGTGGAGGGATTAATAGTGACCTCGGCAACATGTTCAATTACAATGGTCCGATGATATGGATGGCGTCGCTCATCTATGATCAGTCTGTATCCGCAGATTCAATCGTGAAAGTTTTTGATGATGCGGTTGCTGAACTTTCCAACGTCACAAAGGAAGACGCCGAACTCGCTATCGTGAAGCTTCGCTCTGACTTTTATAACACAGTTGGTGGTGATTACAACATAGGACGAGCCGACCTGCTTGCCGTCTTTGCTTTGTTTGACAATGATCCTTCGCGTATCAATAAACTCGAGGATGAGTTTCGGAAGGTTACTCCTGAGCTGATCAAAAAAACGGCTGCAGAATATTTGAGTCCTTCTAACCGCTCGATCCTCATTGTGGATCCTAAAGCACCTCAATAACCTTAAAGACTTCTACACATGAAAATGCGTCATATACTTATAGCCTGCTCAATCTTCTGGTGTTTAGCTGCCAGCTCCGCCAGTGCGCAAAAACAAACGCCGCCTGCCGGAGGCCAGCCAAAAGACTTTGTGTTGCCCGCGAAAAAGACTGATCAGTTAAAAAACGGATTACGATCTACTCTTGTCCAGTACGGTGCCATTCCAAAAGTGACAATCAACATTATTGTCAAAACCGGTAACGTACATGAAGGTCCCAAGGAAGTCTGGCTCGCAGATCTAACCGGCAACCTGATGCAGGAAGGCACGAAAACAATGGATTTTAAAACAATATCCCGGAAGGTGGCCGCGATGGGAGGCAACGTTAATATTGGCGTTGGAGCCGATCAGGTTTACGTTTCAGGGTCCGTACTTTCTGAATACGCACCCGAACTGGTCAAAGTGCTTGCTGATGTGCTGATCAATCCTGCGTTTCCGGCATCGGAAATTGATCGGTTAAAGAATGATCTGAAACGTAATCTCAGCGTTCAAAAGTCATCACCTCAGCAACTGGCGTCGGAAAAATTCAACAGCATCATTTACAAAGATCATCCATACGGTCGCATCTTCCCAACACAGGAGATGCTTGATTCTTATAACATCGATATGGTGAAGGGATTTTATGATAAGAACTTCGGTGCGCGTAGAACAGTAGTTTATGTTGTTGGCAAGTTCGATCAGTCGCAGGTGGAAAAAGCAATAGGCAATTCTTTCAATGGATGGAAGGAAGGCCCCGAAGTGAGCTATCCTCCCGTAACGGCGAGCAAGTCAAATGAGATTGCAACGATCGATCGCCCGGGTGCGCCACAGACAACAATTATATTGGGCATGCCTACACTTGTGCCAAAAAGCGCCGACTACGTTGCGCTGCAGGTAACAAATTCATTGCTTGGTGGATCATTTGGATCGCGTATTACTTCGAATATCCGCGAGCAGAAAGGATATACTTATTCGCCACATAGCGTCATTCAGAACCGAAAAAATTCTTCGGTTTGGTATGAAGAGGCGGACGTAACAACTGAACATACTGGTGCATCACTTCAGGAAATTGCCAAGGAAGTAAAGAGACTGCAGAACGAAGCGCCTTCGAAGGAGGAACTTGAGGGAATTCAAAAGTATATGGCTGGCATCTTCGTGCTGCAAAATTCAAGTCCGGGTGGCATCATTGGGCAACTCAACTTTATCGACTATCACGAGCTTGACGATAGCTATCTGACCAATCGCGTGAAGAACATCTACGCCATCACTCCGGAAAAAGTGTCACAGATTACCAAGGACAATTTCAAGTACGAAGATATGACCCTCGTGATGGTCGGGGATAAAAAGTCACTGGAGAAACAACGCAAACAATTCGAAGAAGCACGCAAAGTGAAATAGTTCATTCATAAGGAAATGTTCCATATATAACTTGAAAATGGTTCGTTTCTGTTGAGTCGTAGTGACCCTGTTTGGCAAAGTATTTGACAAATACGGCGCTGTCGCAACCAATTCACCGGTGTGTGTAGTAACGTGCGCAACGTGTGCGGCACATAGTCGCCTACGGCGCGGCGCGCACGCCGTAGTTCTGGCATCATTGTTTTGAAATTAAGGTTATCACCGTCCGTGGGTTTACAGGCACGGTCGGCAGCCGCAACGCTCGCGTTTCCTGAGTAAGGAACGCGAGGCGTTGTGGCAACTGCAGATGTTACACCTTAACAAAATACCAAGATGCCTAACAGGAAAAGAAATCAGCCTGGGATATTTACCCATGCAGCACAGGATTATTCTCAGCCAATGAGAAGCCGTGGCGAGTCGATTTACGGCACTGACAGCGACGACGGAAACAATTACGATGGTGAAGCTTTTCATTCACCGCGCCGTCCGGTAGCCTCACCGTACTCCGACAGAGATCAGGAATGGCGTAATCGTTCGTCTTTCTATGACGAGCAGGATCGGCGTGACTTTAGCAACTATGGAACCGGTGGCTACTACGGTTCCACTTACAATCAGCATGAGGAGTGGAACGAGCGGCCTGGCGGTAGTCTGAACCGCGGCGACGGATATAGGGGCAGCGATGAACGATCCAATATCGGACGGGATGAACGATACGGAATCGGGTGCCGATACAATAGTGATGATCGATACAATGTTGGCCGGAACTATGGTGAACGTCGCGAGCCAAATGAAGGAGGGCGGTTCACAAGTTTCAATTCTCCATATGGAAGTCGGCAGGAACAAAGTGGCGCGCACCGCGGAAAAGGACCTCGCGGTTACCAACGCGCCGACGACCGGATCCGCGATGACGTCAACGATCGGCTTGCCGACGATTCGTATCTGGATGCCACAGAAATAGAAGTCGTGGTACTTAATGGTGAAGTTACGTTGTCAGGCACAGTAGACAGTCGCAGCGATAAGCGTCGCGCGGAAGACTTATCTGAGTCTGTTGGCGGTGTAAAAAATGTTGAGAACAGGATTCGCGTCAAGGAGATTTTTGGAGATCAGTCCCGCTCCCGTGGGGGAAATGACGGTGATACAAGCGAGTCACCAAGAAAAAGAAACGCCGGAGCAGAGACATCTAGAATCTACAGCTAGCAACGATCTCACCAGCGCCATAAAAAAAATAGTTTCGGTGGTACGCAACTCGTGAACAACTTCTCAACAGGAAATCACGAGTTGCGTTTTTGTATTGCAGCGCTGTGACCTGGCTAAAGCAATAAAGGACACTTGCCTCTTGTGCTCGTTCAGCCTGTTGTAATTTCGTATATTCGTAAAAAACTATCGACATGGAAAGTTATACTCCGGTATCATATGAATTCCGAGACGTGCTGCAGGATCAAATCCAAAAGGGGACAAATGGTAAGGTCTTCTTCTGGAACAAAGATGAACAGGTCGATGAATGCATCGGAAAGATTGAACATGTAGACGACCGTGGTGGGAATGGGCTGTTCGCAGTCTTTGGGAACGGCGACAGTATTCGCATCGACAGGATCATTACATTATTCGGTAAGCCTGGTCCTGGCTATGACGCGTATGACGCATTCGCCAATCAATGCCTTGCTTGTACGGCAGGGGTACCGTTGTGATCGACAATGTCGTTATTTATTTCGACCTCCAATAATGCCTTAACAGTGGATTTTTTTTTAAATGATTTAAAGAGTTTTGCCATTCTCTTCGGAGTAGCAGCTATCGTCTATGGGATCAGTTTTGTCGTTATAAGGCTTGCCACTTTCATCCTGACAAGACTCACAGGTTCATCAAGTACTCTTGTGAAAAAGAAGCTGGGACCTTCGATACGCTTCCTCACTGCGGTCATAGCACTTAACATTGCGAACCGTTACACGAAATTTGAAAGAGTTGACGAATTCGTCATTGATAAAATCATATTATTACTACTCATTGCAGCGATCGCGATGCTGCTGATCAAGTTGTCTGCCTTTGTCAGAGACCTTTTGTACGAGCGCTATGATGTGCGTGATAAAAACAACCTGAATAGTCGGAAGGTAAGAACGCAAATCGATTTTCTGCAGAAGTCATTTTCTGCATTCATCGTATTCCTGGCGATCTCTATATCACTTATGAGCTTTGAGAGGGTGCGTGAGATGGGAACAAGTCTTATTGCTTCAGCCGGCATCGCCAGTGTTATCATAGGGTTCGCTGCGCAGAAATCAATTGCTAATTTATTTGCCGGATTTCAAATCGCTTTTACTCAGCCGCTAAGGCTTGACGATGTGGTCGTTGTTGAGGGTGAATGGGGAAGAATAGAAGAAATAACGCTCACGTACGTTGTGATAAATATCTGGGACCAGCGACGACTGATCGTTCCCATTGGCTATTTCCTGGAAAAGCCTTTCTATAATTGGACGAGAAACTCATCTGAATTGCTTGGAACTGTATTCTTTTACCTTGACTATAGCTTTCCTGTCGACTTTATTCGCAGTGAGCTTAAGAAGATCCTGCTGACTGATGAGGCCCGTCTTTTATGGGATGGGCGGACAGCGGCGGTGCAGGTAACAGACATCACAGACAGAGTCATGCAGGTGCGCGTTTTGGTTAGTGCTTCGACCTCGGGCGCTGCTTTTGATCTAAGATGCCTGATTCGTGAAAGGATGCTGGAGTCCATCAGCAAAGAATATCCTACCAGTCTTCCAAAAGCCAGATTTCAGGGTGGCGACATTGTGGATACCTCAATGGTAGCTGACGATAGTGACCGTCAATAAGTCGTCATACTTAACAACATCATGAACTAGATAAAGGCGTATTTAGGGTATTCAATTTCGCACTTTGCGCAGATCAGCGCCCGTTTTTTTTCTGATATTCCGGCCGTGTAATACGTGTAAATGGAGGTTCCATTTTCCCGATAACTAATAATTGCTTATGAAGCCCATCGTTCAAATCTCGCTCGACCTCACTAATATAGATGAAGCATTAAAGACGGCTGAAATGGCCATGCGTGCGGGCGTGGATTGGTTGGAAGCCGGTACTCCTCTGATTCTGGCGGAGGGGCTGCATGGTGTGAAAGCTTTACGCCAGGCGTTTCCAAATGTGCCCATTGTCGCCGATTTAAAGACGATGGATGGAGGATATCTGGAGGCCGAAATGATGGCAAAGGCCGGCGCTACACATGTTGTTGTGATGGCACGTGCGCATGAAGAAACCATTCGATGTGTTGTGAAAGCAGGGAAGGATTGTGGCATCGCGGTAATGGGTGACAATTTGGGTTGTCCGGACATGGTTGCAGGTGCGAAGGAACTCGAAGATCTGGGTTGCGATTTTATCATCCATCATATTGGATACGATGAGAGACGGGGAATAGCAGCGCGTGGTCTGCGCATGCCGAGTCCGTTGGACCAGTTACGGGAGGTAGTGGCTGCTGTTAACGTTCCGGTACAGGCAGTCGGCGGACTGTCTTTGGAGCAGGCTATTATGTGTCCTTCTTACGGTGCTCCGCTGGTGGTCCTCGGCGCTCCGCTCACCATAGATGCCGATGCATTTAAGACAGCAGATGGTAATCTTGAGGCTTCTCTGCGGATGATATGCCAGGCGATACACAGTCATGGAGACGTTGCAGTGGGAAAACATGCTAAGTAGCTTTTAAATATCAACTTAAATATCTGATCAGTTATGAAATCAGCGGCCGTCGTCAACTTTGCTCCGGAAAAGGGATCAGTTGAAGTGAGAGAAATACCAGTACCGGAGATCGGTGAAGAGGATATCTTGCTGGAAGTGGCAAACGTAGGAGTTTGCGGAAGTGACCTTCATCAATGGACATCGGACCATAGCTGGCCTGTTAATTATCCAGTCGTTCTGGGTCACGAATTTGGCGGACACATTGCTGCCATTGGCGCTCGCGTAAAGGGATGGAAGGTGGGTGATCGCGTGGTGAGTGAAACAGCGGCAGTAATTGATACGGACAATCCCATGTCCAGGGTTGGGCTTTACAACCTTGATCCTACACGCAAGGGTTTCGGCTATGGAGTAAATGGGGCGATGACACGTTACGTGCGGGTACCGGCAAGATGTCTGCACCGTGTGCCGGATGCGTTGCCATTTGAACAGGCTTGTCTCACCGAACCCTGCTGCGTCGCTTTCAATTCCGTTGTCAATGCTGCACGTATCATACCCGGAGACAGAGTCATTGTTCTGGGTCCTGGTACTATTGGAATTCTCTGCGCCGCTGTGGCAAAACTGTGCGGAGCAGAGGTAGCAGTCGTAGGTTTAGAAAATGATCGCGGTCGTCTTGAGATCGCCCGTCAATATGGTTGCGAGGTAATCATTGGCGACGCCACAGCCTGGGCGAAAGAACGCGACGGACTTGGCGCCGATTGTATCATCGATGCTGCCGGTGTTAGCGCAACACTGCGAATAGCCCTTCAGTTGGTGCGACCGAATGGGCAGATTGCCAAAGTGGGATGGGGCCCTCAGCCTCTCAACTTCTCTCTCGATCCTCTGGTTCAAAAGAATATACGCCTGCATGGCAGCTTCAGTCACAACTGGCCTGTATGGGAACGCGTGATCGCATTGCTGGCGAGTGGCCAGCTCGACGTCCGTCCCATTATCGGGGGTGTATGGCCTATTACATCCTGGCATGAAGCATTCGAAAAGATGCATCATGGAGAAGTGGTTAAGAGTGTACTCAAACCAGTTTAAGCAGTGCGGCTGCCAGGTAAAGTAATCATCGTTACCGGAAGCACAACCGGGATCGGTAAAGCCATCGCGCAGGCCTGCGTCCGTGAAGGCGCTCACGTCGTCATTCACGGACTTGAGCAGGAATGGGGCTCTCAGGTCGTCGCCATGCTTGGTCCTGAGCACGCTGCCCTTCACATCGAAGACATATCGGCCGAAGGCTGTGCGGAACGATTAGTAGATCTTGCATTGTCCCGGTTTGGCAGACTCGATGCCGTCGTTAACAATGCAGCTGCCGTAGTTTCATCGAACATAGAGTCCACCGACCTTGCATTCTTCAGGCGTGTGCTGGAGATCAATTCTCTTGCTCCCTTCAGTCTGATCAAAGCAGCACTTCCTCATCTGGAAAGGTCCCGCGGTTGTGTGCTTAATATCGGATCAGTAAATGCCTACAGCGGTGAGCCGAATCTCTTTGCCTATAGTGTTTCCAAAGGTGCGCTCATGACAATGACCAGAAATCTCGGCGACACTTTGCATCGTGAAAACGGCGTTCGTGTCAATCAGATTAACCCGGGATGGGTGCTCACCGAAACAGAAGAGCAACGGAAGAAAGAGCATGGACTGGCGGCCGACTGGTATACCAAGGTGCCCAGAGTTTATGCACCGGCAGGTCGTATACTATGGCCGAAAGAAATTGCAGCTGCAGCCATATACTGGCTTGCTGATGAAAGCGGACCAATCAGTGGCCAGGTTGTAGATCTCGAACAGCATCCGTTTATCGGACGAAACCCTCCCAAAGATCAATCAACAATTCCGGATCAATAGGAATCCAAAATTAGTCTTACAATCAGAATGTGACAATCAGATTACTGGCACAGACTTTAACCAGCACTTTGAATGAATGAACAGTTGTGGCGTTGATCATTCAAAATAGGTTCAACTTGCAGTCTGCCACTTCTTAGATTTTAAAACAAGTTAATATTCGATACAATGCCAAAATTAGCCGCATTCCCCAAAGCATTCATGACTGCTCTTTGCAAAGATGGCTCAATGAAGTTATCTGAATGGATTGATCTAGCCTGTGCGTTGCAAATCGACGGTCTCGAATGGTATGCAGGCTTCCTGGAGATGCAGGACCGCAGTAACTGGGCCAGTTTCAGAAAACAGGTTGAGGATAATGGTAAGACGATTCCTATGATGTGCTGCTCACCTGACTTTACGCATCCGGACGCTGCCTTTCGCGCCCGTGAGATTGAGAAGCAAAAGTTCTGGATAGATATGACGCACGCCCTGGGTGGAAGTTATTGCCGCGTACTTTCAGGCCAGCGACGCCCCGAACTTTCCATTGACGAAGGCGTGCTGCTTGCTGCCGAATGTATTAAGACTTGTATTCCCTATGCAAAGGCCAGAAACATCACACTCATTCTTGAGAACCACTACAAGGATGACTTCTGGGAGTATCCTGAGTTCGCCCAAAAACAGGACGTATTTTGTAAGCTGGTCGACAGCGTTGTTGACTCCAACTTTGGAGTGAACTATGATCCGAGCAATGCCTTCCTGGCAGGAGAAGATCCTCTTGAATTATTGTACAAAATTTCATCGCGTGTTGTTACGATGCATGCCAGTGATAGATTTCTTATTGAAGGCACGATCGAAGATCTACGGCGGGAGGAACTCGGCGCGTTGGGTTATGCAAAACGCCTGCGCCATGGGGAGATTGGAAAGGGCTTAAACGATTACGATAAGATCTTTGCTGAACTCAAGCGGGTTGGATTCAACAGCTGGATCAGCATTGAAGATGGCGTAGATGGAATGGACCAGCTTGAAAGAAGTGTCTCCTTCCTCCGGAAAAAGATTGCACAGTATTGGTAAGCTACAACGAGATTCCTATCCGCAACTTCGACTGCAGCCGTGATCTGCAACTTATACGCTGACGAATGCCGGAGTGAAGCCTTCGTCACTGATGTGGAACTGAGCAGATTTTTTCAGCGTAAAAGGCGTTGATATATTTCAATCGTTTTCGATACCCACTTGCACATTTGGTTTCGTCGATGAATTACGCGTCCTCGTCTCAGGAATACGTTTGTGTAACAATTTTAGGTCTTACGGTTCGTTTAGTTCGCGGGTTGTTTTTAGTTTTGCCCAATAAAACAATACGCTATCGTGATGAAAATCAGAGTATTTGTTGCAGCTGTAGTGCTTGTTATGTCTGGTACTGTTCTTCGCGCTCAGGAGTTGAAGGGAGATCAGAACATGATCGTATTCGATCCACTTTTTTGGAAAGACCAGCTTAAACTCAACGATAACCAGTGTCTGCGAATCAGGGAAATCAACAGCGACTTCTACAAGAAACTCTCTGATGTTGCGAATGAATCAAATCATCAGGTCGTTCGTGCAAAGGCCGCACAAAGTCTGCTTGAACGCAGCGAAGAGATTTGGGAGACTTTTCATCCCAAGCAGCGCCGTAAGTGGAGAAGGATAGCTCAGGAGACAGCGATCTGATTTAATTATCAGTTTCCAGCATCTCAAGAATTGGCGCAAGCGTTTCGTACGACTTTAAGCCAGGACTAACTTCTTCGCTGCCCAACAGGGCAATGCCATTCACGTCTTCAAGGGCAAGTACTATCTCAGCCTCCTCTACACTCGATACCTGTACCATACGAGGCATTGAAAAAATACGCTTGTCATCGGCGGCAACTAAGAGATAAGCAGGTGTTACTTCACTGGCAAAAGATTCATTCCTGCTAATGCGCAAGATTAATGGAAGTGACAAATGAGCTACAAGCGAAAGTTCACTAAGACCTAATTCAATATAGTCGGGACGATAAGCTTCAACGATCTCGTCAATCTGGTGACTGCTGCTTGCACCATGTACTTCGGCAACGGTAGAAGGACCTGAAATCCATCCGCGGATTTCCTGATACCGGGTAGCGGTTATATGCCCGGGACGGCCTGGAACAGCCTGGAAGCCCAGCAGTTGAACGTCCATTCCGGCACAATATCGCGCATCACTAAGGTTGGTCAGCGAGCCAACCTTTACTAACGTCTTCAGAGGCATAGCATTAGTCAGGATTTAGAAATAAATTTGCCCTTTCGGCGTTAACCAGGTGGTGCCGGCTTTTGTGAACATGCATATTCTTACGCGTCGAGGGCTCCGATTTTTTGTTTTGATGGCCACAATATTCGCGCTTTCATGCGAATCTGAAAACAACAATGTGGTCGTAGAGGACTTACCCGCGGATTATTTTCCATTGAAGAAGGGTGTTTTCCAGGTATATGACATTCATAAAGTCGAATATGAGCTTGGAGTACGTACGGAAAGGAACTATCAGTTAAAGACGGTGTTGGTAGACTCTATCGATCGGGGTAACGGAACCTACTCTTACGTTCAGTATCGCTACGAACGTGGATCATCCAATCAGGGATGGGTTTATGTTAGTACCTGGGGAGTGCAGGCTGACGACCGCGAGCTGATTGTGAACGAAGGCAGCACGGCCTACCTTAACTACAAATTCCCCCTTTCGAAAGGATATACCTGGAACGGAAACACGTACAACAACGGGGAGCCGGACGATTACATCATGGAAGATGTCAAGGTCAATAAATCGATCGGCAATGAAAACTTCAGTGACTGCATCGTCATCAACCAAAATGATAATCAGGACTTCGTCGTATATCTCGATCAGCGCAAAGAGATCTATGCCCGAAACGTTGGTCTTGTATCTAAAGAAGTTCGCCAGCTTCATTATTGTACTGATTCAAACTCTGGCTGTTTGGGACAAAAGGTGGTTGAAGAAGGAATGGAGTATACGCAAACATTAGTTTTGCATGGGGAGGAATAATCTTCGGCTTGTTGTTATCGTGCTATTGTGCGTTTCCGCCATCAGTACAATGGCGCAGACGAATCGGTATGTCGTCTTCTTTAAGAACAAAAGCGGAACACCATATTCAATTTCGAATCCGTCCGGGTTTCTGTCGTCCCGTGCTATCGATCGTCGCGTAGAGCAGGGCATTACCATTACAGAGCAGGACCTTCCCGTTGTACCGGCATACGTATCCGGGGTTGCCAATACAGGTGCAAGAACATTTTTTACGTCGCGATGGGCCAATGCGCTGCTGATCGAGAGTGAGTCGGCTTTGATTCCCTCGATAACTCAGCTGACATACGTGGATCATGTTGAACAGGTTGCTCCCGGATCCCGGCTCAACGCCGGCGGTAGAAAGCGCCAGTCTTCGAGGGCAAAAAGCCACGTTCAGGGTACACGCACAGCCGCCCAGTTATCAATGCTTGGCCTCGATGCAATGCAGGACGCAGGCTATCGCGGCGAGAAGATTCTTATGGCTCTATTCGACGGCGGTTTCACTGGCGTGGATTCAGCTCCTCCATTTCAGCACATTTTCACTGAAGGCCGGCTGGATACAGATGCCTGCGTGAACTTTGTTAATGACACACACGACGTTTTTCAGTATGACGATCATGGTACTGCCGTCTTTTCCGTGATCGCCGCTTACGAACAAGGCAGTTACGTCGGAGGATCCTACGAGGCCAATTACCAGCTGTACGTTACGGAGGACGTCAGCACCGAATACCGTATTGAAGAATATAACTGGCTCTTCGCCGCCGAACGCGCAGATAGTGCAGGCGTTGATGTTATCAGTTCTTCATTGGGGTACTATGATTTTGACGATGCCTCAATGAACTACTCCCGGAATCAGCTGGACGGGAAAACTACCGTCGTATCCCGTGCCGCACAATGGGCGGCTGACCGGGGTATCATTGTCGTTTGTAGCGCAGGAAACGAAGGCGCTAATCAATGGCAAATGATCACTGCCCCTGCCGACGCAAAAGATGTTCTTGCGGTCGCCAGCGTGACAAGTACAGGACAACGCTCCCCATCAAGCTCAAAAGGTCCCTCTGCGGACGGGCGCATAAAGCCGGATGTGGCAGCAATGGGAGTGGGCACGGCTATCATTCGGCCCGACGGTAGCGCTGGCACATTAAACGGAACCAGTCTGGCGGCACCTTTGATTACAAGTCTTGCTGCCGGTGTTTGGCAGCGTTATCCCAGTCTTACCTGCAAAGAAGTAATCAATGCAATTCGAAGCTCATCATCTCAATCGTCTTCCCCTGATTCTCTTATAGGTTATGGCATTCCGAATTTTCAGGCAGTAGTGAATTATCTTGAGAGTCATCCACAGGAAGAAATATTCGCAGTTTACCCAAACCCTGTCACAGCAGATTCGCTTATAATAAAACCGGCCGACCCGGGCGCGGTCAGCGGTTGCCGCGTTGAACTGCTCAGTTCGGAAGGAAAGATCATGACTGCAAGTGATGTTTCATTCTCATGGCTCAATCGCGTGTATACGACTGACTTAACCCCGTATGGAGCTGGAATATACTTCGTACGCATTACCTGGCAGGACAGGCGATACATCTATCGTATTGCAAAGCTTTAGTTTCCTGTTGTTGCTGACGTGTCCTGACTAACAACTTTTTCTTTACTTTGCCGCACGAAAAATGTCTATGGCTTCTCCTTTGATTGCGCCTTCTGTTCTTGCCGCCGATTTCGGTAATCTTCAGCGCGATGTTGAAATGATCGATCGCAGTGTCGCAGATTGGGTACACGTCGACATCATGGATGGAACATTTGTTCCGAACTTTTCAATGGGAATTCCTGTGGTGCAGGCAATACGTCGTCATACCAAAAAACCTCTTGATGTTCACCTCATGATCATGACGCCTGAACATCATGTGGAAGCGTTTCGAAAAGCGGGAGCAGACCGGATCTGTGTTCATGTCGAGGTGTGTGCCAATCTTCACCGAAACATCCAACAGATAAAAGCGCTTGGATGCGCGGCCGGAGTCGCTATCAATCCACACACACCATTGATTTCACTCGAGAACATCTTAGTGGATGTTGATCACATTTGTGTTATGTCAGTAAACCCTGGCTTCGGTGCGCAGACCTTTATCGAAAATACTTATGCAAAGGTTAAGCAACTGAAGAAGATGATCACTGATCTTGGTTCTTCAGCCCTGATCGAAATCGACGGTGGCGTAAGTATGAAAAATGCCTCTGCGTTGTTGTCTGCTGGTGCCGATGTGCTTGTAGCCGGCAACTTTGTTTTTAGTGCTGCCGATCCGGAAGCTGCTATACAGGGACTAAAAGCCCTCTGATTTTTGGTCTCTTCCCATTCATATTTCCGCCTGATCCCCGATCTGCACCATACAATGCGCCGGATATTTCGACGTTTATGTGAAACGATTCACCGAAAAAACAGGCGCCTTGTGGCGTACAGAACGATAGCGGTCGCCGTTCTTCAAGTGAATTGTGCCTCAGGGGTCACGGCTAATAGGATGGAAAACGAAATTGCGTTAACTTGGCCATTTAAAGCGCACATTATTAGTGCCTTACATTTTTTGATTGTAGGAGATAACCCCGATTTTTTCTGAAGCGTCAGGTATTCATAGTGTTCATTCTGTTGTGCGGCGCACTCCTTTCGTCGGAGTCTGCCCTGGCACAGTACGAGAATGAAAAGGATGCCAGTGTTCCGCTTGAGTATTTCTACATCAAGCGGGAAAATATCGGTTTCTTCCGAAGGGTATTTAGCAAGGTAACTTTTGGGCTTAGTACAGGATATGGGAGCATGGCTTACAAACATGATCTCGGCGGTTACGGCATCATTCAAAACGGCGCCAGCGCAAGGCCTGTCATTTTCGCTTCATCCAATACCGCGGCCACTTACGGCAACTGGGTTAACGAGTTCACCAGTTCAACGGTAACCGCGCAGCCAAATGCATTTATGGTGAATAGCGACACCACTACCATTGGGTTCAAAAGCAAGTCGTTTAACATTCCTCTCAGGGCAACACTTCATGTTGATTTTGACAAGGTGAGGGTAGGAGGCGGATTCTCGTTTGAATATACCCATGTTGGATCTTTCAAGCCTACCAGTTATGGAGATCGGATAAACAGTTTTAGTACAGACTTTTCATCATTCTTCCTGAAGAAGTACTTTGCCATTATCGGCGGAACGGTATATCGCTATAACGATTACCTGCTGGTCGTCGATCTTAACCTTGGCGGTTATAGCCTAGGTCAGCAGTTTGAAAAGAGTCAGATACAAAAGGGAATGTTCATCAACCTGGGTGTATCTGCTGAGCGTGAGCTGTCCGAATACTTCAGACTATTTATTCGGCCATCCTACGAGATCAAAAGCTACGATCTAAAGTATCCTGAGAGCAGCCTCAGTGTGACGCACAAGATGAATGCTTTCTATGTGAACGTAGGAGCAACTTATCGGATCCCTGAACTTCGTCGTTGTTTTCTGAAGACCTGCAAGGCTCAGATGAATCATGCTCATGGTAATCGCGAATATAGAAGCCGGGTCCATCCTATTTACAAGAAGCAGAATCCACATTATGGTGAAAACCACCCCAATCTGATCAAGTACAAGGGCAAGAATAAGCGAAAACTTAACCCGTACTAAGCCCGGGTTCAGCAGATCTTTTGAGTCGTTCTGACTCGCATCAACAAACGGTTTATCACCTTCAAAAATCCTGTAAACTTATTGCTCGCCGGAGGTCCGAACGTATTGAATTTTACTATCTTGCACAGCTCGAAAAAGAGCCTCGAAACAGACAGTAACAATAGCGTTTTAAATGGCTGAAGAAAGTGGCGGCATGCCTCCTGCAAGGCAGAGTATAATCCCGATAAATATTGAAGATGAAATGCGCGGTGCGTACATCGATTATTCGATGTCCGTTATTATCTCCCGCGCTTTGCCGGACGTCCGTGATGGACTTAAGCCTGTACACCGGCGAGTGCTCTACGGGATGCAGGAACTGGGCGTAAATTTTAATAAGCCTTATAAGAAGTCTGCCAGAATCGTAGGGGAGGTTCTTGGTAAGTATCACCCGCACGGTGATGGATCGGTATATGATACCATGGTGCGCATGGCGCAGGATTGGTCACTCCGATACACGCTTGTCGATGGTCAGGGAAACTTCGGAAGTATTGACGGTGATATGCCTGCAGCGATGCGATACACTGAAGCGAGACTTCGGCGTATAGCAGAGGAGTTGCTGGCAGACATCAACAAGGACACTGTTGATTTTCAGCCTAACTTCGACGACTCGCTAACGGAGCCAAGCGTACTTCCTGGCAAACTTCCAAACCTTCTGGTTAATGGTTCTTCGGGCATCGCTGTTGGTATGGCAACGAACATGGCTCCGCATAACCTTACCGAGGTTGTGAACGGAATCATCGCATACATTGACAATCCTGAGATTACGATACCCGAACTGATGAAGTACGTCACCGCTCCGGATTTTCCGACGGGAGGTATCATCTACGGACACTCTGGAGTGCAGGAGGCTTTTCTGACTGGCCGCGGACGCATAGTGGTACGTTCGAAAGCAGAAATTGTAACCAACGCCAACGGCAAAGATCAGATTGTCGTTACAGAGATTCCCTATATGGTGAACAAGGCGCTGATGATCGAAAAGACAGCAGCGCTCATTAACGAGAAGAAGATTGAGGGAATATCCGACCTTCGTGATGAATCGGACCGTGAAGGCTTCCGCATCGTTTATGATCTGAAGAAGGATGCAATTCCAAACATTGTATTAAACAATCTGTTTAAGTTCACGCAGCTACAGTCGTCGTTCAACGTGAACAACGTAGCTCTTGTGAAGGGGCGTCCGATGACGCTTAATCTTAAAGATCTCATTAAATACTACGTCGAGCATCGTCACGAAGTAGTTGTTCGCAGAACAAAATTTGAGCTGGCTGAAGCGGAAAAAAGGGCGCATATTCTCGAAGGGTATCTCATTGCTCTTGACCACCTCGACGAGGTCATAGCACTGATCAGAAGCTCTCGTGATCCGGAAACTGCTAAGGAAGGATTGATGACTCGTTTCGGTCTGACTGAAATTCAGTCCAAGGCAATTCTCGATATGCGTCTGCAGCGTCTCACAGGTCTCGAACGCGATAAGATCCTGCAGGAATACAACGAGGTTAAAGCTTTGATTGAACGACTTCGTAATATTCTTGATAATGAGTCGGTTCGAATGCAGATCATTAAGGATGAATTGAATGATCTTCGCGAGCGTTACGGCGACGAGCGCAGAACTCTGGTTGAACACAACGAGGACGACATTTCGTACGAGGACATGATCCCGAACGAAGAAATGCTCATCACGATTTCCAACCAGGGATATATCAAGCGTACTTCTCTGTCGGAGTATCGCACGCAGGGCCGTGGTGGAGTTGGCTCGCGGGGCGTATCGACCAAGGACGATGATTTCACTGAGCACCTGTTTGTTGCGCAAGCGCATAATTATCTTCTGATCTTTACTGACCAGGGGAAGGTATACTGGAAAAAGGTTTACGAAATTCCCGAGGGTACTAAAACTTCAAAGGGTCGGGCCATCCAAAACCTGATAAACATTGAGCCGGGCGATACCGTCAGAACGTTCATCAACGTCAAGAACCTTACGGACGACAACTATGTGAACAACAATTTTGTCATCCTATGTACTGAAAAGGGTACTATCAAAAAGACGTCCCTGGAGGCTTATTCAAGGCCCAGGCAGGGCGGCATAACGGCCATTTCGATCCATGAAGGAGATCGCCTGTTAAATGCCTCACTGACAAACGGTAATAATCATATCATTATCGCAAAGAGTGAAGGTAAGGCGGTTCACTTCAACGAACAGGATGTGCGCCCTATGGGCCGGACTGCTGCCGGGGTTCGGGGTGTAACACTGGATTCAGATGCCGATAAAGTTGTAGGGATGGTTTGCATAAGCCGCGAAGATGCTAACTTGCTGGTAGTGTCGGAAAACGGGTTTGGAAAGCGCTCACTCATTGACGACTACCGGATAACGAGACGTGGCGGAATGGGCGTGAAGACGCTCGAAATGACGGAGAAAACTGGCAAGCTTGTTGCCATCAAGGAAGTAGTCGACGACGACGAATTGATGATAATCAACCGTTCCGGAATTACTATCCGCATTAAAGTGAGCGAATTGCGCGTCATGGGACGTGCCACCCAGGGCGTTAAGCTCATCAAGCTCAACGACGACGACCGGATATCTTCTGTTGAAAAGATCCAGAAGATTGACAAGATCGATGAAGAACCTAAAAACTAACTCCAACCTTTTATAAACCAAGTCAAATGAAAAAGTATACACTCTTGCTCTTGTTGCTGGTTTCGGCGGCGACATACGCACAGAAGGCGCCCAAGCCTAACCTTAACAAAGCCCTGCAGCTTTGGACTGAAGGCAAGCTGGACGAGGCTAAGTCTATGATCGACGCAGCCACTACGTACGAAAAGACGATGAATGATGCGAAGACGTATTATTACAAAGGTCTGATCTATGCAGCCCTCGACACTACCTCAAATGAGAAATTCAAGGCATTAGCTCCAGATGCTTTCGATCAGGCGCTCGCAGCCTTTGCAAAAGGTGACGAAATGCAAAAAGGAAAGGAACATTTTACTCAGGACGCAGCCGGAATGCCTATTCTGAAATCACAGCAAATTGCTTACTGGCACGGACAATACATTAACAAGGGCGCAGCGGCTTACCAGGAAGAAGACCTCGAGACTGCATTAAAGGATTTTGAGAAGGCTCAGAAAATCCTTCCTAATGATACGCTGGGTTATTTCTATGCCGGCTTTGTAGCCAATGGCATGGAGAACTATGATAAAGCCATCGAAAGCTTCCGTAAGTATATCGATCTTGGCGGTAAGTCTGTAGACGCTTACCTCAGCATCATCAACATCTATAGCGGTCCTAAAGACAACAAGGAAGAAGCTTTGAAGGTTGTTCGCGAAGCAAAACCTAAGTTCCCTAACGATCCTCAACTCCCGAAAGTAGAGATTGGTTTGCTGATCGATTTGAAACGTATCGACGAGGCTAAGAAAGGTCTTGAAAGCGCTGTTGCCAAAGAACCCGGTAACAAAGTTCTTCACTTCTACCTTGGATATGCCAATGCAAGTTTGAACCTCAATGAAGAAGCAAAAAAGAACTACGAGGCTGCACTTAAAATTGATCCTAATTACTTCGAGGCTCAATTGTACCTTGCTAAAATAATGTACAACGACGCTGCTGTAATTAAAAAGGAAATGGCTGCATTAGGTATCTCGGCAGCTGACAAAAAGAAGAAGTTCGATCTTGATAAGGTGTTGGTAGAGAAACTGAAGATCGCGCAGCCGTATTGGGAAAAGGCCGAACAATTGAACCAGAAAGATCAGGAAGTTGTAGACGTACTTTTCTCAATTTACCAGGATCTTGGTAACGATGCAGGCATGAAGCGCCTGGAGAAGAAGTATAAAGAAATGGGAGTTGACAACTGATAGAGTATTTTCTGTCAAATGATAAATTAAGAGGTTGGCATCGTCCAACCTCTTTTATTTGCATCCTTATTCTGTGAATGACCTGAATCTACGTTGACGCCGTTGAGGATAATGGATAACTTGAGACTCAATCGGCATGTTGTGTTGACCTGCTTGCCAGGTATTTTGGCGCATGCCGGCATCGTGATTCCATATCTGTAATATTTTTTGAACTACATTTGGGATGTCGATACGAGGACATCCTGCGAGAGACAATACAAATGGCTGGCACCAGGAGTTTTACACGCTACGCAAAAAGGATTCTTTCACGTTGGTATTACTTCATACTCGCGCTGCTTCTGGCGCTGCCCGCTGCTTTTCTTTACTTGTACTTAACGCCACCGCAGTATGATGTTCAGGCTTCCATAATGGTTGCCGCGCCTGCGAATAAACAAGAGCCCGGAACTGAGGTCTCCGATGATAAGGATCCATTGCCTAGGGGAATCGTTGACGACCAGGTCGGAATACTGACTTCTAACACCATTCTTGAAAAAAGCCTGCGGGACCTGGATTTCGGTGTAGCCTACTGTGTTGAAAATCAACTTGCTGTACGCGAAGAATATGAGAACAGTTATTTCAAGGTAAAATTGGATTCCAGTGTCAATCAGGCGATCGATGTGCCTGTTTATGTTAAACGTATCTCATCCACGCGGTATCATGTGAAGGTCTCCGCTCGTGATGTTCAGCTTTATAACTGTTTCTCGAATAAGGTTGAGGGCAGCATCCCTGAATTGGAAATAAACGAAGAAGTTCCCCTGGACAAGCCGTTGGGCAATAAGTATTTGAATTTTCGGATCGCGTTCAACGACAAGTACAAGGTAGAGGCAGGCGACCAGATGTTTTTTATTATTCGCCCCCTGCACACGTTGGTTGCGTCGTATCAGAATAATCTCACCGCAGAGCCGATATCGGCGGACTCAAAAATTGTTTCGCTTACAGTGAGAGGAGAAGTGCCTGAAAAGGAGAAGGTCTTTCTTGGTTCACTTATTCAACAATATTTTCAACTCTCGTCGGCAACTGAACAGGGCACATCACTTCAGGCTCTGAAGTTTATTGAGGACCAGCTCAATAATCCCCCTGATACGTTAAGCGAGAAAATGCGCGCCTATCTTGCAGACAAGCGTATTGAGATGCGGATGGCATTGGCCTCTGCTTCCACAAGTAAGTCTGTTGTTGATAAACCATTCACGGCAAGCGGAGGAAATCCGGTGTTCCCACTTACCGATGTCGTATATGGCATAGCGATAGCCTCTGCGTTTCTTATTGTTATACTGGCAACAATCATAAAGGATAAATGGAGAGATACCCTTCTCTCGGCGGAAGACGTTGAGCTTACAACCAAAATTCCTTTGGTCGCCACTATCAGCCATGCTAAGAAGCGTGAACAAAATACCATTGTGGCTCATGCCAGGTCTGCAGTGGGAGAGTCGTTTCGATCTCTGCGGGTCAATCTTCAGTATTTAACCCTTGATGCAGGGGCGAATGTCATAGGGATTACCTCCTCGCGCGAAAGCGAGGGAAAGACATTTTGCGCTGTTAATCTGGCAGCGGTGATGGCTTATTCCGGGCGACGAACCGTACTGATCGACACTGATATGCGGCGACCCCGCGTTGCTTCTTATTTTCAGCTCGAGAATCGTAAAGGGCTCTCTAATTTTCTTGTGGGCGATGGGTCCATCAAAGAGATCATCAACAACACGGAGCACAAGGGTTTCGATGTGATAGGATCTGGGCCGATTCCTCCGAATCCCATTGACCTGATTGGCAACCCAAGAATGGAGGAATTGATTAATTCGCTGCGTCAATCATACAGCACAGTGATAATCGACTCGCCGCCTCTTGGCTATGTATCTGAATACATTATATTAATGAAGTATACAGATGCGAATCTCTATGTTGTCCGCTCTGACTATACCAACCGGAAAAGCCTGAAGCGACTCAATAAGCTACTGGAGCGTGAGAAGGTCGGCAACTTTAATATTGTGCTCAATGACGTGCGCCCGTCAAAAGAATCCGGCAATTATTACGCTTATGGCTACGGTTATGGCTATAAATATTAACCGCAAAAACTGAGAAATCTCTTGTTTTTTGGCCTTTTCTGACAGGCATGATTACAATCATGTGCAATTCCAACCTTGGTCATTAAGGTAATATTTGATTCATACTACTTTTAACTATTGATCAACGCACCTCCTCGTTGTTCAGCGAAGTTCTCGTAACCCACATGCGAAATTTCGGAATGCAATTTTCCGAGTATAGTTGGAATGAATAATATATAGTGGCTTTTTTTTAACATCTACAGAAATGAATCATCACGAGACACCGGGCAAGTGCAGATTCTGCCAATCCCCGCTGGAACAGACTTTTGTTGACCTAGGAATGTCACCTCTTTGTCAGGACCATGTTAAGCCTGAAGAATTGAACCGAATGGAGCCGTTCTATCCTCTGCATGCCTACGTATGCAGTTCCTGCTTCCTCGTTCAGTTAGAAGAGTTTGTTGCTCCTGCCGAAATCTTTAATGACTATGCCTATTTCTCTTCCTACTCCGAATCATGGCTGAAACACGCCAGGGCCTACGTCGATAAGATCACTGAAAGGCTGGAATTACGTTCTGACAATCTTGTCGCAGAACTGGCAAGCAACGATGGGTACTTACTTCAGTATTTTGTTGAAAAGAACGTTCCTGTACTCGGCATTGAGCCGGCTCCAAATGTTGCTGAATACGCAATAGCAAAGAGAGGAATTCGTACTGAGAACAGGTTCTTCGGTCTCAACACTGCGCTGGAACTCACTTCGAAGTATGGTAAGCCCGATTTATTAATCGGTAACAATGTGCTTGCACACGTTCCAGACATTAATGACTTCGTTTCAGGTATGAAGGCATTCCTCGGACCGCAGGGTGTCATTACGATGGAGTTCCCTCATTTGTTGCGTCTTGTTGAGGGCAATCAGTTTGATACAATTTATCACGAGCACTTCTCGTACTTGTCGTTTACTACTGTTGAGAAGATATTTAAATATCACGGGCTTTCGATCTTTGACGTCGAAGAACTATCTACTCATGGAGGATCTCTTCGTATCTATGCAAAGCATCGTGAAGATTCATCTAAGACGATTTTGCCTTCAGTACCAGCGTTGTTGAAGAAGGAACTTGAGGCTGGCATGCTCGAAATGAGCTACTATACCAGCTTCGAAAAGAACGTTCGTCAGACAAAGATGAAGATCCTTGAGTTTTTCATTGAGGCAAAAGCCAACGGTAAGACTATTGCTGGCTACGGTGCACCTGGCAAGGGTAATACGCTGCTCAACTACTGTGGTGTTCGTACAGATTTTATCGACTATACAGTTGATCGCAATCCCAACAAGCAGGGAAACTTCCTGCCAGGAACGCTGATACCGATTTATGAACCGGCGATGATTCGCGAAACAAAACCGGATTATGTATTCATTCTCCCCTGGAATTTGAAAGAGGAGATCATGGAGAGCATGTCGTTCATCCATGAATGGGGAGGCAAGTTTGTAATTCCAATTCCTGAACTGAAAGTTCTGGATTCGCAGTGGTGGTCGCAACGCTACAAACGCGCGAGCTAGGACTTCAGCAGTCAAAGGATAAGGCCCTTCCTTATCCTTTTTTTATTTCCAACAGTTATAAGCAGGCACAAGTCACATTCACTTATGGAACCAGAAGTGGCAGTTGAACCGTACCAGGCAAGTGGAAGAAAAATGCATGATCTTGCAGGCCGTCTGTTCCCGATCTGCAGAAGCATCACAGGCGATGGCGTTCGCGAGACTTTGAAGATCCTTTCCGAAGAAATCCCTCTTCAGGTAATTGAAGTACCCTCAGGAACAAAGGTCTTCGACTGGGATGTGCCCCGGGAATGGAATATTACGGACGCGTTTATAAGCAACGCTGCCGGTGAACGGGTAATAGACTTTCGCCAGAGTAATCTGCACGTCCTCAATTATAGTATTCCAGTTAAGCGGCGCGTAAGTCTCGATGAATTGCGCAAGCATCTGTACTTTCTGGAGGATTATCCAGACTGGATTCCATACCGGACGTCGTACTATAAGGAAGATTGGGGATTCTGCGTTACCTACAACCAGTACAAACAACTTACCGAACCGTTTTACGATGTCTATATAGGTTCTACGCTCGAAGCCGGATCATTGACGTACGGTGAGTACTACATTCGCGGACAAGTCGGGGATGAAGTGTTGATTTCCGCTCACGTGTGTCATCCGTCATTGGCGAATGATAACCTCTCAGGCCTGGCAGTAGTTAGTTCCCTGGCAAGAACACTGAGTGAGCGAAACAACTACTATTCTTATCGGTTCGTTTTTGTTCCCGGTACGATAGGAGCTATCACGTGGCTTGCGCAAAACGAAGAGCGCGCCCGCAAGGTTCGCTTTGGGCTGGTGGCTTCTTTGTTAGGCGACAAAGGAGCTTTTACCTATAAACGCTCCCGAAGAGGAAATACAGAAATCGATCAGATCGCTGAATACATTTTGAAAGGGCGTGACAGTCGGAACAAAATCATTGACTTCTTTCCTTATGGCTACGATGAACGTCAGTACTGTTCGCCAGGCTTTAATCTGGCCGTCGGATGCTTGTCGCGTACGCCCTTTGGACAGTATGTTGAGTACCATACTTCTGCTGACAATCTTGATTTGATATCTGCAGAATCGCTGGAAGAGTCCTATAACGTCTACCTGGATATCCTTTCCACCCTTGATCAAAACAGAGTTTACCTGAATACAAATCCGAACTGCGAACCACAGCTTGGGAAGCGGGGCCTTTATAGTCTGAAGGGCGGAAACAACGATGCGAAGGCATTTCAAATGGCGCTATTGTGGACGCTGAACTTAACTAGTGGAGAGAACTCTTTGCTCGACATTGCAAAAAGGTCTCAAACGGATTTTCAGATCATTAGAGAGGCTGCGTCGCGGCTGGAGGAATGCGGCCTCTTAAAACTTGCTGACGCGTGAATGATAGATTAACCTATGGAGACCTTGGCCAATGAAATTTGATGCGACCCGGGCAATGAAAGTCAGACAGTTTTACGCCCTGCAATGGGGTACTGTTGTAGCGCAAACCTTTGCTATCTCGGCACGTTTGCAGGGTATGATTTCAATCTTTCAAAGGAATGATAGCAGTCATGATTTGACCGCAATAAAATAGGCTCCTTTACAAAACCCTTAGTGGACCCCTTAACGGATCAATAAATAAACCCTATGAAAGCAGTAATTTTTGCCGGTGGATTCGGTACTAGAATTAGCGAAGAAAGTGGCATTCGTCCAAAACCGATGGTCGAGATTGGAAACAAACCGATTCTTTGGCACATTCTGAAAATCTATTCTCAGCATGGTATCAATGACTTTGTCATTTGTTGTGGATATAAGTCTTATGTTATCAAGGAGTATTTCGCAAACCTCTTCCTCCACACTTCTGATGTTACTTTCGATCTGGCAAAAAACAAGATGGAAGTTCACAACACTAAGGCCGAGAACTGGCGTATAACATTGGTGGAGACAGGCGAAGACACCATGACTGGTGGCCGTCTGAAGCGAGTGAAGGACTATGTTGGTAACGAAACTTTCTGCCTGACGTATGGTGACGGCGTTAGCGACGTGAATATCGGAGAGTTGATTAAGTTTCATAAAGCACAAAATGTTCAGGCCACTCTTACGGCAGTTCAGCAACCCGGCCGTTTCGGTGCCTTCACGCTCGGACCTGCGGATGTAATGGTGAGCAACTTCAAAGAAAAGCCACTCACAGGAGACACTCCATGGATTAATGGTGGATATTTCGTTTGCGAACCTTCAGTGTTCGATCTGATTGCAGATGATTCAACTACATGGGAACGTGAGCCAATGGAAAATCTGGCGAGCTCAGGTAATCTTGCTGCTTACAAGCACACCGGTTTCTGGCAGGCAATGGATACACTTCGGGATAGACATTACCTGGAAGATCTCTGGAAATCAGGCAAAGCACCCTGGAAGATCTGGAAGTAAACGCATCAGTCCTTCTTGTAAAATTGACTATTATTGTATAACCACATTATGAAAATCATTGTTTTCGGAAATATGGGCTATGTTGGCCCGGGAGTAGTTGCAAGACTTCGTGAGACCTATCCAAAGGCCACATTAATAGGTTATGACACTGGTTTTTTTGCCAGCTGTTTAACGGACGTCGATTTTCTTCCCGAGCGGAAGCTCGATCATCAATATTTTGGCGACATAAGAAACGTGCCAGACTTTGTTTTGGAAGGTGCGGAAGCTGTAGTTAACCTGGCCGCAATTTCGAACGACCCAATGGGTACCAAGTTCGAAGACGTAACGCTTGATGTTAACCATAAATCAGGCATCGCATTGGCAAAACGGGCAAAAGAACTAGGTGTTAAGACATTTGTTTTTGCTTCAAGTTGCAGCATGTACGGAGCTGCTTCTGATGCCGCAAAAACGGAAGACTCAACTCTGAATCCGCTTACTGCGTATGCACGCTCTAAAGTTTTCACAGAGCAGGACCTTAAGCCGTTGGCAGATGAGAACTTTACAATTACATGTCTCCGCTTTGCTACTGCCTGCGGCATGAGCCCGCGTCTGAGACTTGATCTGGTACTAAATGACTTCGTTGCTTGCGCACTGTCCTCAAAGCACATCACTATTCTTAGCGATGGATCTCCCTGGAGGCCGCTTATCAATGTTAAGGATATGGCTTTGGCTATCGACTGGGCTATTGGTCGCTCGAAATCAATCGGCTCATTCCTCGCTGTTAATACTGGAACCGACCAATGGAATTACCAGGTTAAAGAACTTGCTTCTGCTGTAGCATCTGTAATTCCAGGTGTAAAAGTTTCCATCAACACAGACGCACCACCGGATAAGCGTTCTTACAAAGTAGATTTCTCATTGTACAGGAAGCTGGCGCCTAATCATCAGCCTCAGTACGATTTGCTTACTACCATTAAGGAGCTTAAAGAAGGACTTGAGTCGATGAAGTTTAATGACTCGGAGTTTCGCGATTCCAAACTGATGCGATTGAAAGTTCTTACTTCATTGATGGATAAGAAACAACTCAGCGCTGATCTGAAGTGGCAATAGTAAACGTTCTGTAACTACCTCATATGATATTCACTGAAACCAAACTTAAGGGAGCGTTCATCATTGACGTTAAAAGACTGGAAGACGAAAGAGGATTCTTTGGTCGGGCGTGGTGTAAGCGCGAGTTTGAACAACATGGCTTAAATGCAAATGCTGTACAGGCAAACGTTTCATACAACAAAGTAAAAGGTACAATCCGTGGTATGCACTATCAGGTTGCGCCGTTTGCTGAAACGAAAACGATCCGATGTACTTCCGGCGCCATCTATGACGTTATCATAGACATTCGCCCTGACTCACCCACATACAAACAGTGGATTGGCGTAGAACTAACTGAGGACAGCTTCCGCATGTTGTATGTTCCTGAAGGATTCGCTCACGGATTTATCACCTTGAAAGATCATACTTCTGTTCATTATGTGGTAACTGAATTCTATACCCCTGGAGCCGAAGGAGGAATACGTTTTGATGACCCGGCATTCAACATTGAATGGCCGATCAAACCGAGCGTAGTATCTGAAAAAGATCTGGCTCATCCGGGCTACAGGGAGATCACTTTAACCAAATAAAATAAAACTTGATTAGTATATGGTAATCGTAGATACCGCACTCGCGAAAAGAGAAGCAGAGAGGAACCCCATTCGAGTTGGGTTGGTGGGAGCTGGATTTATGGCACGGGGAGTAGTTCTCCAGATATTAAATTCTGTTCCGGGTATGGACGTCGTAGCTATTTATAATCGCACGACCGAAGGCGCCAAACGTGCATATGTGGAAGCAGGTGTTGAAGACTTTGCTATCGTCAATTCTCAGTCGGAACTGGAAGATCGCATAGCGAAAGGAAAATACACGATTACAGAAGATCCCTTGTTGATGTGCCGTGCTGAGAACATCGACGTCATTATCGAAGTAACAGGCGCCGTTGAATTCAGTTCACGTGTGGTTTATGAAGCAATTCAGAACCGTAAGCACGTTGTAAGTATGGGCGCCGAGCTCGACGGTACCGTCGGAGGCATTCTAAAAGTGTATGCCGATAAGGCGGGGGTGATACTTTCCAATGCTGATGGCGATCAGCCAGGCGTGCAAATGAATCTCTATCGTTTTGTGAAGGGGATTGGTGTAAGACCTGTACTATGCGGAAACATTAAGGGACTTCAGGACCCATATAGAAATCCAACTACTCAGGAAGGATTTGCCAAGAAGTGGGGACAAAACCCGAGCATGGTAACATCCTTTGCCGACGGAACGAAGATCTCGTATGAGCAAGCTATCGTGGCTAATGCTACGGGGATGACTGTTGGACAGAGGGGAATGTATGGTCCGACACTGCCTTCAGGAACGCCATTGAAGCAGGTAATGGATAAGTATCCGCTCGATGTACTTTTATCAGGTCCTGGCATCGTAGACTATTGTGTTGGTGCAGAGCCTGGTCCTGGTGTATTCGTACTGGGTACTCACGATAATCCAAAGCAGAAACATTACCTCAACCTTTATAAGTTAGGTGAAGGCCCACTGTATTTGTTCTACACTCCATATCACCTGTGTCACTTCGAAGTACCATTCACTGCGGCAAGAGCAGTTTTGTTTAATGATGCTGCAATTGCTCCAATAGGTGCGCCTCGCGTTGAAGTAGTGACAACAGCAAAAATTGATTTGAAAGCAGGACAAAAACTTGATGGAATAGGATGCTACATGACCTATGGACAATGTGAGACGGCGGAGATCACGAGTGAGCAGCAACTGCTTCCAATGGGTCTCGCCGAGGATTGTATCCTCACTCGCGATGTTCCTAAGGACAAAGTTTTGACGTATGCAGATGTCATTCTTCCCACAGGACGATTCTGCGATAAACTCCGTCAGGAACAAAATGAATACTTTAATGTAATCGCATAAAGGTTCTGGTTTCGCGCAACGACGCAAGGAGCCAAGTTCATCCTGTTAAAGTTGCCAGAACAACACATTAATCATTAAGAGAAAGTGCAATACGATGTAATTATAGTCGGCGGCGGTGCCGTGGGCCTGGCGACAGCCTTGCAGCTAAAGAAGCAGAGCCCTAAACTAAAAGTTGTTGTCCTTGAAAAGGAAAACGTCGTCGCGAATCACCAGACGGGTAACAATAGTAACGTAATTCACTCGGGTGTTTATTATAAACCCGGAAGCCTTAAGGCAAAGAACTGCATCAACGGATACAACATGCTGCTTGATTTCCTTCGGGAAAATGAGGTGCCTTTTAACCTCTGTGGCAAGGTTATCGTTGCTACGGAAGAGCGTGAATTACCTACTCTGAAAACCATATTTGAACGGGGCCAGGCAAATGGCCTGTCAAATCTCAAGATGCTCACTGGCCCACAGGTGAAGGAGTACGAACCCCATGTTGCCAGCATCGCAGGTATTCATGTGCCTCAAACCGGTATTGTTGACTACCGTGTTGTTGCTGAAAAATATGCAGAGCTATTTCAAAAATACGACGGACATTTAAAGCTTGGCGAAAAGGTGCTTGATGTTCAACTTGGCAACGGTCAGGCTGTAGTCGTTACACAAAAAGGCAGCTATACGGGCAAGCTGGTTGTTAACTGCGCTGGTCTGTATTCCGATAAGATCGCCAAGCTTACTTTAAAGGATGTTAATTTTAAGATCATTCCTTTCCGCGGGGAATACTACAAGCTTCGGAAGGAAAAGGAATATTTGTGCAAGACGCTGATCTATCCGGTGCCTGATCCAGCCTTCCCTTTCCTCGGTGTTCACTTTACTACCATGGTCGGAGGCGGTGTGGAATGCGGACCTAACGCAGTTCTTGCATTCCGGCGCGAGGGCTATAAGAAGTCTGATGTTAATCTGCCTGAACTCGCCGAAACACTGGCCTGGCCTGGTTTTCGCAAAGTTGCCGCAAAATATTGGCGAACCGGTCTTGGTGAAATGCACCGCTCGTTCTCAAAGGCGGCCTTTACGAAGGCCCTGCAGAAGCTTATGCCTGATATCCGGGAAGAGGATCTTGTCGAAGGTGGGGCAGGGGTGAGAGCTCAGGCCTGCGATCGCACAGGAGGCCTTCTGGACGACTTTCTTATCCTGGAGGACAAACAGGTTATTAACGTATGCAATGCACCCTCGCCGGCTGCTACGTCATCCCTCGCGATTGGGAAAACTGTTGCCGACTGGGCAGGAAAACGACTGTAATCGCCGCAACACGCGACTATATATGACTTAGGGTTGTTGCGGTCGGTTTCCTGAGACATTTCTTCCTTTGTGGCACCTGTCTACCCCGGCAGGTGCCATTCTGTTTTCGATTACCATGAGCCTTAAGAGCGATCAACGTAAGACTCCTTTCAACGTCCCTCAGCATACCCGAGGCTCTTCACAGACCGATTTAATAATCGGAAAATGCATTTATTGTTGGCGCATTAATTGCTCACAAACCTCCACCTTTTGTAACTATTGGGAATGTCAACGATCCCTGGTACCGCCGATAACGTAAGTTCAACACCACCAGGAGCTACATTATAAAGATGTTATACGGAGCTTACACAGGTGTTATAATGCCCTTATACAGATGTTTATTTAGGCTCCGTTTAATGTCTGTTCGTTGTCCCCTTATTATCCGTCTATGTTGTGCCTAAATAATTGCCGCCGCCAACTTCTGGCATTTCACCTCAATTAGATTTCGATTCCTTCCGCTCATTCGGATGACTGCACTAACCGGACCTATTATCGTCATGGCGGTTTCGATCGCAGGGGCCATTGGTATTCTGAGTTTACTGCCTCATCCTTTGTCATGCCTGTTCAAAACCACCTCAGACCTGGTCGAACCGCCTCATGCCGGGGAGCAAACGTTGGGGGGGAGATAAAAAGAAAGTCGCCTTAATCGTATCGATTAAGGCGACTGTATAAGAGGATTAAAACCAATGAATTACTTAATAGGCACTCTTTTCTCCCTTCACCATATTCCAAACCGTAAGGAAGATGATCTTGACGTCAAGAGCGAGGCTCCAATTTTCCATATAGCTCACGTCATACTCAACTCTCTTCTCCATCAGGCTCACCTCTTTTGTTTCGCCTCTGAAACCGTTCACCTGGGCATAGCCAGTGATTCCAGGGGTAACAAAGTGTCTAACTTTGTACTTGCGGATTGCTTCGCTGTACATATCTGTCTGTGCGCTGATGTGTGGACGCGGCCCAACTACTGACATGTCACCTAAAAGGACATTAATGAATTGCGGCAGTTCGTCCAGGTTAGTTTTGCGCAGGAAGGCTCCGACGCGTGTGATGCGTGGATCATTCTTAGTGGCCTGACGCTCAGAGGCTCCGTGAACAAACATGCTGCGGAACTTCCAGCAGAGGAACAGTTTGTTCTTCTTGCCCTGACGTGGCTGCTTAAAGAACACAGGTCCGTTTGAATCCAACTTAATGGCAATTGCTATTATCGGGAAAATGATCGGATAAACCGTCATGATCACGAGCAATGAAAACGCTATATCAAAAAGGCGCTTCAGGAATACGTTCACGGCCATGCCAAGTGGTTCACGGCGAGGAGTGAGGACCGGAATTGAATCGAGCATGAACATGTTGTACTTGTCTGACACTACGTCGCCAAAGTCGGGTGTAATGCGCAGGTAAATACAGTTGTCATCTGCGAATTTCGAGATATCAGCCAGGAGCTCTTCATTACCCGGAGGCAGGGCGAAGTAGATCTCATCGATTGATTCCTTGAGGCAGAATGCTTTCAGATCTGCAATCCTTCCTTTGATCAAGGCCTTGTGAATGATCAGGGGATCAGGGTTGTTATCAAAATATCCTTTAAAGTTATAGCGTGCGAAGTCATGAGATTCGAAAAACTCATATAACGCCCGGCCTGAATGCGTAGCACCCACGATCACGATCTTGCGCTGGTCAAACCCTGAGAACTCGAAATATTTCCAGGTTGTCTTGTATGCCATCCGTGACAACACGAACAGTGCAAATGAAGACGCATACAATACCGGGAGGAAAAGGTTTTGAATCTGATATAGATTAGTAGTGTAGAGCAGAAGCATCAACAAGCAGAAATGCACAAGCATAGAACCGGCAAGGTTCCACACCATCGTGCGGAATGAAGTGAGCTTGTTGATTCGGTAAATCTCAGTGAGAAATCCCGAGATCACCCATATCAGACTGAAAATGAGGAAGAACGAGGTCTCCTGGTTATCAGGCACACCGTCTTCAATCCCCAGCTTTTTGGTGATTGTAAAAGCAAGTGAAATGAGGTAGAAATCGAGGATAAATACCATCATTTTTATGACCCGCGAGTAATACTTATCTTCCATGATCAACGAGATTAAGCCTTGACATGCTATAAAAGTAATTTGTAGTGCATTCTGGCTACATGACCTGCGTCATCGTATAGCAAAACATTGCTCATCGGGGTCAAAAATGGCGTTTTATGCGCCTGACAGGCCGTTTTCAAGGCGCTTAAGTCACTGAATTCCGTGTAAGTTTTTCCTGAAAAAATGAAAAAAAATAACCCCGGCCATCTCCTGAAGTGATGCCGGGGTCAAGATATTTTGCCAGATCAGGCCTATTTGTACTTCATTACTCTGTTGGCAAACGCCATCAAAAGATGTTCAAGCTTGGCCTTTTCAAGAATCTTAATCCCTTCGTCGGTGATTTCGATCAGCCCCTCATCCTTAAAATCTGCAAGTGTTCTGTTAAGTGATTCGGTGGCGGTTCCAATCATATTCGATATGTCTTTCCGCGCAATGGTGATAATTTCTTTCTTGTTGGGGACGTTATGTTCATTGTAGATCTTAAGCAACGCACCGGCTACCCGCTGGCGTACAGACTGATAAGCCAGGTCAAGGAGACGATTCTCTGCTTCGATCAGATTGTTCGAAAGCATCTTGATGAACTTCCTCGCCATATCTTTGCTGGAATAGATAAGGGTCAGAAAATCCTGCTTGGGGATAATTGAAATTTCCGCCTCTTCAAGAACTTCAGCGCTCTCGTTGTGCTGTCTCTCTTCGAGCAATGGAACATAACCAAGGAAATCACCGGCAGAATGTATGCCTGTGATTAATTCCTTTCCATCGTAATTAACCTTGTAAGTTTTTACCTCGCCGCTAACAATAAAATAAAGGTCCGAAGGGGTTTGCCCCTCCATGAACACGAACTCTTTTTTCTTGAACAGACGAGTAGGGCGATTCTCTGAAAGCTTTTGGAATTCTTTTAATTCCCGTGCCTTATTGAAAAACGTATTTACGTCGTAAAGGTCGTTCTTGCTTGAGTTATTACTTGCCTTCAGCAACTGACTCTTCTTAAGCCTGATCTCGACAACTTTCAAAAGATCAAGACCTTCAAAAGGTTTGGTAACATAGTCGTCGGCACCCATGTTCATGCCGGTTCTCAAGTCATTCTTATCGGCCTTTGCCGTAAGGAAAATGAATGGTATGTTGGCCGTTTCGGGATCACTGTTCAGAATATGCAGAACGCCGTAGCCGTCAAGTTCAGGCATCATGACATCGCATAGAATCAAATCGGGATGTTGCTGCTGAGCAATCTCAACCCCGATCTTCCCATTCGGTGCACTCAATACGTTGTAGTGGGCGAGTTTGAGGATGCTGCAAATATTTTCCGCCATCTCCTTGTTATCTTCAATCAGGAGGATAGTTGGTTTCATAGGGTCTTCTTTTTTTTCTTTTTAGACCCCGGCGGTAGGTTGCCTCAGGCCTGTTTCTCCAAAATGTCAAGAGTGACCACGGGAATATTGGCAATGAATGTCGTTCCCTTGTTAACCTGACTGGTGAACTCTATGGTACCCTTTAAAAGGCGAATATACTTCTTTGCAATGTTCAAGCCTAATCCAGTGCCTTCAATGTTGTTTGCGTTCTGTCCGCGGTAGAATCTGCGGAATACCTGGTGTTGCTCTTCTTCCGGTATGCCAATACCATGATCTGACACTCGGATTTTTAAATTGTCCTGCTTTAGCTCGACGGCCAGATCTATCTCAGCATCAAAGGCTGAATACTCTATGGCATTCGATAAAAGGCTCATCAAAATGTTTTTCAAAAGAAGCTGATCTGTCATCACCGTGCAGGCGACGCCGTCGTACGTGAAATTGATTCTTTGTTTCGCTTTCTTGATCGATCCAACCTCCTGAAGAAACTCCTGGAAGAATGACTTTATCTCCGTCTCGCTGAACGCGACCTTTACCTTTCCCTCTTCGAGCTTGCCCAGGGAAAGGAAATCGTTTAACAATCCGGTGACGTTGTGTACTGCCCGTTTGATTTTATCGAAATATGATTTGCGCTCCTGATCATCAGCCTCCACGTTGTTTTCAAGCAGGAACACTGACGATAGTATTGTACTTAATGGAGTGCGGAATTTATGCGAAGCCATTGTGACGAACTGAGACATGAGAAGGTTAAGTTCCTTTTCCTTGTCCAGCGCTTTCAGCAAATTGTTTTCGAGCTTCTTTCGGTCGGTGATATTTCGAATCACGACCAGGATCTCATTGATGTCACCTTTTCCGTCGGGGATTGGTACCGCGTTTACGGTGTACACCTCGTGGTTAAGGACCGTTTCAAAGGCAACGTCCTCTCCCTGAAATGCCCTCTTAAGTTCCTGCTGGGCATTTATCGCTGCATACTCACCTTTTACATCCTGCTTATTGAGTCCCAGTGCTTCCAGTCCGCGGCCATCGGCAAGCGTATATCTCATGTTCTGGTCCAGAACACAAATTACGCCGTCGGGAAAGTGGTGTGCCATGGCCTCATGAAGGTGCCTTGCTTTCTGCAGCTCATTTTCTACCTCATTCCTGGCCATCTGTGCGTCTTCCCGTTCCTTTAAGGCTAGGGTGAGCTTGGCCAGTGCTTCCTCTCGTTCTGCAATAGCTGAATCGAGTATAACGATCTGTCCCTCAGCTGATTCGAATGGATTATTGCGGATTCTGGCTATTACGGCAAGCGAAACCGAGAAAAGCAGCAGTACTCTGATTGTAATCTCGTCATTAACAGACGAAGGCGGGTAGTCAACCACGAAGTATCCGAGGATAATAAAAGCATTTGTAACAAGCCCGAGAATCACCCCATGAAAGAACTTTCCTGGTGTGGTAAAGATGAAAACTGCTGCCAGGAGATAAGCGAGATCGCCCCACGTGAAGACAAGGTCCATGAAGAACAGCCCGGCGATGAGCAGCAAGCCTAAGAGGACCCTATTTGAGAAATTAATCAGCATCCAAATCTAATTTCCATGCAGATGCTCCGGAGCTATAGCCTGGAACGAAAACCACATTTTGATAAACGAAGAATATTGGGGCTCATTTTTTTGCAATCGATGTTTTTGCCAAATCCTGCGCCAGAATAGTTCCAGCGCAGGTTCAGGCTTTAAACGACCACAAGGTACATCGCTGCTCCAAACACAATTGATGATTGGTGTCATCAACAGGTAAGATTTTAAACACACGTTTGCCTCACAAAATCTCGGCCAGGGACCCGGTTTTCAGGGGGGGGTAGGTCCTTGTATGCCTTCAGGCCTCCTCAGTAATTATCACCTTTTCCATCACATCGCCCGCGCGAATTGCGTCGATCACATCGAGCCCTTCATAGACTTTTCCAAAAACCGTGTGGTTCCTATCGAGATGGGCAGTGGTTGATCGCGTATGGCATATAAAAAACTGCGACCCTCCGGTGTTTCTGCCGGCATGGGCCATGGAGAGCACTCCCCGGTCGTGGAACTGGTTCTTTCCGGTTAACTCACAGTTGATGTGATAGCCGGGTCCACCTCTTCCAGTCCCTTCGGGACAGCCACCCTGAATCATAAAGTTTGGTATTACCCGGTGAAAAATGAGGCCATTGTAGAACCCTTTTTCGGCCAGAGTGATGAAGTTTTTTACTGTATTAGGCGCGTCTTCTTCAAAGAAACGAATCTTCATGACTCCCTTCTTGGTATGAATCTCTGCATTTTTCATAGTGAGTTACCTCTAAACCTTTATTGTTAAATTTGGGCGCAAGTTACTAGAGGTTGGTAATTTTGCATCAGTATCATTTACGATTCGCCAATAACATTAAATCAAAGGCATGAGAACCTGTGCTTCCCGAAAGCGCGTATTTGATTCTGCGGTACAGGCAGAACAAGCTCTCGTTGACCTGCAGGGTAGCCAGAAATTTCAGCCAGGAGAAGGTCCCGTAGCCATCTACCGTTGCGACATGTGCGGTGGCTACCACCTCACTTCGAAAGGACCCGCGAATCCGTTCCTGGTAAGCCAACAGAAAAGCGGTGCTATCGACAAGCAGCGTGAGGCAAACCGGTGGATTGAAAAATTCGATCGAAAGTAGCCTAGTGTCCTGTTGTCAATGCAGCGTGATCCCGTTGATGAGGCAGCTGATAGGCAATCTCCACATCATGGGTGGCGCCGTCGTCAACCAGTGTGATATAATTGTTGTCAAGGTTCCTGCCGTCTAGCCGTACCGTTTCGGTGTCCTCCGTGCGCCTTGCGCGGATTCTATATGTAGATCCGCCCCATCGGTAGTCGATACTAAACTCGTTCCAGGATGGTGGGGTCACAGGCGTCAGCCATAATTTGTCGCCTTCGCGTCGTATTCCCAGCAGAGAAGATACAATGAGTTGATACATCCACCCGGCTGATCCAGTGTACCAGGTCCAACCGCCACGGCCGGTGTGGGGATGTACTCCATATACATCAGCGGCCATCACATAAGGTTCAACTTTGTAAACATTGATTTCCCCTGGCTTGCGTCCGTGATTTATAGGATTGATAAGGGTTAGAAGCTCCCACGTCCGCGCTGCATCGCCAAGTTTGGCAAAGGCCATGATCATCCAAACGGCAGCGTGAGTGTATTGTCCACCGTTTTCACGTACGCCAGGAACGTATCCTTTGATATACCCGGGATCAAGAACAGATTTGTCAAATGGCGGGTCGAGCAACTGGAGTAACCCTTTGTCGCGATTTACGAGGTGCCGGTTCACAGCCTGCATTGCTTGTCGTGAACGGTCGGGATCACCTGCCCCCGAAATCACCGACCAGCTCTGCGAGATCGAGTCGATCCGACATTCGTCATTTGAGGCTGAGCCAAGCGGTGTTCCATCGTCGAAGTAGGCGCGACGATACCATTCTCCATCCCATGCGTTTAAGTTGATGTTGCGTTTAAGTTCGACGGCGCTTGATTCACATAAAGAGGCAAACGTTTCATCGTGGTCTTTGGCCAAAGGAATGAAGCGAATCAACACGTCGTAGAGGAAGAACGCGAGCCATACACTTTCTCCGTGTCCGTGTATGCCGACCATGTTCATTCCGTCGTTCCAGTCTCCGGAACCTATGAAGGGAAGACCATGATCTCCAAAGCGCAGGCCGTGCTGTATGGCGCGCTTGCAGTGCTCATACAGCGAGGCACGCTTTTCAGATATGACAGGAAGATCGTAGTAAGACTCTTCCATGTTATTCAATGGCCTGCCTTCGAGAAACGGCACGGTCTCATTAAGGATGTCAATGTCGCCGGTGGTAGAAACATATGCCGACGTTACATAGGGCAGCCAGATGAAGTCATCGGAGCACATTGTTCTCACGCCGCGACCAATAGGAGGGTGCCACCAGTGCTGAACATCACCTTCCAGGAACTGCCGCGATGCAGCGAGAAGGATCTGGTTCTTTGCCAATTCCGGTTGTGCGTTGAGCAGGGCGAGTACGTCCTGAAGCTGATCGCGGAATCCGAAGGCACCGCCAGATTGGTAGTAGCCACTTCTTCCCCAAAGTCGGCATGCCATTACCTGATATTGCAGCCAGCCATTGGTGAGGATGTCTATAGAAGGATCTGGCGTGTTGACCTTCACGACCCCCAGGCTATTTCTCCAGAATTGTTTTACTTTTTCAAGGCTCTGTTGGGCATTGCGCGCACCCCGATAATTCTTAACAAGGTGAGTTGCTTCAAACCGATCCTTGCCTGCCCCGAGCCTAAACACAATCTCCCGTGAGCCATCGGTGGCCAACTCTACGGTTACACGCAGCGCAGTACAGGGGTCGAATCCTGCGCCAGCCTTTCCAGACAGGCGTGTCTTGCGCATGGCATCGGGACGTTCAAGAGTGCCGTTGATGCCGATAAACTCGGCGCGGTCGCTGGTATATTCATACTGTGGATCATCGACGTCAAGAAAGGCGGTACGATTTGGAAATTCGAGGTTGTAAGCATTCCTGGCCAATAGGGCGCCCGTTGAAGTATCGAGTTCAGTAATAATATGTGCAGAACTTCTGGATCGCAAATCGGCGAGCACCCACTCCAGGTACTGTGTAACCGACAACGTACGAGGCCGCCCCGAATGATTCTGAATGCGAACGGATAGAAATCGGATTGGCGCCTCGAGGTCGACAAATACAGTAACGCTGATGATGAGACCGTCGTACGCGTGCTCATATGTCGTGTATCCGAATCCGTGCCGTGTGATGAAAGGAATAGTTTTGCGGCACGGGAGCGGCGTCGCGGACCAGTATTCGCCCGACTCTTCATCCCGAATATACAGCGCTTCTCCGCTTTTATCAGTAACCGGATCGTTGTTCCAGGGCGTCAGCCTGAATGAATGAGCATTCTCACACCAGGTATATGACATACCACTTTCTGAGGCTATGCAGCCAATGTTTGGATTGGCAATGACATTTATCCATGGCAACGGCGTGCGCTCTGAACCATTGTATTGAATGATGTATTCGTTACCGTCTTCCGAAAAGCCGCCAATGCCATTAAAGAACTTTAATTCTACCTGAGGCAGGCTTATCGCAACGGGTATGTGTTGTTGCAGCGTCGTGATGTAAGGCACTGTTTGTTTGCCCGGTGCACGTCGATTAATCTGATCGGCAAGGGTGCCCCGGCTGTCTGATAGTACAACCCGCGCGACGGCCTTTAAAAGTATTACGTCTTCAGCCGATACCTGATCCATCGGTCGAACGAAGATACGTCCCTGTTTGTCCTGCGTGTTCATACCAAAGCCAGCAGCGATGAGGCTTTGAATCTGATCCTGCAACACCTGTCGGTATCCGCTGGCATCCTGGTTTAGTATAACCAGATCGACCGCAAGACCCTTCAGGTGCCAATATGCCTGAGCTTGTATTAACTGCTTGACAAGCGCAATGTTCGCGCTGTCTGAAACTTCCAATAATACAATTGGAAGATCGCCGGAAATAGAATAACTCCACAGTGCCGATTGTCCCCTTTGATTCTTCATCAATACGGATGGTGAAGCCCTCAGGGCCGGATTCGCGTAGATAACCGAGCCGGCAAGGCGAGCGTATAGCTCGGCCTCCTCTTCATTTGCATTGATCTGCCTTAGCACGACCTGGCTATGCGTCCACGAGAGTTCGAACGCGCGATCTCTGAGATGGCGATCCTGATACTTATCGATAAGGTGCTGGCATTCATTACGTGCAATAGCAGCACCCATAATCAGGTCGACAATAATAGTTTCTTCGGGTTCAACAATAACCCGGTGTTGTACGGAAACTATTGGATCAAGCACCGGACCCTGAGTTCCACTCAATGGCTCACTAACCTGAATTGCGCGAGGATTAGCTGATGAATAGCCACGGCCCACAAAGCCATAGCGATCGGTTTCGTATGATGTAGAAGGAGTGTTCAGGCTCGTCACTTTCATAGCGTGAAACATCCATGGAGGAGTTTCGTCTTTTGAACGCGACCTGCGGGTACAGACAATAGCGTGCTGCGCCGTCAGGATCTCAGTCTGTACAAAAAGATTGCTAAATGCAGGATGCAGCGCATCCGCCATCTGAGGAGCCAGCACGGCTTCAGAGTAACTAGTGAATTCTATATGCCGTTTGCTGCGGGTTCGATTCGTCAGGTGAATTCGTCGGATCTCGATATCGTCCTCAGGTGACACAATCACCTCGGTATAAGTTTCAAAATTGTTTTCACTCCGTCTGAATTCCACTCGTCCCTGAGAGAAAATAGCAGAGTACTGTTCAGGATCCGCTAACGTAGGTTGGAAAGTATTTGACCAGAGCTTGCCATTTTCAAGGTCGCGAATGTAACAGAACGTACCCAGTGAATCCGTTGTACTGTCTTCACGCCAGCGGGTTACTGCAAGCTCTCGCCAGCGACTGTAACCAGCACCTGAATTGGTGAGCATAACATGATACCTTCCATTCGATAGCAGTTGAACCTCCGGCGTCGAAGTATTCGGAGTTTGTACAACCCGAATCATGGCATGAGGCGGTACGGGGGTGATATCTTCCATCTCGGTGGACGCCGTGTAATGTCCAACGGTTTTAGGCACTTGCTCCTGCAAGAGAAGAAGCGAGGTTTGGAATTGAACATCGGCCTCAAATCGTCGTTGCATTGGTTGGTCAAGCAGGAGATAGGCCAGCGACAGTAAACTCATACCCTGATGATGGGCCATAAAGGTTTGAATCAATACCTGAGATTGACCGCGTGGAAGACGTGAAGGTGTAAAATCAATGGCTTCAAAGAATCCATATTTGCCTTCAAAGCCGGAACTTCTGAGCTTCATCAGGTTTAGAGTCGCTGCCTTCGGATCGACCATCAATGCAAGCACAGTGGCGTAAGGGGCAATGACTAGGTCAAGTCCAAGTCCCCGCTTAAATCCAAGGCCAGGTACACCAAAGGCTCTGTACTGATAGATAAGGCTGGAGTCTACAATATTATAGCACGACTCAGAAATTCCCCAGGGAATACCACTGTGCCGTGCATATTCAATCTGCCTGCTAACGGTGCCCTTATACGTTTCGTCGAGTAACGTTCGATCATATGTTGGCATAACGAGCAGCGGCATCAGGTACTCAAACATGGAACCACTCCATGACAACAGTACTGGTGTCTTGTCGGAAGTAGTGAGTCTGCGTCCCAGGGCAAACCAACTTTCCTGGGGTACTTTGTTTTGAGCGATAGCAACAAAGTTCGCTAACCTTGCTTCGGAGGCTAACAAATCATAAAAGCTGGAGTCCCGAACGTGCGTATCAACGTTGAATCCAATTGCGAGCAGGCGTTGAGATTTGTCATAGAGAAAGCCGTATTCCATGTCGGAAAATTCAAAGCACCTGTCAGCCAGCTGATGTAGTGTAGCCACCAGGTTGCGTGCGCGTTGACCAACTTCGACCAGGGTCGCGGATGGTTGTTCCAAAACGGGTGCAATCTCTTCCTTGTCAATTGTGTTGTTTTCGGAAGTATTACCGTGCGACTCCTTGTCTATTTGCGACAGGTCCCACAGGGTTGGAATGCCATGAGCGTGTCTCGTCATAAGAGCTGCTGGTACGGTACCTGCAGAAATCCATGGCGTCATCGACTCAATTGCAGTTAAAATCAAATCGACCTGATTGTTAAGCAGCCCCAGCCAATAACGCGCGTCGGCAGTGAGGTCATCGGCAGCGATGTCCTGGTTCGCATTAGCAAGTTCAACTTTCAAACCCGTAAGGAATTCATGGAGATCTTCTAACCGGTGTGGGATAGTTGGCTTGCGTTGTAAGAAAGAGGACGTCAGTTGATTAAGTCTTGGATTACGCGCGCGGAAACTCTCCTCTGCAATGAGCAATGTATCGAATAAACCTTCGACTGCATTGTTAGGTATGAAAGGACTGTGGATGAGTTCGAGAAGACCCTGGCGAAGAGTGAGCAGGTGGCCTGCCAGATTTCCACTGTCAACTGTTGATATGTATCGCGGATAAAGAGTCTGCAGAGTTTGCGTGTCATACCAATTGTAGAAGTGGCCCTGGTATCTTTCCATCTTTTCCAGAGTAGATAACGTGGCCGACGTACGGTTAATCACGGTCTCAGAAGTGATGTATCCGAAATCATAAGCGGTAAGGTTTGCCAGCAGTGACAGTCCTATGTTGGTGGGTGATGTGCGGTGCGCAACAACAGGAATAGGATACTGTTGAAGATTATCAGGAGGCAACCAGTTGTCGCCTGGCCCGACCAGGTCAACAAAAAATGCCCATGTCCTTCTGGCAAGCGTGCGCAGGTACTGATGTTGCTTTGAATCTATTTGCGACCGTGACGATGGAAGAGGCTTGCTCAGCCACCATATGATTAATGGCGATACCATCCATGCGATCAGGATTGGCGCCGCCATAATAAGAGCTTCGGGTCTTGCGACAATAAGAAATATCGTGGTGAATACTGACAACGCTGGTGAAAACCACATCTGCGTATAGCTACTCAGTGGCCCTGCCTTGTCCGTCTTCATAAAGCCGGATGGATTCCATTCAAGCAGATTACGGCGACTGAAATGGACACGCCAGAGCGTACGTATGATTGCATCGGCGCTGTAAAACGCTTCATAGGGCAGACAAATAAGCGTGAATGCAGATTGTTGAATTCCCTTGGAAGCGCCGCTTAACGTATTCCTCAAATGCTGTGAGCGATCTATTTCAGGCGGTTTGTTCAATGCGTGCCATATCGACATGAGGAATGGCGGAAGCATGATAATAGCCGTAATGCAAATGGTCCACAAAAGCGGCTCTCTTAATACGGTCCACGCCAGAAGGATCAGTGCCAGGAGTGCAATTGGAACAACACTCCTTCGAAGGTTGTCAAAAATCTTCCAGCGGGACAGAAATGAAATTGGATTTCTGTGCAGGCGCTTATCGGCAGCAATGGCCCAGGGCAATGACCAATTGCCAATTTGCCAATCACCTCTGATCCACCTGTGTCGGCGCGCGACATCTGCCGAATAGCGCGATGGATAAGATTCATATAACTGGATGTCACTGGCATAGCCACATCGGGCATATGATCCTTCCAGCAAGTCGTGACTTAGAATACGGTTTTCGGGAAATCGTCCGCTAAGAACACGCTCAAACGCTTCAACGTCGTAAATACCTTTGCCAATAAATGATCCTTCGTTAAATACATCCTGATATACATCCGACGTGATCCTCGTGTATGGATCAATGCCCGAATCATTTTCATGCATTCGCGTATATCGGGAGAAAGTAGCGCCATGCAGACTGAGAGCAATTCTAGGCTGTACTATTCCATATCCCTCGACGATGAGTCGTTTCCGCTCATCGTATGCCGGGCGGTTGAGCGGGTGAGCCATAAGGCCCACGAGTTTTGATGCACTGTCGTGTGGCAATTGTGTATCGGTATCCAGGGTGATGACATATCGGATTCCCTGTAGTACACCAACAGCACCGCTAATGACACTGAACCTATCGAGGTCATGTCCGAGCAGAAGCCTGTTGAGATCACTTAGTTTGCCTCGTTTACGTTCATAGCCCATCCACTTTCTTTCCGTCACGTTCCAATGGCGCGGACGGTGTAGCAGGAAAAACCGGTCGGAACCGGGAAGCGGATACTTTTGGTTAAGCCTTACGATTGCCCTTCGGGCAGATTCTATTAACTCCACATCACCGGGCAGCGTTTCTTTGTCGGCGTCCTTGAGATCGGTTAACAAAACAAAGAAGAGATTGGGATCGCGATTAGCGAGGAAGCGTACTTCGAGATCATCAACTAATTCCTGCGCCTGGGAAGTACTGTCGAGCATCGTCGGCACGACCACCAACGCTTTATGTTCCTCCGGAATGCCTTTGGAAAAGTCTAGCTTCGGGAGTGACCTGGGTTTTACAAAAAGTGTAGCCCACCAGTTGACAATAGCAATGGCAAAATGACTTGCGGCAACTATTGATAGCAATCCAACCAGGATCGTCGGCCAGGTCACACCGTGCAACTTCCAGGTATGATAGGTGAGCAGAATTGCTGTTGTTGCACTGATGATAATCATCAATAAGCCATACATGCCTCGGACACGCCCCCGGAAAAACTGATAGATAGATTCACTGAACTTCAGTTTGATGCCGGCGCGGCGCTCTATCGTTTTACATCCTGGACCAATCAACCAGTAGCCTATGTGCGTTTGCCTCGCAAGTGCTTCGCTTCGTACGTCGTCTCCTGCGTTTCGTGCAGCGTCTAAGGCAAACTCAGCAACCTTATTCTCAGGAGCTTTACTTTGCTTGGAGATCTTCTCAACGGCATGCCGGTACTGGTCACGAGTGTGAAAGTCCATCTTCGCATATACTCCAGCCGGATCTTCTCTTAGCAGGCGCTCTACAACGCTCAATTCCTCGACAAATTCCCTCCAATCCATTTTTGCAAGGAACCGAAGGCTATTAATACTATTGCTGACTGACAACTGATCGGCTGCCTGTTTGGTATTTTCTGCCAGCACCAATTGATTAATTGACGTGGATGATTCAGCGAGGTGTTGTTCAATCCAGGTAAGCGGAAGATTAAAATCCAGTCCCTTCCATTGGAGTTTTCTTGTAAATTCGGCAACAAACGCACTCACCATGGGAGGATTGGAGCGCGCCATGTCGGCTATCACCAATACGAGGTCTTTAGAACTTTCCTCGGCTGTTTTAACAACTCTTTCGCCCCATTGATCTGCAAGGTCAGCGTCTTTCCGATCCACAGCAATACGCGCTGCGACCCGACTGAGATTCTCAATCAGGGCAAGCCTGAGCATGATAGGAATTGCCCACAGCTCCCCAATGGTGAGGTAGTTCACCTTCTGATAAGCATTGATAAAACTTGTCAGTATGTTCAGGTCGACACGACCGTCGCTATGTGATATGATTTGAATAGCTATATCGTATACACGTGGATAGCCAGCGGACGGTCCGGTTGCGAGTCGGGGTAAGCCTTTACTGTATTTCTTTGGAAGATATTTTTTTCCAATGTTTACCTGCTCTTCAATGAGATAGAAGTTGTCCAGTAACCATTCTCCAGCCGGTGTTATACCCTGCTTCTCGCGTACTGCAATGTGTAACAGGTTGGCGACCTCGAATAATGTCTGTTCATTTTCTGATAGTCGCTTCAGCAACAATTCCGGAGAGTCTTTTTCCGACAGCTGATGTGCCTTTGCCAGCTGCTGCGCATGGCCGTCCATTTGATCCAGGCTGAAGAGCTCAGAACGCAGCGGCGGTCTGTCATACACTTCGTGCCTTGCAAATTTATCTTGCTGGAAATGACTCAAAAAAGGAGTAAGTATTTCATCAAGGGAATTTTGCCGTCCTCGCATGCATCACCATTTAAATTTCTGATGTTATACGAATGACTAAAATCATTCCACTTTGAAGGTGCTTAACTCATATCGTCGGCACTATGGACGCTGGCAAGCGTGAATTGCGTCAGCGACTTGAACAGGGAAACCTGTATGTGGTTGCAAATAACATTTGAAAGTAACCCGATGCATCTGATTAGCCGAACATTTTCGTTAGTTCCTCAAGCAACAGGGGCTTTTCAAGTATGCGGAAATTAGAGGCGGAAGTTTTGGGAACGTCCAGCGCGCTGATAAGATTGAGCTGAGTTTTTGGATAATTAAGTAGTATATATTCGGTCTGGCCCCAGCCAAATCCATCTGGAAGGTTATTATCCAGAAACAGAAAGTCCGGGTTCTGCTCTTCCAGTAGTTTCATTCCATCGGCAATAGTATGCGCAACATATACATCTATGTGCTTTGGGTTAAGGAGTCGTTGAAAAAGTATTCCCAGATCTTCCTCGTCGTCAATAATAAGAACTTTCTTGTTTTTCATAACCTTTCACACCAAAGTGTTACGAAAAAATCTTACCAGAAAAATGATTGCGAAAGGATGTTGCCTGCGTTCATCGACAAATGAAGTGCGGATTGGTGCACACAAAATTGTGGATTTTTTTCCCGCTGAAAAGGCGACTGGAACATGTCCAATCGCCTTTAGCGGGCTTGCCACTTTATGAAATTCCGGTTCAATGGTCTCTCATCAGAATGGCAATCTGACCCTATTTAATTTGAACGCGTATACCCGCAGAGTGACTTGTAAATTCCGGTGCATACATGCATTGAATAGTTGTAATTCCGTTTGAGAAATCACCTTTTTGAGACGCTCTCAATTTATATTCAAAGACGTAGGTCGCTTTCCGGAGATAGCCTATGAAGAAATTGGTGGCCATGTCGCGGGTACTCTCATAATAGTGCAGTCCATCCTGGTATCGATAGGTCGAGAGGGTGGACACTGGCTCAAATCCTGAAGCACGCATATCTTTTATATGCACATACTCCATGTCACGATCTACGCGTATTTCGAGGCGAACAACGATCTGGTCTCCACGCTTCACCGCAGAGTTGTTGTCGATTGCTGTAAGCACAGGTCCGGCATTACTTAGCTGTTCAATAAACAATTGCTTCTTCAGAGACAATGGAGTAGAAGCAGGGGTGATCTTATCCAGTTGCTCAAAGTATTGCCAGTATGCGGCACCCCAGGCAACACCGTCATCGTGTTTTTCAATATGTATGTCGCCAGTCGTGCTGGTAATTTCGCTGGCTTGCCATGATGTTTTGAAATAACCTGTTCCTGCCTCTGCCTTAATGTCCGGCCGTGTGGCTGGATCAATTCGTTCCTTTCCGACAACAATGTCTACCTGCGATGGCTTCGTAAGCAAATCGGTCCCACGCATGAGTAATGCATAGCAAGCTTCGGAGGTAGCTTTCGTTGTTTTCCAGTCTTGTGTTTGCTTCTGCTTGAGCAGCCATACTTTCTGCGCCTCAACTGCTTCACGGTCTTTGGCAACTTCATCAAAGACTTCTATCATGAGCGCCTGCGCCTCGATAGGTGCCTGATACCAATAGTAGCCACGCTCTGATTTCCAGTACATGCCCATCTCTTCAGATGTTAACGCACGTTCGCGGAAGGATTTGATCATGGCGGCTGGCGTTGCCTGGTCGCCAAATCTCGATAATGCAAGAGCGCTTAAGCCTTCGATGTAGATATTGTTCCATTGCCAATATTTCTTTGCCTGACCTATATAGTAGTCGAAGGCGCTTTTTGCATGCGCAGGTATCTCGAGCGTTGTGAAGTAGCTGCGCGCATACAGATATTGGATCTGCGTATATCCGATCTGGCGGTCTTCCAGCTTGAGCTGCTTCTTTGCGGCCAGGGCTTTCAGGCGCTCATAATCATCCTCGATCTGATGATCGAGATAAGACACGGCTTTCGATAGCATGTCGTTGATCATTGCATTGGAGCCCGTGCGAATAACGCCCATGCGGTCCAGGTGGCCCAGGCCAGCGACGATGTGTTGGGTCATATAACGGTCCTCCGGCATGCCTGGAAACCATGGGAATCCACCATTGGAAGACTGAGCCATGGCGATCTTTTGCAATGCGCGTTCCTGTTCTCCGCCCATTCTGTTCAGGTCAAACAGCAATGCCACGTTTCGTTTTCGTTCCGATTCATTGTTTGATTGCAATACCCATGGCGTCTCTTCCAGCAATGCCGATTTCAATTCCTGGTTCTTTTCAAGCTTCGATAGGAGCGCATCTGGCTGAATAGTTCTCCACGTATCAAATACCTGCTTTATGCGGGGGTTGCTGTTTGCAATGTGTGCAGCAATGCTGTTCGCGTAGAACTTGCTGAACGTTTGCTCGATGCAATCATAAGGATACTCCATCAGATACGGCAGGGCCTGTATCGCATACCATGCAGGGTTTGAGGTGAACTCCAGCGTGAACTGCTGATGACGCAGCGTCTGAGATTTATTGTTGATGAGTTTTTCGAAACGAAAATCTTTCGACTGCTTGCCACGGATCGGCAGGGGCAGGGTTTCTGTAACGAGCATCCGGTTGGTAACTACCGGGATCGTCATTTCTTCGCCGTCAGAAACATTTCCCGCGGTTACATGAACGCGATATGTCACGGCCTGTAGCCCTTCCGGTATTTCGATGTTCCAGTCCACCGTTGTGCTTTGCTTTGGAGCTATAGAAAAAGGTTGCTCTGATTTTGAAGTATTAGAAAGCAGATTAACAACCTTACCAGTGAACGGATCGATGAATTCCAGCTGGGCCTTTCCCTCCAAAGATTTGTCTACAAGGCTTGATACTTTAACTGAAAACATCATCTTATCGCCTTCGCGAAAGAAACGCGGCTGATTAGGCGCAACCATCAGTTCCTTTTGTGTGACGAGGTGATTGGTAACCAGGCTGTGCTGCAGAGACTTTGTATGCGCGAATCCCAGCATCTTCCATCGCGTGAGTGCCTCAGGCACCGTGAAGTTGATGATCACTTCACCTTTATCGTTAGTTTGTAAATGAGGGAAGAAGAATGCTGTCTCATTAAAGTTTGAGCGCGTTTTCGGGGGAGCGGGAGTTTCCTGTGCCTTTGGCTGCCCCTTTGAGTCATGCGAAGTGTTCTTATCCGCCGCGGTAGAATCGGCCATGACGCCTCCAGCTGATGCCTGCGCATACACAGCCTTTTCTTCCATCACCATTTCTGCTTCTGCAGGGGCAGCAGGCATAGCCATCTTATAGGCGCTGCCTTCCTTCTTATATCGCCTTGAAGCGTAACGATAAGAATACAGACTAAATTCAAACCAATTCAACCTATCAAAGTCTGCGGTCTCGACATAACGCGAATCGAACTGATTCCAGGTTGAACTATATACTGACAGATCGCGTGTATCGAAGCCGTTGGCACTGCTCCAGTTCAATCGCGACGCATTGGTACCAAATAAATCGGCCGACCAGTCATGAGGTCTGAAGCTGTCAAGCGATTCATCGTAGAGGGAAGCTACCATTTCAGCGGCAACCTTGTCAGCATTCTTTCCTTTGATCAAAAGCTTCCACTGCTCAGCCTGGCCGGGTAACAATTTGTCGCGGAATGTCTCGAATACTACGTCCAGCATCTTGTTTGTGCGCGGGACAACAATGGTGCGATCCTCTTTATACAAACGGCTATCACGTACCGAGGTCAGATGTAGCGTGATGTTTCCCCTGTATTCCTCCTTTAATGGGATTTCGAAGTGACGTTGTCCGGTGCTGAGGGAAACCCATTCACTCGATAACAACTTCCCATCGAGCTCCAGTTCATAGAGCACACGGATGTTTTTGTCGGACGTACCTAAAGCAAAGCCTGCTTTATCGCCAGGCTCACCAGCGAGCTTCGAGGGCTGGAAGTAAAAGATCGAGTGGACAGGCGGTGTATTGGACTTGGGTGAAAATACCGTAAAGTATTCTTCGTATTTAACCTCTTTGCCATCTCGATCTGTTGTCGTGCCTTCCAGTACATATTCTCCCGGCGACCATCGGTTTGCGCCCGCAAGCACAATTGATTTACTCTGTTGAGTGTCGAAGGATGCAGACATAATCTGTTTATCCTTTTCCCATTTGTGTTTGTTAAGCTCGTCTTCGTAAAGGTCGCGAGGGAATAACTTGTAGAACTCATCTCTCGGGTAAATCGACCGGTCTGGCTGCGACCAAAGTCTTGAACGAAACAGACGATTGGGTTGGCGCAACGCAAAGATCTTTATAGTTCCCTTTGCCGGCTCGAACTGGCCATTAAAGTTCGATGTATTTATGGCAACAACTTTCTCTTTTCCTCCAAGACTTTCGACATCGATGTTGCCCACGGAAACATTCAGCAAAAGTGATTTGTATCCGACGGATACGGTCGTTGATTGACTATGTGTCTCTCCGTTTATGTCAGTGACATCGGCATATAGCGTGTAATCGAAGGTTGGATCAGTTGCCGGATCGATTGAGAGGTCAGGGATAGCCGTAAAGCTGACTTCAAATTTTCCGGAAGTGTCAGTTACCGTTTCGCCATGAGTTATCTCCAGCGATGGACTCGTAGGAGCGATTCTCCAGTAGCTCCACCAGATTGGATAACGCGCATTCCGCACGACACGGTAAACGACCTTTGCCTGATCAATGGCATTCCCTGCGTATGCTGCAGCAGAGCCGCTTGCTTTGATGATATCGTTGAGACGATACGATCCTTTCAGGGTATCCCAGACAACCTCAAACTTGGGACGCTTGTATTCTTCAACTGAAAAATGAGCAGAACCTGTTCCGCCCTGGTCCTGTATATACATTTCGCCGGTAAGACCTGATGCAGGGGCAGTGAACACACCGCTGAAAGTACCAAACTCGTTTGAGGTCACTTCTATCTCCTGACGCACCTGGTGGTTCACGTCATATAGAGCGAGCGTTGTTTTGTGACGCGTAACAATTTCCGACGTCCTTCCATCGGTGTTCACAACAAGTCCTTTGAAGAAGATCGACTGACCCGGACGGTAAATCGACCGGTCGAGAAAGAAGTGTGTCCTCAATTCACGATGTGTCTCGCCCGACTCGTACTGATAAATATTGCCTTCATAATAACCGCGCGTATCGATTGGCGAAGTATGGATCTTGTCTTCCTTGTGTGTAAACTCCATGTGGAAATTCCGCTCGCCATCTTTCTGGAAAGGTATCCTGAAATAGCCTTTAGCATCAGTCGAGTAGGTGCCGATCTTTGTAAGGTTCCACCGGTTGACCTTGTAGTCGTAAATGTTCTTATAGATATCGGCACGAACGCCAGCCAGTGGCTCTCCCGTTGTGCGGGAAATAACAAAGCAGTCAGTGCTGTTATCTCCTGCTGAACGGTGTATATAAGCCATGTTGGAAATAGTGGTGAATGCATACGCTACGGCATTCTTGCTAGTAGAGAAATCGTCACGGTTGCTGACCAGAATAATATATTCTCCAACCGGTAGCTCGTCCACTTTAATTTCGACGCTGTGCTGCTGAAAGTCTTTATCATCGGGCAAGTCAAAGCGTCCGCTCTTTAGGGCCTTCTTTGCCGTGAAGTACTCAATAAACTTTTGTTCCTGATCTACTTTATAATTACGCTCCCATTTCTTCCGTTCTGCCTGAACTTCGGCACGGGTTACGCGAACCGCACGATAATAAAGAGAGGTGATGTTCCTGTATTTTACGAGTCCGCGAAAGGGGAGACCAGGAACATTGACTTCTTCAATAGTTGCCTCCAGCGATTTCGACTTGATGCTATTTCGCAGGTTTTCACAATGAACTGCACCTTCTGAGTCACGGAAGCGGGCAATTGCAGAATCACAAATCTCCAATGCTCTCTTACGATCCCATTTGTGGGCGTCACCCTGAAGCGGTGAGTATAATGACGCCATCCCGTCAAACACAGAGGCCTTCAGGTGTGTAACCCGCGTCGAAACGGGATGTGTGATTGTACGTTTCTCCAGTTCTGTCAGCGCGCTTAGATAAAGTTCCTGTTTGCGCGGAGACTTATGATTAGTAAACAGGAATACCAGCCTTCTTATATCAATGTCGGCAAGCGGCTCAACATCTTTATCCTCCAGATGAAACCGTATTAAATCCTGAATTAATGTCAATGAGAACGCATCCATCGAAAGCGAATCTTCCTGAGGAATTGTAAGTGTTGCAAATTTTAGAGCAGGCTGGAAGTATTGTTCATCAATAAGTACAAACGAGTTCGCTGGCCGGTTGATTGATGCCTCGCCCTGCTGAGCAAAGTCGAGTGCACGATGTGCCAGGAAATCATAAAGGGTAGGACGGTAGCGACGACCGATTGTGTTGCCTTTGTAAAGGATGTCGTCGTAGATGCTGATGTTAGTTGCCTTGCTCTTCTCAGTCTCCAGGAGTGACTGCCTGTATTGTGAAAAACTCTCTGCTACAATTTTGTCCAGCGACCACGTTGTAATATCGTCGTCGTTATCATTGGAGATACGGGTACGGTCCTGGAAGCGATATCTGTTTGACTGATAATACTGCCAGTACATTTCACCCAACATGGAATGTAGCAAAGGCTTTACCGGAAAAGATGCAGTGGCTAACTCCGTCCTGATCCTGTTAAGATTTAGAGCGACGGCGTTATCCTCTTTATATTCTGCGAATTTAAGTTGGTGCACAACGGCTTTTACAAGCTGCCCGGCGTTATTGTCCTGCTTTGCATGCTCGTAAATAATGTTAACAGCCTTGAGGGCCGACTCGGGCAGCTGTTTGTCATCGAACTCCTGGACTTCTCTCCAGGCCTTGTTGTAGTCGAACGGTGTCATGGATCCTGTTTTGGATTGCGCACATGCGAATGGCACATAGATCATAGTATGAATGATCAGTACCCACAGTGCTGTGTGTAACAATTGTTTTTTAGTCATGCCGCGTTCTCTGTTTGATTCTCTCATTACGCCATGAAGATGCAAAAACAAAACCGATTCCATAAAGAGTACTCGTTGTTGTGCTGATAATGCAGAACAATGCAAATGGTAACGTTTTTTCTTTGCGAATTCTTCGTGAATCGTAACGATTCATCAAACGAGAGTGCGCATCGGAGATTGCCGCAACGGGTCAATAAATAATGGGTAACATACTGTTGTCAAGAAGTCGGCTTGCGGGGAATCGAATAACAGCAACGCGCAGCGACTTAGACTTGAAGTTTGTGGCCTTTATGGAATACAACGGCAGCTTTGTAGGCCCTAACACAGCTTCAATACGCTATGATACGTGGAAGTAACCTGAATGTTTCAAGGAAAACCCATCGAGGAATTCCCGACGTCAATATAATATGTTATGATTTGAGCGGCCAGGTAAGGCAACGTTGGGATTCCCAAACCTCGTCACGTATGCTCAAAGCAATTTCACCCCGGAAGGTATCCGGCACTAATTCAACCCCCAAAAACTGATTTGGAATTACTTCTTCCTCTTGATCACCTTCTCAACTGCTGCGACGATGTTTTCAGGACCAAGTCCGTACTTCTTCAGCAATTGAGTTGGCGTTCCACTCTCTCCGAACGAATCCTGCACTGCAACCATTTCTATTGGGCTGGGATTGAATCGTGACAACACCTGGGCAACGGCGTCGCCGAGACCACCGTTTATCTGATGTTCTTCACAGGTAACTGCGCAACGCGTTTTCTCGACAGACTTCAATATCGCTTCAACGTCGAGCGGTTTGATGGTGTGAATATTAATCAACTCGACACTAATACCTCTTTCTGCGAGGATTGCCTCTGCCTCAATGGCGCTCCATACCAGGTGACCACAAGCGAATATCGTGACATCCTTGCCTTCAATCATCTTATCAGCTTTGCCGATAGTGAACGGGCGTCCTGTTGTAAATATCGGCCAGGAAGGGCGGCCAAAGCGGAGATACGTAGGACCTACGTGATCACCCAGGGTGATGGTTGCAAGCCTTGTCTGCTCATAGTCGCAAGGAACAATCACCGTCATGCCGGGAAGCATTTTCATCATACCGATGTCTTCGAGGATCTGGTGAGTGGCGCCGTCTTCACCGAGAGTAAGACCAGCGTGAGACGCGCAGATCTTCACATTCTTATCGGAATATGCGATAGACTGACGAATCTGATCGTATACGCGACCGGTAGAGAAATTGGCAAAAGTGCCCGTGAATGGGATCTTGCCGCTGATCGACATACCGGCTGCAATACCCATCATGTTTGCTTCTGCAATACCGATCTGATAGAAGCGCTCAGGAAATTCCTTCTTGAAGGCATCCATTTTCAATGAGCCGGTGAGATCGGCGCAAAGAGCCACTACGTTAGAGTTTTTCTTTCCCAGTTCGTGGAGGCCGGCTCCGAAACCGGAACGAGTGTCTTTCTTTTCGGTAAATGTGAATTTGGTCATGAGCAATGCTGCCTTTTTTAGAGCGCCGCTAAAGTCGGAAAAGTTTTACATTCTTCCGAGTGTAAAAAAGTTGTTAAAAACGGACCAGAATGCAACAGCCCCGGCCCGCCAACGTATACGTTCGAAAAATACTCCACCAGCTATGTCAGACGGCACAGCAAATAAGAAACTCATTGTCTGGATTGTGATCTCTGTGGCGATTGCCATTTTGCCATGGATCGTTCTGGCTACCGGATTGACCGACTAAGAAAGTCATGACTCCGGTTCAGGAAGATGCTCTTCGTTCCTAATCAAACCTACCTGCTATTACCCGAAATCAGTTGAAGACGTTAATAATTAACGTTTGTCCTGGGTTGAGTGTAAACTTTTTAAATGCCGTGAACTTGCTACCGGTGGTTTGCCTTACGCGGAATACAATCTTGTATTCGCCTGGCAACAGGGTAAGGGCAAACTGCGACTTGAGATCATTTACATTACAGACCCATTCCTGTGAACCGTCTGGTTTCATCTCGTAAACGCTTCCGTACCCTGGTGAAATGGTATTGAAGTTCACGACGCCGGGGGTAGGCAGAAGAATTGTTTTGTTCTTGTTGGCCTGTATGTCTACCTCGAAAGTCCTCCTTGGCAGCGTCAGCACTTCCACGTCATAGCTTCCGGTTAGATACCGGAATGGAAGGTTGCTACCCTGGACATTGATAATATTGTTCTTGCCCCGCTCGCGGACTATGGACTGCAGGTTATTGTCCCTACGGCCTTCCTGCTGGACAATCAGGTTACCCTGCGGCGCAGGTATGACAAGATCATTATGCTTACCAATATTGATCCTGACATCTCTCCTTACAATCTGAGGGACGGTGTTCACAACGATGTCGTACTCAACAACGGGATCGATTTGAACTGTATCCGGCCTGCCCTGACGATCCAGATAGTGAACGAAATCAAACATTGGCAAACCGGTTTGGCGGTTTAAAAAGGTGACGTTGACATTTGTCTCTGTAGGACGACCCGACGCGTCAAGTAAGCTAACCGTTACTGTTGTCTTGGCGAAACTGGATTCAATAGCTTCGTTCAGCACATCGTAAAACTTTCCAGGAGTATCAGCATTGACATACTTGCCCGCGCATTCCAGTGTTTTCTCTGACTGCAGTCCGAGACCTATGATGTATGGTCTTAAAAACACTCCTTTCTTCTGCATAGCCTGCGACATGGCGCACAGGTCACCACCACAAGACTCAATCCCATCGGTGACCAGGATAACAATGTTTCGATAGCCGGGTCCGGCGGGAAAGTCATTGGCTGCCTGCTCGAGAGAGTAGGTGATCGGAGTTACACCCTTAGGTTTGATCTCCTGAAGCTTGTTAATAATCAGTGAATGATTCTTCGCCTTGAATGGAACTTCAAGCCTGGTGTCTTTGCAATTCTTTTGCTCCTGGGGTGAGATGTGTCCATATACCCTGAGTCCGAGTTCGAGATTCGAGTTTTGCTTCAGGGAATCAACCAGCTTTGACATGATTGACTTAGCAACGGTCCATCGCGTTTGGTTAGGTCGCTGCCATTCCTCCATCATGCTTCCTGATGCGTCGATCAGAAAGAGTATGCGTGTCTTTTCCGGTAGCTTTTGCTGAACTTTATTCTGCGCCAATACAGAGGACACTATTGCGCATAGCAGTAGGGTGGTAGCAAGGATGAATGGGAATCGTCCTGTCATTTAATACAAACGGATTGCCAGCGGGCGAATTGCACCGGTCGTATGTTTATAGGAAAACAAAGCGAGTAGTAACTGGCTCGTTTGACGAGCGGTCCAGTTATGTGTTAGCTAGTAATCGCCGAGAGTTTCAGGTAGCTGAGCCAATGCTTTTGCAAGCTCTTCATCATTCGGTGCTACACCATGCCACTTGTGCGAACCTACCATATAGTCAACGCCGTGGCCCATTTCAGTTCTCATCAGATTCATCACAGGCTTGCCTTTGCGTGCCTGCGTCTTGGCATACTCAAGAGTTTTGATGATTTCCTCCATGTTGTTGCCATTGCTGTCAATGACTTCCCAGCCAAATGATTCCCACTTTGCCTTCAGGTCGAGAAGACTGAGGATTTTATCGACAGGACCATCAATTTGCTGGCCGTTGTAATCAATAGTGGCAATGAGGTTATCGACTTTATTAGCACCGGCATACATGGCTGCCTCCCAGATCTGGCCTTCCTGCTGTTCGCCATCACCCATAAGCGCAAACACAAAGCGATCGTCCTTGTCGAGCTTCTTTGCCTGAGCAGCGCCGATGGCAACAGATAATCCCTGTCCCAATGAACCCGACGCTACCCTGATGCCTGGCAAATGCTCATGCGTTGCCGGGTGACCCTGCAGCCTTGAGTCAAGCTTGCGAAAAGTACTCAGCTCTTTTACATCAAAATAGCCGGACCGCGCGAGGACTGAATACCATACCGGAGAGATGTGACCATTAGAAAGGAAGAACAAATCTTCACCCTTCCCGGACATATTAAACTTTGGATCGTGCTTGAGAATGTCGAAATACAAAGCCACGAAGAATTCAGTGCAGCCAAGTGAACCGCCGGGATGACCTGACTGACAGGCATGTACCATCCTTACAATGTCTCTTCTTACTTGTGATGCAACATTCTTAAGCTTATTGATGTCGGGAGCCTGACTCATGGAAGTAGATATTTCGCGTGAATATAAAACGGAGGTCGTCCGGGAGCAAATATTACTTCGAATCCTTAAGAATCTGTTTGGTGTGGGCCTTCGTATCGACCTTTGAAATTATTTCTTCAATCTTTCCCTTTTCGTCAATAACAAACGTTGTACGCAACGTCCCCATGAACTTTCGGCCATACATCGACTTTTCACCCCATGTTCCATACTTGTCATGCACGACCTTATCGGTATCCGCAAGCAGGGGAAAGGGAAGCTTTTCTTTGTCGGCAAATTTACGGTGTGACTTCTCGTCGTCAGAGCTGATACCCAAGACAGCATAGCCCCGCTTTTGAAGCAATTTGTAGTTATCGCGAAGGTCGCAAGCCTGAGCGGTACAGCCCGGCGTCATGTCCTTAGGATAAAAGTATAAGATCACCTTCTGTCCCTTATAAGACGACAACTTCACCGCATTGCCATCCTGGTCATTCGATTTGAAATCAGGAGCAGTATCGCCGACCTTAAGCTTCATTTTAATATTAAAGGATTTTTTTGGAGTACTTTGACTTGTTGCCTGCGTTGTCTGTAATGATCAGCTCAAAATTGCCTTTGAGGTTATCTTCAGCTTTGAGTGTGCGTGACCAGATGGTGTTTGATTTGCTATCGTATCCCATCAACAACCACTTGCCGTCAACATAGGCTTCAATCTTGTCAACGCCTGAAAGATCGTCTTTAATCTTGAAACGTGCGTTCTGACTGTTGACTACCAGCGGCGTTATTTTCGGTCCGATTGAGTCACGCAGAATTGTAAACTCACCAAACTCTCTGGTGTTAAAATTCAGGCGGCCATTCATCCACTCGCCCTTGCCAACATATGAATATGACTTACCGGCAACGCGATAAACACCCACGCCGGGTTTAGCAGGATATTCGAGCGTCGGTTTAAGCGACACTTCTATGCTCTTATAAAGAGGTACAGTTCTGTTACCAATGGTAAAGATCTCCTGTTTGCCTTTCAATGTGTACTCAGTATTGAGATAGAGTGTATCGTAGATGGCGCTATTGGGGAAAGTCACGTCCATGAGATCACCATAGTATTTATAGTCCGTTCCACTGGGAATGCTGGCATTCAAATGCGAAGCAACAGTTTTGCCGCATACAGAAACAGAGTCTGGCACGAGCTTCCGAAGGTCGATCAGATACACTGCACGTTTGTCGTTGTAATAATCAGCATCTACTTCGATGGAGGCTCCATTGGCGTAGATTGTAGCCTTGTTGGAGCTGCTATCGCATGGCTTGCTAATGACCATCATGGTATTTTCAGAGATATCATAGCCGATGTCGAACACATAGTTCTCAAGGGATTTCACCTCTTTGATGGGAGCTGTCGACTTGAGTGTAAAAGTTAGCTTGCTCTGATTTCCATCACTGTCGCCCATGGCAATTTCAACCTTTGAGTCCTTGCCGGACCTTACTTTTATCTTTCCGGATCCAAGTCCTGCGTCGTAGAATTTCAGATCGTTTCCATCATCAATATAGAGCTTGTAGAATCGCGTGCCGTAGTTTCTCATAGTCTTGAAATCCATGAGAGAATAGATCGCGCGCGTTTCAGCGACATTGACACGTTCGATAGCCTGGTTAAAAATGACCTGGCTGTCAACTTTCATCTTGATATAATTCACACCGCCGTAGAACTGGCTTTGTGGTGAAAGCCTGTCCTTAGCGACGAGTTCAACGCCGATATTTCCCGAGGCCATGATCGGTGCTGAGATGATATAGTTGTTGCCTACTCTTTGTGCATAGAATTCAAACCGTCCGAAGCGATCGTTGATGCGGGAGTTTGCATCCAGTGTCTTCAATGCGATCTTCTCTGCTGCCGGAGGCAGGTTGTCAACCAGCTCGGGGAATCCAGCAATCTTGAGTGGATCGAGTGCGAAATTTTCAGAGTCGCGAATATCAAAATGTAAGTGTGGACCACTTGATGATCCCGTGTTTCCTGAGAGAGCGATCAGTTCACCTTGCTTAACGGGAAATTGATCGGGAGTAAATGTCAGCTCGAGTTCTGTTGACTTCTGATCATAATGCTGTTGAAGCACATACTCTCCAAGCTTACCCGAAAATTTCTCTAAGTGTGCGTAGAGGGTCGTGTTGCCGTCGGGATGTGTGATGTAGATAACATTGCCATAGCTTCCCGGTGTAACGCCAATGCGTGAAATATAACCACTCTTTGATGCTACAACAGGAAGGCCGATCATGTTGTTCGTGCGGATATCGATACCACTGTGGAAGTGAGTACTGCGCAATTCTCCCATGGTGCCGGCGAGCGAGCCAGGTTGCCCCGGATTTACGGGATACAGATACTTTTCTTCTGCCGGAAACTTTTCAATCGGTTTAGCGAACTGGGCCTGCGCAGCAAATGGGAGCGCAGAGAGAAGCCAAACACAAATTCTACCGGACTTCGAATTCGAGAAGTTTTTCTTGTTCAACATAAGCGGAAAGCACATTACCAACCTTGACAGGGCCAACACCTTTCGGCGTACCCGTAAAAATTAAATCACCCGTTTTGAGCGTAAAAAATCTGGACAAATACAAAATTATATAATCAAAACTGAAAAGCATAAGGCTGGTGTTGCCCTGCTGTTTCGTTTCGCCATCTACCTGTAAGCTGAAATTGATGTTTTTCAGATCGCCAAAAGCTGACACCGGGATAAACTTATCGGATATGGGGGCAGATCCGTTAAATCCTTTGGCGATGTCCCATGGCAGACCTTTGTCTTTGGCTTTTTGTTGCAAATCGCGCGCCGTAAAATCGACTCCGATGCCTATTGCATCGTAATACTTGTGCGCAAATTTTTCCTCAATGTTCTTACCCTCTTTACAAATTCTCAACACCAGTTCGCCTTCATAGTGAACATCCTTTGAGAAGTCGGGATAATAAAATGGCGCATTGTTTCGGAGCAAAGCTGTGTCGGGCTTCGTGAAAATAACCGGCTCATCGGGACGTTCGTTGTTTAACTCCTTGATATGCTCGGCGTAATTTCTTCCTATGGCAAATATCCTCATGACTCTTTGGGCTGGCGCAATGCTGGTTTACAATTCACAAATCTATGAAACAATCCGGCCCGGGATTTGTACTTTTGGCCAAAAAAATGTCATGCTGAAGAAGTTATTGTTATCTCTTGCTGTTGCACTGGTCCTGTTTGCTTGCGCCAAGGTGGCCGTGACAGGGCGAAGCCAGTTAAGCCTCGTTTCCAATGCTGAGATCATTCCCGTAGCCAATCAACAATACGATTCTGTAGTGGCTAAAGGTCCGCTTTCAAAGAATCGGGAGCAGACTGAAATGGTGAAGAGGGTAGGCCTAAAGATTGAGAAGGCTGTGGAAGAGTACATGGCGCAAAAGAATCTGTCATCGGAGCTTGAAGGCTTTAAATGGGAGTTTAATCTCATTGATGATCCTAAAACTGTTAATGCCTGGTGCATGCCCGGTGGAAAGGTTGCTTTCTATACCGGCATCATGCCTATCTGCCAGGACGAAACTGGTGTAGCGGTTGTAATGGGGCATGAAGTTGCACACGCTATCGCAAATCACGGGCGTGAGCGCATGAGCCAGCAGATGGTAGCACAGTACGGGCTGAGTACCGTTGGAGCTCTTATGGGCCAGAATCCAACAGCAGGCCAGGCACTATTGATGCAGGCAGTAGGTGCCGGAACAAACCTTGGCATGCTAAGCTTTAGCCGCTCCCATGAGTCAGAGGCTGACCATATCGGTTTGATCTTTATGACGATTGCAGGGTATGATCCGAATGCAGCACCAGCCTTCTGGGAACGCATGACGAAAATGAGTGGTGGCGCAGAACCTCCTGAGTTCCTGTCTACTCACCCGTCGCATAGCACCCGCGTTGCAGACCTGAAAGGCTGGATCCCGGAAGCGTTGACATACAAGAAGAAATAACAAGTCAAACCATAGGATATATACAGTGAGAGCGGCCTTCAGGTCGCTCTCATTTTTTTAAATATTGAAGAAGGGCTCTATCGCTTAAACCCTCTCAGCTTGATCTCCGTGACTTTTCGCTTCGTGTCCAGCGGGAATTCTCCATTCATTATCCAGTCGTAGTAAGCCGGCTCCTGTTTGAAAACATCGGTCACCACCCGGTTCTTATGCTTGCCAAAGTTGAAGACTTCCTGACCCTTCTCATTGAGTATCATGCGGCCACTAAGGTCAACCTGTTGTACCGACGTCACTTTATGTAAAGCTTCCATGTCGTTTTTGATTTCACCAATCTTCCGATTGAGCGTATCAGTCACTTCCTGGTTTTCGTATCGCTCGACCTGAGCCAGCAATACGTCCATCGATGCTTCGGTGTCGGCTTCAGCGGTATGACTGTTCTCAAACTCTTTTCCCAGGTAGAACTTATAAGCAGCCGATAGCGTCCGCTTTTCCATCAGGTGGAAAATCTTTTGTGAGTCGATAACCTTTTTTCGGGTATAATCGAACTCAACGTCGGCGCGAAGAAACTCCTCGACGAGTAACGGAACGTCGAACTTCATAATAGCAAATCCCGCCAGGTCAGCACCTTCAAAGAACCGTGCATACTCTTTGGCGACCGCTTTAAACGTTGGCTTGTCCTTTACGTCCTCATCGGTGAGTCCATGTATCGCGGTGACTTCAGGCGGTATGGGTATCGTTGGATTGAGCACATTCGATTTGCGCAGGATTTCACCACCCGGCATGAGTTTGATGACGGCAATCTCAACGATACGATCCGTTATGATGTTTGTACCCGTTGCTTCGAGATCAAAAAAGCAAAGGGGGGTCTTAAGATTCAACTTCATGGAAACCAAAAGTAACGCGCAGTGAATTAAGAAATGATCCGTGAAGCAAGGCCCTTCAGATCCAATCCGCCAAATGTGCCCGAGCTCATCATTAGCAACGCCTTATTGTCCCAACGTTGTGACAAAAGGTATGATTCGAGCTGCGCACGGGAGGTAAAAAGAGTCAGGTTCGGAGCATTGAATGCCTTCTTGAGATCTGCTTCGCTGATGCTCTCCAAGCCCTTCGACTTAAGCTTCTCAGGATCGATCATAATGAGCTGATTAGATGCGACTTTCATGCTGTCCTTGTACTGCGGAAGGAATCGCTTTGTGAGACTGCTGAAAGAATGCAGCTCCAGGCAGGCAACCAGATCACGCGAAGGAAATATTTCCTTGACGGCCTTGACTGTTGCTTTCACTTTTGATGGTGCATGAGCGAAGTCTTTGAATACGGCGCAGGTCTTGTTCTCGGCAACTTTTTCGAGTCTGCCAGCAGCGCCCTCAAAAGATTGAATAGCCTCGAAGAACATCTCGGGAGTGATCCCGATCTTCTTAAGGACCTCCTTGGCACCACTCATGTTCTGGAAGTTGTGGCTTCCAAAAACCTTCACCGGATATTTTTCCTTACCGTTGGTGATAAAGAACTTTCCCGTGCCGTCGGCTGAATGTGTATGACTCCTGTATGAAACTGAGAGTACGTCGGCACGATCCTTCTTGCCGATAATCAATGCAAGTGAGTCCTGCTCACAATATATGAGCGTACCGCCCTTTGGAGTTTCGTCGGCAAAGCGATCAAACTGCTTGAGATAATCCTCTTCTTCGGCAAACACGTTAACATGATCCCAGGCAACACCGCTGATCAATCCTATGTGATGCTGATAGCGCAGTAATTTTGGTGTAGGGTCGAGTGCAGAAGAAAGGTATTCATCTCCCTCAATAACAATGATCGGGGCGTCCGATAACTTCACCGTATGTTCAACACCCTTCACCCGCGCGCCGATTACGTAGTCGAATTTCCGTCCGAAATGATTCAGACAATGAATGACCATAGCAGTAATGGTTGTCTTGCCATGGCTGCCGGCAATGACCACGCGCTGTTTGTTCCTGGAGTGCTCGTAGATGTATTCAGGGAACGAATAGATCTTGAGGCCAAGTGATTGAGCTCGCAGCAGTTCGGGGTTATCCTTCCGGGCGTGCATACCCAGGATCACGGCATCTAATTCTGGAGTGATACGATCGGGGTTCCATCCTTCGTAATCAGGCAGTAAGCCATGACGTATTAAGGTACTGCGTGAAGGGTCGTGGATTTCGTCGTCAGATCCAGTTACTTCATGGCCGGCCAGTTTCAGGGAAACCGCCAGATTGTGCATCACGCTTCCGCCGATGGCTATGAAGTGTACCCTCTGTTTCTGTTGGTGCATGAAAAAAAATTCCGGCTTAAAGTAAAGGAAAATGTTTGTTGTTTAAAAGTCTGATTGATTTGAAGATGATCCCATATATAGGACAGAAAGGTGGAACCATTATCAACTCCTGGCCCGAATTTATTAACAACAAAATTGTTATTTGAATGTTAATAAGTTGTGGAGAGATCAGACGGCATTGAATCGGTTTGATGTTACGTTTGTCGCCCCTACGAAAAAAGCAACAACAACCACTGTATGGAGCAAGGCAGATCGACGCCTCTGAGGTTAAGCAGCAAATCAGGAAAATTAGTTCCAAGAGATATCGCGGAGAGTCTTGGTAAGTTGCCGCCTCAGGCGCCCGATCTTGAAGAAGCAGTATTGGGTGCGTTGATGCTGGAAAAGAACGCGCTCAATGCCGTTGTAGAATTCCTCAAGGCTGAGCACTTCTATAAAGAGCAGCACAAAGAGATATTCACCGCGATTGTCGACCTGTTCAAGGCATCGGACCCGGTAGATATGCGCACCGTTGTAAATCAGCTGCGGAAAACCGGCAAGCTCGAATTGATCGGTGGCGCCTATTACATCGCTGAACTCACGGCCAAGGTAAGTTCCGCCGCCAACATCGAGTATCACGCGCGGGTGATTATGGAGATGTCGATCAAACGGGATCTCATTCAGGTTGCTTCTCAAATACACAGCGATGCCTACGAAGACACAACAGATGTCTTCGAGCTTCTCGATAAGACTGAGCAGTCGATATTCGAAATATCCGACTCCAACCTTCGCAAGAACTACGACAGCATGCGAAACCTCATGACGCGTGCCATACAGGAATTGCAACAGTTAAAGGAGCACAAAGATGGTCTTACCGGCGTGCCCAGTGGCTTTACTGCGCTTGACCGTATGACTTCAGGATGGCAGCGTTCAGATCTTGTTATCATTGCTGCGCGACCTGGTATGGGTAAAACTGCGTTCGTTGTTTCGGCACTCAGAAATGCAGCTGTCGAATTCAAGCATGCCGTTGCCATATTCTCACTTGAAATGGCGTCTATCCAGCTCGTTAATCGTATGATATCAGCCGAAGCTGAGCTCGAAGGCGAAAAGATAAAGAAGGGACAACTTGCTGACCATGAGTGGACCCAGCTTGTGCATAAGACAAACCGACTTTCATCGGCACCGATATTTATTGATGATACTCCTGCACTTTCTGTTCTTGAATTGCGCGCCAAGTGCAGACGCTTAAAGGCAGAACATAATATCCAGATTATCGTGATCGATTACCTTCAGCTTATGAGAGGTGATCAGGGTGGAAACCGTGAACAGGAAATTGCATCCATATCTAGAGCTTTGAAAGGGATAGCCAAGGAATTGAACGTTCCTGTGCTTGCGCTTTCACAGTTGAGTCGTGGTGTTGAAACCAGGGGAGGAGATAAGCGTCCACAATTGTCGGATCTCAGGGAATCTGGTTCTATCGAGCAGGATGCTGATATTGTTATGTTCCTCTATCGACCTGAGTATTACAAGATCACCGTTGATGAGGATGGAATGCCGACACAGGGTACCGGTGAAGTTATTATCGCCAAGCACCGTAACGGTTCCGTTGGCAGTGTCAAGCTCAAATTCATTGGTAAATACACGAAGTTTGCCGATCTGGATGCACCTTCATCATCCTACGACAATCCGTTCTCTGGCATGATTACACGCGAGAGCCGGCTGAATACTTTTGAGCCAGACGGCGAGGCGCCGCGCCTTCCTCCGGGAGACGAAACACCATTCTGATAGCTTTCCGTCAGAGCATCCACATCATCTTACAGAATATTTCAGCATTCTGTTATCGTTTTTTGCTGACGCGCATCGTTCTATACGTGCGTGCTCTTTCTGCTGATTAGATTTGCCCTCTTATGGTGATGAGGAATGCTATTGTTTTTTTGCTTCTGAGCTTATGCTGTTGGAACTGCGGCAGTGATCCTGATCCTGTGGATTGTTCAACCTCAGGACCTATCGTCAGTCTTGGCACAGTTGTAAATGCTACGAGCTGTAGCATTGCCGACGGATCAATTGGCGTTTCTGCAAGTGCGGGAAAGGAGCCTTATTTGTTTGCCATCAATGGACTTCCTGCTCAGGCGGACGGCAGCTTTAAGAATCTTTCGGCCGGTGCTTATACCCTCAGTGTTACGGATGCAAATGGATGCTCTTCTTTTGTTGAGAATGTTGCTATCAAAGCGTCGGACTTCAAGTTTACAACACAGCTTATTGGCGATAGTGATTGTTTAGGTGGCAACGGGCAGGTTACGGTAAATGTTGAGCAGTTGAATCCGCCATACAGTTACCGTCTTGGTACCGGAAGTTTTGGCGAGTCGAACGTCTTCGCTGCACTTGCCACCGGGACTTATGGAATCACCGTGAAGGACAACAATGGATGCAGTGTTAATCTAAGTGTAACGGTGCCGCGTGCGTTTAGTGGAGTCAGCTGGGAAAATGATGTACGGCCTATCATTGTAAAATCCTGTGCGCTGAGCGGCTGTCACAATGGTGATTCGAGAAGCGACCTGCGGGTATTCGACAATGCCAAATTTTACGCAGCGAGTATAAAGTCGAAAACGCGTGATCGAAGCATGCCTCGCGAAGGAACACTTAAGCAATCAGAGATAGATCTTATCAGTTGCTGGGTAGACGATGGTGCAGTGGCGAACTAGTGAACGCTGAAATAACTCCCATTGATTTCTCAATTGTCATAGAGGAGTGCCAGCCTGGCGCCCTCCATTTCTCTTAATGCTTTATTGTCGCCCGCATTACGAGCGGCCACTACTCCGCGTTCAAAAGTCTGTATTGCTTCTTCTGTTCTGCCTTGCTCTGCGTATAGCTGTCCCAGTTGATAGTATGTAGGAACGTAATCTTTGTGACGATCCGTGAGTTGCTCAAAAAGAGATTGAGCTTTTGTTGTGTCAGTCTTGAGATATTCTAAAGCCAATGCGTAAAGATTGAACGGGTCATCCGGATCTTCCTGAACGAATCTTTCCAATTGCTCAATTAACTTATTGTTCATAACACCCTGGCGCTGATACCTGCTGTCAGTGGCGTTAAATTTAGTGTTGTTTTGCAATTCGGAAGCGGTTTTTTGTATCTTGACCGCAGTTTTAAAAAACGTATTCGAACGCATTGATTTAGAGGAAGATGAAGATTTTGGTTTGCATCACACACGTTCCCGACACGACTTCCAAAATTAACTTTATCAATAACCAAACAAAGTTTGATAGCACAGGTGTTCAGTTCATTATTGGTCCTTATGATGACTATGCACTGGCCCGCGCTGTTGAACTCAAGGAATCGGGTGGGGCCACAATTACTGTTTTAAATGTTGGCCTCGCGGATACTGAGCCTACCTTAAGAAAAGCACTGGCCATCGGCGCAGACGATGCCGTCAGAGTAAATGCAGAACCGACAGATTCGTTCTTTGTTGCCAAGCAAATAGTCGAGCACGCGCGCTCTTTAAACTATGATTTGATTTTGATGGGCCGTGAGTCTATCGATTATAACAGTGGAGTGGTGCATGCGTTAGTGGGTGAGATGCTTGGTATTCCTTCCGTTTCGCCGGTGATGAAACTGGAGATAGCGGACGGAAAGGCGAAGCTTGCGCGGGAAATTGAAGGCGGTAAGGAGCTACTTGAGGTAAACCTGCCTTTTGTTGCTGGCTGCCAGGAACCTATTGCCGAGTGGAAGATTCCCAACATGCGTGGAATTATGTCGGCAAGAACAAAACCATTAAAGGTGGTCGAGGCAGTATCAGTTGATAGTTTTGTTAAGCTGGACAAGTATGAGCTGCCTCCTCCAAAAGGAGCCGTTAAGCTGGTGTCTGCTGACAAGGTATCGGACCTGGTAGACTTGCTAAAAAATGAGGCGCGAATTTTATAGGGTGACGGAGTTTTTTTTAGAGAAATGAAAATACTTGTGTTTGTAGAGACTGCCGAAGGGAAGGTTAAAAAGACCTCCGTTGAAGCAGTGGCATATGCCAGGAGTATGGGCGGCGATGTCGTTGCTCTTGCGCTTGGTGAGGCCGACAAATCAGAGCTCGAAAGTCTGGGTAAGTATGGCGCCAGTAAGGTGTTGCATGATCCGGACAACCGACTCAGTCATGGAATTATTCAGGCATATGCGTCTGCTCTTTCAAAGGCAATACAGGAGGAGCAGGCCGATATTCTTGTGATGGCTGGATCTACACTGGGCACTCCGGTAGCTGCCCGTGTTGCGGCCAGAATCGGCGCAGGAATAGCAACGAACATCGTGAGCATTCCGGAGGTTGCCGCAGGTGAAATGAAACTGAAGAAAAGCATTTACACAGGAAAGGCTTTTGCATGGATAACTCTTAGCAGTGCTAAGAAAGTTATCGTGATTAAGAAAAATGCGGCAACGATCCAGGAGGTTGGAGCATCAGTGCCGGTGACAGCTTTTCAATCGGGAGTTACTGACGGTGATTTCGGCACACGCATCACTTCAACTGAAAAGGCCACCGGTGAGATTTTGTTGCCGGAAGCTAACATTGTCGTGTCGGGTGGCCGTGGTATGAAGGGGCCTGAAAATTGGGGAATGCTTGAGGAGTTGGCAAAGACACTTCATGCTGCTACGGGATGCAGTAAGCCGGTGTCTGATATGGGATGGCGTCCGCATCACGAACACGTGGGGCAGACGGGAGTAAAAGTGGCACCACAGTTATATATTGCGGTCGGCATATCGGGTGCGATACAGCACCTGGCAGGCGTGAACTCGTCAAAATATATTGTTGTTATAAACAAAGATCCTGAAGCTCCGTTTTTCAAGGCTGCAGATTATGGTATTGTGGGGGACGCGTTTGAAATAATTCCTAAATTGACTGAAGCGATCAAAGCTGCGAAGTAGTGAAGAAGATCAAGCTTGAAATACTCGGACTTTCATCCAGTCAGTCACAGGCTGGTTCATTTGCGTTAGTGCTGGGCGAAACTGAGGGCAACCGACGACTGCCGATTATCATTGGCATGTTTGAAGCCCAGGCGATAGCCATCGAAATCGAAAAGATCATCCCTAACCGGCCGATGACGCACGACCTGTTCAAGGCGTTTGCCAACAACTTTCACTTCACAGTTGAAGAGATAATTATCTCTGATTTGAAGGAAGGAGTTTTCTTTGCCAAGATCGTTTGTTCAGATGGGTTGAAGAAAAGTGAAGTAGATGCCAGACCCTCTGATGCAATTGCCATCGGGCTTCGGTTCGACTCACCGATATTTACTTACGAGAGCATTCTCGCGGAGGCGGGCATTGTGTTGACTGACGAAGTTGAAGAGGATAAGCCTGAGCCTAAGGCAGAAGCAAAAGCAAAAGTCAAAAAGGAATCGACGAAGAAGGACGATTTCAAGAATTACTCTCTTGATAAGCTCAATGAGTTGCTGAAAGACGCCATTGACAAGGAAGACTATGAACGCGCAGCTAAGATTCGCGATGAACTTAGCAAACGCAACTGATCTCATTCGTTTCTAACAACAACGCCATACCGGTTTACAAGTAGCAGAGGCCCATGTTGACACCTTCTGAACGGCGGGTGTTTGAACACCTGGCACAATTCGTTACGGACCATAAGAAGCAAGGCATCGAACGCGTATTGGGCAATCGTACACGTCGCGTCTCCGTTGTTCTCGAAGATATATTCCAGTCTCAGAATGCAAGCGCAGTAATACGCACCTGCGAATGCATGGGTCTGCAGGAAGTACACATCGTAGAAAACATCACTAAGTACAGCATCAATCCGCGGGTGTTAAAAGGTGCGAACAAATGGATGACCATCCGTAAGCACGCTTCGCGAAACGAGAATAACACGATTGCATGCGTGAACCAACTGAAGGAAAACGGATACAGGATCTTTGCGCTTGATCCGGATGCTGATGGTCAGTCAATTTTTGATGTTGACATTGCTTCCTCTCCAATAGCATTGATTTTTGGAAATGAACTACGCGGTCTTTCACCGGCCGCGCTGGAAGTATGTGATGCGAAAGTCAGGATACCTATGTATGGCTTCACGGAGAGTCTGAATATTTCTGTGAGCGTTGCAATTTGTTTAAATACCCTCGTCTCCAGACTTCGGGACGGCGGGATTGAAATGGACCTTTCGGACGATGAAAAGGACATGATTCGCCTCATATGGTACCGCAAAATAGTTCGGAACTCATCAGTTATCGAGCGGGAGTTTCTGCGTACAATTGAGTAACTTTGTCTGAATAGCCTTGGCAATGTCTATAGTAATGCGGTGGTTGATCCGGACAGTCTCAACAGCTTTGCTGGTGTTTGCATTACTAGTCCTTCTATCGAATGTCTGGATAGTTAAAAGTACTACGAGCCGGGTGTTTGCCGATGCAAAGTCATTGCCGAACCATCGGGTCGCTTTGGTTTTGGGAACAAGCAATAAAACCGTTGGTGGGGGGATCAATCCCTATTTCGCCCGTCGCATGGAGACAGCTGCGGAGCTTTACAAGCAGGGGAAGATTGATCATCTTATTCTGAGTGGAGATAACCGGTCTTCGAAATACTACAACGAACCTCTGGAGATGAGGAAGGCGCTGATAAAGCTGGGTGTTCCGGCAAGCGCGATTACGCTTGATCAGGCCGGCCTTCGAACGCTGGATTCTGTTGTGCGCTGTAAAGAGGTTTTTGGTCAGGAGAAGATCACGATCATTACACAGCCATTTCATAGTTATCGCGCAGTATTCATCAGTCGTTATTATGGCATAGACGCCGTAGCAATGGTTGCCAGCGAACCGGATGTATCTTATTCGTTCAATGTGCGTTTGAGGGAGTACTTTGCACGAACGAAAGCGGTCCTTGATTTGTATATACTGAAAACTACTCCCCGCTTTATGGGCGAGAAGGAAAACATCAAAGTGTCGGCTGTGCAGTGAGGCGATCAGAGAGACTGGTCCCTCTGAAGATTATATACGAGTATACAAGTGTATTTCAAACGCGTGAAGTCCTTAGTCCTGGTGAGACTGTTTGTGGCGCTCTGTCTTGTCCTGCCTGTGCTGGCGTTTGCGCAGGAGACGGTGATTTCGGGGAAAGTGACGGATGCCAATAGCGGTGATCCGCTGCCATTCGTAAACGTCATCCTGGTTGGAACGACGTGGGGTGCTACAACCGATTTTGACGGTAATTATAAAATGCGCACGACTGCACCATCGGATACTATTTCGGCTTCGTACGTTGGCTACAAGACCCGTAAAAAGGTAATCACAAAGGGTATTGCACAGGTAGTTAACTTCCAATTGGAGGAAGTGTCCACCAGTCTCCAGGAAGTCGTCATTAATGCTGGTGAGAATCCTGCATATGCAATTCTGCGTCAGGTTGTTCGAAATAAGAACAACAACGACAAGCGAAAGCTAACCGCCTACGAGTACGATACCTATACTAAGATTGAAATTGATGTAGATCACATCACTGAAAAATTCCGAAAGCGGAAACTTGTTCAAAAGATCACTCAGGTTTTAGATAGTATCGAGGTAATTGCCGGAGAAGAAGGTAAGCCCGTCCTTCCTATGCTGATCACGGAAAGTGTTTCAAAGATCTACTACCGTGATAATCCCAGTCTGCGTTATGAAAACATCCTGAGGTCGAAGATCAATGGCCTGGGAGTAACAGACGGCAACACCGTGACTCAGTTTGTCGGGAGTTCTTTTCAGGAATACAATTTTTACCAAAACTGGTTGAACATAGTAGGGAAGGAGTTTGTGTCGCCGATAGCAGACGGATGGAGACTTTATTACGAGTATGACCTGGTAGATAGCCTATACGTTGGCGACTATTATTGTTATCGTCTTGATTTCTTTCCCAAGAGTCCGCAGGACCTTGCCTTCACGGGCAGTATCTGGATAACGAAGGATGGCTATGCCCTGAAGCAGATCGATGCCACCATGGGAAAGACGGCCAACATCAACTTTGTAGAGAAGATAAAAATTCAGCAGGAACTTGAGCCAGCAGGCAAAGGTGAACCGTGGTTGCCGGTAAAGAATCGCGTGCTTGTCGACGTTGGTGAGCTTTCCAATACGAGTGCAGGGATGCTGGCGAAGTTCTATACCTCCAATAAGAACTTCGTTATCAATAAGCCGTACGAACCATCCTTTTATCACCAGCCCATTATTATGGCAGAGGATGCGCGTCAGAATGAAGAGGACAAGTTCTGGGACTCACTTCGGCACGAGCCGCTCACCAGCACTGAGAAGAATGTATACCGGATGATCGACACGCTTCAGACGATCCCGGTTGTGCGCACATATACTGACATCGTTAAGATTGCAGTCAATGGCTACTACAAAGCGGGCAAGATCGATATTGGACCCTATGTTTCTATGCTGGCCATTAATAACATTGAAGGACTCAGGTTGCAGCCTGGCTTTAGAACCAATTATCAGTTTAGCGATAAGTGGGTACTGGGTGGCCAGCTTGGATATGGTTTTAAGGACGAAAAGTTTAAATACACCGCCTATGTCCAGCGCATCCTGTCGCGTGACAGATGGACGACAGTGACCGTACGGGCACGCAGCGATCTTGGGCGTGTGGGTGTGGACGAAGAGACGGCAGGTGATAACTTTCTTTTGCTGGCGTCACAACGCTTCGGTTTTTTCCGAAGGGGATACTACATGAACGAAGCCCGTGTTGACTTCAAGAGAGAGTTGTTCAAGGGCTTTACACAGCGAGTAGGGTTCCGCTATCTTACCTTTGATCCGACTTTTAACTACGGTTACTACGAGGACCCTGAGAACATCGCCGAGTCTGAGATCCGACAGAACTTTACGACTTCGGAGGTAATACTTGAGTCGCGTTATGCGCGCGATGAGTTGTTTATACAGTCGGATAACGATCGGATCAGTCTGGGTGCCACGCGCTGGCCGATTATAACGGTGCGCTATACGCGCGGATTCAAGGGACTTATGGCAAGCGACTTTGATTATGAAAAACTGCGCCTCAGCGTTTACAAAAGAATAAAGTTCGGACCGCTGGGGCTGGGTTATCTGAACGTTACGGGTGAAAAGGTATTTGGATCGCTACCGTATCCGTTGCTTGGCCTCCATTTGGGTAACCAGTCGTTCCTTTATACTCCGGTCACCTATAACCTGATGAACTATGGCGAGTTTGTAAGTGATCAGTACTTGACGATCCAGTATCAGCATCATTTCGAAGGCTTCCTGTTAAATCGCGTACCCCTTATGCGTAAGCTCAAGTGGCGCCTGGTGGGGTCGGCAAATGTTATCTGGGGATCGCTGAGTCAAAACAACATTGATATGAACGCTCCGGTGACTCCGGATGGCGAGGAGACGCTGCCGTTGGGATACTTCGACAGTAGGCCATACGTTGAACTGAGCTATGGAATTGAGAACATCTTCCGCTTTTTCCGGATCGACTTCGTTCACCGGATGAGTTATCTGGACAGACCTGATGTGAGAAGCTTCGGAGTCATGGGCAGCTTCCAATTTAGTTTGTGATTTTTTGATTTCGTTGATTGCCCCGGAAATCGTCATTGTTTTATGAACAAGCATTAGCGCATGGGAAGTTCAGTTTAAGTCTGGGAAAGTGTGGGAAGAGACTGGACCGAGTGTGGAAAAGTCCGATAAGACTCTGGGAAAAGTGCGGTCGGACTCTGGGAAAGGCTGGTGATGGACTGAGCAGCGATGGGAGAAGTGTGGCGAAGAATGGGAAAACGGTGGGAGGAGATTGGGGAAAGACTGGCAGAGAGCGTCGTCAGTGCGGTCGTAGTGCGGTAACTGTGCGCCAAGAGTGCGTAGGGAGAGGGGAAGAAGAGCGGACCACCTGGGAAAAAGACGGATGGCTGGTGCCTCTCTGGTGCCTCTCTGGTGAGGAGCAGGCATTTACGCCTGTCAGTTGGACAGGTTTGTTGCCGTGTGATTTTTAAAGGCAGCGGCTTCGCGGGAGACTGTCATGCCCCAGGCTTATTACTCTCTTGTTGCTCATTACCTCCGCAGGAACTCCTCGCAGACCGCAGGCAGAATTGTCTGCCGTTTTACAAACAACGCTGCAAACAATTATGCCGTAAGAAGCTGACTTGACTTTCAAGACAAAAACACGTCTTCTTTTCCGAAGTCAAGTGTCCACCAAATGTTGCATATTTGTCCCCTGATCAGAAAGGCTGGTCGAATTAGAAAGCATGAACGTTAAGATTACATTGCCCGATGGAACTGTTCGGGAGTATCCGCAAGGAGTGAAGGGTGCCGAGATAGCGGCAAGCATCAGCGAGGGGCTTGCGCGTGTGGCACTGGCTATTGAAGTAAATGGTGAAATCAGGGATTTGTCCCGAGCAATCGACACGGATGCGTCGATCAAGATACTCACGTGGAACGACAAGGGTGGCAAGTTCGCTTTTTGGCATTCTTCGGCTCACCTTCTGGCAGAGGCGCTGGAGGCGTTGTATCCGGATGTGAAGTTTGGGATTGGCCCGGCCATCGACAACGGCTTTTACTATGATGTTGATTTGGGTGGACGTTCCTTTGGCGAGCAGGACCTGCTGGCCATAGAGAGCAAGATGAAAGAGCTCGCTAAAAAGAACAGCGTTTATGAACGCCGCGATGTTAGCAAGCAGGAAGCAATATCATACTTCACCAAAAAGCAGGATCCATACAAGCTTGAGTTGATTGAAGGGCTCGATGATGGCAAGATTACGTTCTATCAGCAAGGCAATTTTGTAGATCTGTGTAAGGGACCGCACCTGCCGAACACCGGATTTATTAAATCCGTCAAGCTGCTGAATGTTGCCGGTGCATACTGGCGTGGTGATGAGAAGAACAAAATGCTTACCCGCATTTATGGGATTACATTTCCAAAGCAAAAGGAGCTTGACGAATACCTTCATCTGCTGGAGGAAGCCAAGAAGCGCGACCACCGGAAGCTTGGTAAGGAACTGGAGTTATTCACTTTTTCCGAACGCGTAGGAATGGGGCTGCCGCTTTGGCTACCGAAGGGGACTATACTTCGTGAGCGTCTTGAGCAGTTTATGCGCAAGGCCCAGATAAAGGCTGGATACGATCCTGTCGTTACTCCGCATATAGGCGGTAAGGCATTGTATGTTACTTCCGGGCACTTTGAAAAGTACGGTAAGGATTCATTCCAACCGATCACAAGCCCGGATGGTGAAGAGGTGTTTCTTCTGAAGCCAATGAATTGTCCGCATCATTGCGAGATTTATAGGAGTAAGCCGCGATCGTACCGGGACCTTCCGGTTCGGCTCGCAGAGTTCGGAACCGTGTATCGCTATGAACAAAGCGGTGAGTTGCATGGGCTGACCCGGGTTCGCGGATTTACTCAGGACGACGCTCACATCTTCTGTATGGAAGACCAGGTGAAGGGCGAGTTTATCAAGGTGATTGACCTGGTCCTTCATGTGTTTACTTCGCTGGGATTCAATGACTTTACTGCTCAGGTTTCATTAAGAGATCCAGGTAATAAGGAGAAATATATTGGCTCTGATGAGCAGTGGGACAAGGCGGAGAGACAGATTCAGGAAGCCGCTGATGAGCGAGGTCTGAAGACTGTCGCCATCCAGGGAGAAGCAGCCTTTTACGGTCCGAAGCTTGACTTCATGATCAAGGATGCGCTTGGCCGCAGCTGGCAGCTGGGAACTATCCAGGTAGACTATCAGTTACCACAACGTTTCCAGCTTGAGTATGTCGGGAAAGACAACCAAAAGCACACTCCGGTGATGATTCACCGTGCACCATTTGGTTCGCTTGAACGATTTATTGCCGTGTTAATAGAGCATTGCGCAGGGAATTTCCCGCTTTGGCTGGCACCTGACCAGATAGCTGTTCTTCCGATTTCTGAACGCTTCAACGAGTATGCCGAACTGGTTTACAACAAGCTTAAGGAGCAGGATATCAGGGGCGTTCTGGACGATCGGGATGAAAAAATAGGCAGGAAGATCAGGGATGCTGAAACTCAGAAGATTCCGTACATGCTTATTGTAGGGGAGAAGGAGGTAGCTGACAGCCTTGTGGCTGTCCGGAGACATGGCAAAGGAGACCAGGGAAGCGTAAAACTTGACGATTTCGTGTCAACATTCCGCAATGAGTGTGCGGCGCCTATTTGAAAATCTCGAAAAATATCGATATTTGCACCCTATTTTTAAAACTTAAACTTTAGACGTATCGCAATTTTCAACAACAGACCCAATTTCAACAAGCCTATGAGACGGGGACCTCAGAGACCTGAGGAGCCATACCGGATCAATGAGCGCATTACAGCACCTAAGGTTAGGGTCGTAGGTGAGGATATCAAAGTGGATGTTTATCCTATCCATTTGGCCATTAGAATGGCCCAGGACAAAGGATTGGACCTGGTTGAGATTTCTCCCAACGCAGACCCGCCGGTTTGTAAGATTGTCGACTATTCGAAGTTTAAATACGAGCAAAAGAAGAAGCAGAAGGAAATAAAGGCGAAAGCTCAGAAGGTTGTTCTTAAGGAGATCCGATTTGGTCCGAATACCGACGAGCACGATTTTAATTTCAAGCTAAAGCATGCTGAGAACTTCCTGAAGGAAGGAGCGAAAGTGAAGGCCACGGTATTTTTTGCTGGTCGTTCTATCGTTTACAAGGAGCGGGGAGAGATCCTACTTCTAAAGTTTGCTCAGGGACTGGAAGAGTTTGGCAAGGTGGAACAGATGCCCAAGCTTGAAGGCAAGCGGATGGGTATGATCATCATGGCAAAGACAGCGAAGAAGTAAGATTTTTATTGATAATAAGATGCCTAAGTTAAAAACAAAGTCCGGTGCTAAGAAGCGGTTCAAAGTGACCGGTACCGGCAAAGTAAAGCATAAGCCTGCTTTCAAAAATCACATTCTTACCAAGAAGGAAACTAAGCAAAAGCGCAGACTTGGAAACAAGAAGCTTGTGTCGAAAGCCGACTTGAACAATGTGAAAGCGATGCTCATACTTTGATTTCAAATTAATGTTTAACCGGATGCTGGCCTCAAGAGTCTCAGTGGGTTACTGGGAACGCCATCAACCAAAAATGTAAGTAAAATGCCAAGATCAGTCAACAACGTAGCTTCCAGGGCAAAGAGAAAGAGAATCCTGAAGCTCGCCAAGGGTTTCTTCGGTCGCAAGAAAAATGTGTGGACCGTTGCCAAGAACGCAATTGAAAAAGGGTTGGTTTATGCCTACCGCGACAGAAAGCAGAAGAAGAGAGAGTTTCGCGGTATCTGGATAGCCAGAATTAATGCGGGTGCGCGCCAACACGGCCTTTCGTATTCCGAATTCATGGGAAAACTTCACAAGGCTAACATTGAATTGAACCGCAAGGTGTTAGCTGACCTCGCTATGAATCATCCAACTGCTTTTGAGAGTTTGGTGAAGAAAATCAAGTAAACATTACATCGTCGATATTACGATTGAGAAAGGGGCTTTTGGCCCCTTTTCTTTTAACTGACTTTGTTAACTTGGGCCCACGATTCATTTTTTGAGCTTGACACCCGCATTTTTTCATTTAGCGACAGGGCGTTCTATGTGGCTTTCTTCCTTTAAATGTAATCGGAAACTTTGCCCGATGTAATGAATGCTGAATAGGCCACTACATAACAGTGATCCAGTAAGTTATACTGCTCCAGTTAAAGAAACTGTTGTGCGGATGGAGAATCCATTTCCGGGCCTCAGGTCATTTGGCACTGACGACAGCCATATCTTTTTCGGGCGGGAAGGGCAGATCGACGAGATCCTGGACAAGCTTGGCCGAAACAGATTTGTCGCGGTCATGGGCTATTCTGGAAGTGGTAAATCCTCACTGATGTCCTGCGGACTTGTTCCGGCGCTCTACGGTGGCTTCATAACGGCCAACGGCAGCGAATGGAACGTTGTTACGACACGTCCGGGGTCAACCCCCATCAAGAGTCTCATTAACTCGGTGATAGAGTTCATGGTTAAGACGGGGCGCGTGTCAGAAACTGAAACCGATGTCTACAAGGCCATACTCAACGCGGTGCTGCGAAGTGGAAACGAGGGACTGGTAGAGGTTGCCCGATTCCTGCAGCGTACTGAGCATGAAAATACCTTCTTTCTCATCGACCAGTTCGAAGAGATTTTCCGGTACCGGGATCGCGAAGATCCTGAGGCACTTAACGATGCCCAGCTATACGTAAATCTTGTGCTGACGGCAGTTGAACAGACGGCCGTTCCTGCGTTTATCGCCCTCACGATGAGATCCGATTTCATTGGTGAATGCGCAATATTTTCGGGACTGACCCAGCAGATTAATAAAAGTAATTACCTCATCCCGCAGCTTTCCAGGGAACAGAAGAAGGCCGTGGTTGAGGGACCCATAACTGTTGCCGGAGGGCAGATCGCTCCAAGGCTTGTTAAGCGATTGCTGAATGAAATTGGCAATTCGCACGACCAGCTTCCCATTCTGCAGCATGCATTGATGAGGACGTGGGACTACTGGGTACATAATCACGAGCCCGGCGAGCCCGTAGAGATCCGGCATTACAATGCGATCGGAAGGGTAAACACGGCACTTGCGCAGCACGCGAATGAGGCATTTGATGAGCTTTCGCTTCGCGATAAACATATCGCCGAGATCCTCTTCAAGAACATTACTGAGAAGAATCAGAACAACCGGGGAATGCGGAGACCTTGCAGACTCGGACTAATAGCTGAGCTGGCCGACGCCGGCGAAGAAGAGGTAATTTCAGTTGTTGAGCATTTCCGTCGTGCAGGGCGGTCATTCCTGATGCCTGCCGCACACATTCCATTGGATGGAGATTCGATGATTGAATTGTCGCACGAAAGTCTCATGCGGATTTGGACCAGGCTGGAAACCTGGGTAGATGAGGAGTTCGAGTCGGCATCGATGTATAAGAGACTGGCGGAGGCTGCGGCGATGTATCAAATCGGTAAGACCGGACTTTGGCGTCCGCCGGATTTGCAGCTTGCGCTAAACTGGTACAAGAAGCAGAATCCTACACGGACGTGGGGTCAGCGCTATGACGAGGCGTTCGAGAGGACCATCGTATTTCTTGAAACCAGCCGTATCACTTATGAAGCGGAACTAAAGAATCAGGAGATGCTTCAGCGGCGGGTGCTTCAACGCACTCGCGCCACAGCTGTCGTGCTTGGTATTGCCTTCCTGGTAGCCATTATCTTCTTCGTATTTGCCTATCTGCAGAAACTTCAGGCGGATGCTGACCGGCAACTGGCGCGTACCAGTGAAGCGGAAGCGCAGCGCCAGAAGAAGAACGTAGAGAGTGCGTTGCGTATCGTGGAAGACCGTGAACGCGACATCAGGGAAAGGAATACCGCTCTGCAGGCCGCCAACGCCGAGATTTTAAGAACCAGCCGCGACCTTGAGCGTTCACTATCCGACACCCGGATTGCCCGTAATGAAGCCGAGCGAAACCTGGTGATGGTGAACATTCAGAAAGACTCTGCTCAGGCAGCGCGAAACAAAGCTCAATCCGAGTTCGAACGCGCGGAGAATAACTATCGTCAGGCACAAGGACTCTTCATGCTTACGAAGGCGCAGGAACTGGCAGCCAAGGCAGCGGCAGAGGAAGACGACAAGAATCTGGCAGGTCTTATGGCCATGCAAGGCTTTACCTATCACCGGCGGTATAACGGAAAGAAGTACGATCCATTCATTTATACAGGCTTGTATAATGCATTGACTCAACTGAATGGCCTTACCTACAACGCGATGAAAATAAGCGGTCCGCCGCGCGTGCACATGCGCTCATTGGTGGTATCGGACAACAGCGACAGGTTTTATGTGGCGGGAGCGGATGGTAGGATATATCGCGGCCAGTACGGGGCGCTTACCAATGAAGCCACCAATTATACCAATCCATATCCCACGAAGTCAATCGCGACTGACAGATCAGAGCGCTACCTTTTGAATGGAACAGACTCGGCATTTGTGCAGGTATATGACCTTACTTCGTCGTCGGATAGGGCAACCGTTATAAAAGGATTGAACGGTGGAACGAACGATATTGCATCGATCCCGAATTCAAATTCGTTTATTGTTTCCACGACAGGAAAATCACTCTTTAAAGTTGATGCTGCGGCAGGGACTGTTCAGTTGTTCATGAATTTGCCCTATGAGCTTAAATCAATTGCGATCAGTCGCGATGGACGGACCCTCGTTGGCGGCTCCTGGTCAGGAGAGGTTGCTATCATCAACATGATAACGCAGGACGTAAACGTTCTGATGACTGAAGCTCCCAATCGTGTACTGTCCGTTACACTTAGTGCGTCGGGCAAATACCTCGCGATGGGTATCGATGATATCGCCAATAAGCGCGGTCTCGTAAAGATGTATGACTTCGGCACACGTGAAACGCGACAGTTTAGTGGTCACAAAGCCGGTGTTAATGATGTAGAGTTTAGTCCGGACGAAAAGCTCCTGGCGAGTGCGGGGCTGGACAAGCGACTGCAACTGTATGTTCTTGAGAGTCCTGATGACCTGCCGGTTATTATGAGCAACAATGCCGGATTTATCTGGGACATCGAGTTTGCCAAAGGCTCCGATTACCTGTTGGCAGCCTGCAGCGAGTCAGAAATCAGAGTGTGGCCGACAGATCCAACCATTCTCGCGGAACAGATTTGTCCTAAGCTCACACGTAATATGACGCGGGACGAGTGGAAGAAATATGTGGGCAACACCGAGGAGATCAGCTATGAAAGCACATGTCAGAACCTTCCTGTAACTGATCGCTGATGATTCGGAGATTCACCATATCACTTCTTAGCTTCCTGCTGATTACAGGTGCCGTACTCGCGCAGGATGAATGTGAATTGACGCTATTGCAGGCGACAGAAGAGTTTAATGCAGGCCATCTTTACGGGATACCGGCGCTGCTGAAGGAATGTATTGAGAAGAATAACAACCGGGAATGGCGACAGCGTGCATACCTACTCCTGGCAGAGACGTATCTGCTGCTTGAAGATCCTATTGGTGCTGAACAAAGCTATCTGAATGTGTTGTGGGCTAACCCGGAATTCGTGACCGACGAGAAGCGCGATCCGATCGACCTGGTTTATCTAAGCCGGAAGTTCACGGCAACACCTATTTTTGCATGGCATGCTTTTTTGGGCCCCAATACTTCCATTGCAAGAGTAATACATGACGTTCGCCCTGGCGGCGAACTTTATACCAAAGAGAGATATCGTCTGCGCATGGGCTGGCAGGCCGGAGGGGGCCTGGATTATAACTACAATGACTATTTATCAGCTTCTATCGGGGCGACGTTTCAGCAGGCGACTTACAAGCATGAGACTACGGACTTGTTTGGAGTGAACAGAGATATTGTTGACTTCATTGATAAACAAACGTGGCTAGCCGTGCCGTTGTCCTTCAATTTATCCGAGGCAAAAGGGAAGTTAAGGAAGTACACCTATGTGGGCTATTCCTTCAATTTTTTATTGCTGGACCGCGCTGATGTGGAGATCCGAAATCGCGACCTGCAGCTTCCCGACGATGATCAGCCACCTCCTACTGAAGAACAATTCAGCTCCTTTGACAAACCAGTATCCAATATCAATCTGTCTAATAATCGCAATCAAAAGAACAGTGCTTTTTTTCTGGGAGTTGGTCTGAAATACAAGTACAAGCTTGATTACTTCTATTTTGACGCCAGGTATTCCTTCGGTCTTAAGAACCTGGCCAATGTGAATCAGCGCTTTACAACCAGGGAGGATGGGCTTCCGGTACCGTATGTGGACGACGACTTCCGAATGGATAATCTTGCTCTGTCTGTAGGATACATACACCCATTGTACAAGCCCAGAAAGCTAAAGAAGGCAAGAACAAAATCGGTTTTGAGAAAAATTGAAAAAGATGACCGCGCGAATTAGTCTTATTGCCACGCTGATAACGGTTGTCCTGTTCTTCTCCTGTGATACGGAGCGAAACATTGCTCCGGTGTTCAAGACTTATTTCACTAAGTACTACGGTGAAGACGGAAACCAATTCGCGGTTGATCTGGCCGTAAATCCCGATGGAACGATGGTTATGGTGGGAACTTCTCAGTCGCAGACTGACCAAACGAACTATGCGTTTATTGTCAAAGTTGATAATGAAGGCACGGTGCTCTGGCAGCGAAAGATGGGTGACCGTGATGAGGAGCCAGTTGATATTGAGTTCGACAGCCGTAACGACATAATTGTAGTCTCTAATTTTGAGTCCAGAGCGATCCGAATCACCAGGATCAGTCAATCCGGAGCATCCATCGACAGCACGCTGATCGAAAATCCTGCGGGAATTTTCGGCACCGCGATAACGGAAATTAATAACGCAACCGGTCATTTTTTCCTTGTGTCCGGATATGCGGGCCCGGGCCTTGTTGGTGATGGTGACCCTGTTACAGTAGCGAACGATGAACAGGATCTGCTTATTTACAAGATTGACCCCAGTTTTGATCTTCCCCCGAAACTGGAATTGGAGCAGGGAGGAGAGAAGGTTGGCAAGATTGCTAAGATCTTTCAATCTCAAATTAACGGTCCGATTCGCTATTACCGGTTCGGTGATTCGGACAGACCCCTTTCGCAAGGGGGCAACTTTCGGCAGACATTCGAGGTAGTGCGTCTTAACGAATTCTTCGTGCCCAGCACCCTTGTGCAGGCCGGGTCCACTGATGAGGTTCAGATTTCTTCGGAAGCCATTGCCATGCCTATAGCCGGCCAGCCAGGATTTGTTATGGTCGGCTCTACCGGTCAGGGTGCATCCAAGCGGATTTTCGTTGCTCAGTACAACGATTTAAGGCCGGAATTGACTGTCAGGCTCAAACCAATTATATCGACACCACGGCCCGCCGAAGGCGTTTCTGTGGCATACGGCGAACAAGAAAGCATATTCGTCCTGGCTGATGAGCAGCAAGACAATAATAATTACGATATATACCTCGCGAAATTTGAAAGTGACGGAGCGTTTGGAGGGGAGATGCGGTTTGGTTCGATCGAAGGAAATGACCGGGCGGCCGCAGTTCGGGTTTTGCCTGACCAGCGGGTTGCCGTGTTTGGCACCATAGAGCTGGAGACACAGAAAAAAATGATGTTAACCCTCATAAGCCCACAGGGCACTTTTTTGGAATAGCTGTCGACCAATGGCGGTTACCTTTTTAGGGGGGTAAAAATTAAGTTTCAATAGCTGATTGGCAGCGCTTTACGGTTACTGGATGGCGGATTTTTACAAGGTTGTATTGAGGCTTGCGCTGATCATGCTGCTGGTTGCTGCCGGATATGCCGTGCGGTCCCAGTGCGCTATCACCGACCTCCAGCCTGCGTATTGTATTGACGATGCCCCTGTAACCTTTACCGCAGGAAGTAATGTCTACGGGCCGGGTATTGCGGGCACGACCTTTTCGCCAGCAGTAGCCGGGCCGGGAACCCATAACATTTACAGTTCAGCCTACACCATGTCGAATGTGGGGACGTTCAGTCCCGATCCGACGACAGGAACATCCGTTTCTTTTGGCGCAGGTGAAAACAGCGCGCCAACGCCGATAGGTTTCAGCTTTTCATTTTTTGGGCAAGCGTATAGCTCGCTCGTTGTCAATGCCAACGGTTATGTTACGTTCGGTACCTATCCAGGCTCAGGTGTAAGTCAGTCACTGCCATCAACGACCGGTCCAAACAATCTTATTGCCGGTGCCTGGGATGATCTTGATGTAACCGGAGGTGATATCAATACAGCATTGGTAGGGGTTGCACCAAACCGACGCTTCTTAATTACCTACGACAATGTTGGCTATGCCAGTGCCGGACCTGAAAAAGTTACTTTCCAGATTCAGCTTCATGAGACTTCCAATGTAATTGAGATCCATACTACCAGCGTCCAGGATGATGGTGGCGCAGGTATGACCCAGGGAATTGAAAATCCCTCAGGCGAAGGGGCGTACGCGAATTACAATAATACCAGCTGGACTGCAACCGGAGAGTATCTGTCGTTCACTCCTACATGTGCGATTGTTCAGACGGTAACAGTATCGCCTTCCAATAGCCTTAACGTTGTGGCTCCCGCCACGATATGTCCAGGTTCGGGAGCGCCGGTTACCATCCAGGGCTCGCAAAGTGGTATCTTTTATCAGTTACAAAATGCATCCACCAGTGCAGCACTAAGTTCATTTTATGCCGGTACAGGTGGAAACCTGACTATTCTGAGTAATAATCTGTTTTCAAATACCACAATCAAGGTGTATGCCCGCAATTCAAGTAACGGATGCGATGTGGATTTGACAATGACGGTAACTGTTAATCCGTCCCTTGAACCTGTTACGATAGACAACCAACCCGTTGATGCAACTGTTTGCCAGGGCGTGTCAACGTCATTCACGGTTGATGCAGGGGCCACTACCACACCTATTTACAAGTGGGAGATAAGTACCGACGGAGGTGTGAGTTTCTCAAATGTCTTTAACGTGGCGCCTTACAGTGGCGCCAACACAGCAACCTTAAACATTGCGAATACGCCGCTTTCTCTGAATGGTAATTTTTATCGCGTTCGGGTTTCAGGCGCCTGCGGTCTTCCGGAATTCAGTGACGCAGTTGCATTGACAGTCAATCAAAATGTTTCCATTGGAACAGGGCCAGCGGCCGCTGTGGTTTGCAGCGGAGGGGGAACACAATTTACTGTGGCTGCAACGGGCACCGCACTGACATATCAATGGCAGGTAAGTACTAATGGAGGCGGTAGCTATAGCAATGTGAGCAATGGCGGCGTTTATTCAGGAGCTCTTACCAGTACGCTGAACCTGACCGGTGTTACTTCAGCATACAATACTTACCTCTATCGCGTTGTGGTGGGCGGAGTCTGTGCCGCACCGGTTACCAGCGCGGGCGCGTCTTTAACTGTCAACGATCCTGTTTCTGTCACGATGCAGCCAGTGTCGGCTACCATGTGTGAAAATGGTATAGTGCAATTTACTGTTGCAGCCACGGGTGCAGGCTTAACGTATCAATGGTATGAAGGACCACTAACCGCTCTCAGCGATGGTGGAGTTTATAGCGGAACGGCAACCAATCAGCTAACGCTCAGCAACGTTCCTTCCAGTTTCAATGGCAGGACTTACTATGTAAGACTGGCAGGTACATGCACACCGGCGTTCAACAGCAATGTTGCCACACTAGCAGTTAACGAGCTGCCGGAAGTAATTTCGGATCCGGTTGACCAGGCAGTTTGTTCCGGAGGTAGTGCAAGTTTCAGCGCAAGTGCGGGAGTAACTACCGGTGCCACCTATCAATGGGAGGTGAGTACCGACGGTGGCGGCACCTACGGCAGTGTCGTGGATGGCGGTGTGTACGCGGGGGCCCTAACCAATACACTATCGCTGACAGGCGTATCCAACACCTACGACAGTTATAAATATCGGCTTGTGGTTGGAGGTTCCTGTCCTTCGCCCGTCAATAGCAATGCAGCAACACTGACTGTTAACGATCCGATAGCGATCAGTGTACAGCCCGTATCGGCTACTGTATGTGAAGATGGTACCATACAATTTGATGTTACTGCTACCGGTACAGGTTTGACCTATCAATGGTATGAAGGGCCGTTAACCGCTCTCAGTGATGGCGGCGTTTATGGCGGGACAACGACCAGTCAGTTAACACTTACCAATGTTCCTTCAACCTTTAACGGGAGGACTTACTATGTTCGGATCAATGGCAGCTGTTCACCAGTTAGCAGCAGTGCGGCTACCCTTACCGTTAATGAGAAGCCGGAGGTGACAGGGCATCCATCCAGCCAGGTGATCTGCGCCGGAGGTAATACAACATTCACGGTGAATGCAGGAGTGACTACAGGACCTACCTACCAGTGGCAGGTAAGCACTAATGGAGGCAGTACTTATTCCAATGTGAGTAATGGTGGAGTTTACTCAGGAGCACTGACCAGCACGCTGACACTGACTGGCGCACCCTATACCTACAACACCTATCAATACAGGGCGGTTGTTAACGGCACGTGTGTTGCGCCGGTGAACAGCAATGCAGCAATATTGACTGTTAACGATCCGATAGCGATCAGTGTACAGCCGGTATCGGCTACCGTATGTGAAGATGGTACTATACAATTTGATGTTACCGCTACCGGTACAGGTTTAACCTATCAATGGTTTGAAGGGCCATTAACAGCTCTCAGTGATGGCGGCGTTTATGGCGGGACAACGACCAGTCAGTTAATACTCACCAATGTTCCTTCAACCTTCAACGGCAGAACGTACTATGTTCGTATCAATGGCGGCTGTCTATCATCTGTAAACAGCAGTGCGGCTACCCTAACCGTTAATGAGAAGCCGGAAGTAACAGGACATCCATCCAGCCAGGTGATCTGCGCCGGAGGCAATACAACATTCACAGTGAATGCGGGAGTGACTACAGGACCTACCTACCAGTGGCAGGTAAGCACCAATGGAGGCAGTACTTATTCCAATGTGAGTAATGGTGGAGTTTACTCAGGAGCACTGACCAGCACGCTGACGCTGACTGGCGCACCCTTTACCTATAACACCTATCAATACAGGGCGGTTGTTAACGGCACGTGTGTAGCGCCTGTGAACAGCAATGCAGCAACATTGACTGTTAACGATCCGATAGCGATCAGTGTACAGCCGGTATCGGCTACCGTATGTGAAGATGGTACCATACAATTTGATGTTACTGCTACCGGTACAGGTTTGACCTACCAATGGTATGAAGGGCCGTTAACCGCTCTCAGTGATGGCGGCGTTTATGGCGGGACAACGACCAGTCAGTTAACACTTACCAATGTTCCTTCAACCTTTAATGGCAGGACTTACTATGTTCGGATCAATGGCAGCTGTTCACCAGTTAGCAGTAGTGCGGCTACCCTTACCGTTAATGAGAAGCCGGAAGTAACAGGACATCCATCCAGCCAGGTGATCTGTGCCGGAGGCAATACAACATTCACGGTGAATGCCGGAGTGACGACAGGAGCTACATACCAGTGGCAGTTGAGTACCGATGGAGGAACGACTTTCAACAACATCAGCAATGGTGGCGTTTACTCAGGAGTGCTGACCAGCACCCTGAACCTAGCCGGAGCACCCTATACTTATAACACCTATCAATACAGGGCGGTAGTTAACGGCACGTGTGTAGCGCCTGTGAACAGCAATGCAGCAACATTGACTGTTAACGATCCGATAGCGATCAGTGTACAGCCGGTATCGGCTACCGTATGTGAAGATGGTACCATACAATTTGATGTTACTGCTACCGGTACAGGTTTGACCTACCAATGGTATGAAGGGCCGTTAACCGCTCTCAGTGATGGCGGCGTTTATGGCGGGACAACGACCAGTCAGTTAACACTTACCAATGTCCCTTCAACCTTCAATGGAAGAACGTACTATGTTCGCATCAATGGCGGCTGTCTATCATCTGTAAACAGCAGTGCGGCTACCCTTACCATCAATGAAAAGCCGGAAGTAACAGGACATCCATCCAGCCAGGTGATCTGTGCCGGAGGCAATACAACATTCACAGTGAATGCGGGAGTGACTACAGGACCTACCTACCAGTGGCAGGTAAGCACCAATGGAGGCAGTACTTATTCCAATGTGAGTAATGGAGGAGTTTACTCAGGAGCGCTGACCAGCACGCTGACACTGACTGGCGCACCCTATACCTATAACACCTATCGGTACAGGGCAGTAGTCAATGGCATGTGCGTGGCGCCGGTAAACAGCAACGCGGCGATCTTGACTGTTAACGATCCGATAGCGATCAGTGTACAGCCGGTATCGGCTACTGTATGTGAAGATGGCACCGTACAATTCAGTGTGACAGCCACGGGCACTGGAATGACTTATCAATGGTTTGAAGGACCGCTTACAAGTCTGAGCGATGGCGGTGTTTACAGTGGGACAGCGACTAATCAATTAACACTCACCAACGTTCCTTCAATCTTCAACGGCAGAACGTATTATGTTCGTATCAACGGCAGCTGTTCACCAGTTAGCAGCAGTGCGGCTACCCTTACCGTTAACGAGAAACCAGAAGTAACAGGACATCCATCCAGCCAGGTGATCTGTGCCGGAGGCAATACAACATTCACGGTGAATGCCGGAGTGACGACAGGAGCCACATACCAGTGGCAGCTGAGTACCGATGGAGGAACGACCTTCAACAACATCAGCAATGGTGGCGTTTACTCAGGAGCACTGACCAGCACGCTGACACTGACTGGCGCACCCTATACTTATAACACCTATCGGTACAGGGCAGTAGTCAATGGCACGTGTGTTGCGCCGGTGAACAGCAATGCAGCAATATTGACTGTTAACGATCCGATAGCGATCAGTGTACAGCCGGTATCGGCTACTGTATGTGAAGATGGCACTATACAATTTGATGTTACTGCTACCGGTACAGGTTTAACCTATCAATGGTATGAAGGGCCGTTAACCGCTCTCAGTGATGGCGGCGTTTATGGCGGGACAACGACCAGTCAGTTAACACTCACCAACGTTCCTTCAGCCTTCAATGGAAGAACGTACTATGTTCGCATCAATGGCGGCTGTCTATCATCTGTAAACAGTAGTGCAGCTACCCTTACCGTTAACGAAAAGCCGGAGGTAACAGGACATCCATCCAGCCAGGTGATCTGTGCCGGAGGCAACACAACATTCACGGTGAATGCCGGAGTGACTACCGGACCTACTTACCAGTGGCAGGTGAGCCTCGATGGAGGTACGACCTTCAACAACATCAGCAATGGTGGCGTATACTCAGGAGTGCTGACGAGCACGCTGACCCTAACGGCAGCACCGTCTTCGTATGATACTTATCAATACAGAGCAGTAGTCAATGGTACGTGCGTAGCGGCAGTGAACAGCAACGCGGCAACGCTTACAGTAAATACGCTCATAGCAGTAACCACTCAGCCGCTGTCGACCGCTACATGCGAAAATGGGCCAGCTCAATTTAGCGTGGTAGCAAACGGTACGGGGATTACTTATCAATGGCAGGTTAGTGTCAATGGGGGAGTAAGTTATACCGCGCTATCCGATGGTGGAGTTTATGCGGGTGTAACAACCAGTCTGCTTGATCTTTCGGCGATTCCTTTATCCTACAACAACTACCTTTATCGGGTTGTGATGAGTGGTGCCTGTGCGCCTGTAGTTATCAGTAACGCTTCTACGTTATCAGTCTACCAAAATCCCGTGGTGAATACTGCGCCAGTTGCCCAATCGATCTGTGAAGGATCTGCGGCGAATTTCAGTGTAGCTGCTGTTGGTCAGGGACTCACTTATCAGTGGCAGGAAAATGGTGTCGATATTTCAAATGGGGGAGTGTATTCGGGGGCGACGACGGCGAGCCTTACGCTGAGTAATGTTCCGGTTACGCTGAACTCGAGATTGTACAGAGTCAAAATTACGGGCACGTGTGGTATCGTTACCACCACGGCAGTAGCACTTACGGTGAGGCGTGTTCCAGATGCATTTGCGGCAGATGCTTCGATTTGCAGTGGTCAGACGACCAATGTGGCAATAACCAATCCAAATGGGGTTTCAACGACAACCTTCACATGGACGATTCAAAGTGTTAACAACGTATCAGGCGCAGGCCCCGGTTCCGGATCTACCATCGCGCAGAATCTAAGTTCTTCGGATGGCGTGAATAACGGGTCGGTTACTTATCTGATCCAACCCGTTGCTGCAGGGTGCAGCGGAACACCGTACGCAGTGACCGTACTTGTTACGCCTCTGCCCACGGCTTCTGCGAATCCGCAGACCATTTGTTCGGGCAGTACGACCAATGTTGTGATCACTAATCCAAACAGCATACCTGGTACAACCTACTCATGGACCGTGCTTACTTCGGGTAACGTGACCGGAGCTACCGCGGGTAGCGGATCCGTTATAGCGCAAAGTCTTACTTCAACCAATGGCACAACATCCGGAACGGTGACGTACAGGATAACGCCAGCTACTGGTACCTGCCAGGGAAATACATTCGATGTTGTTGTCACCGTTTCGCCAACACCAGTCATAACCAATTCTCCGTCTACGCTCATACAGGAGATTTGCAGCAGCACAGCACTGAACTTTACGCCTACAGCCTCAATATCGGGTACTACGTTTACCTGGACCTCCACTGTTGTTGGTACGTTAACCGGAGTTTCGGCATCCGGGACGGGAGCGGTGAATGACACACCTCAAAATGCAACAAACACTTCGGCGGTCATCATATACACAATTACGCCTCATGTGGCTGGTTGTGCCGGAACTCCGGTAAGCTATGTTGTAACTGTGCGTCCTGTAACCCAGGCCACAGCGTCGCCACAAACGATCTGCTCCGGTTCAACCACGTCGGTAGCAATAACAAACCCTAATAGTGTCGTTGGGACAACTTATACGTGGACAGCCGTTGCATCGAACGTAACTGGCGCTTCTGCGGGCGGAGGAAACACTATTGCTCAGACCCTCAGCAGCGCTGATGGTGTGTCGAACGGAACTGTTACATATACTATCACGCCGTTGGCCAATGGTTGTGCCGGGCCGTCGTTTCCTGTGGTGGTGACAGTAAAGCCAGTACCTGTACTCACGAACGCCTCAGCAACGCTTTCCCAAACGACCTGTAGCGGAGAAGCCCTGAACTTCGTTCCAACCGCCAGCATTGCCACTTCAACATTCTCCTGGACGACAACAGTGGTTGGCCCGATAAATCCTGCCTCGATATCATCGTCAGGTTCTGGCAACATAACGCATTCACCACAGAATACGGGCAACGTAATGGCTACTGTAACGTATCATATCACACCAGCCTTCAACGGCTGTTCAGGTGCAACTGTTGACTACGTTGTAAATGTGAAACCACTTCCGTCAGTAACTGCGTCGCCGATAACCATTTGCAGCGGACAGACAGCTGTAATAAATCTTTTATCAACTCCTAAGAGCATAGCCGGCACAACCTACTCATGGACGGTTTCTGCCAGCCCCAACGTTGTTGGTGCTTCTGCAGGTGACGGGTCGACCATCAGCCAGCAGCTTACATCTACCAACTCCTCAATAGGTACTGTTACTTATACCGTGACTCCGATGGCCAATGGTTGCTACGGCCCGCCAATAAATGTTGTGGCCACGGTTAATCCTATAGCTTCGGTTAACGCAGGCGCTGACTACGCCGTTTGTCAGCCGTCGACGATATCTCTGTCGGGTGCCATAAGTGGAAGTGCGAGTGCGGGAACCTGGACAATAATTTCCGGCAGTGGCACCTTATCAGCGAGCGCTACGAGTGCAGGCAATGTAACTGCCACCTATACAGTTAACCCATCGGATGTTGGAAACTCGGTAGTATTTAAGTTGTCAACAAACGATCCTGATGGCGCGGGGCCATGTTCAGTTATGACAGACGACCTGGTTGTCAATGTTAACCGTGCCGCAACGGTTACGCTACCTGGTGATTACGTTGTTTGTGAGCCTGCGCTTATAAACTTATCCGGAACGCTGGGCGGCAGTGCCACGTCCGGTTTGTGGAGCCTTGTGACCGGAACAGGAACACTTGCAGCGACGAGCGTAACTGGTCTGACCGCGACTTCAACTTATCAACCTTCGGCCGCTGATGTTTCTACAGTTCTCAGATTCCGACTAACGAGCAATGATCCGGACGGATCAGGACCATGCTCGTCTGCATTCGATGAGATCAACATAACCATTAACCGTGCAGCGCGGATTGATGCCGGTCCCGACTTTGCCGTCTGTGAAGACCAGTCAATTTCCCTTGCGGCAGTTGCATCTGGTGCTACCAGCACAGTGATTTGGAGTGGTGGCAGTGGGGCGGCCCAGTTCTCACCGGTCAATAATGTCAATTCTGTTTACACTCTTACTCCAGCTGATATTACTGCGGGAGGTGTGACGTTGAAGATCACTACAAACGATCCTGATGTTGCCGGCCCCTGTACATCGACGGCTGATCAGGTGTTTGTGAAAATAAATAAACTGCCAGCGGTGTTCCTTGCCGGACTTGAGGGTGTATACGCCGAAAACAGTGGTATTGACAATCTGGACGGATTCCCTGCAGGAGGTTCGTTTACGGGCCCTGGCATTGTGGCGGGTACTAATCAGTTCAATCCGGCCAATGCAGGTTTCGGAACAATCACCATCAGGTATACCTATACAGATCCGGGTACGACGTGTACAAACTACACTGAGCGCACTACCATTGTTAACCCTGTCACTGATGTAGACTTCTTCATTCTGGAAGACAACCGGCCAAATCCATCGGGTAATCCTCAAATATGCGCTAACCAGGGAGATCTAACTCTGGTCGGTATTCCACCTGCGTCGGAAGGTCTTGAACCTACGAAGTTCAGAGCTCTTTCGCCCGAGCTTGTGCCCAGAATTGCATATGATGGTACCCAATGGAAATTGAACACTAATGGGTTGCTGGCAGGTACTTACCAAATGCAGTATATTTTTACAAACGAGTATCATGCTACAGATACTCTGACGAAAGATCTCATTGTATTCTCTGCTCCTCAGGCTTTGATTACGGTAGGTAACAATTGTATTGAAGACGTTCTCACATTTACTCAATCGTCTACCATTCCTAATAACCTTTCGGGTGGTACCATTATTAACTGGAACTGGTTATACGACGAAGGATCGAACGGCAGCACGGGTACGACAGCGGAGCCGCAATATCAATACATTGAACCTGGTCCTAAGAATATTTCACTCGAGGTTGTTACGAATCAGGCGTGCCGGAACAAGATGTCAAAGACTATCGTGGTTGGACAGCCGCCAACGCCTGACTTTACCTGGAGCTCGTATTGCAAGGGAGATGCAACAAAATTTGTGGATCAATCGACCTCTGCATTTGGAGTGGTTAACAGTTATGCGTGGACATTTGGAGACGGCGCAAATTCCGCGACCAAGAATCCGGCGCACACCTATGGCAGCTATGGATACTACCCAGTTAAATTGTCGATTGTGACGGATGCAGGATGTTCTGCTGACACTACGAAGCAAGTTTACATCCAGGAACTCCGCGTGCTGACGGACGATGATCCTTACTATACAAACTTCGAAAGCGGAGCAGGTACGTGGGTGGCCGTAACCAATCCTGGTGACGTGAAAAACAGCTGGGTATTTGGAACACCGAATGGAGAGTTAATTAATTCAGCTAAATCAGGAAGTAATGCTTTCTGGACCGGTTCGAACAGTGGCTCCTATTTCAATAATGAAAATTCATTTGTAATTGGTCCCTGCCTGAACCTCACAGCCCTTAAACGTCCAATGATCTCACTGAACTATTGGGTCGATGCGCAGACAAACTTTGACGGCGCTGTGGTGCAATATTCAACAAATGGTGGCACGACCTGGCAAACAATAGGTGATGCCGAAGGCGGTGGTATCAATTGGTACAATAAGCGTAACCTGCCAGGAGAGCCGGGTGGTCAATCAAACTTTGCGTGGTCAGACCAAACTGATCCGGACAACAATCACACAACAACATGGACGAATGGCCGATACAACCTCGACCAGATTCCTGTCGCTACACGTGATACGGTGATTCTAAGAATTGCGTTTGGCAGCAACGACGATAACCTATCTGACCGAACATTAAACGGATTTGCTTTCGATGACATATTCGTAGGGGAGAAGACAAGAAACGTACTGGTTGAGCATTTCGCCAACACAAACTCACTTGCCAGCAACCAGGCAACGGAATATTTGAAGGCAAGGTATGCAGACCAGTTCTCAACGAAGGACTCAGCAGATTTTATGTTCATGGAATATCACATTCCGTTTGGTTCAAGTAAGGACCAGATCAATGCTGATAACCCCAACGATCCAGTAGCCAGAGCGTTATTCTACAACGCGTCGCAGCCACCTAACAGTATCATGGACGGAATCCAGACGGATTATTTCAATGGATTCGCAGCATCGATTAATAACCTGGAGATCGATCGGCGTGCGCTCGAAGATCCGAGGTTTGCGATCTCCATCGATACGCTGACTGCGTCCGGAGCAACGAATACCACAGTAAGGGCAAATGTTACTTTTACGTATGTTGACACTCTGAATGTACTTGACAATCGCGTGACGATGAATGTGGCTCTCGTCGAACGGGGGGTCGGAGCTAACGGTCCGGTTGTGCGCAAGCTTCTGTTAGGCGGCGACGGCAAAACTCTGGAAAGGTCATGGGCTGCCGGCGATCAGGAGCCTGTAGCAATTGACTACTTAATTGATGTACCTGTTGTTCATCCTGACAGTTTGTACCTGGTGGCCTTCATCCAAAATAATCTTGTGGCATCTGCGTCGGCAAAAACGATCATGCAGTCGAGAGTGATCAAGTTGCGATCAAAGCAGGGGCAAAATATTACGGGCGTCGAAGACAATCCTGTGAATGCTGAATTGCATGATCTGAGCCTGTATCCGAACCCCGCGTCACACGTTCTTAACATTACCGTGCCAGGCACACTGGGCAAGCAATACGTATGGCACATGATCGATCAGCGCGGCGTTACCGTACTCTCAGGCAACTTGCAGCAGGACTTCACGTCGGGCCCGCAGGAGATTGACATCAGCGGACTGGCAAATGGAATATACTTCATGTCTATTCAAACCGGTAGCCAGTCAGTTGTATACAGGAAGATAGCGGTGATGAACAAGAACTAACATTATAGGATTCCGCAATTCGACGGGCTGCTTAAGCGCAAATTTCTGTTCCTTGAGATATCGCTATCTCCAAAAGTGCGTAATGGGCACTGCTTCTTGTGCCGTGTTGTTGTACCAGCAAAAGATTACTGTATTGCGTCAAATTGTCAGTTTGTCCAGTCCGGCTATAGCCCATACAAGTACACAGAGTATAGAGAAGTATAGGGAAGTATAGAGAGGGTATAGAAAAGTATAGAGCGGGTATAGAGAAAGTATAGAGCAGCTATAGAAGCACTATAGGAGATCTATAGAGAAAGACGAGCACGATTTAACACGTGTATACTGTACAGTTAACGAGGTCGCGCCGTAATGTCAGTACGAAATGAATCGAGGGGATGACTACGCTGGTACTGCTTCTTTCGCCAGTTCAGGAAGTATCACGCGGCACTGCCGTACAAAGTCGCTGACAACATCGGGCAGCTCGTCCAGCTTGGTTGAATACTTACTGTTCTCTTCAATAAACAGAATGCTTGACCGCAGAGGGTTCAAGCCCATCAGTGTAAACGATGGTTTTATTTGGTGGGCCATGCGTGCAAGCCTTTCCCAATCCTTGCCGTCCAGCGCGACTTTCATTTCATCGAGAACCGGCGGAATTGTTTGGGTAAACGTGAGCACCATTTCGCGGATGAAATCCTCGTTGTTTCCCGAGACGGAGCGGAGATAGTCGAGGTTGTAGAGTTTGTTCTGACCTGCTGCCTTCTTTACCTTTTCCTTAGGTGTGAGGCGAAGATCCTGGAACAGTTTCCTGTATAAGTCGTCGGGAGAAAAAGGTTTAGGCAGATAATCATTCATGCCTGCCGCGATGCATTTTTCGACGTCGGCCTTGGTGGCATTAGCCGTGAGTGCAACGATAGGAACGTTGCGTGCAGGGGTTTCCATCATCCGAATGGCGCGGGTAGTTTCATAACCATCCATTACCGGCATTTGTATGTCCATGAGCACAACGTCGTATTCCTGGTTCTTTATCTTCTCGATGGCGACCAGTCCATTCTCTGCAGTCTCTGTATAACAGTTCCAGTTTTTCAAAACGCTTTTAGCGTAGAGCCGGTTGATGTCATTGTCTTCTACAAGGAGTACAAACAATTTTGCAGCACCGGCTTTCTTCATTGCCCGTGCATTCTTTGGCGCCGATGTTTCATCAGCTTTGCCGATTGCATAGGGGATGCGCACTGAAAATGTTGAGCCAACATGTTCTTTGCTGCGCACGGTGATACTTCCTTTCTGAAGTTCTACCAGCTGCTTGACGATCGTGAGGCCCAGTCCGGTTCCGCCATACTTGCGTGTTACGCTCGCATCTGCCTGACTAAAGCTCTCAAAAATCGTATTTAGTTTTTCCTGAGGAATGCCAACACCAGTGTCTTCGACTTCAATCTTTACCCAGCATATTCCTTTGGTCTCACGTTCCGCCATGCAATGGATCTTGATCGATCCATTATGTGTAAACTTCACCGCGTTGCTGACGAGATTGATAAGGATCTGATTGAGTCGAACAGGGTCGCCAAGAAGGATTTTGTTCAGTGAGTCGTCGATTTGGTAATCGACATGGATTCGCTTCTCGCGGGCCTGATAAGTGAAAGTACTGATGAGCGATGGAAGAAGGTCGCGCAGGTTGAAAGCGATCTTTTCGAATTTGAGCTTGCCTGATTCAATAGCGGCAAGGTCAAGGATGTCGTTGATAATTACGGTTAGGTTCTCAGCAGAATGTTTGATTGCGCTGAGATACGTTTCGCGCTCGACCGGGCTTGGATTCTGGCTCAGCAGATTGGCCATACCCACGATGCCGTTGATTGGCGTACGAATCTCATGGCTCATGTTGGCAAGGAACTGTTCCTTGGCTTTCTGGAGGCGCACAAGCTCAGCTTCATTCTCTTTGCGCTGCATGATATCGCGACAGTCGAGAATAAAGCCATCCAAACCTTCCTTATGCTTCAGGTTGATGGCGTTGAATTCAAGAAATCTGAAATCTCCATCCTTGCAGAGGAACTGAAACTCCACGTTCTCTGTGAACGCACGCTTCTGGCTCTGCTTAAACTGCCGTGTTACGTCGTTGACAGTTTCCGGTCTTACGAAATCAAAGAAGTTCTTACCGATGAGGCTCTTCGCTCTGTATCCGAGGGTTTCAAGAACAGAAGCGTTGTGATAATGAATCTTTCCGTTGTAGTCGACTACGAAAATGATGTCCGAGCCATCTTCCACAACGGCTTTGTAGAAGGAGCCTTTCTGTACATATTGTTCTATGCGCATGCGCTGAATTAAATGCCGTTAGATACCTGCCACTTCCATTTCTTTCAGGTAGCGGTACAGTGATGACTTACCAATGTCCAGCTTCCGGGCTACTTCCAACACGTTGTTATCGTACTTGTTTAAGAAATGGCGGATGATGCGATACATAAATTCCTGCATGGTCATTTCCTGATAGAGGAAAGATTCCATGCGCGCGGTACTAGTAAAGCTTATGTCCTGTGGACGGATCTCCTGGTCTTCGGCCATTACCGCAGCGAGTTCGATAATGGATTTCAATTCACGAATGTTACCAGGGAATGGATACTGCATGATCTTTTCCTGGGCTTCCGGAGAAATCTTGAACTTGTGCATTTGATTCTCCTGCGCGAAGTTGTCGAGAAAGAACTTAGCAATGAGCAATACGTCATTGCCACGGTCGCGGAGCGGAGGAAGGTGAATTGGCAATCCGAGAAGACGATAGTACAAGTCTTCGCGGAACTTGCCTGCCTTCACTTCTTCAGCAAGGTCCTTATGAGTAGCAGCGATAATCCTTACGTCCAGTTTTATGGTTTGGTTTGCACCGATACGCGTCACTTCGCGTTCCTGCAATACGCGTAAAAGTTTTGCCTGTAGGCTGAGGTCCATTTCACCGATCTCGTCCAGGAAGATTGATCCACCTTCGGCTTCTTCGAACTTACCAATGCGCCGCGTCACAGCGCCCGTGAATGCTCCTTTCTCGTGTCCGAACAATTCACTTTCGATAAGTTCACGGGGTATCGCAGCGATGTTAACAGCAACGAACGGTTTGTTCTTGCGCTTGGAGTTATAATGGATCGCCTTTGCTACTAATTCCTTACCGGTACCCGTTTCACCCGAAATACTTACCGATATGTTTGTTTGAACAGCCTTCTCAAGGAGGCCAAAAGTCCTCTTGATGGCCGGGCTTGTGCCGATTATGCTTTTTTCGAACTCGTATTTTTCAGAGATCTCCTTCTTCAAATGATCGATCTCCTTGATGAGTGAAGTCTTGTTACGCGCGTTGTGAATTGAATTCAACAAGCGGTCTTTCGTTTCTTCATCTTTTGTGATGTAGTCGAAGGCGCCAGACTTCAACAGTTCTACGGCCGTATGGATTTTCTCCTGGGCCGAGACGATGATTACGCTGATGTTGGGGTCCTGACTTCTGATCTGGTTTAAAACCTTTTCGCCTGGCATATCCGGCAACGAATAGTCCAGCGTTATGATAGCAGGATTTTTATACAGGTTGGCAAGACAGTCTTTGCCGGTTGTATAATACTCGACTTCGTAGTCGGGATTCAATCCCAGAACATACTTGAGAAACTTCGTGTAAGCGAGATCGTCCTCAACGACGAAGATCTTAACCGGATCTTTTTCGTACATGATTGTGTGGCGAAGGTTTAAAAATTCAGGACAGTTTAAAAAATGATTTGAGACCGAATTCTATCCATTATTTCCGGCAAAAAAACTGCAAAACAATGCAATATATGCCATCAGCCATATAAGGGTCCAATTCGGAAAAAGAAAGCGCATTTATTCTCGTTGTTTGGCGTAAAATTCCAGTCGTACAGTCAACAGGCTGTTTCTAGTGCTATGATAAGAGAGTTTGAGAAATTAACGGATGGGGAAATCGACCTGATGCTGAAAGCGCCGGTACTTGTATGTATACTCATTGCGGGTGCCGATGGCAACATCGATAAGAAGGAGATCAAGGAGGCGATCACGCAAACACAAAAGAAGACGAGCGCTGTACTGGCGGGCTACCTGATTGAGGTTTCGCAGGATTTTGAAGACAAATTGAAAGTTCTCATACAGAGTTATCCTCACACACCGGCAGAAAGGGGTGTGGCCATAATGAAAGAGCTAGGTCAGCTGGACACTGTTTTTGCGAAAATGGACAGGAAGTTTGCTGCCCAGGTGTACCAGATGCTTCGCCAACTGGCTTCTAAGATAGCGTCGTCATCAGGAGGGATTTGGGGGATGAACACAGTAACTGACGAGGAAGCTAAGTATGTAGAACTTGCCGTGATCCACGATCCGATGAAAGTTTGATATTTTTTGCGGCGACGTGCCTTCCCGTTGACGGGCAATCTTCATATTTGCACCCGAAAATCAATATGGCATCTGAGTCGACAATTTTTGGCAGCTCCATAGTACCCTTTAGACTGGTGTTTCTGATGTGGGCTGCATTCTATCTCGAGATCCTTCTCAACTTTCCTCTAAACGACTTCGGCATTACGCCGCGAACGTTTCATGGATTGATAGGCATATTCACGATGCCTCTGATTCACGGTGATGTTCTGCACCTCATATCCAACACGGTTCCCATGCTTTTCCTTGGTGCCGTGCTCTTCTTTTTTTACAAGCCCATTGGCGGGCAGGTTTTCACCCGGGCATATTTCTGGACCAACATTCTCGTTTGGCTTTTCGCCCGTCCAGCTAATCACATCGGAGCCAGTGGACTGGTGTATGCACTTGCTTTTTTCCTGATATTCTTTGGGTTCCTCAGACGCGATTTTATGTCCATTATCATTTCATTGACGGTACTAATCCTGTATGGTGGAGTGTTTTACGGAGTGCTGCCAACTGATCCGCGTGTATCCTGGGAGTCGCATTTTGCCGGCGCATTGGTTGGTGTCGGATCTGCTATTACCTTTAGCGGTAAAAAGAAGGTAAGCTAATGGATGCCGCAGTCAGGAAGATTCTAACAGACATTAAGAGCAACAAGTACGCGCCAGTATATTTCCTACAGGGTGAGGAGCCATTCTACATAGACCTTATAGCAGACTTCATCGAAAAGTATGCACTGAGCGATGCAGACAAGGGCTTCAATCAGGTGGTGCTGTATGGCAAGGATGTGACGATGGCCGCCATTCTTACCAATGCCAGGAGGTTTCCTATGATGGCTGAGCGACAGGTGGTAATCGTAAAGGAGGCCCAGGACATCCAGGATCTTAACCGGGAATCGGGATCGAAGTTGCTTCTGGATTACTTATCGAAGAAGGTTCCCTCGACGGTATTGGTATTTTGCCACAAACATAAATCACTCGACAAGCGCAAAGAACTAGGGAAGAAGATCGATCAGCTTGCAGTAGCGCTGAGCACTAAGAAACTTTATGACAATCAGCTTCCTGAATTCGTCAATGAGTATACGACTGACCGTAAGATTCCTATCGAGGACCAGGCTATAAGAGCATTGTGTGAGTTCGTGGGTAACGATCTTCATCGCCTCGCCAACGAGATCGACAAGCTTATCATATCGCTGCAGCCGGGAGAGGCGATCACTGCCAATCTGGTGATGAATCAGGTTGGCGTCAGCAAAGAATACAATATTTTCGAATTGCAGAGAGCCATTGTGCAACGCGATCACATCATGGCGAACAAGATCGTTAACTACTTTGAATCCAATACCAAAAAGAATCCCGCCATACCAGTTGTTGCCTTCCTGTATTCTTTTTTCAGCAAGCTTCTCGCCGCAAGCCAGGCCACAGACAAGAGTGACAAAGGGCTTGCTAGTGAATTGAAAGTGAGTCCTTATGCAGCGCGTGACTACAGTAGTGCTTTACGTGTCTATCAGACTCCAAAACTGATTGATATCATTAGTTCGCTCAAAGACGCCGATCTTAAACTGAAAGGTGTGAACACCGGAAGTGCTGATGAAGGTCAGATCGTAAGAGAGCTTGTTTGGAGAATGATGAATTAATTCGTCGATTCTTTATTGCAAAACAAATTTGCACATCTCCTCATCCGGGCATTACCTTTAAGTCCTGGAAGTCTAGCCTTTTTTGAAGGCAGCTACTTTTTAAGCTTTTTGGTTCCTTTTTTGCAATATTTTTTTTGGAACACTGTTCTACTCACAACCCAGACATACTGTAATGCACAGGTATATAATTCTATTCTTATTTGTTGCTTCACTTCATCAATCATTTGCCCAGGACCAGCTATCTCAAAACCGAGTTGAAATGCTTTATCGTCGTGGTACAGAGTTGGTGAACCATTCCAACTATGGCGCCGCGCGTCAGGTGTTTAGCGATTTTCTTCAGGCAGCTCCCGTTACAGACTCAAGACGCTCGGAAGCGGAGTACTACGTTGCTTTCAGCGCGCTCACTCTGGGGCATAAGGATGGCGAGAAGCTAATCGACGATTTTATCGACAACAACGCTGCAAGTCCGAAGGCTGCGACAGCGTACTATGACCTGGCCAATTTCTTTTACTCACAGGGCAACTATGTGAAGGCGTCAACCTATTATCGGAAGCTCGACTTCGCTGCCCTCACATCAGATCAACAGGCGCAGGCTCATTTCAAATGGGGTTACTCATACTTCAATCAAAAGAAGCTTGAAGAGGCATTGGAACAGTTCAACTTTGTAAAAAGATTATCCAATACCTATTCACCGGCCGCTAACTACTATGCAGGCTTTATCGAATATTCTAAAGGAAGATTTGACGAAGCTCTTACTGATCTCAAGAAGGCGGAAGCGAATGCCGCTTATGCCAAGATCGTTCCGTATCTGATTGTTAACATTTACTACAGGCAGGGACGATACGACACAGTGCTCGAGTATGCCAACACGCTGAAGTCGCGCACTGATGTTACCAATCAAAATGAAATTTCTGTTCTGGTTGCAGAAGCGCAGTATTACAAGGGCGACTTCAAGAAAGCACTGGAGGCGTACGAGAAATATCTGGAAAATGCTCCGAAGGCCGAGTCGTCGCTTCTCTTCCGCGCCGGCTATGCGAACTATTCTGCAGGCAATACCGATAAGGCCATTGCTTACCTCGAGCGTGCAGCTGCAGCTAAGGATACCGTTGGCTATTACGCGTCATATTACCTGGGCGTTCTGTACCTCAAAAAAGGAAACAAGCCATATGCCCTGAATTCATTTAGCCATGCGCGCAAGAATCCTAAAGATGCGAGGTTAGCAGAGGAAAGTTCTTTTCAATACGCGAAGGTTGCCTACGACGCCGGTAAACCAGATCTGGCGATAGATGAGTTTGAAAAATATCTGGAGCAGTATCCAAGGAGCACGCATGCAGTTGAAGTAAATGAGCTGCTTGCTCAGGCGTATGTCAATGGGAACAATTACAACAAGGCAATTGAATACATCGAAACACTGCCTTCACGTAATCAGTATATCGATCAGGCATTTCAAAAGGCATCTTTCCTGAAAGGAACAGAACTCTTTAACAAGGGTGAATATGAGCAGGCTGTTGCAAACTTTAACAAGTCGCTGGAGTATCCGAAAGACAAGCGGTATGTGGCGCTTGCGAGTTACTGGAATGGTGAGGCATATTCTATTGGCAAGCGATGGTCTGAGGCGATTTCCAGTTATCAGCGAGTAATTGGTGTGTCGTCTGACGCTGATCCGGACATTTTGCTCAAGGCAAAATACGGACTCGGCTATTCGTACTACAATACAAAAGAATACGACAAAGCGATGGCAAACTTCAAAGAGTTTGTCAGCGGAAGCAACAAATCAACGCCCAATTATGCTGACGCGGTAATCCGTATTGCCGACTGTTACTATGTGAAGAAACAGTACAGCGATGCGTTGGATAGTTATAGCAAGGCGCGAACGCTTGGTTCACCTGACAATGATTATGTCCTTCTTCAATCGGGCGTGATCTATGGTATCCAGGGAAAGTATCCTGAGTCGAGGAGCAGCTTTAGCGAACTGGCAAAGTCGTATCCTAAGTCCCGATACCGCGATGAGGCAACATTCCAGCTTGCACAGTTTGACATTGAGCAAGGCAATAATCAGGCAGCCATAGATGCATTAACACAAATCATTCGAACAGGTACCGACGCACGATTCATTCCGCTTGCATTTATGCGTCGTGGTGCAGCATTCTTCAACCTGAAGCAGTATGATAAGACAATAGGAGACTACAGTGCGCTCATTCAGCAGTATCCAACGCATCCTGCGGCCCAGGATGTGTTATTGCCATTGCAGGAGGCCATGAACCTCGCTGGCAAGTCCGGCGATTTTGATAAATATCTCGCGATGATCAAGTCTGCCAATCCGGATAACAAAGGACTTGAAAGCGTAGAGTTCGAAACTGCGAAGAATTTGTATTTCGATCAGCAGTATCAGAAGGCCATCAATAGCCTTAAGGGTTTCCTGAGCAGCTATCCGCAGTCGGCAAAAACGTATGAAGCAAAATACTATGTAGCGGAATCATATTATCGTCTCCGCGACTATGACCAGGCCCTTCCTTTGTACAAGGAGGTTGCTGAAGAGATTCCCTCGGGCTTTGCTGGTAAGTCTGTAGGACGTGTGGCAGAGATCGAATATCGTCAGGGCAGGTACGACAATGCTGCGGTTTCTTACCGGAGCTTTGTACGCCAGGCAACAAATCCCAAAGATCAGTTCCTGGGATGGTCGGGGTTGATGGAGTCTTTTTATCAGTTGAAGCAGTATGATTCGACAGACTACTACGCAAAGCTTATCCTGGCTCGTGGGAATGTTAGTGCGGGTGCTCAGAACAAGGCTTCACTCTTTCTTGGAAAGACAGCCTTTGCCAAAGGAGATCTTGATGGAGCCAAGGACGAATTCCTGAATACGCTAAACGCCGCGCGCGATGAGTATGGAGCCGAGGCAAAGTATCTGCTGGCCCAGGTGTTTTATCAGCAAAAGCAATACAAGCAGTCGTACGAAACGCTGATTAGTCTGAACAATGATTTCTCATCATATGAAGACTGGGTTGGAAGATCATACCTGCTCATAGCTGACAACTGCGTTGCAATGGATAACGTGTTTCAGGCGAAAGAGACGTTGAAGTCTCTAATTGATGGATTCCCTCAGCAAAAGATCAAAGACGAGGCCAGGGCAAAGCTCGCCGTGATCGAGAAGGGGCAGGCTGAAAAAGAGGCCGAAGCAGAACAGGATACACTGGATGTTAATCGATAACTATTTTTTTGAAATGACGAAATCGTTCAAGTATAACGAGATTATGAAGCGAAAGGCATTCCGGTTGATTGGTCTTACAACTACTCTCGTAGTGGCGGGTACTCTTGCTGGTTATGGTCAGGTAACTGACAAAGACAAGGGAAAGCCAAAGAAGGACTGGGAGAAGGATGGCGGAATTGAGAACGTTGAAATAAAGATCTACACAGAACGTCAGATCACGTTGCCCGAGGCAAACCGAAACTTTGACAAAATACCACCTCGCGCATCTGAACCTATAAAGCCGCCGATCACTTACGATTTTAAGTCGGTTAATTTTCAGCCTCCTCCGATCAGTATGCAGCTTCGTCCTTTGAAATTGAAACAGGAGGGCGAGTCTAAAGTTTATGGGGGATATGTGCGCGCCGGATTCGGAAATTATGTGTCACCATTATTGGAAGCATACTACAATACGACGCGCGATAAAAACAAGTTATTGGGTGCACATGCTTATCATCATAGCTCAGCCCGCGGTCCTGTTGATGGAAAGAATTCAGGAGGAGGAACATCGGGCATAAGCGTTTTTGGCAAGACTTTTAACGACGCCATCGCTCTATCCGGTAATGTGGACTTCGAGAACAGGACGACGCATTTTTATGGCTATCCGGAGGGCGCGTCCGTTAATGCAACGGCGATTAAGCAGTTCTACAATTTGTTTAAGGTATATGGTGATCTGACGAATTCGTCGAACACGGATTTCTCTTATAAGCTCGGGGCTGGTCTCAGCCATCTGAACGATAAGTTCGACGCAAAGGAAACGCAGATCGATTTGCTTTTCAGATCCGCCTACAAGCTAAATGACGATCAACGGATCAACATCGATGCAGACTACACGATGATCAACAGAAAAGATTCGAAGGTTAATATAGGGGCCAGAAATCTCTTTGTTGTCACCCCGTCTTTTCAGTTCGAGCCAGTCGAAGATCTGAAAGTGAAAGCTGGTTTGAAGGTTGCCTTTGAGAACGATACTATCGATTCTAAGAATCTTCACGTCTATCCGGACATCGAAGCAACGTACCCCATTACACCAACGCTTGACGTATTCGCATCATTGACCGGTGGAATTGAAAAAGTGTCTTTACAGTCGTTGTCATATGAGAACCTCTGGCTTGGCTCAAATGTGCCTATCTTTCATACAAACAAAGCCATTGACTTCACGGGTGGAATCAAGGCGAGACTGGGCAGCAAAATTTCGGCGCATGCCGGCTTGTCAATGGCAACGTTGAAGAATTACTACTATTTCGTGACGTCAGAAACTGATCAATCGAGATTTGATGTGGTGTATGATACTGGCGAAGGTACGCGCAGGGTAAATCTTTTTGTCGCGTTGGGCTACGTGCAATCGGAGATGGCGAAGTTCATGTTGCGCGGCGACTTCTTCGGTTATAAGACGGGTAACAATGTTGCAGAGGCCTGGCATCGTCCGACATATCGGTTCACTGCCAATGGATCGTACAACGTTTATGATAAGATATTACTGAGCGCAGACATCATTGCTCAGGGTGGAATGAAGGCATTTGATCCCGTGACTGACAAAACGGTAAAGCTGGATGCGGCATTTGATCTGAACTTTAAAACTGAGTACATCTTTTCACAAAGCTTCAGTGTTTTCGTTCAACTGAATAATATCATATCAAACAAGTACCCTGTATTTTTGAACTACCCGGTAAGAGGCTTTCAGGCGACTGCCGGGATCACCTGGAGTTTCTAGGTGGAGAGTATAGGTGTGGTCGTTGAGGCTGTCTGTTGGTGGGAGTGATGGAGGTCAGGCGGCTTGTATTGATTGAATATTAAGATTAACTTTGATTAATTTTAACTTAGGAATAACCATAAGCTCCCTGATATGTCAACACCTACAAATGAGAACGAAGAAGAAAACAAAGAGAACATCGACAACCCGGATGATTCCTTTGGACTTCCCGAGATAGACTACGAGCCACTAAAGCGCGAGGAGCCTGCCGGGGAGCAAGACGCTCCGTTCGCATCTTCGACAGACGCTGGCTTTACTCCACCTGAGCCGGTCATGGATGTACCAGCACCTCCTGTTCAGGAGAGAAAGGAATTCGGAGAAGAGAACAATACTTACTATGAGCCTAATTACAATTACTCTTATGAGGAAGAGCGGCCTTCCGTTTGGCCAAAGGTGTTGTTGGTAGTTGCATTGCTGATAGCAGCAGGCGGATTGAGCTGGTGGTATTTTGGAAACTATCGCCCGAATCAATTGGCGCTTGAGTCCAGAAGGGAACGTGAAAGACTTGCTGCCGAGCAGGAGGAGCAGAGAAGAGCGGCTGAGCAGGCGGCGCGTGAACGCGAAGAAGCAGCGAAGCAGGCCCAGCCCGAAACACCGGCAGCTTTGCCGGCAGGGACAATTGAAACATTGACCGGTCGCTCCGGGCGATACTATGTTATCGTCGCCAGTTCTATTGACGGCGATCTGATCATGGACTACGCAAAGAAGCTGAGCGCAAAAGGTGTGACATCGCACATCATTCCTCCATACGGTAAAGTTCAGTTTCACCGGTTGGCTGTTGCCGACGGAGACACTTACGCAAATGCCCAGTCGACAGCTGACGGAATGAAAGGCGGCGACTACGGTGACAAGCTGTGGGTATTGAAATATTGACGAGGTACACAGGACATCAACACGAGTTGCCTCAGACCCGAGAGAGGTTAAATAAAGATTTAGGGACATGAAGGACTTCTTCAGACAAAGCAAGCAGTTGAGGGTGATGATGGAAGAAGAGCGATTGAACAAGAAGAATCGCGTCGTTGCTGCCCTGACTACGGCCGGCCTTCAGGGCCTGCTAATGATAGCGCTTATTATGCTGGTCGCGTGGACTCCCCCGGATCCACCATGGGAAGCCCAGGGCGGAGGAGTTGAATTAAACTTCGGCCTGGATGACGAAGGCTTTGGAGACCTTCAGCCAACGGAGCCAGTAGGCAACCGGGGTACCCAGGAAGAAGCTCCCAGGAGACAGGAAGAACCAGCGTCAACACCTGAGGTGAAGGAGCAACCTCAACCTGAGGTGAAGCAACCTGCGCCGGTTGCAGAGGCGAAAGAAGTGAAACCAGAAGTGGCTGAAAAGAACGACGATCCTGAAAGTCCGGTTTTAGTCAAGGAAAAGAAGCCTGAAGAAAAGAAACCTCCTGTTGAAAAGCCTGTAGAGAAGATTCCTGAAAAGGTTGTTGAGAAAGCGCCTGAGAAGAAGGTAGAAGAGAAGAAGCCAGAGGCACCTACGGTTGATTCAAAGGCAGTGTTTAAACCCAAAGAGCAGACGGCAGCGGGGACGGGCGAGTCGGGGGAAAAGGCTGGTGTGCTAGGGAATCACGGTGATGACAAGGGCAAAGTAGGCGATAAGGGAAGTCCTGAGGGTAAGCTTGATGCCAAGGCTCTTTATGGTTCGCCTGGTTCCGGAGGCGGAACGGGTGGTGGCAGTGGCGTTTCAATGTCAGGATTTAATGGATTTGACTGGCCGAAGGTTCAGACACCAACGTTGCCTGATGATGCTTACGGAGTTTATGAGTTTATAGTGAAGGTAGACGAGAATGGCGATGTCATTTCTGTTAAACCTTTACAGCGCGGTCTTAGTCTCGAAGCGGAGCGAAAGCTGAGAGAGATGATCGAAAAACTTGTGTTTGTTCCCAAGGGTGCGAACCTTCCTGCTCAGTCTGAGGGAAAGATAACTTTCCGGGTAGTATCCAAGTAAGAGTGTCTTGAAGAACGGTGAGGCGGCGTATGTGCAGTTTTTGCAGGATGTAATGATTACCATCCACGAGAACATACGCGAGCTTAAAGAACGGAAAGGCTTTGCCGAGACCGATGAGCTTACCTACATAGAAGCCAAGCTTATTACATATCATGAAGTGCTGGCGATGTTGCGTATGAGCGCCGACGAGTTTGGTATCAATCGTCGTGAGATTGGATTGTAAGGCAGCAATTCCTAGTATTGTCGCCCCATGTTCGAAAGTTACGACGACGCAGTTCAGTTTCTCTACACCAACCTGCCGATGTTTCAACGCATTGGCGCGGCCGCGCTGAAGCATGATCTTTCGAACACAATCAGGTTGTGCGAGGCGCTTGGGAATCCCCAGCTGAAGTTTAAATCCATTCACATTGCAGGAACGAACGGAAAGGGAAGTTCGTCGCACATGATTGCTTCGGTGCTTCAGGAGGCAGGCTTCAGAACCGGGCTTTACACGTCGCCGCACCTCAAGGATTTTACCGAACGAATCCGTCTCGACGGAACACCTGTTTCCCGTTCGTCAGTCCTGGATTTCGTGAATAGAATACGCACCCATATTGAACTGATTCAGCCTTCGTTTTTTGAAATAACGGTGGCAATGGCGTTTGATTATTTTGCTCATGCCGGAGTTGACGTCGCGGTAATCGAAACGGGCCTCGGTGGCAGGCTTGATTCAACGAACGTGATCACGCCGGTAGTTTCACTCATCACCAATATAGGTTGGGACCACAAGGATATTCTCGGTGACACACTCGAGAAGATAGCCTGGGAGAAGGCTGGAATCATCAAGCCCGGGATCCCGGTAGTGATCAGCGAGCGACAGGCAAATATTGAACACGTGTTCCTGCAAAGAGCCCGTGATCTTAAGTCACCGATTTCATTTGCAACTGATTCCTATGAGATCGATCAATTAAGCAACAATGGCGTCAATACACTCCGTGTTGTGAAGGGTGAGGAACTTATTTTTGAATCGTTAGAACTTCCCCTACAGGGAAACTATCAGAGAAAGAATGTCGCCGGAGTGCTGGCCGTGATTGACACACTGAGGCTGAATGGATTTAGTATAAGCAATGAACAGGTAGTAAAAGGATTAGCTGGTGTCGTGGTTAACACAAATTTGAAAGGGCGATGGCAGGTACTTTCACGCCGGCCATTACTCGTATGCGATACCGGGCACAACATTGATGGCATCCGTGAGGTGGTTGGTCAGATTCACGGGCAGCAGTATGAGCGATTGTATATGATTATTGGAATGGTGAAGGACAAAGACATTACATCGATTCTTGTTGAATTGCCGCGGGAGGCAACGTACTATTTTTGTGAAGCAAAAATACCGCGGGCGCTTCCTGCGGAGCAACTTAAAGTTGCTTCTGAACGAGCAGGTCTTTATGGTGAGGTGATAACAGATGTTAATGATGCGATTAAGAAAGCTTTAAGTGTCGCCGGAGAAAACGATTTAATCTTTGTAGGAGGAAGCACATTCACTGTTGCTGAAATTGACAATTTATGAAACGCAAGCTGGAGCGGTTTAAGATAATTGAAGAACGTAGCAATGTCATAGAAAGGACAAAGGACAACTACGAAAGTATTAAGGGCAACTGGAACGCGGAACATTTTAAGAGTGACCGTCCAATTACGCTTGAACTTGCCTGTGGCAGGGGAGAATATAGCGTTAACCTGGCGCGGACTTTTCCTGAACGGAATTTTATAGGCGTGGATATAAAAGGTGAGCGCATATGGAAGGGAAGTACGCTGGCTGTTGAGCAAAATTTAACCAACGTTGCATTCTTAAGAACACCGATTTTGCTGATCGAGAATTTCTTTGCACCAGGCGAAGTCGATGAAATATGGATTACATTTCCCGATCCTCGTCCGCGTAAGCGCGACATCAAAAGACGTCTTACAAGTCCCCGCTACCTTGACTCATATAAGCGCCTGGTTAAACCAGGCAGCTACATCCGATTGAAGACAGACAATACGGCATTGTTCGAGTATACGCTTGAAAGCGTGCAGGAACGAAATGATATTCATGACCTGAGATGGACGCGTGATTTATATGAAGATCCGTTGCGTCCGGAATGCTTCGATATAAAGACGCGATATGAGGAGCAATTTTCGGCGAAGGGGGAGAAGATCAAGTATCTGCGCTTTCATTTCTGATCGCATTCGATCGCATAACAATTTCATAACAGGTGCAGATGTGTTGGACTGGTGGCGAAGTGCTACCTTTGTTGCGGGTAAACGTGTCTGCGATACAGCCCTCTAGTCGCGGCCGCAGTGAGCAATCGCTGCGGGTGTAGGAAAGGATCTGAAGCATTTCAGATTCAACAACGATACGGATACTCTATACGCCATGGGCAAAAAGCGAAAAAGAGACGTCGATCTCGTCGTACTGTCTGATATTCATCTCGGGACGTATGGCTGCCATGCGGAGGCATTGCTTCGCTACCTAAAGACCATCCGTCCAAAGCGACTCATCCTTAACGGCGACATTATTGACATGTGGCAGTTCTCGAAAAGGTTCTGGCCAAAGTCGCACATGCAGGTGGTGAAGCACATCACCGGACTTGTCACGCGAAATACCAAAGTAGTTTATCTCACAGGGAACCATGACGAGATGCTGCGCCGCTTTGCCGGTTTTCGCGTAGGTTCATTTCACATCGATAACAAGGTTGTGCTGAAGCTAAACGGCCAGAGTGCATGGATATTTCATGGCGACGTGTTTGATGTAACCATGCAGTATTCCAAATGGCTTGCTAAACTGGGTGCCATCGGATATGATTCGCTTATCATACTGAATACTTTTGTGAATTGGTGCCTGACGAAGCTAGGGCGTGATAAGATTTCACTTTCCAAAAGGGTCAAGGACAGTGTAAAGGGAGCTGTGAAGTTTATCAATGACTTTGAAAAAGTGGCTGCCGAGATTGCCATTGAAAACGGCTACAATTTTGTGGTCTGCGGGCATATACATCATCCGGAAATAAGAAAAATTGTTACTGATAAGGGGGAAGTAACGTATCTTAACAGCGGCGATTGGATCGAGAACCTCTCTGCGCTGGAGTACCATGAGGGTAGCTGGCGGATTTATCGTTATCAGGAAGATCAGGTAGCACAACGCATTAAGCTGCCGAAGCGGATTCGCGACGACCGTGATAACAAGGAGATCTTTCGTGAGCTCGTCGATGAATTCTTATCCCCGAAAAAATGAAAATTCTTTACGCGATACAAGGCACAGGCAATGGTCACCTCGCCCGTGCCGAAGATGTTATACCGGCATTGCGCTCACATGGAGACGTTGACATTTTTATAAGTGGTGTTCAGGCAGACATTAAGCTCAGTTATCCAGTTAAGTACTATTCGAAGGGGCTCAGCTTTTTCTTCGGCAAGAGTGGGGGCATAGATTTTCTGAAGACATTCAGGAATAACAGCACGAAGGATGTGTACAAGGAAATAAAGAAGTTCCCGGTCGAAAAATACGATCTGGTCATCAATGATTTCGAACCGATCACAGCGTGGGCGTGTCGTAAAAGAGAGGTCCCATGTGTGGGACTGTCTCATCAAACTGCATTGCTGTCACCTCACGTACCAAAGCCAAAGAAGATGGATCCGGTTGGTGAGTGGGTACTAAAAAGTTATGCACCCGTTGATAAATTTGTGTCCTTTCATTTCGAGCGATACGATTCGAACATTTATACTCCGGTAATCCGAAAATCAATTCGCGAGGCAAGAGTTGTAAACGGCGATCATTACACTGTTTATCTTCCTGCTTATGACGACAAGAAGCTCGTGCCGCTATTAAACAAAATCAAGGGTGTTTCGTGGCAGGTATTTTCAAAGCATGCGAAGAAGCCATACCACAGTGGGCGACTTTCAGTGTACCCGGTTAATAAGGGTGCTTTCGCGATCAGTGTGGCCTCTTCCAGGGGTGTTTTTTGCGGCGCAGGGTTTGAGACTCCAGCCGAAGCGTTGTATATGGGAAAGAAGCTCATGGTGGTTCCGATGAAGTCGCAGCTCGAACAGCATTATAATGCTGAGGCCTTAAAACGAATGGGTGTACCCGTGTTGAAAAAGCTTAAGAAAAGTAATCTTGAAAAGATTCAGAACTGGATCGACACCGATACCCGGATCAATGTTCAGTATGATGACAATACTGCGGATGCAGTAGCGCAGGCGGTAGCGATGAAGTAGACGTAAGTGACTTCACTTATAAATAATTGGCGAGTAACGGCCGGGTAATACGCACTATGTACTTTCGTTACGTACATTCCGTTATTCAGTGGCGCGCGACAACAAGGCAGGCAAGGTACTATTGGTCGACGATGATTGGGATATCCTCGAGTTGTTAGAGTACAATCTTGAGAAAGAGGGCTTCAAGGTTAAGGCACTTGAAGACAGTTATCAGGCAATCTCGGCAGCAAAGGAGTTTCAACCAGATCTCATCATTCTCGATATTATGATGCCACATCCAAATGGCATTGAAATATGTCGTGAGCTTCGGGCGATGAAGCGATTTGAAGATACATACATCTTCTTCCTGACTGCCAAGTCAGAGAGCTATTATCAGGAGGCTGCGTTTGAAACGGGAGGCGACGACTTCATAGAGAAAATAATTGGGCTGAGAGCACTGACGTACAAAGTAAAAACTGTATTAAAGCGTCGCTTCGTTATCCGTAAACGAGTTCCAGAGCTCAACATAGGCGAACTGATGATCAATAGACGATCTCATTCCGTCAGGATTCGGGACAAAGAGATAAGTCTTAGCAAGCCCGAGTTTGAGTTGCTGTTTTTCTTCGCGCAAAATCCTCTTAAGGCAATCAGTCATGAGAATCTGCTGTGCAACATCTGGGGCTCGGAGATTTACATGTTTGATACATCGATCGACGTTTACATTGATAACCTTCGGGCAAAAATAGGAGATCGGTTCATTCAGATGACGGCAGATCGGCGCTTTCGGTTTGTGCCTGGTATTCAATGGTGATTGGATTTGCGGACTCCGCGTTAATTTTTCTTCCAATTTCTTGCTGAAAAGCACACTGCTGCACGCTTTTTGTCTGGCAAATTCGTTAGTTCGCCAGACGAACCATGGAAAGTGTCTTTGTAAGCATTTGGAAAGCCTTAAGAAGTGCCGTTCAGTGGATGGTACAGGGCCTGCGTAAGCGGCGAGGAGTCGTTCGTTGGCTGGTGTACGGAATTGTATTCATTGTTCTTGCAGGGGCTGGATTTGTTGTCCTGGTATGGGCAGGAGTTTTTGGTGAGGTTCCGGGCCGATCACAATTACAATCAATCAACAATCAGGTTGCCACGGAAGTTTATAGCGCCGACAGTGTTTTGCTTGGCCGGTATTATCTTCAGGAGAGGTCGCCTGTTACACCGGATCAGATCCCTGACGGACTGAGAAATGCGCTTATCAGTACAGAGGATGCGCGATTTTACAGTCATCACGGAATCGATATCTTAAGTCTGTTCAGAGTATTTGTAAAAACACTGGCCCTTCAGGACGCGTCGGCAGGTGGCGGCAGTACGATCACTCAGCAGCTGGCAAAGAACCTTTTTCCACGCAGGTCCTACACGTTTCTTTCCATGCCTATCAATAAGGTTAAAGAAATGATTGTCGCTCACCGGATCGAGCAGCTCTACAGCAAGCAGGAGATACTTGCCCTCTATCTGAATACAATACCCTTCGGTGACAATGTTTTTGGGATCAAGACGGCAGCCGAACGATTCTACTCGAAGCCTGTTCAGTCGCTGGCTACTGATGAATCGGCTGTTTTAATAGGTATGCTCAAAGCGACTTATCGCTACAATCCCCGCGTGTATCCCGACCGTGCCAAACAGCGGCGCAATGTGGTTCTTGCACAGATGGAAAAATACGGGCACTTGACAGTCAAAGAAGCGGATGAGTTACAGGCAAAGCCGCTGGCTTTAAAGTATCAGAGGCTCTCACACAATGAGGGTCTCGCGCCATACTTCAGATCTTATATTAAGGCCGAGCTTTTGGCCTGGTGCAGACAAAACAAGAAGGCTGATGGATCGCCTTACAATCTCTATACGGATGGACTTAAAATATATACTACGATAGATTCGAGACTTCAGCAGTTTGCTGAAGAGGCCGTACGCAGCCAAATGGCGATTATACAGTCGCGCTTCAATCAGCAGCTCAGCAAGACGACACTTGCTTCTGTAGGTAAGTCTCATTTGTCGCAGTTGGCGAGCTATAAGGAGATGAAGCGTGATGGTCTTAGTGAAGACCAGATTACGGCAGAGTTAAAGAAGAAGGGTACGAGACGCGTATTTGACTGGAAGGGTGAAAAGGAACAGGAGATCAGCATCTATGATTCATTGTTGCTTCACCTTAAGTTTTTGCAGGCCGGACTTCTTGCAATGGATCCTCACACGGGTGCGCTTAGAGCATGGGTTGGTGGGATTAACCACGAGTTTTTTCAGTACGATCACGTTCGTGAATCAACAAAGCGCCAGGTTGGGTCTACATTTAAGCCGGTCGTTTATGCTGCTGCCATGGAACAAGGTGTGAGCCCCTGTGATTATGTTTCGGCAAGACAGACTTCTTATACGAACATGGAAGACTGGACGCCACAAAACAGTGACGCAGGAACTTACGATCAAAAATATAGCATGGAGGGCGGGCTTGCAGGGTCGGTTAATACGGTATCGGTAAAACTAATTGAGCAAGCAGGGATAGGCAACACGATTCGAATGGCAGAGCGTATGGGCATTCGAAGTGAACTGCCCAGGGTGCCATCTCTTGCGCTTGGAACGGCATCAATTTCTGTGTTAGAGATGGTCAATGCTTACAGCGCATTTGCCAACCAGGGTAAGCACGTGTCTCCTGCATATATTACTGCCATTGCTGATTCCCATGGTGTCGTGCTGGATCATTTTGTAAACAGGGATGAACCTGTTGCAGCTATTTCCAAAGAAACTTCAGCGATGATGCTGCACATGCTTCGCCGTGTTGTAAATGAAGGCACAGGATCTTCGCTTCGTACGCGGTTTGGGCTTTCAAACGACATAGCTGGCAAGACAGGTACAACACAATCAAATACGGACGGATGGTTTATTGCAATTACGCCACGACTCGTTATTGGCTGCTGGGTAGGTGCTGACGATCCGCGCATCCATTTTAAAAGTACTGCATTGGGTCAGGGAGCAGCCACGGCGTTGCCAGTGGTTGGACGCTTCCTGCAGCAAATGAATGCGGACCCTTCATTTAGTCGCTTGAGCAACGCAAAGTTTGAATCGTTGACGCCAGCTCAGATGAAAAAGCTGGACTGTGAGTTATCAAAATCGGACCGTAACTTCCTTGACAAATTGTTTAATCGCAAGAAGGGCGTTAAGGAGACGGAGTATCAGGAAGGCAAACAGGACAATGCAGGTTCAAGGGCAGAGCGAACTCAGGCAAAAGAAGAGAGGCAGCAGGCAAGAGAAGTAAAGCAACAGGCCAAGAAGGAACGACGTGAACGAAGAGAGCGTCGCCGTCGGAGCCGGGATTAGAATCCCGACGACAATTGCCACATGTGTCATTTTTTTTCCCCAGGCACAATGTGATTTAGCTTTTTCAATATGTTAATGCAGGCCGGATTCAGGGAAAAGTCTTGCATGATTTTTATGCAAATAACCATAGCTATTAATTCTAATAGCGAGGGATTAAAACGTATAAGCCATGGGTACGAGAAAGAATTATGAAGTAGACAACGCAACGGGCAGAAATCATGAAGGACCTCATGCGAATGCACCGGTTCGTCGCCTGACAGCGAGTTCGATCATAGGTGATAAGGTTGAGAATCTCCAGGGCGAAGATCTTGGAAAGATCGACAATCTGATGATCAACATTGAGACCGGCCAGATTGAATATGTAGTGCTTGAATTTGGTTCTTTCCTGGGAATGGGAGGAAAGCTTTTTGCTGTTCCGTATCAACAGTTGTACTTGAACAGTGATAAGGAATGTTTTGTGCTGGACAGGGAAAAGGATGCTTTTCAAAACATGCCAGGCTTCGACAGGAACCATTGGCCCGATACGAATGACCACAGCTACTATGATGATGTGGATGTCTATTGGGGTGCCACTGCTGACAGTGGAAGGATTTTCTAGGCTCAGGTGAGCCTGAACATATATGAAGCCATCGTCTCGGGTGCCAATGCTGTTCGGGAACGATGGCTTCATTGTGTATATTGCTTTCATGCAAACAACGTCGTACAAAATTCACGTGTCAGAATCCATTGGTGATGTAAGTGCAATCCTGAACGTAGCGGAAGATTCGATGTGCATGCTCACATTGGCACATGGTGCGGGAGCAGGCATGACACATTCCTTCATGTCGTCGCTGGCAAGAGAGTTAGCGTCACGTGGTGTAACTACACTGAGGTTCAATTTTCCATTTATTGAGGCGAAAAAGAAGCGACCTGACTTTGCGCCAGTGGCAGAAAAAACAATTGAGGCAGTCATTCAATTTGCGGACGGTCTTACACCAGCTCAACCGTTGTTTGCTGGAGGAAAATCCTTTGGCGGGCGAATGTCGTCGCAGCATCTCTCCAAACAGGAACAAACAAAAGTGAAGGGGCTGGTCTTCTTTGGATTTCCTTTGCACCCGGCGAATGAACCTGCAGTAACACGAGCAGAACATTTGAAGAATGTATCTCTGCCAATGCTCTTCCTTCAGGGAACCAAAGATGCATTAGCTCAACTGGATCTGTTACGAGATGTTTGTTCGGGCTTACCGTCTGCTGAGCTGCAAACGTTTGAAGGTGCGGATCACGCTTTTATGCGTGGCAAAAAGCCTTTGGTGGCAGAACTGGCCGATGCAGCGTCGATGTGGCTGCAAAACCAGTGCGCAGGGGGTTAATTCAACTCCAGCTCTGGAGCTGCAGCATTGAATTTGGTTTCTACAAACTCCTCTACAGTTGCGTAGAACTTAAGGCGGTGTTTGAAAATGATTTTAGCTCCGATTGCCTTTTTAAAGTCACGAAGCGTCACGTCTTCGGCGATCCAATACAATGCTACGCCGCGCTCGTTTGCAAACCCCGGGAGGATCTCCAGGTCTGCGCGTTCAAGCTCGTGCTGAACGTCTGATTTAAATCCACTGCGTCCTCTAATGTAAACTGTTACCCAGCCCATACAAATCCCTTCTCTTTTATGCTTTTTAAAATTATGTTCTGCTTTCTTCAAAGAAACCAATCTCCGTTCTGCACTCTGCGAATTTCCCAGTTCAAAAAATGGAGCCAAGGTCTTAGGTGAGGCAGGCTCCGGGGAGTTGTTTCTGAATATTCTAACGCAAATATACCGCAATTAGTTGCACAACTCCCAGTGCTGTTGTGCAGGCGCACATGGTCACAACGGGAGACATATTGGAAAGTGTGGCATACTCAAAATATTCTACTATCTTTGAGGCTTAATTAATTTTATATTTTATCACTAATGAAAGAAGGAAGAGTAAAATTCTTTAATGAAACTAAAGGTTTTGGTTTCATTAAGGAAACAGCGACTGGTCAGGAGTATTTCGTACACGTTTCAGGCCTCCTGGTTGATCAGATTCACGAAAATGATGCAGTCACTTTTGAACTGAAAGAAGGCAAGAAAGGATTGAATGCCGTTAATGTGCGTTTAGCCAATTAATAGATCATCATTCTGAATTTAAGCCATCCGATAACCTCGGATGGCTTTTTTATTTTAGAGTGGATTCACTGCCTCGCGTTGGAATAGTAACGTTTGGATCCCCTCACCAACGCGATCACGCGCATTGCGTATAGATGTTCCGTTGTATTGATCAGCTTAGTTCCGGAGACGTATTGAGAGGAATTGCAATAGCTAATTAACCCTGACAAATTGATTCAAAAAGAGAGTATCATGAACGCTCTCTAAAACGAAAACCCTTCTCATTTTGGTGATGATTTGCATTTAGGGACGACATTCAGGCGTCAGTTGGAGTTGCGATTTAATGCATGAAATTTTTCATCTACTTTTTTCAGTGATCCACCGAAAATTACGGCGTTATATCTCAGCACATTGCGAAAACCGCAATGGGTTTTGTCAACGGTCATCGCCAGTTGATGACGAATGCCTTCAGTCGCCCGGGTCGGATTTTCGTTACTTTATCATGTCAGACAGTGAAGGCGCGTAGATGCCAACAGTCGGACCGCTTGATTTAAGCGACTATTGAAGAGATTGTGGTTAGAAAGGTTTCGTCAATGCGAACATTTTTCCACAAACTTTTAAGCAGAAGAACGTTTACGGGTAATAGTATAAATGGTATAGTTTTTTCTGTAGGATCAAATGGCTTTAAATCTCAAGGAAATGAAACGAGTATCGCTAATTCTAACGTTGGGCCTGGCGGGCTTAACGTTTATGGGTGCAGAACATCGGAGCAGTGCGCAGGACAAGCAGGCGAAGAAAGTTGCAAAGAAGGCTTGTGCGGGTTACACTATCATTGAAGCAAGTAAAGGTATTGACTGCAACGGTGACACAATTAAGCTGGTTAGAACTGCTGGCTTTTACGAGCGAGTTCGAAATGATGATCCGAGTTGATTGTCAGGGTGAATTCTGGAGCAGTGCAAAAAATGTTGTATGTTTTTATAGTTTTGCGGCCTATGAAGGCCGCATTTCTTTTTTTAACCCTTAGCTGTTTCTTTCAGGTCGCGTTGGCGCAGGATGGGCCACATGTGTTGCTCATTTCTTTCGACGGATTCCGTCATGATTATGTTGAAAGGTATGACGCTAAGAATTTCAAAGAGTTCATACGTAAAGGAAGCAGCGCAAAGGGGCTTATCCCTTCTTTTCCCTCGAAGACTTTCCCTAATCACTACTCAATCGTAACCGGACTTTATCCGGGAAATCATGGGCTCGTTGATAATAACTTTTACGATCCGAAAACTGACGAACATTACACATCGAAGAACAAGAAGGCGGTTGCTGATTCCATTTATTACGGAGGTACACCAATCTGGAAGCTTGCACATAACAACGGACTGAAATCGGCTTCCTTCTTCTGGATTGGATCTGAGGTTAAGAATTCTCAACCAGATTACTTCTTTCCATACAATGAAAAGATTCCCGACAAAGATAGAGTTCAGCAGGTGCTAAGCTGGCTTGCCCTGCCGGCAGCGGAGAGGCCGAGATTCATATCTCTCTATTTTTCCGTAACGGACGATGCTGGACATCAGTACGGACCTGACAGCAAGGAGATTCGTAATGCTGTGTTGCATGCGGATTCACTCCTGGGACTTGTGATGAGAGGCATTTCCCGTGTTCAAGTACCTGTCAACGTAATGGTAGTATCGGATCATGGAATGAAGGGAATCAAGCAGGAAGACTCATCTTACCTGTTACTTTCGGAAATACTTTCTGAAAAGGAAGAAGGAACCATTGTTGTGAACTCTGGTAGTCATGTTCACATCTATCAATCAGATGATCAGAAAAGGAAAGCTCTGTTTGATCGGCTGAACAAAGACAGTAAGAATTTTCGTGTGTTGCTGAAGGAGCAATATCCTGAACGGTGGCATTACAGGACCGAAAGAGCCGGAGATATGCTTCTTGTGGCTGATGCAGGTTATTATTTTCTTGATATGGAGCGCAGCAGCCTTGCAGGATTTTTGAAACCCTGGGGATGGGCTGGAGTGCATGGATACGATCCGCGTGACACGCCCGAAATGAACGGAATATTTTATGCGAACGGACCAAACATACGGCAGGGCTATACGCTTGACGCGTTTGAGAATATTCACATTTACCCGTTCATTGCCAGGATACTCAATCTTCCACTACCTCACATTGACGGAAAAGCGTCAGTACTGAGTAAAATTTACCAGGCGCGCAATCGTACCAGGGCATCGGCGAAGTAGTGTGCACCCAGTACGGTTATCTCCAATATGCGGGGCGCACTGTTGTGCCCCCACGCAGACGGCAATTCAGACAGTCTTCGGGATAAACGGAATAGCCGATCAATTCAAAAGTTACCAGGTCGAAGCGTTTGTCGTTAATCAGCCACCCGGCAAGATCCTGCTCGTTCATGTATTCCAGCAAAACGATTTTGGATGGACAATTTTCATAGCCATCTGATTGATACAACTCATTTGGCCCTCTAAGCTCATCTCGCTTTACGACTACCCGCGCCGTTGTTACATCTGAAGCGGTAAAAAAGCCAATCACCGAACGTCCCGGTTCAGATGTACAGGAGAAGTTTCCATGAGGCTGCGCGGGCAATGGATCAAACAATGAACCCAACTCTTCACTATTCTGCCTTATTACTTTCCAGTAGGTATACCCTTCGGGCGTAAGAACATATTGTCTCGCATTAAGGCTATAGGCAAAGTACAGACGACGATCCGACTGCTTCATACTGAGAATCGGAAAATCATAAACTACATCCTCTGAGAGGCGTTCTGTGGATGTCAGGCTAATGTCGCTGCCTGAACGCGTGCGCCAGCAGGTGTATAATTCGTCTGCCCGATTTCTGGGAACGATCTGACCATCCTGGAATTTATAAACTGAATAGTCGCGCGCAATGTATTCCCACGTCTCGTCAAATTGATACGAATAATACCGGGAAGCATTCTTTGGGTCATGAGCATATACATTGAACGTGACGTCTTCGCTATCCACCTTCTCATGCACAGCGACGCTGTCAACAACAGTCCTGGCAGCAAGCGACACGAAGTCAGATGCATATTCGCGTCCGTCCGAAGTGTGGATTAACAGGCGATAACTCGCGCTGTAATCAACGGCCACGGGAGGAGCAGTATATGTATGATTTGGTTGGGGAGAAAGCGTGAGCTTGAAACCATTGTTGCCCTCGATACGAACCTGCGCCGCTGGTTCCGGTGCCATGTTATCTGGTGAGTCCATTGTTACAGTCCTGGATAGCAGTATGCGCGTGGTATCGTTAGGTACGAAGTAACCATCGATTACCAATATGCCGTAGTCGACGTTCAGAACATCAGGCGCGTATGGGTCAATGCAGGCAAAGCAAAATATGAAGGTCGCCGAAAGTAGCCGGGCCATTGGACGGACACCTAAGTGAAAAATGCCCGAGTCGCCTTTTGGCTGCTGTCCTTTCATTTGTCGTATGCTTTCCTGAGATGCCCTTTAAAGTAACCACAATGGACCGAAGGCAAAATCTAATTGGGGCAAGCGGTGTAACCCATGCGCTACCGGCTTTTATCTGCCTGGCGAAAGCTATACAGATAGGGAGCCTTGTGCGCACCTCCCGTGAACCTTTTCTCATGACGCTCAAGCATGTCGGTTGCGAGCATGGTTCGTTGGAAAGTCGTTCTCCTCATTGATTGTCCCATAATCTTCTCATAAACCTTTTGGAGCTCATTCATTGTGAACTTTTCAGGCAGAAGATTGACGCCAACGACCTTTCTGTGAATGTTCTGCCGCAGCGTATCAATTGCTTTCTCGACTATTCCTTTGTGATCGAGAATGAGTCGAGGGAGATTGTCCACGTTATACCACCTGCAGGAATCGGAAAGAGCATCAGGTTTAGGAATAACGTCGTTGTAGTTTATCAGGGCATAATAGGCCACAGAAATGAATCGTTGCTTCATCCAATAATTGGCCGGAACATCATGATTGTTGGCTTTCAAAATCGCCTCCATCACTTCAGGCTTAAACCGTGCTACGTCGCCGAAGGTGTGAAACTGTTCCAGGAAGATCTCCGATAATCCAGTACGCTCGTGCAGACCACGTCTCACTGCGCTGTCCAGGTCCTCATCGGTGCGTACAAAACCACCAGGCAAAGCAAATAGCCCAGTGTTATGGTACTCCATGATAAGGATTTTCAGTTCCTCACCAGAGAATCCCAATACGACAGAATCGTATGCAATGTGTGGAAGGTATTGATTCACTGTTTTATCGTATGCCGGAAATTAGATATTACTTTTTTGACGATCCCTATGGCAAGTTAGGAATGCTATTACTATCATTGTTACAAACTGAGACAATAATGAAAAGCGGTTCAAAATCTACCACCTTAATTACTTTGGCATTGGCATTTATGTCATTATCATTCAATTGTTTATCGCAGGATAACTATGGCTTTCCCGTTCAGGCGAAGACCGACAAGGGTACCATCGAGGGTCTTTTCGATACCCGATCCGCCCTTTCGCAGTATTTCGGCATTCCTTTCGCAAAGCCGCCCGTTGGAGATCTTCGCTGGCGGGCACCCCAGCCAGTTGATTCCTGGTCAGGCGTAAAAAATACCAAGGCGTTTGGCCCCAGGCCGGTGCAGGCCGTGGTTTTCGGAGATATGAATTCACGCTCCGCAGGCATCAGCGAAGATTGCCTGTATCTAAATGTGTGGTCTCCTGCGAAGAGAAACGAGACGGGGCTTCCTGTGCTGGTTTATTTTTATGGCGGAGGCTTTGTCGCGGGAGATGGCTCAGAGCCTCGCTATGATGGTGCCAGCATGGCAAAGAAGGGCATCGTTGTGGTCACTGTTAATTATCGTCTGAACATCTTTGGTTTCTTTGCGCATCCTGAACTGTCGAAGGAGGCGGCCTATAAGGCATCGGGTAATTACGGGCTCCTGGATCAGGTGGCCGGACTTCAATGGGTCCAGAAGAACATTGCAAACTTTGGTGGCGACCCCAAACGTGTGACGATTGCTGGCGAGTCTGCGGGCTCGATTGCAGTCAGTGCATTGATGTCTTCGCCTTTATCAAAGAATCTTATTGCTGGTGCGATAGGAGAGAGTGGCGCGGGAATAAACCCTACTCTGGCGCCGGTCGCCCTTGGAGAGGCAGAACAGACTGGGTTTGAATTCGGCAAGAAGGCCGGTTATGTCACGCTTGCACAGCTGCGAGCCTTGAGTACTAAAGAGGTCTACGAAATTTACACGGAGTCAAAGCGCTTTGGATTTCCTACAGTCGTTGATGGCTACTTTTATCCGAAGACCATCCCTCAAATTTTCGGTGCAAAAGAGCAGGCACAGGTCCCACTGCTACTTGGCTGGAATTCCGCCGAGATTCCGGGAATGGCGTTTATGCAAGGACTTCCCTATAATGATGAGAACTATGTGAAAAAGGTAAAAGAAACATATCCGAACGATTATGATCAGGTTCTCAAACTGTATCCGCACGGTTCAGAAAAGGAGATTGAATTGTCGGCAACAGCACTTGCATCGGACAGGTTCATCGCGTATAGCACATGGAAATGGTTCGACCTTCAAAGAAAGAACAGTAACAAAGCAGTGTACCGCTACCTTTACAGCAAGCTCAGACCGCCATTGGTCGATCAGAGCCGCACGTCCGGATTAGCAGGAGGTACCGTTGAAAAAAACTCTAGTGCTCCGAAGCCACCAGAGGCTGTTGGCGCGCCTCACGCGTGCGAGATCGAGTATTGCATGGGCAATCTGCATTTGATCAAAGAATACGCATGGACGCCTGATGACTTTAAGGTGTCGGAGACGATGCTGAACTACTTCGCGAACTTTGTGAAGACCGGGAATCCTAATGGTGGCAATCTTCCAAACTGGCCTGCAGCAGAAGCCACTGATACAACGCCTTCGGTGATGGTTATAGATGTCGAATCTAAGGCGGTTGACGCAAAAGATGACGCACGATATCTGTTCCTGGACAAAGCTTACAAAAATTGACCTGGGTATATTAACCAGTCGATTCCGATATTGAAGAGGGCCGGCCGTTTTTGCGCCGGCCTTTTTTGTTATAGCAAGGTCTCTGCCCGTTCGTTAAAATTGATAGGAACTTTGGCTGGCCCGTTGCTTCCTTCGCACATTTTTTGCGGATATTAGTAAAAACTATCACAATTATGAGGGCAGAAGATATTTCCAGGAAGGCATCCAGCGACGTAAGTTTGTTGCCGCCGGCGTCTGGATCAAGCGTTGTAAATGTAGGAACGATAGAGCGGATTGTGTCCGTAGCAGGTGGGGCTCTGTTAGCAACGTATGGGCTACGCAACAAGAAGAAATTAACTGCGCTGCCGATGCTGGTGGCGGGTGGATTTCTTTTAATGCGAGGTGCCACAGGATACTGCCCGGTCAACTCAGCGCTTCGACGCAATACTGCGGGAAGAGGAGCTACCACGGTCGAGGCCTCGGTTTCCCAGGTTATCAGCAAGCCCCGTCAAGAGGTATATTCATACTGGAGAAAGCTGGAGCATCTTCCGTTGTTTATGAAGCATCTGACTTCGATTCGCCAGATCGATGAAACACATTCGCTTTGGAAAGCGGCGCTGCCCGGCAACGTGGGGAGTCTGTCATGGACTGCAGAAATCGTAGACGATCAGCCAGGAGAGTACATTGCATGGTCGTCAGTGCCTGGTTCAACAATAGATAATGCGGGCTACGTTCACTTTCTCGACGCCCCGAGAAATAGCACTGAAGTCAAAGCTACGATCGCATACAGGCTGCCAGGAGGTGATGTGGGCGGGCTGGCCGCACAACTGTTTAATCCCTATCTGCAGGATCTTATTGTGGAAGATCTCAAGCGCTTCAAGTACAACATTGAAGGCGGCGTCAATTACATCCGGGGCGTCGATACCGACGAGCGCTAAAAGCGATTCTTGCGGGAATGGATACCATAACTCACTTCGCAGCAGGCGCCTGCATAGGTGAGCTTATCGCGGGCCATAAATTAGGAAAGAGGGCAATGGTCGCTGGAGGCTTTGCCCAATTGGTGCCAGATATAGACTTTGTTTTTGGTATGTGGATGTCACCCGCAGCAAATGCGATGGCGCATCGCGGACTTACGCATTCCATACTCTTTCTTATTCTGATTACACCAGTTCTGGCCTGGGGAGTGAGACGATTGTGGGGTGACAAGGCCGTGCCAATCTCCTTTTGGATATTCTTTCTGGGAGTTGAGGTGCTTACTCACCTGATTCTTGACGCGTTCAATGCTTATGGTACAGGCTGGTTTGAACCGTTCAGCCATTTACGAGTGAGTTTTAACGCCATATTTGTTGCTGATCCATTCTTTTCATTACCGCTCGGACTCGCATTAGTGCTGTTGCTATTTACGCGCAGCAATTTTCGATGGCGCAATCTTATCGCGACCTCGGCTCTTGCGCTTTCTGCGACATACCTTGCCTATGCCCTTTACAACAAATGGCAGGTAGAAAGGATATCAAACAAAGTGTTTGCTCTTCATGGCATCGCACCCACATCACACTTTAGTACCCCAACTCCCTTCAACAGCTGGCTCTGGTACGTCGTAGCGACCGATAAAAATGGAAGCTATGTTGGTTATCGCTCAGTCCTTGATCAATCAAACGACATTCACTTTGAATTCTTTCCGAGAAATGATTCGTTGATTGAGGAATCATCATTTAATCAAGAGGAGATAAAAACGCTAAAACAACTTTCGCAGGGGCACTACACCATAGAGGCACGGGCAGACACACTGATGTTCAACGACCTTCGGTTTGGTCAAATGTTGGGATGGCAATATCCACGTAACGGTTTTGTGTTTCACTTTTACCTGCATCCAGACCTGGATAACACGCTTGTACTCCAGCGAGGTCGCTTTGAGGGTTGGGACTATGTTGCCGTAAAGGCGTTCTTAAGAAGAATTCTGGGTAACGAGCTACCTGCACCGCCGCGGGAATAAGATGAAGACGGATCAAAGCCTGCGCGTGGTTTTTCTTTCCCGGTCGGAGCTGATGGTGAACACAATCAGAAATGTCCTGAAGAGCGCATAGGCTATCCGGTACATAGCGGTATTCCACCAGCGGGTTTTATGACGGAGATCTTCTGCTGTTATGCGGTCACAATCTTCATTGATGATCTTTTCCAGAGACGATTCCACCTGAATACCGAATTCTTTGTCATGGATGTCCAGATTCAATTCGATACTGGCGTATGCGCTAAGGTCGTTGAAGTTGAAAGAGCCAACTGTGACAAATATCCCATCACGGCATCCAATTTTTCCATGCAATACTTTGCGTCGGTATTCATATATTTCAATATTCCGGCGCAGGAGCCAGGGGTAAAAGAAGCGCTCTGCGTGCTTGGCCAGAGGAATATCAGAGAGCTTGGTGACGATGACCCGAATGCGTAGCCCCCTCTTGGAAGCCAGCCGCAGGTTTTTTCGAAATACCCTGCCGGGCAAAAAATAGCTCGACATGATAGTTACACTTTGCTCACTGCGCTTCAGCATCTCCAGGTAGCTTCGTGAAATCTGGTTTTTATTACGGATCCAGTCATTCACGCGCATTCGAACTCTGCATTCTTCCAGCGACGCCAATGCAGGCCCTACAGCCTGCGATTTCGGAGGGCGCCGAAAATACATCAGCACACATCGGTTGTATAATTCTCTTGAGATATCTCCAGTTGCATGTACTGCCCAGTCAAGCCATCCAGGCTGACCCGGGAGATCGTTGTATCGGTTCGATATGTTTCGTCCTCCGACGAGGCTGTGCAAAGCATCAACCACTATGATCTTGTGATGCATTCGCCTGCCAACAAAGAAATTATCTCCCCGAAAGAGAGGCTGAAACCATCGAAAATGAACGCCGGAGGACCGCAGATCGTTTACAAAGCTGGCTGGTAGCGGTCTGGACGCATACCCATCAAGCATCATATAAACGCTGACCTTTCTGGCAGCAGCCCTTTTTAACGCTTCGGCTATGCGCGTGCCGGTTATATCGGCTTCGAATATGTACATCTGGAAATGTACAGTTTCGCGGGCGGCATCGATCATTTCCTCGAGAACCCGAAAATACGTTCCGCCGTCGTGTATAAGTTTAACGTCGTTGCGCAGACTATAGCCTGCCCCTGCAGAAGATGACTTTCTAACCATCGGCACATTAAAATATGTATTCCATTCATTCCGACAATTTGTAGGTGACGGGTAAATTTTATTCTTGTGGAAGTATCAGGAAAGAGATTTTTCGTTTCCTTGTGATTTGTCCAAAAGCTTAAATACATGTCCCTGACTCACAGAATCTTCCAAATAGTTAGTTTTTCTTTCGCACTGCTGCTACTGTCGAGCGTGGCAATGAGTCAGGACAGGATACTGCAGGCCGAATCCTCCGTGACATCTACCGGTCAGATAAGCATCAAGGGTAAAAACGTGCCTTACAGGGTAACTGCAGGTACGCAGCCGGTTTGGGACAAAGACGGAAAGGTCATAGCCTCTCTGTTTTACACCTATTATGAGCGCACTGATATGGCAGACAAAAGCAAGCGTCCGCTGGTCATGTCTTTTAATGGAGGTCCGGGATCTGCCTCGGTCTGGATGCACATTGCTTACACAGGTCCCAAGATTCTAAACATAGATTCGGAAGGCTATCCTGTGCAACCTTACGGGGTAAAGGACAATCCGAACTCAATACTTGACGTAGCTGACATCGTATACATTGATCCTGTTAACACTGGATACTCGCGGATTCTTGATGCTAAGGCAGAGCGTTCAGTATTCTTTGGTGTTAACGCAGATATTGCTTACCTGTCGGAATGGTTAAACACATTTGTATCGCGCAATAACCGTTGGCTCTCACCCAAGTATCTGATCGGCGAGAGTTATGGAACTACAAGAGTGTCGGGACTTGCAAAAGCTTTGCAGAACTCTCACTGGATGTACCTGAATGGTGTGATTCTCGTTTCGCCTACGGAGCTGGGCATCAAGCGCGATGGTACGGTAGGAGATGCGCTGGCTCTTCCATATTACACCGCTGCGGCCTGGTATCATAAGAAGCTTCCTGCTGATCTTCAGGGAAAAGATCTTCCTGATGCGCTGGCGGAATCTGAGAAGTTTACCATCGAGTTATTTTTGCCTGCTCTTGCAAAGGGTGGTTTTATAACGGACGCTGAGAGGAAGCGCATTGCAGAGCAGGTTGCACGCTACTCGGGATTATCATCGGCCGTGGTACTTCAAAATAATCTCGCGATTACACCTTCCTTCTTCTGGAAAGAGCTTCTGAGGGACAACGGTAAGACTATTGGACGTCTCGACTCACGATATCTAGGCATCGACAAAAAAGATAGTGGCACGGATCCTGACTATAACGCGGAACTTACGTCGTGGCTTCATTCCTTCACACCAGCCATTAATTATTACCTTCGTGAAGTTTTAAAGTATAAAACTGATATCAAGTACAATATGTTTGGCCCGGTTCATCCATGGGACAATACAGGCGATCAAACCGGAGAGGACCTTCGCCTGGCCATGGCCGAGAATCCATACATGCATGTGCTCATTCAGTCGGGCTACTACGACGGGGCGACCACTTACTTCGACGCTAAGTACACACTTTGGCAGATTGACCCCAGCGGAAAAATGAAAGACAGATTGCACTTCGAAGGATATCGCAGCGGTCATATGATGTACCTTCGCAGTGAGGACCTGGTTTCATCTAATGACCATCTCAGGGAGTTTATTCGCAAAACCACTCCTGGCAGTCAGCCAGCGAAATACGATATGAAGTAGGGCGTTATTACCTGTTGTGGAGTAAGTACTGATCTAGTCCAAACAGGTTGATTTTTTGATCGATAAACCGGAGCTGATGAGAAAGGGAGCGTATTTATCTTTAATGAAAAAGCTGCTTAAGACGTGTTTGATTAAAATACTTGTTGTCAGCGTGATATCGGCTTTGATATCGCCTGCAGCTGAAGTGATAGCACAAGAGTTATCAAAGAAACCGAGAACTATCGTTACTACGGATGGGGAAGTGGATGATCAGGATTCGTTCATCAGGATGCTTCTGTATTCCAATGAATTCGACTTAATCGGATTGGTCTATAGCAGCTCACAGTGGCATTACAAAGGAGATGGTAAGCGCACCAAATACACCTCGGCAATGCCGATGACGGCCAAAAGATATGGGGAACGTTCCGAACTCCGGTGGCCAGGTACTGAATGGATGGAGGCTCACATTGACGAGTACGCTAAGGTTTACGAAAATCTAAAGAAGCACGCTCCCGGATTTCCAAGTCCGGCATATCTGAAGAGTTTGATACGCGTCGGTAACATAGACTTTGAGGGTGAGATGGAGCGCGACACTCCGGGATCCGATTTCATCAGGCAAATACTGCTTGACTCCGACACTACGGCCGTCTACCTCCAGATCTGGGGAGGTACCAATACAGTAGCCCGCGCGTTAAAATCTATTGAAGACCAGTACAAAGCTCAGCCGGATTGGGAGTCGGTAAAACGTCGGGTCTCACGTAAAGCAATACTTTATGCGGTGTTGGACCAGGATAACACCTACCAACGATATGTTGCTCCAAACTGGCCGGAAATTAAGGTGCTCTATAACTCTGCTCAGTTCTGGAATTTCGCTTATCCATGGCCGCGTGTCGTACCCCAACCGTTGCAAGCCTATCTTCGGGGACCATGGTTTGATAAAAATATCCGGAGCAATCACGGCCCACTTTTGAAACAATACTATGTGTGGGGTGATGGCCGGCAAATCCAGAATGATCCGGAACATAATCAGGGTGATACGGCAGTTATGCGCAAGGCCGGGATGACCCAATTTGATTTCATTTCCGAAGGCGATTCGCCCGCTTATTTTCATTTGATCGATGTCGGGCTCGATAACCTGAAGGACGCATCTTTTGGCGGATGGGGCGGACGGATGGTACGGTCAAAGTCGAAACCCAACAGATGGGAAGACGGCGATAACGTAACTGACTTTAATCCTTTCACAAAGCGCTATGATAAAGCATATCCTCAAACCAGGTGGATCGAAGTCCTGCAACAGGATTTCGCAGCCAGGGCTGATTGGTGCGTAGCATCCGTTGAGGACGCCAATCACCCTCCTGTAGTTAATCTGGCTCATGAAAAGCATGTGCAGGCGAAGCCTGGCGCTGTTGTTAACCTTGCAGTAAATGTTTCCGATCCCGATAGTGACAAGGTTACCTGTAAGTGGTGGCAGTACGAAGAAGTGGACTCTTACGGAGGCAAAATAATGATCATGAACTCTGGTAACCTTTTGTCGAGTTTCAAAATCCCCCTTGACGCCAGAGTCGGAGATACGTTTCATCTGATAGCTGAAGTGACGGACGATGGCGTTCCTAAATTAACGCGCTATCGGAGAGTAATTGTCACTGTTCAGTAAGCTCTCTAACCTTCCTGTCTTTTTTTAACTGTTAGTGAAGTCACTATGGCTATCGTTAAAGCGCTACCGATAAAGATGAGAGACCACTCAATTGGGATTTTGACGACGTCTGCAAGGCACATCTTTATACCAATGAAAATGAGTATTGCAGAAAGAGCATACTTGAGATAGACAAAATACTTTTCGATTCCGGCTACTGCAAAGTAAAGTGACCGGAGTCCGAGAATGGCAAAAACATTCGACGTGTATACGATGAATGGATCTTCCGAAATGGCCAAAATTGCTGGTATGCTGTCCACGGCAAATACCAGATCAGTTGCTTCTATCAAAACCATTACAACAAAGAGAGGAGTGGCCCATAACAACCCATTCCTGCGTACAAAGAACTGATCGCCCTCGTATCCCGGTGTAACGCGAAATATTCGCCTCACGAATCGAACCACGGGATTCTTTTCCGGGTTAAGTTTCACTTCGCCCTGGATTAGGAGCCGTATGCCTGTAAAGGCAAGAAAGAAACCAAACACGTAGATGAGCCAGTGGAACTTGTGAATCAGTTCAATACCTGTAAGGATGAACATTACGCGCATTACCAACGCTCCAAGAATTCCCCAGAACAGAACTTTATGCTGATATTCGGCAGGGACGTGGAAGTATGAGAAAATGATAATGATGACGAAGATATTATCGACGCTAAGTGACTTTTCGATTACATAGCCGGTGAGAAACTCGAATGCGTCATCGCTGCCAAATTGGTAGTACACGAAGGTATTGAAGAGTAAAGCCATCGCGACCCAGACGGCGGTCCAGGTCAGCGCATCGCGAATGGAAATTGCCTTTGACTTGCGATGGAACACGCCCAGGTCAAGGACAAGCATTATTAGTACGAAGAGGTTAAATCCGATCCAAAGCTGCGTCTGGGTAAAGTTCATGGGAACGAATACGTTTGCATCAATACTTTAAGAATAGCTGAATTTCCACTGAAATTCATTATTTGATGAAGCAATTATTATTGCAGCTTGCTTTGAGTCGCCTTCGCGTGAGGCCAAAGTTGAATGCCGGTTTTCCGATGGGGGAGAACCATGCTTAAATTCCCTACCTTTGCGTCTTGGCATACGCCAAGAACAACAGATCAATGCTCAATCCAACAGAACAGTCGGAACGTGAATACCTGGGAGAGATCAGGGAGAAATTGATGTTGTCGGTGCAGTTGGTCGACGACAATGTGAAACAGTTCTCGGAAGAACTTCGGCAAAAGAAGCAGTATATCCACGAACATCAGTCGGGCATGGATGAGGCTGATATTGTCGCAGCGGGGCAGTCTATCGATCGAATTGCATTCACGGGGGAATCCGTAGTCGAGCGCCGTCGTAAGCTGATGAAGCTTATGGACTCACCTTACTTTGGCCGGATTGATTTCACCCCTCAGAGAGGCAAAACCAATGCAGTATATATTGGACTGCACAGCTATGCAAGCGAGGTTGGGCGATCAAACCTGATTTACGACTGGCGTGCTCCGGTTTCATCTTTGTTTTACGATTACGAACTTGGAGAAGCTTCATATCAGACACCCTCGGGCCAGATAAAAGGCGAGATTTCGGTCAAACGTCAGTACCGGATACGCGACGGCAAAATGGAGTTCATGATTGAGAATGCCGTAAACATTCAGGATGAAATCCTTCAACGTGAACTAAGCAAGTCGGCTGACGATAAGATGAAAAACATAGTCGCCACGATCCAGCGTGACCAGAATGCTGTGATCAGAAACGACACGTCGAAAGTAATGATTATTCAGGGCGTTGCAGGGTCGGGAAAGACCTCAATAGCGCTTCACCGTATAGCCTTTCTGTTGTACCGCTTCCGGGACACAATAACAGCCAAAGACATTCTCATTATTTCACCCAACAAGGTTTTCGCCAGTTACATATCAAACGTATTGCCTGAGTTAGGGGAAGAAACCATTCCTGAAACAGGTATGGAGGAACTCGCAAGTGAGTTGCTTGACCATAAATATCCATTTCAAAGCTTCTTCGAGCAGGTTACGGAAATTCTGGAACACAACGAAGAATCATTTGCAGAACGCATCCGGTTTAAGGCATCGTTTGAGTTTTTATCAAAGCTCAACCAGTATTTAATCCATGTAGAGAACAACTATTTCGATTTTACTGAGCTGCGTGTAGCGGGTACGGTTGTTCCGTTTCCTTTCATTCTCGAGCGGTTCCGTGCATATTATCGTATCCCGATTTTAAAGCGCTTTCCGGAAGTCATCCGGGATATTCAGCAGCACGTGCGAACGATGAGCGGGAAAAAACTGAACGGGCAGGACCGTGCAAGACTTTGGGAGCAGGTGCCGAGGATGTTTCGTTTCAGCAGTGTGTTGGAGCTGTATGAAGACTTTTACCGGTGGCTTGGTAAGCCGGAAATGTTCAAGCTTTTACCTGGAGGCGAACTGGAGTACAGTGATGTGTTTCCGCTGATCTATTTTCGAATTCGCGTCGAGGGTGTTGCGTCCTTTGATCATGTGAAGCATTTGTTGGTGGATGAAATGCAGGATTATACAGCCGTTCAGTATGCGGTTTTGAATCGGTTGTTCAGCTGCAAAAAGACAATCCTGGGCGATGTCAATCAAAAAGTAAATCCATTCAGTGCGTCATCATCTGACGATATCAGTCGGGTATTTCCCAATGGAGATTCTGTAAAGCTTGTGCGAAGCTACCGGTCTACAATTGAGATCACGAATTTCGCGCAGCGGATCAGCAGGAATCCGGAGCTGATACCGATGGAGCGTTATGGAGACGAGCCTAAGGTGTTGGAATTCGGGTCGAATATTGAAGAAGCGAATGCGATCAGGGAAATGCTGTATGAGTTCAATGAGAGCAGTTTTCAGTCACTTGGGATTTTATGCAAGACATTCGACCAGGCGAGCACGCTTTACGAGCATTTGAAGGAGGACAAGGACTTTGAGTTGCCGTTCACTTTGCTTGATGCTGAAAGCACGTCATTCAAGAACGGCATAATCATTACGACCGTGCATCTGAGTAAAGGTCTGGAGTTCGACAATGTAATTGTGCCTTTTGCTTCTGATCGTAACTATAAGACCGCTGTTGACCGGAGTATGCTATATATTGCCTGCACGCGGGCTATGCACAAGCTAACATTGACGTATAGCAGGTCTGCCACGGTTTTTGTGGCATCATGAAGTTTCTGTGCCAGTTGGTTGGTTGATGTGCCGTCTGTTGGAAGCAGCAGATTGGATTGAACTGATAGAGTTCCAAGTTCTGGCCCTTTTGGTTTCATAATTTATATTATGTTAAATAAATAAAAGAGAAGAACATCAAAGTCCTCCCATGGCCAGTAATCTGGCATGCTCCTTTTCAGTGACCCTTCCTACCGATAGCCTTGACAGACGGACCAAATCCATGGTCTTTAAAGAAGCTTCAGCTTTAATCTGAGCAAGTGTAACCGGAACTGGCATCGACTTTACCGGCTGCAGATCTACGACGACCCAATTCGCATCGGTTGTTGTTGGATCCTGGTATGCTTCCTTAACAACTTTGGCAATCCCTACAATCGCCAGTCCTTCGTTGCTGTGATAAAAAAACACCTCATCGCCTTTCTTCATAGCCCTCAGGTTATTACGTGCAGCGTAATTGCGTACACCGTCCCAGAAAGTTCTGCCGTCTTTTAGAAATTGATCCCAGCTATATTTAAATGGTTCAGATTTAACAAGCCAATAGTTCATACGCGAATGTCAGTTTCGCGCGAAGGTAATTTGTATTTTCAAAAACATCCAAGTATCCGAGCCAGTATCTTGCTTAGTGCTCCAATCGTTATATTGTTAACATATGATGCTAATCGCGAAACACAAGCTTCAGCTATGGATACGCTAATCAGTGAACACAATCTTCAGCTTTGGATTGACAAATTCTTTGGATATGGAACATGGGGCGCCAATATATGGCTTGTGGGATACGAAGAAGGCGGCGGAGACTTGCCCGAAGAAGTGGCCGAAAAGACAAACTACTTTGCAGTCCATCATCAACAATCAGAGCAGCCAGTTCTTTGTGACTTGCAAGATCTTTATAGGAACGTGGGTTATCGCGATGAAGGTCCTAAAGGAAAGTCTTTTGAAACGCTCTTTGAATATCGCTTTGGCAAAGACGCGCTTCTTAATGGTGCCTGGAAAAATCTAATCGCGTTCACGCATGGCTACAATCACCACGAGGTCCCCGACTTACTGAATTACCAAAAAACGTCATTTATAGATAGCGGTGATGCGGCGATGGTGCGTTTCTATCCCCTGCCCAGTCCGCACAGTCATGCCTGGTACTATCGATGGCTTGTGGTATCCAAACCACTTTCCTATATAAGAGATCGCGAGCAATATGAACAGCATGTTTTTCCCAATCGCATGTCATCCATTATTCGGCAGATCAAGAAACACCGCCCGGGATTGGTTCTAATGTACGGCATGACTAATGTTCAAAAGATTAAAGATTCGTTTGAGCAGGAACTTAAGTCTATAAAATTCAGAATGGTAAAAGCTGTAAAGCTGCAGATTCCTCAGCATCATGCAGCCTGGTTTGGTGAAACCCAGGTAATTATCACAACGCAACTCCCAACGCTTCGGCACAATCGCGTTGAAACTGGATTTGACTGGCACTACTTTGGCGACCTGGTTAGTTCTTATGTTCCCGAAGCAGCAGCTAAACGCTCAAAATAGAATCGTATTCTAAAAGCAACAATCATGAACAACGCGAAGCCACAGATGGGTGCAAAATGGAGCCTGCCCGAGCTTATGGCAGGCACTGGTAATTTTTACACCATGATTGGCGACTATGAAGCCGAACCCAAAACTCCATTTCAACCGGAAATGAGCCTTCACTTTTACAGGCTACCGAAAGGTGAAATTGATATGCAGCGACCGCACAATGAAGATGAATTGTATTATGTGTTGCTCGGATCGAGAACCATACGGATAGTTCATGACGGAGAAGAAGTCAATGTTCCTTTGTCAACCGGAGACCTGGTTTACGTGCCGGCACACGCGGAGCACAAATTCATTGGAGAGGAAGAAATATCACTGCTAGTGTTCTTTGCTCCAAATTACAGCGGTCATTCCAAGGACTAAACTAATACATCGGGCGCTCTTGGCAAATCACGGTACGGTCAATAGTTTCTGTCTGGCCTGAAATGTCGCATTACTGTCCCGAAGGTTATTTGGCTTCATGGTATGTTTGTTTAAGATTTCAATACCATGGCGACGCAGATTATGCACTCCATGATGCTATACTGGATGCCGGAACGCCACAAGATGAAATCACGGCGTTCTCTTTTACGCACGCTAAAGCTAAAAACAAACACTATGAAACAAACTGTAGGGATCATCCTCTTCAACGAGGTTGAGGTGCTCGACTTTGCCGGGCCATTCGAAGTATTCTCAGCATCTGCCGAGGTAACACCTCAGCCTTGCTTCAACGTTATAACGCTATCTCTCGACGGAGAACCTGTGCATGCAGTAAACAATCTTACCGTCGCGCCACAATATTCATTTGACACCCACCCTCCCATCGATATTCTTATTATTCCTGGTGGAGTTGGCACCAGAAGGTTAGTGCATGATGAAGTGTTTTTGAGCAAGCTGAGCTTGCTGATTGAAAATGCCGCGCTCTCACTGTCAATTTGTTCTGGTGCAAGACTACTTGCTAAACTTGGGATGCTCGATCACAAGCGATATTGCACACATCAGGAAGTCTATGATGACGTCACTACTATTGCTCCGTTGTCTATTCCACAAGCAGACAAACGATTTGTTCGCACAGACAGTCGCCTGTTCACCTCAGGCGGAATTTCAGCTGGAATTGATTTGTCATTCTATGCACTGGAAATGTTACTTAGCCCGACCGTTGCCAGGAAAACGGCCGCCTACATGGAATATGAATCTGCGTATGCAAATCATGGAACACAGACAGCGGTCTGGTAACCAGCTAAGCTATAAAAAAAGGCTCCGGTAAGGAGCCTTTTGCTTTTGGTCTTAAGCGGTCAAAGTCCGGGCTGCGCGCTCGCGACAAGTTCCAATACTTCTTTGTCCGGATGATTGCGCACGGTGCATGTGTTATCGAGCATCATCGTAGCGCCCACTGAAGCGTTATACTTCGGCCATGCGGGAAGCCCTTTGTGATTCGGGTCTCCGGTACGCGCGAAGTTGATCCATGCCTGACTGGATTTATCAGCCAGCACATAAGCATCTTTACCCCCACCTGTCATTTCTTCACAGCGGGCAATGTTGTTCATCACAAAGGGAATTTCCATGCAGTGCAAGGCTTTGTAGGCACCGTCAAGTACCGGCGACTGCCATGTAAAAAGGTAAACATAAACCGGCGCTTGGCTGCTGGCCGATTTTGCGTTTGCCTGTGCCACCATGCCTGGGCGAAAGAACGCATCAATGTCCATTAGATCCGTGGGGCGCGTATCATTCGGATAGGCTTTTTTAACGGCTGCTATATATGCATCCGTTTTATCCTTCCATTGCTTTTGCAGGAATGCTTTTACCTGTTCTTCATTGCCATTTCGCAACTCCGGATTACGCAGTGAATTCATAAATTCATTCTTTGTCGATCCGATCAATAGCGGAACCGTTGCCGAGTTTGCAAGTGCCTCAGCGTCGCCAGGGTTGTGAGTAAGAAAGTTGCCGTCGATAGTGGGCGTCCAGCCCAGACGTAATCCGGCAGTGATGCCGCTTCCGGTGATTTTTCCTTCCGCCGTAAGTTGCTCACGGACTTTGGCGATAGCCCTGTTCCCTGCAGCCACAAGCTTATCATAAGGAACCTTTTGAATGGAGTCAACTTGTGAAGGAATGAGTCCCAATTCATTCAGAACGGCGCTGCCAATACGCTTTGAAACCATCTGATCCTGGTAAGGCGACCAGACGCCGCTCTGCACAATTGCCTTATGAAACAAGCCCTTTGCAAGTGGCGAACTCATCAGCGCTGTTACTTTTCCGCCGCCGCCAGACTGACCAAAAATGGTAACGTTATTGGCATCGCCACCGAAACCTGCAGCGTTGGCTTTAACCCATTCCAATGCTGCTACCAGGTCATAAAAACTTGCGTTGGCAGATGACTTGTATTTGTCTCCATATTCTGACAAGTCAAGAAAACCAAGGACATTAAGCCTGTGATTCACTGAGATAAGCACGACATCACCTTTCTTGCTTATTGCCTCGCCGTCATACGATGGTAATTCCTGAGACGATCCTGCAGTGTATCCGCCTCCATGTATCCAAAACATGATCGGCCTCTTTTTGCCATCATTGATGCCAGGTGTCCATATGTTAAGACGAAGGCAATCTTCATTAGCATATCCCCAGTCATGATGGAATACAAATTCCGACTCATCCTGTACTCGCGTGGTGGGTGTCATCAAAGGGCTGACAGGCCCGTAAGTCATTGAGCTGCGTATACCATCCCACGAGTCCGGTTGTTGTGGCGCCTCGAAACGCTTTGCCTTAGCATAAGGAATTCCTTTGTAGATATATGTGCCATTGTGAATATAGCCCCGGACTTTGCCTGACTTTGTCTGAACGACTGCGACATTAGCGCCCGTAACCAGAGGCGCTGACGCCTTTTGAGCATTTGCCGATATGGCTACGGCAAAAAGCATGATGAGCGTGGTGATCTGCTTCATAGGTAGTGTTCATTGTGTTAGTTGTACACAATAGTATACAAAAAACGCGAACAACACTTTGGCACTACGCCGAATTCCACGGACGGTCGCTGCCATACCTGGCCTTAAAAATGATTGCCCGAGACTATTTCACCACCATAATGGCCATCCCGTCATGTGCCTTGGCGCCGACGTTCTGAATGATTGTACCAATAGTTGAAGAATTCTCGGCCATCGCCTGGTTGAAACGTCGCACGCCCTGTACCATATCGTCGTCTGAGTTCGGGTCGAGCACCTTTCCCTCCCGTATCACATTGTCGGCTATAATCAATGTGCCGGGGCGTGAAAGCTTTATTGCCCATTCGTAGTATTCCTTGTAGGGAGGCTTATCAGCATCGATAAAGATCATATCGAACGGTCCGAGATTCTCCTTTTCAAGGTTTGGCAGCGAATCAATTGCTTTACCAACGCGGACTTCGACCTTATCAGAGAGTCCTGCATTTGCTATATTCTTTCTGGCAACCTCTGCGTGTTTGGGGTCATACTCGAGTGTGATCAACTTGCCATCACTGGGCAAGGCTCGAGCCATCCAGATGGTGCTGTAACCAGCCAGCGTGCCCACTTCCAGAATTCGCCTGGCGCCAACAGCCAGCGCCAGAACATGCAGAAACTTGCCCTGATTGACGGAAACTGCTATTGGAGGAATTCCGTTTTCTTCAACAGAATGTGCCGCTGCCTTTAGTGCACTGTCTTCCTGACCAACAAGGTCCTGTATGTATTCATCAACTTTACCAAACAAATCGTTCATACTCTTTTTATCGTTATTGGACGTGATTGTGCGATATAGCTGCGGGATATTCGTGAACTATTTTGCATCTCCAATATCCTGCAACAATCAAATATAAGCCATATCTATTTCTCAAAATACTACTGTCGCGCGGATCAAAATCAGTGCGCACTCGCAGATAACAATTCGAATGCTTTTTTATAGAGACCGGCAATCGGTTCAGGATGTGCACCAAAACGAATCATGTCGCCGTTTTGCAAACTGTAAGATTCCCACTCTGGCAGTCCATCACCATTAGGATTACCCGACCTGATAAAATTAAGCCAGTATGAAGACATATATCTTTCAACCTCCAGATCAGTTTCTGTCCAGGGCCGGTCCCAGTGGCTGAGCGTGTGAAGAGCGAACGGAACTTCTGAGGTATGAAATGCTCCGTAGTTCGGAAAACCCGGCTTATCGGTGGGCACATAAGTAAACTCATATAAATAACTGGCACTGGTGTTGGCAAGCGCCCATTGGTAGTCAGGCACGCCGGCAAATCGCATGGATCCAAGTTTCAACTGCGACTCAGCTGCCATTTTATCATTTGCTGCCGGAAACAATTTCAGCATTTCATCAGACTGGTGTCCGAAGGTCTTCTTGATGTCATTTTTGAATTCATTTGCATTCATTTGTTTCCGGCTGGCCAGGGCTCCGTCTCCGGTTACCCAACCTGCCAGCAACGGAACATCTATGTGCTGCTTCCCGGAAAAGACTTTTGCCAATTGCTGAGTCAGCACATATCCATCCTCTATTGGAAAGAAGGATCCAAAAGGCATCTTATTCGCAAGACTGAGAATCGTATCGCCAGGGATAGCGCGTAATTCTGCCAGGCTTGATGCGTTGCCTGATTTCGCGAAGGCCTCTCCTATCTTTTCTGCTGCCATTAAAGGTGTTATTTGTCTTCCTGCCCCACTCTCGGCAATAGCTCCATGCACCAATCCTTTTGCAAGAGGCGAAGCAATTAATGCCTGAACACTCATGGACCCTGCGGACTGACCACCTATGGTAACTTTAGAGGGATCACCACCAAAGGCCTGGATATTTTCTTTGATCCATTGAAGTGCAGCAACCTGATCCATCAGACCATAATTGCCAGAAGCACTTTTGCCTGACTCTTTAGTAAGCTCAGGATGAGCAAGGAAACCAAATACTCCGAGGCGGTAGTTTATTGAAACAAAGACTATGCCCTTTCTTGCCATAGCCGCACCGTTGTAAATTGCGCATGCTCCTGACCCCGAGGTAAAGGCACCTCCGTGAATCCAGACGAACACAGGAAGCCGGTCAGAAGCGCTACGTGCACCACTCCAGATATTCAGGAACAGACAGTCTTCGCTCAGGGGCTGTGGCGGAGTAATGAATTCTTCAGACCACATCATAAATGGCTTGGGCTCATTTTGAATCGGGCTGGCGCCGAATGACAGACATTTCAATGTGTCGTTCCAGGCGATAACTGGTGCAGGTGCTTTCCACCTCAAATCGCCAACCGGAGGTGCCGCATAGGGAACGCCTTTGAACGCAAAGACACTGTCTTCGTAGCTGCCGGAAACCAGTCCACCCGAAGTTCTGACTACCAGCAAATCCGGACTGCTCTTTTCAGGATGGTCTTTGCGGCAAGAAAATAAAATAAGGGAAAGAATTACAATGGTGATGACGCGTGTTAGCATAATTGTGATCTATCATCAATGATACGCAACAGAATGAATGCGTCAAAGGTACACATTGAATTATGTGATAAGTGAATTAGTAATAGATAGCGCTATTCATTAATTTGAACGTACGATGAACTGTGAGTGAACTCATTGGAAGCACGATGGGCATTTGAAGTCTATGCGGGTAACTATAAACCTTTTCATAAATCGAGATGAATAAGCGCTCCTTCCTTAAATTGTCAACAGCCATGCTGACCGGTGCTGCGTTATCGCCCCTGTCATCGTGCAACAATTCGAAAAATGAAACCATTGAAGACACCGTGATCAGGAATTGGGCAGGTAATATTACATATAGTACAGGTAACATCTTTGAACCAAAATCCAATGACGAGGCCCGTGACATAATCAAAAAATGTACGAAGCTCCGCGCATTGGGAACCCGGCATTGCTTTAATACAATTGCTGATTCAGATGCGAATTTGATTTCCACCAGAGGGTTCGTACACATCGGTTCTATTGATCCAAATACGGCGACGATATCGGTAGGCGGCGGCATCCGGTATGGTGATCTTTGTACTTTTCTCTATGAGAAGGGATTTGCACTTCATAACCTGGCGTCACTCCCGCATATTTCTGTGGCGGGGGCAGTTGCAACGGCAACGCATGGTTCTGGCGTAACCAATGGTAATTTATCAACCGCTGTTGACGAAATCGAAATTCTTACTGGCGCGGGTGAGCTGAAGATATTTTCGAAGAACGTGGACCCGGATGAATTTGCTGGCGCAATCGTGAATCTGGGATCTTTGGGAGTGGCAACAACGGTGAAACTTAAACTATTGCCTGCATTTAATGTACGTCAATGGGTGTATCTGGGGTTGCCAATGAAACAGCTTGAAGAACACTTTGATGAAATAGTTGCTGCAGGTTATAGTGTCAGTCTGTTCACCGATTGGCAGAGTGAGAATGTAAATCAGGTTTGGATAAAGAAGATTGCTAAGGAAGGAGAACCGTCAGACGCGCCGTCGGAATTCTTTGGAGCGAAGCTCGCTGATCGCGACGTGCATCCGATCATTTCAGTGTCCGCGGAAAATTGTACGCCTCAGATGGGTGTAGCTGGACCGTGGTATGAGCGTTTGCCACACTTCAAAATGAATTTCACGCCCAGCAGCGGAGAAGAACTTCAGGCGGAATACTTTGTTCCCCGGGATAAAGCAGTTGAAGCAATATTTGCCGTCGCGAAAAATCACAAGGAAGAGTTAAAATCACTTTTGTTTATAACTGAGATCAGAACTATTGCGGCCGACGATTTATGGCTGAGCACGGCGTATGGACGCGATAGCGTAGCGATCCACTTCACCCTGAAGCAGGATACGGCCGGCGTAGCGGCATTTCTACCCAGGTTGGAGGATACGCTAAAGCCGTTTGATGCCCGTCCACACTGGGGCAAGCAATTTGCCATGCGGCCCTCGGAGCTGAGATCCCGATATGAGAAGTTCGATCAGTTCAAGGCGCTTGTCGCAAAGTATGACCCAGAGGGTAAGTTCCGCAATGAATTCATGGATCATGTCCTTTCCGGCGCCTGAAGCAGGGACTTTTTGGCCAGGACTCCGGCAAAAAAATCGAAGAATCTTTCAAACTTTTCGTTTCGCCATTTTACTCCTGACATACTGTTGTCACTGGGCGGAGTTTACTTTGAATCATCAAGACAAGAAAGTAAATAACCTCACCTTAAATTTCAGTGACCATGAAAAACGAAGTAGTAGAACCGACAACAGATGTGGCACAAACGGCAATCAGCAGCAAAGATCTTTTGCAAATGTGGCAGGGACACCGCAAACTGACGCGTCGTGTGATTGAGAAATTTCCGGAAAAGGAATTGTTCAGCTTTTCCGTGGCCGGAATGAGGCCATTCTCTGACCTTGCTAAAGAAATGCTCGGGATGGCCCGACCTGGACTGGACGGAATCATTACCAGAAAGTGGGACGCCTATTCGGATGCCAAATCAATCTCCTCAAAAGAAGAGCTTCTCGCAAAGTGGGATGAGACAACGGCCTATATTGATGAAAACTGGTCAAAGATTCCGACCGGCCGATTTCAGGAGGACGACGTTGCCTTTGGACAATGGCCCGGTAAGATCTATTGGATGATGATGTACTTCGTCGACAATGAGATCCACCATCGCGGCCAGGGATATGTTTACCTCAGAGCGCTTGGTATTGAGCCTCCCTTCTTCTGGGAACGCTAGTTGGCGTTCACGGCCTTATTATACCTGGTGCGGTACTGCAAGGGGGAAAGTCCAGTGATACGCTTAAAGGTATTTCGAAATGCCTTAGTATCAGTGTAGCCCACTTTATACATTACTTCGTTTACATTCTCGCGTGAGGATTCGAGGTTGATTTTCGCAGCCTCCATCTTCACGCGCTGGATGTACTCGACAACGGTATTGCTGGTGGCCTTCTTGAATCTGCGCTCAAGGTTTCGTCGTCCGATAGCAAAGCGTGAAGCAAGCTGATCTACGGTGATCTTTTCATGAAAGTTTGCCTCGATAAATTCCTGCGCTTTCCTGATCTGCTCATCGTCATGATCCTTTTGTCCCTGGAAAATGATGAACGACAATTGATCTTCGCGAGCGATTTCAATCGCAAACACTTTGGCAGCCAGGACAGCCATTTCACGTCCCGCGAACTTTTCGATCAGGTATAATATGAGATTCATGTAAGAGAATGCGCCGCCGCTCGAGTAGAGGCCGTGTTCGTCGGTGATAACTTTCTCTGTAACCAGTGTGACGTCTGGAAACATTTTTCGAAATGCATTCTCAGCCATCCAGTGTGTTGCACATCGCTTTCCATTCAGCAATCCAGTTGACGCAAGGAGAAATGCGCCGAGACAAAGACTGGCAACTTCCGCACCTTGATTGTATTGCTTAACGATCCATGGAAAGAACTCCTTGTTTGCCTCTATCGCCTGAGATAAGTCTCCGTCAACAGCGGGAACAATGATGAGGTCGGTTCGAAGAACATCATGAATTGTCTTTTCAGGATGGGCGACGAAAAGTCCGCCCGCAAGGCTGGCTTCTTTTGAAAGACCCACGAGTTGAACCTGAAATATCGGCTCGCTCCCGCGGGCTAAAAAGAATTGATTTACCTGCGTAAGCAATTGGCGGGAACCTTCGAGGCTACCAAGAATGGCTCCTTTGGGAACGAGGATCGATATATGTTTCATATACTTCAAAAATAAGACTGAGCGATGTCGTAATCAACCCCTTATAATGCCGTATTCAACCCTGAACCTGAACACCGATTCATCTTAACTTTGGATAAAGATGCAAAAGCCCATGGAAACCATAAAAATCAAGGAAAACATCAGCGCTTTCGGGTTTCGTGTTCACACATTTCCCGACGGAATTAAGGATGCATTCGATACACTTCAGGGCCTTTTACCCGATGGAATCGACCGTACGTACTACGGTATCAGCTATATGGACAACGATGAGGTTGTTTATCATGCAGCGGTCCAGGAATTGAATCCCGGTGAAGCCGAAAAGTATAATTGCGAGCGTTATACTATTCAGAAGGGGGAATACACTGCCGATCGTGTTCATCAGTGGATGAAGAAAGTACACACCATTAAGGACATATTTTCAGAAATGCTCAAGGACGAGTGTCCGGTTGAGGATCGTCCAGCCATTGAATGGTACCTGAACGATGACGAAATGATCTGCATGATTCGGATCCTGGATCATGCAACAGTGGCTGCCAAATGAATCAACTGACGACCCGTACTATGGACGCTCTGGCTGATGCGGTTCATTCGCGCCGTTATGTTATTCTTTTTCTAACCAGTGCCGGGCCGCAGGGTAATGGAGAAGGAAGCGATTTTCTGGTGAAATTTTTGCGCGGAAATCTTCAGGCCGGAACAAAGATCCTGATACCGGACATGCCTGACCTCGAGGCGCCTCACTATAAGCCCTGGAAGAAAAAGCTCGAGCGAACTCTCAGGGACCATGGAAATGAGAAAGTTATTTTGATAGGACATTCTATTGGCGCTTCAGTCGCGTTGAAATACTTGTCAGAGAAGCCACCAATGAAGTCGATCGCCGGTCTGTTTTTGATTGGCGCCGTTTATTGGGGATTAAAAAACTGGGAAGTCAATGAGTACAGCTACGAGCATGGATTTCAAAGACATCTGCAGTACATACCTAACATCTTTTTTTACCATAGTAAGGATGATGAAGTGGTACCGGTTTCGCACTTATGGCATTTCGCGGTAGCATTGCCTCATGCAAAGATCAGACAGTTCGATCATGAAGGACATTTATATGTAAATGGCATTCCTTCACTGGTTGAGGACATAAATTCTATTGACGAATGATTGAAGTATTCAAGACCAATGTGACAGATCAGGCGAATGCGAGGTTGTTACTTGACGCGCTGCATGGTCATTGCGCTTTATACATTGCCAACTTCGACCTGGAAGACAATGATCACATTCTTCGCGTCAAATCCATTATTGGCGAAGTTGACTGCCTTGACGTGATTAATATTATGCGGAACTTCGGATTTATGGCAGAGGTGTTGCCTGATGATGTTCCTCAGCTGCAGGCGGAACTGGATAACTGAGTGCTCGTTGTAATCGTGAATTACTCACGTATCCTGCGCACTTTATATTTACGCTTGTCCGACCTGGCTTTGCTGATTTTCTTCAAGCGCGATATCCGGTGATTGCCCTGAGATACAGTTTCATATATTGGGCATCTGATTCCATCCACTGTTTGTAATCATTTATTGCGGCCTGCCTTGTAACTTCAGTGACGTAACCATCGGATACTAACTGAGGTCCGCGCACCTGAGCCACGATCGACCACAACGCTATGTCATCTGAAAAGTTCTTATGACCTCGTATCGAGATCTCCGAATAGTCTGATGAAGTTACATTGACAAGGCCGGCGCCTTTAAAGATCTCGTCGAGATGGTCGGCTATTGCATTATCCATGCCCGCATCGGCACGCCATTTCAGAAATGCCGCATACACTTCCTGCATGCTCGGAGGAACCTCGGGATTGAATTCTACTTTTTCATGATTATAATCCAGTATCGTGAGACACCCACCATGCTTAACCAGGGATGTCATTCGCGATACTACATCTGTTGGCCCGGTGAGCCATTGCAGCACACGCGCACTTGTAACAACGTCGAACAACTCCGAAGCAGAGTATTTATTAATATCCTCAACAGCAAACGAGAGATTAGCAAGGTGTTGATACGCCAGCTTAGCCTGACTTATAAGATGTTCACTGGGATCAATACCGAGAACGAACCCATCAGTGCCGACAAGACCCGCTATATCTTTTGTAATTGCACCACTTCCACACCCGACATCAAGAACGCGATCGCCCCTCTTTAGCAGTCTTAACAGATTGGCGTTGCCGTTTATAACGGTACGTCTATCTAACACTGCCTGACTGCCCTTTGGCATTTCAGCTCTCGAGGTGGCGTCGCTCATGAATCGTTTAGTTAAGCTAAAGCCAATGTACAAACGTTTCTGTCGCGTCCCTGCTTCGGCTTAACGATTTTTCACACGAACAAACATACGGTAAGATGAAACGAACGATCGTGTAAACAGGCGATCATCGAAATCAAACAGACGTCGCCTGCTTACACGGTTAGTATCAATGAGCTGCCACTTCCTGCTGCTGGGAGCCCGACTCTCTGGCTTTCTTTCCCTGGGCAATTCGCGTGATGAGCACAAACAGCACGGGCACGACAAATATCGCCAGGGAGCTTGCTGCTAACATGCCGCCGGCCACTGTCCAGCCTATGGTTTTGCGGGCCTCTGCTCCTGCTCCAACCGAAAATGCCAACGGCATCACACCAAGAATAAAGGCAAGAGATGTCATGATAATTGGTCGCAGACGCAGACGTACAGCTTCAAGAGTCGCGGCAACGATTTCCATTCCTCTGTCGACACGTTCTTTAGCAAACTCAACAATAAGAATGGCATTCTTTGCAGCAAGACCAATCAACGTAATTAGACCTATCTGAGCATAGATATTGTTTGTCAGGTTAGGCAGCAGTGTGAGTGTGAGGATCGATCCGAACGCGCCAATCGGAACAGCAAACAATACCGAGAACGGTACTGACCAGCTTTCATATAAGGCAGCAAGGAACAGAAACACAAACACTATAGAAATTGCAAAGATCAGTCCTGTTGCATTTCCTGCTGCGACTTCTTCGCGGGACATACCGCCAAACTCATAGCTATACCCCGTTGGCAACACCTGCGCAGCAACTTCCCGCAGCGCCTGAATAGCCTGACCACTGCTGTATCCCGGTTTCGCAGAACCCATGATTTCCGCAGATCTGTACATATTGAAGTGCGTGATCATCGCCGGCGTTTCTATCATCTTCGAAGTTGTGAGGGCGCTTAAAGGCACCATACCCCCTACGTTGTTTCTAACGAAATATCTGCCAATATCATCGATGTTTTTTCTGTATAAGGTGTCAGCCTGAGATACTACACGGAAATTTCGGCCGTACAGATTGAAGTCGTTCACATAGCTGCTGCCAAGCATGGTTCCCAACGTGGTGTACGCATCAGCTACCGATACCCCGAGTTTCTTTGCCTTCTCGCGATCAATGTCAACCTGATAGCTCGGTGTTCGCGCTGTAAAGAACGAATACGCCATTCCAATCTCAGGGCGCTGGTTGAGCGCAGCAATAAACTTTCTCAACACTCCTTCGAACTGACGAACATCGTCAGAGCTTGTCGTTTGCTGCAGTTCAAAAGTAAAGCCCGACGATTGCCCGAGACCCGGTATTGCCGGGGGCGCTACTACGGTGATACGAGCCTCCTTGATATCAGCTGTGCGTCTTCTGATCTCTTCGATTACAGCAGGCACACCTTCTGTTTTAAGATCGCGATCATCCCAATGTTTGAGATTTATGAACAACGTGCCCACGTTCGACTTATTTGAGAACGTCATAATATTCAAACCAGCCATACCACCGGCCACATTAACAGCCCTGATTGACTGTATGCGACGTTGAAGTTCAAGCTGCAGCTCAATGCTTCGTGTTGTGGAGGAACCTTCCGGCAATTCATAGGTAACCAAAACACGTTTTTCATCTTCTGTTGGAATGAAGCCTGTTGGCTTGTTCTTAAAAAGAAAGAAAAGACCAACAAAAAGACATGCCATCATGACGAGCACATAGGGAGTGCCCTTGATCCAGCGGCTTACTCCACTGGTGTATCGAACGGACAACCTGTCGAACCAGCCATTAAAACGATCGAATGCGCGATCCATAAAGTTCTTCTCGTTGTCTGGGACAGCAGGCCTTAACAGCATCATACTCAACGCAGGTGTCAGCGACAGCGCGACAAATGCTGAGATCATCACAGAAACAGCAATAGTAATAGCGAATTGCTGATAAAGCTTTCCTACTATACCAGGCACAAATCCCACCGGAACAAACACAGCAAAAAGGATGAGGGCAATGGCAATAACCGGAGCGGATATTTCCTTCATCGCCTTGATGGTTGCATCTTTTGGCGACAACTTCTCAGCATCCATATTGTGCTGTATTGCTTCAACAACCACAATCGCGTCATCCACAACGATACCTATGGACAAAACGAAAGCAAACAGTGTAAGTGTATTGATTGTAAAGCCAAATGGTATGAAGAATATGAAAGTACCTATCAAAGACACCGGAATGGCAAGTACCGGGATCAATGTTGCTCGCCAGTTCTGAAGGAAGAGGAACACGACCAACACCACCAGGATCAATGCTTCCACCAGTGTTTTAATTACCTCTTTAATGGAAACCTGAACGACCGAGGTTGTTTCCAGAGGTACAACGTAGTCTACGTCTTTGGGAAAATTCTTCTTAAGCTCAGCCAGCGCTTTGGTTACACCTTCATTAGTGTCGAGCGCATTTGCGCCGGGCGCGAGATACAAGAGCATAAAAGCAGCTTTCTTCCCAAACGTATAAGGGTTGTTACCGTAGTTGAATTTTGCGAGTTCCACTCTGGCGATGTCTTTCAGATAGACCAGGTTGCCTGTAGCCGGATTAGATCTGACGACGATATTCTCAAAATCTTCGGCCCTGTTAAGGCGACTGTTAGTGAGAACGTTGTATTCAAACGCCTGGGTTCTCGGTTGAGGATTTCCGCCGACAGAACCGGCTGCCATTTGCAGGTTTTGTTCAGACAGTGCAGCATTAACTTCGGCTGGAGTAATTCCCATGCTGGCAAGTTTCTCCGGATTCAACCAGATCCGCATTCCAAAATCGTCGCCAACAGTGAATATGTCGCCCACACCTTTGACGCGCAGCAACGGATCCTTCAGATATATGTTAGCAAAATTCCCGAGGAAGGTGGCGTCATGTGTTTCATTGGGTGAATACAAGGCCAGCGCCAGGAAGATACTTGGGTTTCTTTTACGCACAGTAAGTCCAAGTCTCTTTACAATCTCGGGCAGAGAAGGTTCCGCTACACTCACACGGTTTTGAACGTCAAGCGTTGCTATGTTAATATCGGTACCGATATCGAACGTAACGGTAATACCTGAAACACCATTGGAAGCACTGTTGCTGGTCATGTAGGCCATGCCGGGCGTACCATTCACCTGTGTCTCAATCGCGGTGGTTGTTGTCTGCTCCACCGTCTGAGCATCTGCACCCACATACGTGCCCTGTATCGATACCGTTGGCGGTGTGATATCGGGATATTGCGAGATAGGTAGCGTGTACATGGAGATCAGTCCCACGAGGACGATCACAATGGATATAACGATCGCCGTTACTGGTCTCTTTATAAAAACGTCTGCAATCATAAGTAACCTTAAGTTGGAATGTTAATGATTGAACTAGTTGCGTGCTGCGGCTGATGCTCCCGAAGACTGACCATTATTGGTTTGAGCAATGTTTATGGCGGATCCTTCGCGAAGATTCTGAACACCCTCAGTAACGATAACTTCACCCGTGCTGAGCCCCTGTTTGATGATGATATCACGACCGACTTGCGTTCCCAGAGTCACCTTTCGCTGCGTTACTTTCGAGCTGTCAGCCACGTAAACGAAAAACTCCCCCAGCTGCTCCGTAACTGCCTTAAAGGGAATGATCACCGCCTGATCCGCCTTTGACAATAGCCTTAGCGTAGCGCTCATGCCCGAGCGAAGCCTGTGTTCGGGATTTTCAAATGTCAATCTCACCCTGAGGCTCCCGGTCTGTGCATCGACTGCACGATCAACAACGCTAATGTGACCTGGATATGGATACACATCACCACCAAAGGCCAATCTGAAAACAGAGTCCTTAGGATTCGACTTTTGCGCCAGTTCGGTAAAATGATAGATCTCCTTTTGATCGATCGTTATATCGACGCCGATTGGATCATCGGTTGATATTGTGTTCAGTAATGTAGTTCCGGGACTCACTGATGTACCGAGACGCACAGCCGAGATGCCGATCGTTCCATCGAATGGAGCTGTTATCGTTGTATATCGCACGTTAGTTTGAACGCTTGAAACGACCGCCTTTGCTGCATCGACTTGCTTCTGTGCTGCCTCATACGCAGCTTCTGCGTAATCCACCTGTTGCTTTGCTATTGCATCACTTTCATTGAGCTTGCGATAACGCTCTACATCCTGTTTTGCCTTAAGCAGATTCGTCTCCTGTACTTTAAGATTGGCGAGTGCCTGCTGATATGCACCCTCTGATTGCTGAGGATCTATTGAATAAAGTTTCTGCCCCTTTTTCACCCGTTCCCCCTCCCTGAAGTGTATGGCCGTAATGTAACCGCTTACCTGAGGGCGCAGCTCGACTTCGTTCAGTGCTCTTACAATGGCCGGATACTCCGCGTAATACGTTGCATCTCCTTTCTTAACTTCCTGTACTGCCACAGAAACTGGCGGTGGACCTGCAGGTCCTGCTGGTCCCTTGTTCCCGCAAGCGGCAGCGATGGCCACAAGGGAAACAAGACTTATATTTTTAAAGATGATGGATTGCATATTCTGAGGGATAAGGTTCGTAAGTCTATTATTGGTTTGCATGAGGTTCAATTCTTTAACTGCTATTGGTAGTTGATTTGGCCGAGTGCCCGCAGCACATCCATCTTACTTGCCAGCACCGCATATAGTGCATTGAAGTAATTGATACGTGTCGTACGCAAGTCCGTTTCAGCTACTGTCACATCAAGGTATGGCCTGATGCCACTGCTGTATTGCAGCTGAATAACATCGTATACCTCCCGCGCGAGCTCAACGTTCTCCTTTTGAACATTGTAGTTAGTCAGATTGCTTTTGTAGGTCGCCAGCGCGCGGTTATATTCTGTATTGATAGAGCTGCGAAGATTGGCCAACCCCCACTCTATACGACGGCTGGTCCAACGCTGCTCACGCACTTTTGCAATACGCTTTCCACCCTGAAAAATCGGGAATGCCAGAGTCGCCCCGGCATATGAAAATGGATATCGGTTGTGGTATAATTCTCCGATCGCATCGTTCTGATAGTTTACGATGTATGCTCCAAACAGGTTCACAGAAGGGAGATAGGCCCAGTTGGCGTACTTAACGTTTGCCTCCTGCAGTTCCTTTTGCATGTATAGAATTCTATAGTCAATGTTATTAGTGTAGACCAGTTCCTGTGCTGTATCCAGGGGAACGTCCTGTTCCATTATCGCAGTGTCATACAGAATATTGAAGTGGCGGTCGACAGGATAACCCATCAACATCTTTAGAAACTCCTTCTTATACTTGAGAAGCTCCTGCGCTGTTTGTAAGGACACTTGCGTGTTAGCGAGTTGAATCTGCGCACGCTTATAATCCGTCTTGTCTGCAATACCTGCATCGTAACGGCTGCGCGCATCTTTAAGGCTTCGCTGTAGCCTCACAATCGACTCCTGATTTACACTTATCTGCTGTTCAGTTGCCAACAGGTCATAGAATGCTTTGGTCACATTCACTACTACATCGATCTTGCTTTTCTCTGTATTTTGTTCCGCCTGGATCCTGACTTTCGAAGCCGTAGTGCTTGCCAGTAGTGCATCACGATTGAAAACGTTTTGTGTAGCAGTGAATTGGGCTGATGATGTATTGTCCACACCAAACCGAACAACATTTCCTCCGATAACGCTGGACTGCAGGTCAAAATACCGCTGATAGTTCAGGCTGAAATTTAACTGAGGAAGCCAATCAGCAAGCTTACCTCTGATCACGCTATTGGCAATGGACTCATCGGTCTCAGCTTGTTTTACAAGTGGTTGGTGAGCTATTGCATATGCAACGACCTGATCAAGGGTTGCTGCCTGTAAAGTGTCGCCTGTAGATGGTGGTGCCTGCTCACGACGCTGCGCCTGCGCGAAATTCATCGAAGTGATGGTTAGCACCAAAAGGCAAAGTGGCTTGAGTTTATAGAAATCGAAATATGTTTGCATAGGTTGTACTGAGGGATTGGGCTAATTCTATTCAAGTGAAATATCATCCGGCATGTCTTGTCCGAATATTGTTCGGTAAATAATCCGCTTTCGTTCAGCCAGGAACTTCCTGTAAGCAGTGTCGGACATTCCGTGGATCGTTTGCAGGATACCTTTGGCGAGCAAGGGATAGTTCGTAAGCGCAGACAAATTGATCATGAAGTGCTCTGCTGAAATAGGCGCGAGTCGTCCTGCTGCAATTTCCTGTTCAAGTTCGGGACGAAGCAAGTCGCTTGTTTTAACTCTATCGCGTGAGCATAGCTCTTTTGCCCTCTCGGGATTGCGCGCTGTTTCGTGGATGATGAAATTTTCCAGGTACGGATATTTCAGTCCCAGATCGACGAGGGCATTGATATAGTTGGCGATCTTTACATGAAATGGTGCAGACGAACTCAAAATAGCGCGCACTCTAATTCTCTTCTCCTGTATTGTCTCCTGCAGGAGCAAATCAAGCATGTGTTCGCGTGACCTGAAGTAATAGTGGATCAACGCGCGATTAACACCCGCTTCGTCTGCAATTTCCTGCGTGGTCGCATTTAAGAACCCTTTCTGAAAGAAAAGTAATTTGGCCTTTTCTTTGATGAGGTCCTCGGTTTGGGCAGCATCGACACTCATTATCAGCTTTGTTTAACAAAATTGTCAAACGCAAAACTAACGACTATGGGTTCCCGTCGTGGTATTTTTTTAAGAGTGAAGACAGGTAAACGATTGAATATTAATTTGAGAACGATTGCATACTTACACAAGTGGTGATAAACGAACCGTTCTCTTAGAGATGGTCATGTGGCTCTAGCTGGAGCAGAACGGCGTCACCCACCTGATATCGGCCCGTAACATCCATTACAGTGACAACTAATTGTTGACACTCAACTTCAATCTCGTAATGGTTGCCTAAGAAGCGTACAGCCTTTATCGTTCCCTGAACCCCGGTATCTCCAATGAGCAACCACTCAGGCCGGATAAAATGTGAAACATCGGGATGTTGGTTTAAGTATTGTCCAAACCCAGGCGTTCGCTCATTCATTGCTGTATAGCTTCCGAGAAGCGAAGCGACATAAGCATTCTTTGGTGAGTGATATAATTGCCTTGGCGATCCCCGCTGCACCATCTTGCCATGTCGCAAAATGATCAACGAGTCGGCCCACGACAGCAGCTCGGCTGGTTCGTGCGAAATCATCATGCAGGTTATGCCCAGTCTGCTTACTTCATCCAAAACCTTCTTGAGAACTAACTTGTGTATGCGATCAAGGTTCGTATAAGGCTCATCGAGGATTAGCAGCTTGGGCATTCCCGCCAGCAACCTGGCAATGGCAACACGTTGACGTTCTCCGCCCGATAATTCGTTGGTTCGTCGCTTCAGCAAGTGATCGATATGACATATGTGATGGAGATGCCGTTGCTCTTCTGCTGATTGTTTGCGTGCGTATTCCAGAACCTGTTCTACACGTAAAGACTTTGGAAGTTCAAAATCCTGTGCCAGGTAGGCTATGTCAGCGTGACCAGGAACCAAAACATCCCGTCCATCGACGCGACTCCCCTCAAAAACAACGGAACCGCTATCGGGCTGCACAAGCCCGGCAACTATTTTCAGTAATGAACTTTTGCCCGAGCCGGTTTCACCAGCAATGGCAATCCTCTGATGCCTTCTGAGCTGAAATGAAATGTCATCGAGGATAAGACCATCCAGGCCTTGCTTCGAAATGTTGCTGACGGTTAGAAAACTCATGCTTGTATTCGTCGACCAACTATTTCACGCCCGGCAGGTCACCCGGATGGATAAGAACTCCCATCAATGTGCTGCAGTTGGTGCTGACGCAGTCAAATGAGCACCCGTTACCTGATATATCTTTCCGTCTGGTTTCGTAAAAATGTACAACTCACCTTTTGCGTCGCGGCCAATGCGCACATCTACCCGGCCGTCGCCGCAAAGTTTTTCCATCGTAGTGAGCTTTCCATCAACAGACACCTGGAATTCGTGAATGACGGCCTGCTTCCCTTCTGTCATCTCATTAACATTTGAGAAGAACAGTCTACCCTTGGGGATGTCGCCATAAAGAAACTTGCCCTTCAGGAGCGGAACGGCAGTACCCAGATATTCAAAGCCATCGCTCATCGCGTTGCCTTCATCATGATCGTACTGGATTATTGGATAGGTGATTCCAGCCTTTGCATCGTCCGGCGCAAGCGGATAAACAACATTTATGTTGCCTTTTTCATTGTGCAGGAATGAACCCTCGCGTATAGGCCAGCCGTAGTCTGCTCCGCTCTTGATAATGCTATACGATTCAATTTCATGCTGCCCAATATTGGAAGCTAACATAGTTCCTGAGCGCAACCAGGTGATGTGGTGCGGATTTCTGAAGCCGAATGCATAGACTTCAGGGCTCTGCTTTTGAGCGAATGGATTGTCTGCCGGAATACCATATTTTCCATTCTTACTGTTGCTGCCTTTGGGATCGATACGAATAATGGATCCCCATAATAATTGATGTCGTACAAGTTCAGGAAAATTGTATTCTACACAGGCACCATCACCAATTCCGACATAGAGCATTCCATAGTCCTTTCCGCCGCGCTTAGCGTAAGGGTTGAATGTGACCTCCTGAACACCGTGCATCCCGGTCACCATGTTAATACGAAGCAACTCCCTGCCTTCGCCGGAGAAAGTAGTCTGAGCTGGGTTCGAGGTCTTCCATTCCGTTAACACCCACTGCAGTGTAACCAGAATCGAATCTGCATATCCAAAGTCCGCCGGACGGCTTCCCGCTGGTTCTGTGTGAGTTGTATACATTAAACCATTTGCAACAAACTCAGGATGGAAAGCAATGCTTCCGAATCCTGTAGCAAGTCCGGGCTTGTTAATAAACGCCGGCATGTGCGCTGCCATATCAAAATACACACTGGCTTTGCCGTTAATCATGGTATAGAGCTTACCTCGCTGGTCCAATACGAAAAGGTTGTTCGTCCCCGGCTGAACTTCAAGCTTGACTATTCTGGTCCTTGGCTTTTCCTCACTCGAGAAGGGAATGTTAGCTACCAGTTTTAACTCCGCAATGAGGTCCGACATCGCGATTTTCTCTGGAATGGGATCTTTCAAGGCATTGGGATCATCAGCAGTTTCTTCCTTTGCTACTCCCTCCTTTGATTTAAGAAAGGCGAAAATCTGCTGCATTTTTTCCTTGTCGTATTGACTGAAGGCAGGCATTATCGTCTTGAAACGATCATACAGTTTGTTTGCACGCTCGTCGCCCGAATCAATCATCTTTTTCGGGTCCGAAATGAAACTAATGATCCACTCTCCGGTTGCAGAAGCGGTTACGCCGCCGAGCCGCGGGCCAATCGCATCGCGATCAAACGTATGACAGGCACTGCAATCCTGTTTGAAAATAGCCTCACCACTGGCAATCGCTGCAGTGTCGCTTACCGGCAATGATTCATCTGAGGTTTTAGATTTGCATGATGTGAAAAGCATGCCCGCTGCGACAATCCCATAAATTAACTTCATCGTACACGTTTGAGAATTCAAATCTAACCGATTGGCATGAAATGTTGCCGGGAGGTTAAATCAAATTTATGCGGCAAATAATATCTTTGCGGCCTTGAACAGCAAGCCATGATTTCAGTAGATGCGGTAACGGTAGAGTTTAACGGTTCTCCTCTTTTTAGCAACATTACGTTTAACATCAACGAAAACGATCGTATCGCGTTGATGGGAAAGAACGGTGCAGGCAAATCGACACTTCTTAAGATAATTGCAGGTGTCAACAAACCCACCCGCGGGAAAATATCGGCACCGAATGATGCCGTAATCGCTTATCTGCCACAGCACCTGCTTACTGAAGACACCGCTACTGTTTTTGATGAAGCTTCGAAAGCATTCGGGAAGATCCTCGGTATGAAGCGTGAAATGGATGAACTCAACCATCAGCTGGAAACGCGTACTGATTATGAATCAGATGCGTACGCCCGAATAATCGAACAGGTATCTGAACTGAGCGAAAAATACTATTCCATTGAGGAGATTAATTTCGATGCCGAAGTTGAGAAAACGCTTCTTGGCCTTGGTTTCAAACGCAGTGATTTCACGCGATCTACCAGCGAATTCAGCGGCGGCTGGCGCATGCGTATCGAGCTCGCCAAAATTCTCCTGCAAAAACCTGATCTGATTCTGCTTGATGAGCCGACCAACCATATGGACATTGAATCCATTCAGTGGCTGGAAGACTTTCTCATCAACAATGCGAAGGCTGTGATTGTAATCAGTCACGATAAGACATTCGTTGACAATCTTACCAACAGGACCATTGAAGTAACAATGGGCCGGATTTACGATTACCGCACCAACTATACGCACTATCTGCAGCTTCGGAAAGAACGACGCGAGCAACAGCAAAAGCAGTTCGATGATCAGCAGAAACAAATCGCTGATATACAGGAATTCATTGAGCGTTTTAAAGGCACTTACTCCAAGACACTGCAGGTGCAGTCGCGTGTGAAGATGCTGGAGAAGATCGAGATCATTCAGGTCGATGAGGTAGATACTTCAGCGCTGAACCTGAAATTTCCTCCTGCCCCGAGATCTGGTAATTACCCGGTGATACTGGATGGACTCACTAAAAAGTATGGCGACCACGTTGTCTTTGAGAATGCTGCGATGACTATTGCACGTGGCGACAAAGTGGCTTTCGTTGGCCGCAATGGCGAGGGTAAGTCAACGATGGTGAAAGCCATCATGGGAGAAATTGACTTTGAAGGCAAGATGCAGGTAGGGCACAATTCGATGATCGGGTACTTTGCCCAAAATCAGGCCTCACTTTTGGATGAATCACTTTCTGTTTTTGATACTATCGACCAGATAGCATTTGGAGACATCAGAACCAAAATAAGAGACCTCCTGGGTGCCTTCATGTTTGGCGGCGATACGATCGACAAAAAGGTAAAGATGCTTTCGGGTGGAGAAAAGACCCGCCTGGCAATGTTGAAACTTCTCCTAACGCCAGTTAACCTGCTAATTCTTGATGAGCCAACGAACCATCTGGATATCAAAACAAAGGACATTCTGAAAGACGCGTTGAAGGCATTCGACGGAACGTTGATTCTGGTATCTCACGACCGAGATTTCCTTGACGGCCTTGCTACAAAAGTGTTTGAATTCGGTAATAAGCGTGTTCGCGAGCACTTTGAAGACATCAATGGCTTCCTCCGAAACAAGAAGATGGAGAACCTTAAAGACATCGAACGCACTGCAAAGGCTTAATTGGCTTTCAACGCGTAGACTTTCCCTTCGGCAGAAGTAAGAATTATAATGTCGCCACTGGCCGCAGGGGTTGAAAAGATTCCGCCCATGAGGCGTTCCGCAGCAATCCACTTGTATGGAGTTTTGAGGATTGAACCTATGTCGGGCCGAAAGCTATCCTTTTGAGTAAAATACTTCAGGTGATTTGCCTTAAAGCCCTGTGTTTCAAATATCCACCTGACCACTCCTGAATTTCTGTCGAGGCCATAAGCCTTACCCCAAATAGTGCCAATAATGACCTGATCTGATGTTTCTGCGGCGTTCCCGAAGACGTTGAACTTCACATCAGTATGCCAGTATTCACGACCGGATCGGGTGTCCGCAGCAACCACGAGGCGATCGTCCGATGTTCCAATGTAAACAACTGTATCAGCCACAGTAACGCTCATAGCCCATCCGTTGTCGAACTTCCTGTTCCACAGAGCGGTGCCGGAATTCGCATCGATTGAATAGAAGTTATAATCGCGTGCTCCTACAAAAACGCGCTGGCCGTCGGTTGCAATTCCTCCCTGCACCTCTCCTTTCGGAAAATATTGATGACCCACCGTTTTGAACCTCCACGCGAGACTGCCATTGTTTTTGTTTACGGCGTGGACATATCCATCAAAGCTGCCGAAGATCACCTTATCCCTGACTATGACCGGGCGGCTATGAACAATATCTCCAGCGCGGTAGCGCCAAATCATCGCACCGGTATCTTCGCGATATGCGCCAAGTACCGAATTCCCGGTAGCAAGGTAGATGACGCCATTTTCGACGACGGGCGATGAATGATAGTAGTCCGCAAAGTCATATGTGCGTTCGCCCATGAACAATGCGGTCTGATCAAACACGATGCGCCACTTTACTTCGCCATTGGTCTTGTTGACGCTCGCCAGCACGCCGTTGCCGCCAGCGAGGAAAATCTGATCACCCGAGATTGCAGCAGTCGACCGGATAGCTGCATTGGTTCGAAGCTTCCATTTTATTTTTCCGGTGACTGTTTCCAATGCATACCAGGTGCTGTCTTCGGCCCCAAAATATACAATACCATTGTCGGCTAAAGGGGACGAGGTGATTGCTCCGCCGGCTGAAAATGTCCAGATTACAGGTAGCTGTTTGGGAGCGGGAGACGCGTTCCCTGACCGTTGCGCAACAGCACACAGCGGAGCCAAATGCCCAGATAACAGCGTAAGAATAAAAGCAGCCAGACTGCCTTTAAATGCTTTGGTAAGCCTGATAAATAGTTTACTCCAGTTCATAATTAGCCATTTCAAGGACTATTCGAAGATCTTCATCATGAATGGGAGAATACCAGCCCCACGTGCGGCACGAGAAGAATCCTGAGCCAGGCTGGTCGTTGTATGCCTTCATCCATGCGGTTGTGCGCCCAAATCCATCGACCGCCAGCGGTGTGATTCCGATGTTCTCAACATTGGCGTAGGTGAACATCTTCCATTCCGGCAAGCCCAAATTGATGCCCGCCTGTGTTGTCTTGCTGTAGTAATTTCCAGACTCCTCCGGACGACTGAATTTCACCCCCAGCATCCTCTCGCCACGTGTGATGTCCATTGATGGCTTCCCGTTCTTATCAATAGTATACAGCGCCGGAATGTTGCCGAACCACACGACCTTCCCCCCGCTGTTCAGATACTGACGAAGCAATCCGTTCTCCGGATGAGTGCCGATCAGGGCTGAGGGCAGCTGCTCGTAGGCAAAGACGATAACGCTGGGAAGCTTGTCGGCTATCCGTTGTTTGATGAAGCCGTCAATTGAAACCGAATCGAGGTGAAGAAAACCGTGGTCCTTAAGAAAAGGTGTGATCTTCGGATCAGCGAGGAACGCCTGGTTCATTCCGGCGTCGTTGGTAATGGGCTGAAATACTGCCTTAACGGGCTTCAGTTTCTCGTGCAAAGCATAAAGATTTCCATCATCACTTCCGACGAACACTACTCCTTCATCTACAACGGGGGAGCTATATACAGCAGCGCCTACTTTGTATTCCCATCGTTTAGTACCATCAACGGCATTGAGACAGTAAACTTTCTCGTCCGCCGAACCCACGAGTACTTCACTGTCTGTAACCAGAGGCTTCGTGTACACCATCGAGCCAGCCTTAAATTTCCATCGCTCTTTTCCTGTCTTCAGATCAATTGCACTGAGAAGGCTGTTGTCAGACCATCCGATATACACTGTTCCCGCCTTCAGACTGGTCGACATCGCCCATGTTGGGCCATAGGTAACAGACCAGCGCTCCTTTCTCGTGTTAACGTCTACAGCATACGTTTTCCCGTCTCTGCTGGCCACAATTAAGACGCTGTCGGTTGCAATCAGTGGAGCGTAAATTGAATTGCGGTCCCATCCGGACTTTCGCGAATCGTATGCAGCGCCGTCAGTGCCGAACTTCCAGATTAGCTTGCCCGCTGTCTTGTCCAGCGCATACACTATCCCATCATTGGATGGCACATACACTATTTTTTCAGTGACTGCAGGAGCTGCGCGTATCCTTCCCGTTGTCTCGTATTTCCATCGCTGCTTTCCCGACAGCGCGTCGAGGCAATACAGGTTGCCATCGCCGGAGCCGACCCAGAGCACGCCATCTGCATACACAGGTGACGCCGTGAAGTAATCCCATTCCCAATACGAAGGCTTGATGGCATTCATTCTGAACGTCCACTTGATATCTCCACTTGCAAGGTCGGCCGCGTATACCTGTTGGTCATCGGAAATAAAGTACACCAAAGGCCCCTGACTGATTGGCGAGCTGGTAATCGGGCTGTTTGTTGAAATACTCCACTTCAATGAACCCGAGCGTTTCTCTACAGCATATAGTCGCCCATCGGTGCTTCCGAAAATGATGACATCATTAACGATCAAAGGCTGGCTTCGCACCGCCCCAAGGGTTTTGAAGCGCCATTTCACTCCCGGATTCAGAATCCCGGTACTGCCTAACGCGTCTTGCGTGAGGATTAATAAAATCAAAGCAGTGCATACAATTGAAGTGCAAAAGTGATTCACCCTGAGTTTCAATAAGCTGTTAAGATTCATAAAATATGAGATGGCTGTAATGTTCGGTTTTGTGGCACCAAACAATGAAATTTACAGCTCATAGGGCCTGAATCTGGTTAACAAGTCTGTTCAAGCTTGTTCAAGTTTGCCAGGTACGGCCAGAGAAAAGTAAAATGAGTGTCGATCCAACATTTGAAGCCGCGGTTGCTGCACTTGTCAGCAAGATTGAGAAATTGCTCGGATGGGGCAGCGGTCTGGAGTGGTCTACTCATGATTTTGAAAATCTGTCGCGGCAAATTCATGAGCGAACCAGCATTCAGCTCAGCGTTGCAACGTTAAAGCGCGTGTGGAAAAAGGTCGAGTACCGGGGAAAACCAACCATCACGACCCTTGACGCACTCGCCAGTTTTGCCGGTTCCGAAAACTGGCAGCAATTCAGGCACCAATGGAGTTCGGATAATGCGATGGCGACAGCTGAGACTGAACCAACACCTACTATCGCAACTATTCCAACTACTAACAAAAACCGAAAATCAGGTATTGTTTGGATCGGGCTGGCTGCGTGTACCGCAGCCGTCGTATTCTATGTAACGGCGTTCCGTCCGTCGGCGACCAATCGCGGTAAGGCGTTCTCTTTCAGCAGTAAGAAGGTAATTGACAGCGGCGTTCCCAATACTGTAATCTTTGACTATGATGCCTCTGATTGTGAGGATGATGATTCTGTCAGCATTCAACAATCGTGGGACCCGAAGCTGACGGAGCACGTAGATCCGCGGCTCAGGACTCACACGTCAATATACTATTATCCAGGGTTCTTTGATGCCAGACTTAAAGTCAATGGTGAGGTTGTTCAAAAGCATAAGTTAATGATAAAGAGCGACGGATGGCTGTCGCTGCTCGAAACCAGTCCGATGCCGGTCTACTTTCCCCGCGACGCAGCTGAGTTTAATGGCAGCCTGTCTGTCCCGATGGAAACCATACGTCAGACGGGCATCGCGCTCCAACCTGAAGCTCCCTGGTGCAGCTACTACAATGTTGGAGACAAGCCCGTAATTAAGAGCGATGATTTTGTGTTTGAAGCGAGCATAAGGAACGACTTCGGTGAGGGGGCGGCAGCGTGTCGCTATACGGAGGTTCATATTTTATTCGAGGGTGCGGCCATGGTTATTCCTTTAAGCAAACCAGGATGCGTATCAAACCTGGACTTCTATGATAAGAATGGTAAGGTCACGGATTTATCTCCTCTGGGTGTTGAACTGCAGGATTGGGTGAACGTCAGGTTTGAAGTCGCTGATTCTGTGGCACAGGTGCTTATCAATAGCAAAAAGGCTTTTGATCTTATCACGCGCATGGAACCTCTTCCCTGGGTAGGAATGATTTTCAAGTTCAGGGGAGCGGGCAGCATAGACTATGTTCGTGTATCCCGGAAAAATGGTGATGTTGTGTATGAAGAATCATTTGAAGAGACGTCAGATGCTCGCCCGAAACCCGTAAGTTTACTTAACAGTTATTAACCACCCAGCTAACTGTGAATTTACACCGTTAGGAAGTTTGTAACTGTATCGGGCATTCGCCGTTCAATATCCCTTGTGTCCTAAAACCCGAAGTTCACATGAGCAGAACCATTGCTGTGCTGCTGGTATTGTGCGCATGCACGGCCAGTGGTCAGGTGATTAAGAAAATCAAAAAAGCCACCTCAAAAGAGAATCGACAGAAGGTTGTTGGCGGTTGGAAGGAAGACCTCGATCGGGTGCGTGATAGCTTTGATTCAACCGATTTTGATTATGCAATCCTGTTGCTTGATAACTCCGGCCTGTTTGATGTGAAAGAAAAGGGCGAGTTTATGTCAAAACTTGCCACCAGTGGAAGCCTTGTACTTGGTTCTATTGATAGCAGTAAATCAAACGAAATTGAAAAGGCCCGCTTCCAGCTTGAGACTGGGGAGCTTGCCTATGCCACGCGCAAATTCGCCTTTGCCGAAAAGCGTTTTAACAGTGCGCTGACTATATATGAACGTGCATCGCTGACAGGCGAAATTGGATACATGAAGGCGCTTGCAGATCAGGGGTTGCATATAGTACCATGGGAAGGTTTAGTCAGGCCATGGACTATACTACAAAAGCACTGGAACTTCGGAAAGCTACTTTTGGGGAAAACAATATTGGAGTAGCTTCTTCATTGAATAATCTAGCTGTTCTGCAATTCGATCTGGCCAGCTACAACGAAAGTGAAAAGACCTTTGACGCTGCGTTGATCAATATTGAAAAAAACGCAGGCAAGGCAGCCATGCAGTACGCCATTGTTCAAAACAACCGGGCAATGCTTTACCAGACCATCGGTCGGTATGATCAGGCAGATGCGATTCTAAAACAAGCCATTGAAATTGCCGAGAAATTAGGTGACAGCAAATCGAAGAATGGATTGAAGTTCCTTTCTAATCACGCGCTGCTTTACCAGCAGATGGGAAGATATGAAAGCGCTGATTCAATTTATCAGACGATGGAACGTCGCCTGGGAAAAACTAATCCAGACTATGCAAGCATGCTTAACAGCCAGGCTGCATTGTACATGCTGATGGGCAAGGAAGATAAGGTCGAGGAATTGCTGAAGAAATCGCAGTCCATATTCAAGACAAGTTATGGCGGGGAGAGCCTTCCATTTGCGAAAAGCACAAGTGACCTCGGAACCTTTTACAGGTATAAAGAGCGCTACAATGATGCGCAAACACTACTTGACAAGGCGCTGATCATACGCGAAAAGTCGTTGGGTACGGATCATCCGCTGTTCGTGCAATCGCAGGAAGACATTGCCATTCTTTACTGGAAGAAGAAGGAGTATGATAAAGCATACAGCGCTTATAAATCAGTGATGGACAAATCGGTTTCTTTCATCGATCGCTACTTTGCTTCGATGAGTGAGGCAGAAAAAAGCAAGTACTGGGACGTGTTGTCGCCAAGGTTTCAGCGTTTTTACAACTTCGCGATTGAAGCCTCGACCTCTCTCCCATCTGTTCTCCGCGACATGTACGAATACCAGATGGCGACGAAGGCGCTGTTGCTCAGCGCTACCAACCGAATTAAGCGCAACATTCTTGCCAGCGGAAATAAGGAGTTGATCCGTGACTACAATGTGTGGATAGATCAAAAGGAAACACTGGCCCGCTACTATCAGTATTCGAAAGATGAATTGAAGGAACAGAAGATCAATCTGGATTCGATGACATTAGCGGCGAATGCAATGGAGAGAAAACTCTCGGAATTGAGCAAGGAATTCGTGGCTGGCTATGGAGGAAAATCTGCCGGGTTCGAACAGATAAAATCGTCCCTTGCCGAGAACGAGGCGGTTGTGGAGCTGATACGGGTTAGCAAGTACGATCAGAAGTTCACAGCCGATGCGCGTTATGCTGCTCTGGTCATCACCCGGCAAACTGAACTGCCTCGACTGGTTGTTCTCGACAACGGCGCGCAGCTGGACACACGATACGCCAAGTTCTACAGAAACGCCATTCAGCAACGTATTCAAGACGATCACTCTTACGAGCAATATTGGAAGCGTATAGCGGATGCGTTGGGCGACAAGACTGTTGTCTACCTCTCTCCCGACGGAGTTTACAATCAAATCAACGTGAATACCCTTAAGCAGCCGGATGGAGCCTATGTAATAAAGACCTACGACCTCGTTACGCTTGGGAATTCAAGGGACCTGCTTGCTTTGAAGAACAAAAAGAAAACCACACCTGCCAAGAAGGCGCTACTGCTGGGGTTTCCTGACTATGGATCCAAGGACATTGCCGCATTACCAGCGACCAAGATTGAGATAGAGGGTATTAACCGTACCCTTAAGGCAGCGGGTTATGTGGCTAACAGTTTCATGCAAAAAACCGCCAGTGAATCTAATTTAAAAGTTGCCAATAGCCCGACCGTAATGCACATCGCTACTCATGGCTACTTCCTTAAAGATGTTGAAGTGACAGGAACGGGCTTTGGCGTACATATGGAAAACGCAACGGAGAATCCTCTCCTCAGATCCGGATTGATCTTGACTGGTGGCGGGAAGACTGTGAATGGCCAGCAGGAACCCAGTCTCAGAAGTAATGACAACGGTGTTCTTACCGCCTATGAGGCGATGAACCTGAATCTTCAGGGAACATCACTCGTGGTGTTGAGCGCCTGTGAAACCGGGCTTGGCGAAGTAAAGGCTGGCGAAGGTGTGTATGGCCTTCAGCGCGCCTTTCAGGTTGCTGGCGCCGAGGCATTGGTTATGAGCCTTTGGAAAGTTGACGATGCAGCTACGCAGCTGCTGATGACAAACTTCTATACCTCGTGGATCAAACTTGGCGACAAGCACAAAGCCTTTAAACAGGCACAGTTGCAATTGATGGCCAAATATAAAGAACCTTATTACTGGGGAGCATTTGTCATGATGGGAATGTAGTTTGCGATCGTCACCCGATGCTTAAAATAAAGTCGTTCCGCCTATGAGCTGGGGCTTGTGAATTAGCAGGCGTAATCCCTTATTGCGGCGCTGTTCGATTTGAAATGACATCTGCAAACTGCTGCTCCGAATCTCTGCACGCCTCTGTTACCGCTTGTATAGAAAGATTCGCGTACTACACCCATTACTCTAATTTTACCTTTCACTATCTCCCGGCATTGTGTTATCCAGGCACAATGTCCTAGAGGTCGACTGTTGAAAGCAAGCACCCGTATACATGAATGTTGCGAAGTCCGGAATGTGGCCCCTTTTCTTTGCGGGGTACCTGTTAATCAGTTTGTCACTATCATCTTGTAGTGACCCGGGGCCTCCCCGTGTATTGGTGTTCTCCAAAACTAAAGGCTGGAAACACACTTCAATACCGCATGGCATTGAGGCAATCCTGAAACTCGGGAAGGAAAACGGATTCCTTGTAGACACAACTAAGGACGCTTCCTTCTTCGATGACTTCAATCTCAAACAGTATAAGGCAGTAATTTTCAATAATACTACCCGAAATGTGTTGAATCCCGACCAGCAGGCGGCGTTCGAAAGATTCATTCAGGCAGGCGGTGGATTTGTAGGCATCCATTCTGCTGCGGATACAGAGTATGAATGGCCGTGGTATGACAAGCTGGTAGGTGCGCACTTCTCAAGCCATCCACATAATCCTAATGTGCGTCCGGCAACAGTTCGGGTGACCGACAATACCCATATTTCCACGTCAGGCCTACCTGCCGATTGGAAACGTACAGACGAATGGTACAACTACAGATCTTTTTATCCAGGCCTCCATGTGGTGGCTTACCTCGATGAAAATACCTATGAAGGGGGCACTAACGGAGCCGACCACCCCATAGCCTGGTATCATGAGTATGACGGTGGGCGCGCATTCTACACAGGAGGTGGACACACAGATGAAAGCTACTCTGAGCCGTTATTTCTTAAGCACCTTCTCGGTGGAATAAAATATGCAATCGGCGATGGAAAGCTTGACTACCGCAAGGCTTATGCAGTGACTGTTCCAGAGGAAAACCGTTTCGTTAAGACGATCCTGGTAAATGATCTCAACACGCCAATGGAGCTTGATGTGTCGGATGATGGGCGAATTTTCTATACGGAACTTCGTACCGCCAATCTGGGTATGTTCAATACAAAAACCGCCAAGTATTCTCTGGTGCATCAATTTAAAGTATGCACAAAGGGAGGGACCGGCCTTATTGGAGTTACTCTTGACCCCGACTTCGACAATAACAATTTTATTTATCTCTATTACGCGCCACCTACTGATGCAGAACCAATAATGTTCAACCTTTCACGGTTCACATTAACTTCTAATAACACGCTTGACACAACATCTGAGAAGGTATTGTTGCAGGTTCCTGTTCAAGTCAACAGTGGAGCACATCATGGAGGTTCGCTTGCATGGGACAAAAAAGGGAATCTGTATTTGTCTACCGGTGACAGCTCCAGCCCCTTCCCTGCAAATGGTTATGCGCCCTTGGATGAGCGCCAGGGCCAGGAGTATTACAGTCTGGATGCGCAGCGCGGCGCTTCGAATACCAATGACCTTAAGGGTAAAGTGCTCAGGATTCATCCTGAAAAGGATGGCACGTACACCATACCGGAAGGCAACCTTTTCCCACCGGGCACTGAAAAGACCAGGCCTGAGATCTATGCGATGGGATGCAGAAACCCCTATCGAATTGCCGTCAATCCTAAATCCTCTGTGTTGTATTGGGGAGAGATTGGTCCCGATGCCGGCAAGGACAGTGTGCAGGGTCCGCGGGGTTATGATGAATTCAATCAGGCAAAGCGTCCCGGAAATTTTGGATGGCCTTATTTTGTAGGAAACAATCAGGCCTACGCTAAGTGGAATTTCGCTACCAATACTGCAGGCCCTAAATTCAATCCTGCTGCGCCAGTAAACAACTCCCCTAATAATACCGGACTTGAAACTCTTCCACCTGCTCAGGCACCAATCATATGGTATCCGTATGCTTCATCGAATGAATTCCCCGAGTTAGGCCAGGGCGGTCGAAGTGCGATGGCCGGTGAGTTTTATACTTATAGCAGGTCGACCGCGAACAATGCGTTCCCTCAATACTACGATGGTGCACTTTTCGTATTCGACTGGATGCGAAACTGGGTGCTGGCACTTCGGTTTGACAAGAATGAAAACTATGTTCGTAACGAACCCTTCATGTCATCCAATGGCGACTTTCGCCGTCCAATAGACCTGACGTTTGGAAAGGATGGCGTCATGTATATGCTTGAGTATGGATCGGTCTATGGTGCCGATAATGAAGATTCCAGGCTGGTGAAGATTGAATTCAATGATGGCAACCGCGCGCCTCACGCGCAGGCCAGTATTGTTGACAGCGTGGCCATGGCGACCAGAGATAAGATGGTATTTCTAACTTCTGAGCGACGACTGCCATCAGTGAAGCGCGAGGCAACGGGTGGAGTGCCTTTAAGGGTTACATTCAGTAGCAATGGAACGACTGACCCGGACGATAGTGACGAGTTCAGCTATGAATGGTTGTTCGACGGTAAAAGCGTAGGCTCAAAAACTGCTAACCCTGCGTTCACTTTTACAAAACCTGGTGTTTATCAGGTTGTCTTAAGGGTTACAGACAAGTCTGGTGCTGCGGATACCGACACCGTTGTAGTACATGCAGGAAATGCCGCACCTGTTGTTGCGGTCGCGACAACGAGAAATACTTCCTTCTTCTGGGACAACGAAGTGTTTGATTACCATGTGGTGATTATCGACGAAGAGGACGAACCGATTGCACGCTCGCGTGTAGGCGTTACGTTTGGATACAACGCTGAGCCCGCGGCGATGATGGTGGGCGCTACATTAATGGCAAGCAGCGACTGTAAGGCCTGTCACACTATTGACCGGGTTTCTGTCGGCCCCGCATACCGTCAGGTCGCGGAGCGATATAAAAATGATGCTGGTGCGTTGGACAGATTGGCGGATAAGATCATAGCCGGAGGTGGCGGTAATTGGGGTACCGAGCATGTAATGAGCGCACACCCCCAATTGAATAAGCAGGAAGCTGTTGAGATCGTCAAGTACATTATGTCGCTTAATAAGGTGGCTGCGCCCTCGGTAGCAGCCAAAGGAAAGGGCGCTCTCGCGTTGAAGAACCACAAAGCCGAAGAGACACGGGGAGTCTATACGCTCACGGCCAGTTATACTGATGGCGGCGCCTCCGGATCGAATCCAAATACCACTACTACCGTGATTAACCTCAGACCATCCAAAGTCCTGGCCATATACACCGACCAGCAATCGGGCTTCGCAAGATTCGGAAACAGTCTTGCCAATGGTGATCATAAGTCGTTCCTGCTGCTTAAGAACATAGATCTGAGTCACATCGGAGGATTCCGGTTCGAATACGCATCTAAGGAGAAGGCTGGAGAGATTGAAGTAAGACGGGATTCTCAGGCTGGCCCGGTGATTTCACTCACCAGCTACGCGGCCACCGGCTCCTGGGATTCCGTAGCAACGGTGCCTGGCTATTTGCATGTGCCCGTGAGCGGACGTCACGATCTTTACTTCATCTTTAAAAAGCCTCAGAAGCCGAACGAAGACATCATCAACATCAAGTCAATTACTTTCGACCAGGAAGCCAAAAAGAAGTAAGCTCCTCTGGTGAGTTATTGTACACGAACGGAAAGCATATGATCCACCTGGAGCGACGAGAATCCTAGTTTCTCACCCACCATGTGGATCAATTCTTTTTCCGCCGCTGCGAAGTCTCCGTCGACCCAGGCCAGCTGAATCATCTCTTCCAGCTGGCGTTCGCGATCATGCGTATTCTGCGGGATCAGATAGATGTATTCTTTGGCTTTAGATAACATGAAGTTCAGCCGGTCAAGCGGAATGTCATTTGAATAGGCAATTTTTGATAGGGCTACACGCTCGATGTCTTTGATGCTTCCGTCGGCAGCACAAAGCGAAACGAGGTTTCTGAAGTGTTCAAGTCTGGTGGGGTCAATCATGAATATTAGGCAACAAGGTGAGAAAACGTAAACTGAAGTTAACGAATTGACTATTCCCCAGCATTGGTCCCCTCGACCAACGTAGTGCGGCGCCGATTGTTGGAACGTTTGCGGGGTTTAACGCAACCACCCTGAAGCCTGAAAACTGGCCCGAGAATCGCGATCAAAATTCATCAAGGTAGAATCTTGATGGCCGCGGAACCCATATGAGCAAGACGGCGTTATCTATTATCTCCGGGCGCTTCAGCCCAGTCGGCGAGGATAGCCCAACCTTATTTATCAGAATGCAGTTAATTGCTGGTATTCTCCTTCTAACGCTACTACATACAGACGTTATACAGGCATTATAGAGACATCATACAGGCCTTATACAGATGTATGTCCCGTGTCCAGTTAGTATCCAATCGTAGTCCGGATGGACTCCGTATGCACTGCCAATAAATCTCACATAGAGGATCGGTCAAACAGAGCACTGTCAACCCACGTTGCCTTTCAAGACTATTCAATTCCCAGCCGCCTGTTCATGAAGCTGAGAGTTGGCAAACCGGAAGACCTGATCCACTACGCCAGGCGACTTCAGATTGTGCCCCAGTCCCTTTGTAACGATTAACTCTGAACCTTTCCATGCCGCGTGAATACGCTGCGAGTGCTTTACCGACGTTTCGTTGTCCTCTTCATCATGGATCAGCAGACCCGGAATGGTGAGGCTAGCCGCAAAGAAGGGTGTAGAGAAAAACTCTGGTGGCGCCTGAAATAACTTTGTAAAATGCTGGACCAGTATTTCCCGCGTACGGGCTGTGAGTGATAATGTCCGTTGATAATGATCGATGAATTCCGTTGCCTCTCCTGGGGCAGCAAGGGTAATCAGGGTGCGGGGTGTTATCTCCGGATACTTGTAAAGACCGTAAAATGAAGCGAATGTCCCCATGGAGTGCCCGACAATGGCATCGGGTTGACCATACTGTTCTACGAACGCTTTCAATGTATCGGCGTATAGCGGAACGGTAGTGCTGTTTCCCTCGGATTGACCGTGCGCCGGGGCGTCAAAGGCAAAGACCGTATATCCCGCATCTCGAAAAGTTTCAATGTAGCGCTTCCAACGATAAGTATGGCTTTCCCATCCATGCAGAAAAAGTATGCTACGATCGCCATTGCCCCAACGGTATACCTGAATGCGTAGGCCCTGAAACTCCATCGACGATTGATCAGCTGTTTTGAAAAAAGCCAGATGCTTTCTCGTAACGGGCTGACGTCGGGGATGTCCGAATATCTGGAACGCTGCTTTTGCCGCTCGTTCAGGGTCGAGAACTGCCAGCACGTTCAACCATACTCCCAACGACTTAATGATCAGTTTTTTCATTGTCGCTTAAATTACATTCAATTATACATTGTCCCGTACGATACCAATCGGTATCTACCTGTACAAAAAAAATCAGCGGATCAAAGTGGCCACCTGTTTGTCAAGATGGGCAATAACGCGCTTGATGTCTTCGTCGTTACCACTGAGCTTGCTCATCATGATAGCTCCTTCCAACGATGCTATCATCAGCGTGGCAAATTCGCTTACGTCGATGTCAGTCCTCAGCTGATTATATCGAATCCCATTTTCCAACACACGAACAATTGAATCACGCATTTCACGAAGGATCCTTAGCGCCGCACGACGAAGCGCCGGATGAGAATCGTCTGCCTCAATGGCCGCATTCAACAATGGGCACCCACCTTTCAACGGCGGTTTCGTTATATAAGATTCGAAGAAATGAAACATCGCCCTCAATTTGGCAGGCGCCGTAGTTTCAGTTTTTATGCAAGTCCTGAGTTTGTCCAGCATCAGGGAGGACAAATGCGCCAGCGTTGCTACCTCAAGGTCGACCTTACTTTCAAAGTGTCGATAGATCGCGCCCTTTGTATATCCAGTTGCTTCCGTGATGTCGCTGATCGACGTAGACTTATACCCTCGTGTATTAAACAGGATACCTGATTTCTTAAGAATGGTTTCGCGTGTAGCCTCCGGGTCTCGCATTTACGAAGATACCAATCGGTATCTTCATTTGCAATGTGGGCGGCAGCTTACTCTATCACTAACGACAACATTCGAGTGCATGATCAGAAAACACTTGTTTTCGATGTTAAGAATTTCTTATTTATTTCCGACAAATATGCACGACCCCTACGTTCTCTCCGCCGAAAACATCAAAGAGCCACCTCAGACCTTTGCTGGCCGGCTAAAGTTTCTCGGCCCCGGCTTTATCTTATCTGCTTCCATCGTTGGTTCGGGCGAACTTATCGCCACCTCTACTCTTGGAGCCACTGCCGGGTTTCATGCCTTTTGGATCATCGTCATCAGCTGCCTTGCAAAAGTTGCCGTTCAACTGGAGTTCGGGAAACACACAATACTTACAGGTCGTACGGCCATGCAATGCTTCAATGGCTTACCGGGATTGAGAATTGGAAGAAGTCATTGGAGTATCTGGGTCATACTTACGCTCATCCTGCTGAAGATTATACAACTGGGCGGCATGATCGGCAGCACGGCAATTGTGCTCAATCTGCTTGCTCCGAACATTCCATTGAAACTTTGGCTTGCTGTGATATCCGTCTCTCTGTCCCTACTGCTATTTAAGGGATTCTACAGCGTCGTGGAGCGTTCCTCGCTCATCATGACCGTGTCTTTTACTGTACTTACTATCGGTGCCGTCGCTGCCCTTGCTTTCACTCCATATGCGATTACTCTGGATCAGTTTCTCAGCGGCTTCGCTCTTCACTTCTCACCCGAAATCGTTACTGTGGCTATTGGCGCCTTCGGTATTACTGGTGTCGCCAGTGACGAAATCATAGCCTATAACTACTGGTGCCTCGAGAAAGGCTATGCTACCTACACCGGCCCCCGTGATGACAGTGCCGACTGGAATAGACGCGCCCGGGGCTGGGTGCGCGTCATGTACCTCGATGCCATTGTGGCTATGATCATCTACACCTCGGTAACGGCGGCGTTCTACCTTTTGGGAGCAGCCGTCCTTCATGCCCGCGGTGTGATTCCCCAAGGCAATGAACTGATAGAAGCAGTGGCTTTGATATACACCGAATCATTGGGACCAGGCATACGAATCGCCTATCTCGTTGGCGCGTTCTTCGTTCTCTATTCGAGCCTTTTTGCTTCGCTAGCGGCGTGGTCGCGAATGTACAGCGACATCTTTGGGCAAGTTGGATGGATCAATTTCTATGACATTTCTCTCCGGAAGCGTTTGATTGCGATATTAGCTTGGGTATGTCCGCCGCTTTGGGTTGCTGCCTTCCTCTTCGTAAGCCTGCCTGTAGTGATGATCCTGTTCGGTGGAATAGTTGGATCGATTCTTTTGTTAATCATTGTTTACGCAGCCTTGAATTTCAGATATCGTCAATTCCAGCTCGAGCCTCCAGGTGTGCTCTACGATTCTGCTCTTTGGTTCAGCATAGTGTCAATATGTTTTGTGGGGTTGTATGGCATATGGAATGTGGTGTTTGCCTGATTAGCAAGGGACAGATTTGATCCTGTTGCCACTGTGTCGTATCTTGGAACATCAGTACACAGTCTGAATACTAAATAATTCATTGTTCTTTTCATTGTTCTTTATTATCTCAACGACTATGATCAACAGAAGGAAATTTATCGGACAGGTAACAGCGGGAGTAGCAGGCATCACCATCGCGCAGGCTGGATTCGCGAACATTATAGTTCCACAAAAGAAGGACAAGCTGGGCATTGCCCTCGTCGGGCTGGGCTACTATAGCAAGGATCTGTTAGCCCCTGCGTTGCAGCTTACTAAACATTGTAAACTTGCAGGAATAGTTTCCGGGACGCCGTCAAAGATCGAGTCATGGCAAAAACAATACAACCTGCCCGATAAGAACTGTTATTCGTACGATAGCTTTGACAGCGTTGCAAACAACCCGGACATTGACGTCATATATGTTGTTCTGCCTCCCTCAATGCACGCTGAGTACTCCATCCGCGCCGCGAAAGCCGGTAAGCATGTATGGTGCGAAAAGCCTATGGCACCAAGCGTCGCGGATTGCAAAGCGATGATCGATGCGTGTAACAAGAACAAAGTGAAACTCGCCATCGGATACAGAATGCATCATGAGCCCAATACACAAAAGCTCATGCAACTGGTGAAAGATAAAACGTATGGCAAGACAACAAAAGTTGCTGCAAATGCAGGGTATGTTGACCCTCGTACGGATCACTGGAAACAAAAGAAATCTTTAGGAGGCGGTGTAATGGGTGACATGGGCGTTTATCCCTTGAACGCCGCGAGATACAGCACCGGTCTGGAACCTATAGCGGTAACGGCAAAAGCATCAACGACACGTCCTGAGATCTATAAAGAAGTGGAAGAAACCATGGATTTTACTCTCGAGTTTCCAGGCGGCGCCACTGCCGTTTGCCAGGCGAGCTTTGGCAAGAGTATGAATGACCTCCAGGTAGATTGCGCCAAAGGCTGGATCAAATTCTCGCCATTCTCGGCATACAACGGCGTTAATGGCGTTGCCAGTGATGGAATGAAGCTGAATGCTCCGATTGAAAATGAACAATCAACTCAAATGGACGACGATACTCTTGCCATCCTAAACAATAAGCCTCTTCTTGCTCCCGGCGAGGAAGGACTCAAAGACATCGTTGTTGTCGAGGCGATATATCGTTCGGTTGCCGCCAACAGCAGAGTTAAAATATAGATACTAACCCAGCCCAGTTCATCAGATTCTCTGCAGTTCAAGATTGGTAACAAATTCATTTTGCGGTGAATATAGCATTGTACTGGGAGCCCATGTATGCTCCCCATCGCACGTTTATGCCGGCGTTAATTCCCGTTGCAACTCTATGAACCTGAATGCCTGAAAATGAATAGGTCTTTCGGATGTTTGTGCCATGACAGTAAACGATATCCAGAAGTCCATCTTTATCCAGGTCACCAATCCAGGGCGTTGAAGAAATATTGCTTCCGGGAGATGCATCACCCAACTGAAGCACTTCTTTATTTTTAAAGTCCACGAGCGTCAGCACATTCTGAAATTCTGCCTGGTTAAGATCATTTAGTACTTCAATATTAACATTCATCAGTGCTTCGTCTATTCCATCTTCATCGACATCTATCACCACTGGCGTGCTGGTCTGATACGTTCCCAACGAATCAATGAATGCTATCTGCCCCGATGCCCCGTTGATCAAACACTGTTTACTCGAGCCCAGGTCGGGCCATGTACCAACAGCGTAGGTCAGGAAGAAGTCTGGAACATTGTCGTCTCCGGTGAAATAGCCCGGAGCAATTGAGCTATAGGCCTCAGTGTTGTCGAGCTTTACTGTCCATATTGAACGATGTGTAACGCCATCAAAAGCGATACATTTTCCCTCCACCGCGTTGGCGATAATGTCTGCATTGCGGTCACCATTAATGTCGGCCCACAACGGAGGTCCTATGTAACCCTTGGAAGGACTTCGATCAAGAAGTTCCGAGTTTCTGATGTCACCTTTCATAATGTCTGAAAGTTTCGTCAAATACAGGCCACCCCCAATGGTTTCTCCTCCAGTTCCAAAGAGCACGTCGTAGTCGCCGTCGGCACGTCGCTTTGGCACAGGCGACATATATGTTTCCTTTCCATCCGGAACCTCGGCAACGGCCAACAGTTTTCCGGTCATTCCGCTAATGACTACCAGATGACCAGGGTGGCGATCCTTGGTCTCATATGGCGCTGCGCGTACATTGCCCCCATTAGCGATGATGATATCGTCTGTACCATCGTTGTCCTGATCGTCAATAAACTGCCCATTGTAGAAATTAAACCAGCGAGTATTTCCCTGTTTCCGGTCGAATCGCCAGATAATACTTCCATTACTGCCATTGATGGCAAACAATTCCGTTGAACGTCCCGCCATGAAGATATCATCGATACCATCGGCGTTGATATCCTTGAATATAGCTGACGTGAAAATGTGATCACTTGATGCTACATGCCATAGCATCTGCCCCGTCCTTCCATTCAGCGCCACAACGGCAGAATCGCAGGGTTTAAACTCTTCACGTCCCAGGCCGATTATAATGTCACCGACACCGTCATGATTCAAATCGCTTATGCGAGGAGAGGAAAAGATGCCAACACCACCGATACGCTTTTCCCACGACTTGAGCCTTGGCGTTTGCCCAAACGAAATACCTGAGGACGAAAGTAGAATGAAAATGAACGCTAACACGCGGTACTCCCTCACACATGTCGCTCTCATTGGGGTGGATAGTTTACTCAAAAAAGGTACTAAAGTTCTTCCGTCAAAAAAAATCCCCTCCGAGAGCCGCTGACGTATTCATGGGTGGCGGTAATGCTAATTAATTGTATGTTTGGATTCGTTCACTCTGCACCTCCATGCAACTTAGAATCTCAATCAAACAACTAGCTTCAACTGTAAGCATTTCGAAGCCGGCAATTCTCTTGTTCCCTGGCATACTTGCCGCAACTGTTTTCTTTTCATGTGGTTCGCGCGATGGGAAGTCGACAGATTGGTCGGAATATCTTGGTGGCCCCGATCGTAACCACTATTCGTCACTGACTCAAATTGATTCTTCCAATGTGAAGGATCTGACTGTTGCATGGGAATATCACGCTGGCGACAGCGGACAGGTTCAGTGCAATCCCATTATCGTGAATAATATTCTCTATGCTGTTACCGCGTCGGTAGAGCCATTTGCTCTTGATGCCGCCACAGGTAAGGAACTTTGGCGCGTTCGTGATACATCCGGCACAACCTGGTACGGTACAAGCAGAGGATTGACATACTGGGAAGACGGAGATGATAAGCGAATTCTCTATACGAAAGAATCGTGGCTGTATGCTGTCGATGCACTCACTGGAAAGCCAGTGCCAACATTCGGCGAGAAAGGGCGGGTTAGCCTTGGTACCGGACTCGGACCGTTGGGCAGTAAGAGGTTTGTGATCTCTAATACTCCGGGAACAGTATATGAAGACCTTATCATTATGCCTATTCGTGTGTCTGAGTCAACGGATGCCCTACCCGGTAACATACAGGCCTTCAACATCAGAACCGGAGAGCTTGCATGGAAATTCAAGACCATTCCGCATCCCGGTGAAGTAGGCTATGAGACCTGGCCACCTCAGGCTTATCAGGACACAACGGTTGGCGGCGCAAATAGCTGGTCGGGCATGGCTGTGGACCGTTCGCGCGGAATGGTATATGTACCGACTGGATCAGCAGCCTTTGACTTTTACGGTGCAAACCGCACGGGCGATAACTTGTTTGCAAATACACTACTTGCGCTCAATGCCAGGACTGGCGAGCGAATCTGGCACTATCAATTCGTTCACCACGATGTACTCGATCGCGATGCTCCGGCCCCTCCTAACCTGGTCACAGTTATGCATGGCGGGAAGAAGGTCGATGCAGTCGCACAGGTAACCAAGCACGGCTATGTCTTCCTCTTTAACCGTGAAGATGGAACTCCATTGTTCCCCATTGAAGAGATTGCAGCTCCCGCTTCAGATATCCCTGGTGAAGTAACTTCCAAAACCCAGCCACGGCCGACTGCACCTGCGCCTTATGCAAGACAGTCGCTTACCGCCGACGATATTAATCCAAATGCGCCGAATCACGATGAACTGGTTGCCGCACTGGCGAAGAGCCGGAATGAAGGTCCTTTCACTCCTCTTTCCCGTCGGGGAACGATCATCTATCCCGGACTTGACGGTGGGGCCGAATGGGGTGGTGTTGCAGTCGATCCCGACGGTATTATGTATCTCAACAGCAGTGAGATGGCCTGGCTCATTTCCCTTGATACCATAAACTTTGAAAACTTCAAGCATCCAGGTGAGCGATTCTATATGACCAACTGTTCTTCCTGTCATGGACGCGAGCGCAAGGGCAATCCTGCGAGTGGTTTCCCTTCACTAATCGATCCCGCGAGCCGTTTCACGCGGGACCACGTTAGCCAGGTTATCTCGACGGGAAAAGGAATGATGCCGGCATTCAGGAAGTTTAGCGATGAAGAGAAGAAACTGCTGGTAGCATTCCTGTTTAACGACAAAGTTGAAACACGCTTAGATAAAAAGGAGCCCGGGAAGACAGAGAAAAAGGCAAAGGCCTGGCGCATTTCAGGGTATACAAAGTTTCTGGATAGCAACGGCCATCCGCCCATGCGGACACCGTGGGGAACACTTAACGCTATTGATCTCAACACGGGCAACTACCTGTGGAAGGTGCCTTTCGGCGAAACACCTGAGCTGAACAATCCTCAAACAGGATCCGATAGCTATGGAGGACCTGTCATCACAGCTTCAGGCTTGTTATTCATTGCAGGTACCAAGGACAGTAAGTTCCGTGTTTACAATATGAAGTCGGGAAAACTCCTATGGGAAACGAGACTTCCGGTTCCTGCTTTCGCAACGCCAAGTACTTACAGTGTAAACGGCCGTCAGTATGTTGTGATGGCCTGCGGTGGCACCAAACTAGGTTCTCCTAAGGGGGACAGCTATGTGGCATTTACACTTCCTCAAAAGTGAGGGTTGCCAGGAAGTGAAATCCAGGCGCTGGCGAAGTCTTCTTCTGCGTACTCTGCCGCTCACAGCTGTTGCCAATGAGTTTGGCCGAAAGCGTTTTCAATAGGTATCAGGGGGATCAATCTTTTCGAATCTTTCGATAATCTTACTCATGTAGACCCGTTTTAGTTGCAATGGGACACATTCGTTTTGTGGAACGGGCAAATTCACATACTTTTCAAGGCTGAATTTAGCCCAGGCAACGTTACTGTAGTTTCGGATTCTGGATTTTTTAACTTATTGAATGCGGTCTCCATTTTTTACTCTCTTGCTCCGCCGTGCGGGATATGCACTGTTGATAGTATGTTCTTTTCATCGGGCCTCTGCTCAGCAGGATTCTTTGATGTCTATTGTCGCCGATGAACTCAACCGGGAGTTTGCAGGACTAAGCAAAGCCGATGTGCCTGCCTATTACATGCACTACTACGTAAACGATATTGAGTATGCGACCATAAGCGCATCCTTTGGAAGTCTCGTCCATTCAAGTATCAATAGAAATCGCATTCTCTCTACGCAGGTGCGTCTCGGGAACTATCAATTTGATAACACGCATCCCGGATCAATTGAGAACGGTGAGTTTGGAGGATTCTCCGGAGGCGCGGGTGCCCGCGTTTTGCCACTGGATAACGATCGCGACGCAATCCAGACAAGTCTATGGCAGGCAGCAACAAATGAATACAAGCTGGCGCTCGATGCGTATAAAGCACTTCGCGATCGCAGGAACAACACCGACTCCATCAAAAGCAGCATTCCGGATTTCTCGAAAGAGTCACCGCTCGAATATCACCAGGCCAGTGGGCCTTCGCTTAGATCGTTGTACAGAAAGGAAGACTGGGAGAAGAAGATCCGTTCGTATTCGGCACGCTTTCTCAGTAGTCCACACGTTGTGTCTGGCGACGTTGCTTTTCGCTTCTCAACAGAGCAGAAATACTTTCTTTCTTCCGAAGGTGCAAGAATCAGGCAATACGTTACTTCGTGTTATGTGAACATCGCTGGCACGGTTCGGGCTACTGACGGCGACCTCGTTCCTCTCCATCTGTCCTACTATGCTGAAGTTCCGGAGAAGTTGCCTTCGGACGACAAAGTGTTTGCTGATGTGGCCAACATGGTTAAGCTGCTGGATGAACTCAGGAATGCGCCTCTTGCTGAGCCTTATAGCGGTCCCGCCATTTTACTGGCTCCTGCAGCCGGCGTGTTCTTTCACGAAATATTCGGTCATCGGATCGAAGGTCATCGCCTCAAAAATGAGTACGATGGTCAGACGTTCAAATCGCGCATCAATGAGCCTGTCCTTCCAAAAACGTTGACTGTGACATTTGATCCAACCATCAATGTAGTAATGGGCCAGCCAGTAAACGGCGCATACCAATATGATGACGAAGGCGTGAAAAGCAAGAAAGTGGTAGTGGTTGACAAGGGTGTTTTAAAGACGTTCCTTATGTCGCGCACACCACTTGATGAAGTACCGCATTCAAACGGTCATGCGCGCGCCGCCATTGGCAATTCTCCTGTGTCACGCCAGTCGAACCTTATTGTAGAGTCATCGAAGGCTGTCAGCATGGACGACCTGCGCAAAATGCTTTTGAAGGAATGCAGGAAGCAGGGCAAACGGTATGGGTATCTGTTTAAGGAAGTTGTAGGAGGGTTTACCGTAACCGATCGTTACAACCCGAATGCGTTCAACATCTTTCCTACTCTTGTGTATCGTATCTATGCCGATGGAAGACCCGATGAACTGGTGCGCGGTGTCGATCTGATTGGAACGCCTTTGGCCATGTTTGCAGAAATACAGGCAGCTGCGAACGACCGTGATGTGTTTATCGGATTCTGCGGCGCCGAATCGGGAAGCGTACCTGTGAGCGCCAGCGCTCCGTCGCTTTTTGTGCGGCGAATAGAAACTCAGAAGAAGCCGCGACAGTATGAATCGCAGTTGTTGCTTGAACGTCCATCAACCTCTGATCACTAAGTGCCATGATGCGTATTATCACAATATTTAAGTATCTAACTGCAGTTTGCGGCATCCTGGCATCGTCGTCGCTATTTGCGCAGCACGATGAAACGATACTTCGTGCCATGCAGGACGAGTTGAAACGAAGCATGGATATACGTGAGACCGGATACGACAAACCTTTTTTCATTAGCTATGGACTGACTGATGTTACCAGCATTAGCGTGTATGCTTCGCTCGGAGCCATCGTGCAGTCCGAAGAGTCGAGCAATCGCGGGAAGGCTATGCGCATACTCGTTGGCGACTACAGCTTCAATGATGAAAGCCTTGACAATGATTCAGAGAGTGAGATGTCCAGTGCAGAGATCCAGTTGCCTAGTGATGACGACTACGCAGGCATCCGACGCGCGTATTGGACAACGACTGATGCAGTTTATCGGGGAGCAGCCAAAAAATTTCGCAAGCATCAGCAGACTCTCAAAGACCAGCATAAAAAGATTGAAGACGTACCTCACAGGACTTATGCAAAAGTTCCTGTTGTGAAGGTGATGGCACCTGATGAGCGCTACACTATAGCAAAGTCGGACCTGGAAAATTATTGCAGGCAAATCTCTGCGGTATTTAAAGATTATCCGGGTATGGAATCTTCAGATGTCGTAGTAAACGTTCTGCATGGCAGGGATTATTTCATTAATAGCGAAGGCTCTGTCGTGGTACGCCCCTATCTGCTTTCCATGCTGCAATGCCGCGCTGAACTAAAGACTGAGCACGGCGAACCGATTACCGAAAGCCTGGTATTTTACGCGGAACGTCCGTCCGACTTTCCGAAGCTGGATTTAATGATTGTTCAGGTCAAAGAAATGATTAGTAAGCTGCAGGCCGTGGTCAAGAGCCCGGCGCTTGATGAGGAATATTCCGGTCCAGTTCTTTTCATGGGTTCCGCAGTAGCCAGTGCGTGGTCTTCTACTTTATTCTCCTATCGAGAAACTCTGGTTGCTTCTAATGATATCCCCAGCTCCACCGATTCACGGCCCGACAATACTTCCCTTCTCGACACCCGAATCGGAAAGTTAATTCTGGACAACAGCATTACTATTACTGCAAGACCAAAGCAAAAGAAGTTTGGCGGCGTCACGTTGCTGGGTGCCTATGACGTAGACGAAGAAGGTGTAGAACCGGCTGATGAACTTATTCTGGTTGACAAAGGGGTTCTTAAGAACCAGCTCAATGATCGTTCCATAGCACGCGAAGGTCAGCGCGCCAACGGCCACGCTGGAGGCCCTGCTGTAGTCGATATCTCTTCGTCCAAAGGGGTCACCGAGAAAGCCCTGAAAGAGTCGTTGATTAAACTTGCGATTGCCGAGGGATTGTCGTACGCCCTTATCGTTCGCGAGAGCGGCGATGTGCGCGGGAATATGGCGGAAGTTTGGAAAGTAGATCTTGCTACAGGCGCCGAGACACTTCTACGCCCAGCGCAGGTTCGCCGGCTTTCTCTTAAAGATCTGAGAAAAGTTTCCGGTATTTCATCGACACAGCAGGCTTACAACGTACCCGCTGGTGAAGGATCGCTGACGTCCATCATCTGTCCGTCCTCCATGCTGCTCGAGAGGATTGATGTTGTCCCACTGCGACTTCCGTATGAAGAGAAAGATGTGGAATACGTAACGAGCCCTTTGGCTAAGAAGGGCAAATAGCAAATTCCTGGTTTGCTGCCGCTCATCATATCCCACCATCCATATCAATCGCATTAGCTATCTTATAGGCCAAAACCTAACCTATGAGAATGTCTTTCCTCGCGGCATTTACCTTGATGCCAATTTTGCTATGGTCTCAGAGCAAAACCCTCTACCGGTACAGTGCCGATGCTGCGGCTGCAGAGATTGAAATCGAATCGCAGTTTGACACGCAGCTAAAGGCATCCAATCTCGACGAGTGGATGAAATATCTCTCTGGACGGCCCCATCATCTTGGCTCAGTTTACGGAAGGCAAAGCGCGGAATACATTCGCGACCATTTCAAATCCTGGGGATACGAAGCAGAAATTGAAACCTACAAGGTTCTTTTTCCGACCCCAAAGGTGCGCATACTTGAACTTGTAGCGCCTACAAAGTTCAAGGCAGGACTTACCGAGCCAGCACTTAAAGAAGACAAAACGAGCAATCAGACTAACGAACAATTGCCAACTTATAATGCCTGGTCTGCAGACGGTGACGTTACCGGGGATCTCGTGTTTGTGAATTACGGAGTGCCATCTGACTACGAAGAATTAGAACGACTTGGAATTGATGTAAAGGGTAAGATCGTGATTGCCAAGTATGGTGGATCGTGGCGCGGAATCAAACCTAAAGTTGCGCAGGAACATGGGGCCATAGGCTGCCTCATTTATTCAGATCCTAAAGAAGAAGGCTACTTCCAGGGCGACGTATACCCAACGGGCCCCTATCGAAACAAATATGGCGCGCAGCGGGGCTCGGTAGTTGATCTTCCTGTTCAGCCCGGCGATCCCAGTACCCCAGGCGTTGCATCTCTGCCCGACTCGAAGCGGGTTGATCATAAAGACTCTGAAAACCTTCTGAAAATTCCGGTTCAACCAATTTCTTATGCTGATGCCGAACCTCTCCTTCGTGCGCTGGGCGGTCCCGTTGTACCGGAAAACTGGCGCGGCTCCTTGCCTTTTACTTACAAAGTCGGTCCTGGCCCGGCTAAGGTTCACCTCAAGCTTACCTTCGATTGGAAGTTTGTGGACTGCCACAATGTGATTGCAAAAATGAAAGGCAGCGAATTTCCCGACGAGTGGGTCGTTCGTGGTAATCATCACGACGCATGGGTGAATGGCGCCAATGATCCCATTAGCGGAATGGTTGCCCTGATGGAAGAAGCCAGGGCAATGTCTGAACTGGTCAAAACCGGATGGCGCCCGAAACGCACATTGGTTTATTGTGCGTGGGATGGTGAAGAACCAGGCTTGATCGGGTCAACGGAATGGGTAGAGCATCACGCTGAAGAATTGCAGCAGAAGGTAGTTACTTATATCAACTCAGACAGCAATGGCAGAGGATTTCTGTATGCCGGAGGTTCGCATGCACTGGAACAAATGATGGGTGAAGTTGCCCGTGATATCACTGATCCTCAAACGGGAATTCCTTTGCTCGAACGGACACGGGCCGCGCAAGCCGCGCGGGCAGGTAGTACAGCCTCAAGGAAGACGATACTGGACAAAAAAACGATGTCTCTCGGTGCCCTTGGTTCTGGTTCGGACTATAGTCCTTTTTTTCAGCATCTCGGTATTCCATCTCTAAACATTGGGTTTGGCGGCGAAGACGATGGTGGTGAATATCATTCCATCTACGACTCATACGACCTTTTTGTCCGATTCAAAGACCCCGGATTTGAGTATGGTGTCGCCCTTGCCAAAGTAGCAGGCCGGGCAACGCTTCGTCTTGCCAATGCGACAACACTTCCCTTCGATTTCATAGCTTTTCATTCGACTGTGAGCGGCTACCTGAACGAAGTAACGTCACTGATTGACAATATGCGTGAAAGCACAGATGTTGAAAACAGAATGATTAAGAGCAACTACTTCGTTTATGCGCAGGATCCCAAAGTGAAGTATGTGCCGCCAGTGGCCAAGTCTCCGGTTCCTTATCTCGACTTCTCTCCTATTCAGAACGCCATGCAGACATTAAAGAAGGCATCATCGGCGTATAGCGATATCGTTGCCTCAGGAAGCAATAGTTCAAACGGACCAGAACTTAATCGTGCGTTGTACCAGGCAGAACAAAAGCTTATGGTCGCATCAGGACTTCCCCGCCGGCCATGGTACAAGCACACAATATATTCACCTGGATATTATACAGGATACGGCGTGAAAACGCTGCCCGGAATCCGGGAAGCCATCGAACAACGGAACTGGAGCGAAGCCCAGGAACAAATACAGATTGCCGCTAAAGCCCTGGTAGGCTTTGCCGCTGAAATTGAAAAGGCTACCCGTCTCGCGACGACGAATTGATAACCATGTGTCAAACTCGATTGGATACTACTTTCAATGATGATTACATTTGATGTATGGACAATGCCATCATAACCATATCGCGGGAGAGCGATTTCCTGGACTTTAAAAACCTGTTGAAGTCTTCCAATCTTCCGAGCGAGGACTTGAATATGCAACGGGATTTGCTCGTTGCCTACGTTGAAGACGGCCAGATGGTAGGCACCGGCGGACTGGAAATCTATGGTTCGTATGGTCTGCTTCGTTCGCTGTCCGTCAAATTAGGGACGCGCGGGAAAGCCCTGGGAACTGCCATTACGACGTACCTGATCGAGGAGGCCCGGCGACGCGACATAAAAGGCATTTACCTCTTGACGGAGACAGCCCGCGGTTTCTTTCAGCGCAAGGGATTTGTGGATGTTACGCGAGACCAGGTTCCGATGGAACTGCACGCGTCCTCGGAGTTTTCGGTCACCTGCCCAAAGACGGCAGCCGTGATGAAGCTGGACATTGTATAAACGGGGATGAACGTACTATCAATTGTTAGCCTGAGTGATCAGAAAGTCTGTTTACATGCCATTTTTTTCAAGCTCTGCAAGGGTATGTTCTATAAAAACGTGCACATTTGCGGTCTGATTGAAACCGCATGAAGCTGAATAAGTATTTCGTAATTGATTTCGACAGTACATTCACAAAAGTAGAAGCATTTGACGCCCTTGCTGATATCTCGTTAAAGGACCATCCTGACAGGGAGCAACGCAAAAAGCAGATCGCTGAAATCACGAATATGGGAATGGATGGATCGATCTCATTCCGGGAATCTCTGGAACGACGACTCAATCTGCTGTCACCTTCCAAATCGCATCTGCCGCCTTTGATCAGTTCATTGAAGGAAATGGTTTCTGAATCCTTCAAGCGCAACCGAACGTTCTTTGCTGACTATGCGGATAATATTTACATCATTTCTAACGGATTCCGCGAATTCATTGAACCGATTGTTACTGAATACGGTATCAAAAGCGAAAACATTCTCGCGAACGAGTTCCGTTTCGACGATGCGGGACATGTTGTCGGGTTTGATACAGAGAACCCGCTTTCTGCCAACAACGGTAAGGTAGAACAGCTCAGAAGATTAAACCTTCCTGGCGATGTTTATGTTATTGGTGATGGCTACACGGACTATGAGATAAAACATGCCGGGCTTGCCAATAAGTTTTACGCATTCACTGAAAACGTGGAAAGAGAAAGTGTCCTTAGCAAGGCCGACCACATAACGCCGAGTCTTGACGAGTTCTTATATTTAAATAAGCTCAACACAGCTATATCTTATCCGAAGAACCGGATCAATGTATTGCTGCTTGAGAACGTCCATCCGATCGCAGTATCCATTCTGCGTGCCGAAGGCTTCAACGTGGAGACTTACCACGCTGCAATGACGGAAGATGAGTTATGCGAGCGCATCAAGAATGTATCTGTGTTGGGTATTCGTTCAAAGACCCAGGTTACGGCTAAAGTTCTTGAAAATGCTAATCGTCTTATGGTGATTGGAGCGTTTTGCATTGGCACGAACCAGATTGATTTGGCTACCGCGACGCGCAAAGGTATTGCCGTATTCAACGCTCCCTTCAGCAATACACGTTCAGTGGTTGAACTGGCAGTTGCCGAAATGATCATGTTGATGCGCAACATCGTAGACAAGTCTGCCAAAATGCATAAGGGTGTATGGGATAAGTCTGCGAAAGGAAGCTTTGAGGTACGTGGAAAGAAACTTGGCCTTGTTGGCTATGGTAATATAGGAACTCAGTTGTCGGTAATTGCTGAGTCACTCGGTATGAAGGTCCTTTACTACGATACCGAAGAAAAGCTGAGTCTTGGTAATGCCGTTAAGTGCAAGTCGCTGAAAGAAGTACTTGAACAGGCGGATGTGATTTCACTCCATGTCGATGGTCGTAAGAGCAATCACAATCTGATTGGCCCGCGCGAGTTCGGCTGGATGAAACACGGCGTAATTTTCATTAACCTTAGTCGTGGTCACATAGTGGATATTCAAGCGCTTCGTGAGAACATCCTTACAGGTAAAATTGCCGGATGTGCTATCGACGTGTTTCCTTATGAACCCGTCAGCAACGATGAAGAGTTTCAATCGCCACTTCGCGGATTACCGAACACGATATTGAGTCCGCACATTGGAGGAAGTACTCTGGAGGCTCAGGAAAATATTGGAACGTTCGTACCTGGAAAAATAGTAGACTATATCAATACCGGAAGCACATCAAACAGTGTAAGCTTCCCTAATCTCACCTTGCCGTTGCTGAGCGATGCGCATCGTTTGATTCACATTCACAACAATGTGCCTGGTATTCTGGCAAAGATCAATCACATTCTGGCTGACAATGGGATCAACATCGTTGGTCAATACCTGAAGACCAACGAGTCGATAGGTTACGTGATAACGGATATCAACAAGAAGTATGATAAGGATGTTATCAAACAGCTTCGCGAGATTGATCAAACGATCAAATTCCGGGTTCTGTATTAGGCAATGAAGTCCGACAATACTAAGGCCGCCCTCTAAAGGCGGCTTTTTTTGTTTTAACACGGGACGTAAAGGCCGAACGATCCGGCTTGATTCGTGTGCACAACTATACCTTAGAAATTAAATGAGAAAGGACGTTAGAAGGGAAATTTTCTTAGGATAACAGCGACCAGAAATCGATCGCAAATCAACAAATCACGATATCAACAAATCACCAAATAAAAAAAGTCCCACTGGATTTGGCGAGGTGTTTCTGAACCCCATTAAGACAAGTTTTGAGCTGCCGTTGTCCGCAACCTTCTTCTGTTATCCTGCTTTTTGGGCGAGGTCCCGACGAATCGGGATGAAGCCTGATTTTGTACAACAGCTTCACTCGGCATTGTTTTTATTTGTTAGGTTCAGCAAACGTGTCCCAAACCCGAGTGGGATAGTGCGAAACTACCTAAAACACAGGTGCACGACAACGTTGTTAAAAATGTATTTTTTATTTAAAAGACTTGTGAAACGTTATTCTACTTTTGCGTCCCATGGCTACTCCCAAGATAAACTTCACCCCCGGCCCTTCACAGCTGTATTTTACAGTTGAAGATCATGCAAAAGTTGCTTTCAGAGAAGGAATACCCTCCCTGTCACACCGTAGCAAGAAGTTTGAATCAATTTACAAAGACGCCTCTGATGGCTTGCGGGAACTGCTTGGCATTCCATCAAATTTTCATGTGCTATTCACGGGCTCGGCAACTGAAGTTTGGGAGCGGATAATACAAAATCTCGTCGAACGGAAGTCTGTTCACCTCGTTAACGGGTCATTTTCGAAGAAGTTCTATGAAATCGCGCTTCAGCTTGGACGTGCGGCTACTTCGATTGAAGTCACACCAGGGTTGGGATTCAGTGATCAATTACAGGTGAGCGACGACACTGAACTGATTGCCGTTACGCAAAACGAAACGAGCACGGGTGTATCTACACCGTTGCAGGTTCTTAGTGAACTCAGAAAGAAGCATCCCAATTCTTTGATTGCCGTCGATGCCGTGTCCTCACTGCCCTACCCCGATTTTGATTACAACGGGGTGGATACTGTTTTCTTTTCTGTGCAAAAGGGATTTGGGCTACCAGCGGGGCTTGGGGTATGGCTCGTCAATGAGCGATGTGTAGAGAAGGCAAATGCACTGCTTGCTAAGAATATTTCTATAGGATCCTATCACAACCTCCCGAGCCTCATTCAGCATGAGGCGAAGTATCAGACTCCGGAAACTCCAAATGTTTTAGGTATATACCTGCTTGCCAAGGTGGTCGAAGACATGCTTAGGGTTGGCGTTCACAAAATCCGGAAGGACACAGAATATAAAGCGGCGCTGCTCTACAATGAACTTAATGCCCACGCTACAATCAGGCCGTTTGTAAGCGACAAAGCATTGCAATCCAGAACGGTGATTGTTGCCGCTACAGGAAATGCTACAAAAGCATTAACGGACCGACTACTGGAAAATGGAATTCAACCTGGCGACGGGTATGGACCTGCAAAGGCGACACAGCTGCGCTTCGCTAATTTTCCTACCCATGGCAAGGAGCAATATGAATTGCTCTGTGACATTATCAAGGCTTTCTAGGTATCAGCTAGTCATCGGCTGCATGTGGCTGCCGGAGCTTTTTTGCCTGCGGAAAATCTTAGAATTCTGGCTGCGATGCCTTTAAAGCACTCGCAATCTGTATGTTAAGTCGGTCGATCGGCTGGAAAACACGCCGGAGACGCAATTTGTCCTCTTTCTTTCGCCGTATCTTTAAACCATTTGAGCTTTTAAGTGTCCAACGCGCACATTCAAGCCCCAACGGCATTGGAGGACAAAGAACTCCTTTTAAAAATCCGAAACCCGGAAACCCGAAACTATGGGTTCAACCTGCTTGTGCGCGAGTACCAGAAGCGCGTGTACTGGCATATCCGCAAAATGGTAATTGACCACGACGATGCCGACGACATCATCCAGGACACCTTTGTAAAGATTCATAAGCACATTGAGAACTTCAGGGAAGACGCACAACTCTATACATGGATTTACCGCATTGCTACCAACGAATGCCTTAACTTCTTACAGAAGAAAAAACGGCGCTTCTTCCTACCCATTGGCGACCTGGAGGGCGAACTTACGGCCAAGATTGACAGCTCTCCGCACCTGTCAGGCGATGAAATTCAGATACGGCTTCAGAAGGCCCTGGTTCGGTTGCCGGACAAGCAGCGATTGGTTTTCAACATGAAATACTACGACGACATGTCATACGAAGAAATTGCGGCAATTACGGAGACGAGCGTTGGAGCCTTAAAAGCGAGTTATCACCACGCGGTAAAGAAAATTGAAGAATATTTGTCAGCATGATTAAACCTTGCCGATAAGAAGCTGTCTAAAAGTTTGATTGAGAGATGAAAAAACTCGATGACATTCCCAAAAAGCATCCGTTCACCGTTCCGGATGACTATTTTGATAAACTACCTGGCAACATACAGGCACGTGTGCAGGCGGGGACTGGTGAAAGAAAACCCCTCTTCGCCTATGCAGTACGCTATGCCATTGCCTCCGCTACCATTGCGATCGTTGCAGCCGTATGGTTTTGGATGCGTCCTTCGACTGAGAATAACTCAGCGGAAGATATCATCGCCAGCCTCGATACATCAGAATTGGTCGCCTACCTGAATGAAGGAGATATTACAACGGATGAGCTATTGGATGACGTGTATCTCGATGGTGAGGACGTGAAGGAGATAGAAGGCGCAGTGTTTAATCTGAACTTAAACGATTCAGACCTCAATGATTTTATTGATGACATTGATTAATAGTGGGATAAGATGATGAGCGAGTCAGACAAATTGAACAAAAAGTTCTTCGACGACCATAAACGAATAGCTATGAAAATATTCCTCACGTTGGGTTTCTCTCTGCTCCTCTTTACCGCGTGGGCGCAGGATGATGATGACTTGCCGGCCGGACCGGATCCTAACGTACGCAGCAAGATCCAGGCGGCGCGAGTCGCTTACATTACTGACCAGCTTGCGCTTACCCCTGAAGAAGCCGAAAAGTTCTGGCCTATCTACCGCGAATTCTCATCCAAACGAAAGGAACTTCGCATGCAGCTTCACAATGCGAAAAACAATCCTGATCCAGGTAAAACCGCCGAGCAAAACGAAAAGGCGCTTGTTGATCAGCAATTCGACATAAAGCAAAAAGAGCTTAACCTCGAGAAGGACTATTCGACCAGACTCCTGAAAGTGATCAGCGCACAAAAACTACGCACGCTTCCCGACGCCGAACGCCGATTCCGGCAAATGATTCTCGAGCAGATACAACGACGACAGCAACAGCAGGAGCGCCAGCGAAATATGAGAGATCAATCACAAAAGAAACTTCAGGAGCGCAACAACTAGCACTACCGTTGCATGCAGATTTGTAAACGATGGCTCTTTACAGTCGTGCTCTCTACTTCCGTCCTTGTAACGCGGGCACAGGAGGCTGACTCATTAATCCTGTCGGGCATTGATGACGCGTTGAGTTTTGAGGACTCTCTGTCAATATTCACTATGATCGATAGCCTGATGCAAATGGACGACCTTAACCGTTCACAAATTGCCGTCAGGCTAAGCTATAACAGCAACGTACTCTCCGCAGGTCGGACGCTTGGAATAGAGAACTTTGGCCTCGCTCCCGGAGTGTCCTACTATCACAAGTCTGGTTTATATGCTGATGTCTCAGGCTACTGGAGTAAGGACTTCGACCCCTCCTACTACCTGACCATTACCTCAATAGGATACATGCATAGCTTCTCAAAATACTTCTCCGTGATAGGTGGCTATGATCATTACTTTTACAACTTTAACGAAGACACTTACATTCCCTATAGAAATGCGCTCTCGGTTACACCGATGGTCGATTACAAATCGCTTACACTTTCATTTAATTATTCTTTTTACTTCGGTGATACATATGCAAACCGGCTCATGCCCGGACTGACTTGGGTTATATCTAAAAACCGCTGGCTGGGTCTTGACCGTATTTCGTTCTCTCCGTCTGCTTACGCCCTGTTCGGCGATGAGACAATCACAGACCTGGAACTCGTCTGGCCTAAAACTCTTGTTGAAGCGATCAAAAACAAAAAGCAGTACGGAAGGATCTACGCATTTGTCGAGCATAACAACCGGGTTTTTGGGGTTATGAACTATGCTTTTACCGCACCACTCTCTGTGACGCTAAAAAGATTGACACTGATGCTTTCATACACCTACAACATACCGAAAGCGCTCCCTGGCGAGCCTCTCACCCTGTCTGAAAGCAGCTACTTGTCTGGTAGCCTCACCTGGTTCATCCCTCTACATCGGAATAAATTGCCTTTGGAATTTTGATTGGCTTAGATATTTTGCGCCTTCGCCCATTTCAAACAACCGCATGCATTGCGGGGATGCGGTGCTCGTTTGCTCAGTTGAAAATTTACGCTAGTTGCATGCAAAGAAATATTTTACTCGCCGGTTGCCTCGTCCTGCTGATTAACTACACGAATGCTCAGGACTATCGCTGGCAACAACGCGTTGAGTACACTATGAATGTGAAGCTTGATGTCCAGAGTCATCGGGTGAATGGCAGTCAAAAGCTCATCTACTATAACAACTCCCCGGATACGTTAAGAAAAGTCTATTATCTCTTGTTTTTCAATGCGTTCCAGCCAGGAAGCCTGATGGATGTGAGATCGCGCAGCATAATGGATCCTGATCCACGAGTAAAAGATCGGATATCAAAGCTGACAGATAGTGAAATCGGGTTTCAGCATATACAGTCACTTAAACATGACGGTAAGCCTGTGTCTTTCACGATTGATGGTACCATCATGGAAGTACGGCTCGATAAACCAATAATGCCTAAGTCGAAAGCTACGTTCGAGATGCAGTTTGAATCGCAGGTGCCCCTTCAGGTCAGACGATCAGGTCGTGATAGTAAAGAAGGCATAGCATACTCAATGACGCAATGGTATCCTAAGATGGCTGAATACGATTTCCGCGGATGGCATGCTTATCAATACGTAGCCCGCGAGTTTCATGGAGTATGGGGAGATTTTGATGTTTCAATTACCCTGGATCCACGATTTGTCATCGCTGCTACGGGCAAGCTTCAAAATGCGGACAAAGTAGGTTACGGCTACGAAAAGGCAGGCACACCGGTAAAACGTCCATCAGGTGACCTGGTGTGGAACTTTGTTGCAAAGAATGTGATAGACTTTGCATGGGCAGCAGATCCGGAATATGTGCATGAGCAGACCAGCGTTCCAAATGGTCCGCAGTTGCACTTCTTTTACCAGCCAGGTGATAAAACAACTGAGAACTGGAAGAAACTTCAGCCCTATGCTGTTAAACACTTCGAGTTTATGAATGCTACATTCGGCAAGTATCCGTACGATAGTTACTCAATCATCCAGGGTGGCGATGGCGGTATGGAGTATCCTATGTGTACGCTCATTACCGGAGAGAGAAGTGTAGGAAGCCTTGTCGGGGTTATGGCACATGAGGCGGCTCATAGCTGGTATCAGGGAGTCCTGGCTTCCAATGAAGCATTGTATCCCTGGCTCGATGAGGGATATGCCGATTTTTCAAGTCAGGAATCAATGGCAATGTTGTTCAACAATCCGGTTGAAACATCACATGCCGGCAGCTATGAGAGTTATTTCTCACTTGTAAAACGAGGACTTCAGGAGCCGATCAGTCAGCATTCAGACCACTACAACACAAATGTTGCGTACGGAACTGCGGCCTATTCAATGGGAACAGTGTTTCTTCAGCAGTTGAAGTACATCATTGGCGATAAGAGCTTTTACAAGGGTATGCGTTTATACTACGACACTTGGAAGATGCGTCATCCTGAACCAAATGATTTTCTGCGAATCATGGAGCGTGTGTCTGATATGGAACTTAAATGGTACATGATTTATTGGATCAACACAACGAAGAAGATCGATTATGCCATCCGTTCTGTTGTTGGAGAGGCAAGCACCACCATGATCCAACTTGAGCGTGTAGGAGATTTTCCTATGCCGGTCGAACTGGTCGTCACTTTCAGAGACGGAACGCAACAGCTTCTTTATATCCCTTTAAATGAAACGCTCGGCAAAAAGAAGCCCGATGACAGCGCGATTAAGAGAACCGACCTGGATGAATGGAATTGGGTTAATACCACGTACGTCGCTCAAATCAACAGACCCGTATCAGAGATTACAGCTGTCGAAATAGATCCTTCTCAACGAATGGCCGATGTCGACAGGAAGAACAACCGTATTGATCTTACCTCAGATCTGAAGCCGTCGCATTTCCAAACTCGTTAGTGATCTTTTCAACCACATAATAATCTCCGGAATTGTCACTCTATCAGATGGCTGAGCGTCGAACAACTCAAAGCAGCTAATTGCATGAGAACTTTTTGCTTTTAGCTACCTGGTCTTTAGTTTTATGCTCTATGCAACCGGACCAGGCAAAAAAGGAAATCGAAAGGCTTAGTAAGCTGATTGAACATCATAATGATCTGTACTATCAGCAAAGCAAAACGGAAATCTCGGATCAGGAATTTGATGCGTTGCTGCGATCTCTCGTTGAATTGGAGACGCAATATCCTCAATACCGCGCAGCAGACTCGCCGACGCAGCGTGTGGGTGGAACTATAACGAAAGAATTTGCGACAGTATTTCATAAGTATCCCATGCTTTCGCTCGGGAACACTTATAGCCGCGAAGAGTTGGAAGAGTTTGATGGTCGTGTTTCGCGAGGACTTGATGGCGATTCATACGAATATTTTTGTGAACTGAAGTTCGATGGAGTGTCGATTAGTCTCACTTATGAAAACGGAATTTTAGTTCGGGGAGTAACAAGAGGTGATGGAGTACGTGGCGATGATGTGACAAATAACGTCAGGACTATACGAAATATTCCACTCGTGATTAAAGGCAAGGACATTCCGCCTGCTTTCGAAGTTCGTGGAGAAGTTTTCATGCCTAAGTCAATGTTTGCCAGACTGAACAAAGAGCGCGAGGACATTGGCGAAGAACGTTATGCCAATGCCCGCAATACTGCCAGCGGAACATTAAAAATGCAGGACTCCGGGGAAGTAGCGCGGCGCAAACTCGACTGCTTTGTGTATTACCTGAAGACCGACGAATCGTCTGTCCCAACGCATGAGAAGGCCATTAACTTATTAGAATCCTGGTCATTCAACGTATCCCCTACCTATAAGAAGTGCAAAAACATTGAGCAGGTACTCGAGTACATTGCTCATTGGGATAAGAAACGCCTTGAGTTGCCGCTTGAAACAGACGGAGTGGTGGTCAAGATAAATAGCCTTGAGCAGCAGGAGCAGCTTGGTTTCACGGCCAAGAGCCCGCGCTGGGCGATTGCCTATAAGTACAAGGCCGAGAGCATGAGTACCAGGCTGAACGGAGTAACCTACCAGGTGGGGCGAACCGGAGCGGTCACTCCGGTGGCATCGCTGGAGCCAATTTTCCTGGCTGGGACAACAGTTAAGCGCGCATCATTGCACAACGCCAATGAAATTGCCCGGCTCGATTTACGGATAGGCGACTACGTGTTCGTGGAAAAAGGCGGCGAGATCATTCCAAAGGTAACAGGAGTTGACTTGCCCAGGAGGCAAGCCGGATCTACCCCTATTCAGTATATCGATAAATGCCCGGAGTGCGGCACTTCACTTGTGCGCGAGGCAGGCGAGGCGGCATACTATTGTCCTAACGTTAACGGCTGCGAACCCCAGATCCTTGGGCGAATTGAGCACTTTATCCAGCGCAAAGCAATGGATATTGACTCGCTTGGAGAAAAGACCATTGAAGCTTTGCACAAGCTTGGTTTGGTGCGCAGCCCAGCAGACTTATATGACCTGAAGGAAGGCGATATTCTTCGCCTGGATGGATTTAAAAAGAAGTCGGCAGACAACCTCCTGGGCGGAATTGACGAGTCTCGGAAGGCGGCTTTTGAGAACGTGTTGTTCGCAATAGGCATCCGGTATGTAGGCAAGACTGTTGCAGAGAAGCTAGCCCGATATTTCAAGTCGGTAGATAAGATTGCCGAAGCATCGCTTGAGCAATTGCTGGAGGCGCCGGAAGTCGGTCAGAAAATAGCAGAGAGCGTGTTCGATTTCTTTCGTAACGCTGAAAACGTACGTGAGGTAGAACGTTTACGTGCTGCGGGGCTTCAAATGGAAAGCACAGCAAAAGAGCCTGAGAAGGTAAGCAACGTGTTGGACAACAAGTCATTTGTGATTTCAGGTGTGTTCCGCAACTACGAGCGTGATGAGTTGCAGGATGTCGTCATAAAAAATGGTGGCAGGATCTTATCTGGTGTTTCAGGAAAATTGGATTATTTGCTGGCTGGTGATAATATGGGCCCCTCAAAACGCGAAAAGGCTGAAAAGCTTGGCGTCAAGATCATTACGGAAGAGGAATTTGAAAAACTGATTAAGGGCTAACGCGTTAGCACAAATAGATGAAGTTCAATCACAACCTGCTCAAAATGAGGACCGAAAAGCTCCTCCAAAAAGACAATGGAGCAAGGGGCAGTGTTTCCTATGCGGCGTCCCGGAATGTTGGCGTTCTGTTTTCTGTTGAGGATAAAGCCAAGCATGAAGTCGTGAAAGAGTTCATTCGCAAGCTCGAGCACGATGGCAAGCAGGTGAAAGTGATGGAGTATCTCGCCCCGGATAAGCAGAACTTTGAGTTTAAGTTTGATTTCTTCACAGAGAACGATATTTCATTTTGGGGCAAAATCACTTCTGCTAACGCATTGAAGTTCGCGGACACGCCATTTGACTACCTGGTTTATCTGGATACAGAACCTAATCCGCTCATGATGCACTTGCTCGCCATGAGCAAGGCCAAATGCCGCGTCGGGCGACAATGGGAAGGCGGACCATCCTATTTCGAATTCATGGTGCAGGCCCCTTCAAGTGTGAAAGAGCTTACCGACACTATACATCGATACATCATACAATTAAAGTAAATCATGAAAAAACTGTTCGGAACCGGTGTTGCGCTTGTGACACCGTTCACGGAGTCGCTTGAAATTGACTATAAGGCACTGAAGAAGTTATTGACCCACACTGCCAAAGGGGTTGACTATTATGTGGTGATGGGCACAACCGGCGAGTCGGTAACGTGCACAGAGGAAGAAAAGGCTTCGATCCTCGAGTTTGTCAAACAGAACAATCCGAAGAAGCTTCCCATTGTATATGGAATCGGTAGCAATAACACGTCGGCGGTGCTTCAATCGATTAAAGAAGCCGATCTTAAGGGAGTTGATGCGTTATTATCGGTAAGCCCATACTACAACAAACCTTCACAGGAGGGTATCGTGAAGCATTTCGAGGCAATTGCCGATGCATCGCCCGTGCCTGTATTACTTTACAACGTCCCAGGCCGGACGGCCTCCAATCTCACAGCAGAGACCACACTTCGCCTGGCAGCTCATCCAAACATCGTTGGGACAAAAGAGGCTTCAGGCAATCTTGAGCAGTGTATGCGGATCATGAGGGATAAGCCGCGCGATTTCATGCTGATCTCAGGCGACGATATGATGACGGTTACGCTCTATTCAATGGGAGGCAAAGGTGTGATATCAGTATTGGCAAACGCCTATCCTGGAATATTTCAGAAAGTAAAAGTGAGTGCTGATTCAGGCAATATGGCGAAGGCAACGCTTGAGCTTGCGAAATTGCTCGACATTAACGGCCCGATGTACGAGGAGGGCAATCCTGTAGGAGTTAAGTATCTGCTTTCGAAGATGGGCGTTTGCGGAGAAACTGTCCGTCTTCCATTGTCTGCAGCGTCGGACGGTCTGAAAACAAAAATTAATCGCCTTGCTGAGGCCATCAAAAAATAAGGATAGACAAAAAAGAGGGATAACCGTCAGGCTATCCCTCTTTTGATGTCGTTAGGTTGTAAAGGTTATTATCTAGGCCTTGTTCTTGATCTCCTGAACCTCTGCACGAATTGCCTGCGCAAGATTCTTCAAGTCTTGCATACCCTTTCTTACCCGGGTTCCTGCTGCACTATTTCCCTTGTTATAAAATTTGTCAGCATCTCCTTCGAGCGACGCGATGAGACTCTTGAGCTCTTCAAACTTTTGCATTGTATTCTGAATTTAAGATTAGTAATAAGTTTACTATGCCAAGTTAGGTCTAAAACCGTTTAAATCAACCAAAAACGCATTTTTTTACAAACCTTTGGTCACAGAAACCAGTACTTCTTCCTTATAAAATCCGTTATCCAGCTTCTCTTTCAATGACGAAAATGCCTTCAGTGTGCGCTCCACATCTTCCAGTGTGTGAGCTGCTGTAGGGATAATTCTAAACATGATAATGTCCTTAGGCACAACAGGATAGATCACTACAGAGCAGAAAATTCCGAAGTTTTCCCGGAGGTCCATCGACATGTTGGCGGCCTCGCCTACTCCACCTTTGAACAGTACAGGTGTCACCGGTGAATTAGTGCCGCCAATGTTGAATCCACGTTCGCGCAAACCGTTTTGCATCGCTGTTACTACCCTCCACAAGTTGTTTTTCAACTCGGGACGGGTCTTCAGCAACTCGAGGCGTTTCAACGCGCCAACGACGAGTGGCATAGGAAGACTCTTAGCGTAGATCTGGGAGCGTACGCTATAGCGGAGGTACTTCAATATTTTTGTATCACCTGCTACGAAAGCACCAATGCTGGCCATTGATTTGGCAAATGTTGAGAAGTACAGGTCGATGTCGTCCTGCACACCTTGCTCTTCGCCACAGCCGGCTCCGGTTTTACCCATCGTTCCAAAGCCGTGCGCATCGTCGACGAATAATCTAAAGTTATACTTCTTTTTGAGTTCAGCAACTCCCTTAAGATCACCTTGTTTACCAGACATACCGAAGACGCCTTCAGTGATGACAAGAATGCCACCGCCGGTTTCATCGGCGAGTTTGGTAGCGCGCTGAAGCTGTTTCTCCAGGCTGTCCATATCATTGTGTGTATAGACAAAGCGTTTGCCAATATGAAGGCGGACACCGTCGATGATACAGGCATGCGATTCTGCATCGTACACAATAACATCCTTGCGGTCGACGAGGGCATCAATAATTGATACCACCCCCTGGTAGCCGAAGTTCAGCAGCATAACGTCCTGCTTGTTTACGAAAGCAGCCAGCTGCTTTTCCAGCTCGATATGGTTCTTTGAGTTACCCGACATCATGCGGGCACCCATTGGGAGACCAAGTCCATATTGAGCGGCTGCGTCTGCGTCCGCCTTGCGTACCTCGGGATGGTTAGCAAGTCCCAGGTAGTTGTTCAGGCTCCAGTTTAATACATCCTTGCCATTGAACTTCATGTGCGGCCCGATTTCGCCTTCCAGCTTAGGGAAGAAAAAATAGTCATCGGGAAGATGTGAATACTTGGCCAGCGGCCCGGCCTCCATTCTCAGCTTTTCAAAAAGATCTACCATTTGACGTCGTGATTGGTTAAAAATTGCGGCAAAAATAATCAAAAAAACGGATCATTTGGGAGTTTGTACTCCCTTTGGCGGCGGATAAATAATGATTAGCATTGCAGAAGTACCTTTCTGCATGCGTTCAATCAATAAAATTCTGGTTGCCAATCGTGGCGAAATCGCGTTGCGCATCATGCGTACCGCACGTGAAATGGGCATAAAAACGGTTGCTGTATTCAGCGAAGCCGACAGAAAGGCCCTTCACGTTCGATTTGCCGATGAAGCCATTTGCATCGGTCCGCCTCCTTCGGCAGAATCTTATCTCCGTACTGAAAAGATCCTGGAGGCCGCAAAACGCACTGGGGCCGACGCCATCCACCCCGGCTACGGATTCCTTTCAGAAAACGAGGACTTCGCCGCGGCCGTTCGCGATGCAGGGCTGATATTCATAGGGCCCTCGCCGGAATCAATCGCTGTCATGGGTGACAAACTCACCGCAAAAGCGGCCGTTGCAAAATATGGCGTTCCGCTGGTTCCCGGAACCACAACGCCGATATCAGATCCTGATGAAGCCCGCAAAATTGCCGGAAGCATAGGTTATCCGGTGCTGATCAAAGCAAGCGCTGGTGGCGGTGGCAAAGGTATGCGCATTGTTGAACGTGCTGAGGACATGTCAGAACAAATGGAACGCGCGATGAGTGAGGCGAAGGCCGCATTCGGCGATGGTTCAGTTTTCCTTGAAAAATATGTTACTCAACCACGTCATATAGAGTTTCAGATTTTGGGTGACCAGCATGGAAACACAGTGCACTTGTTTGAGCGGGAATGCTCCGTTCAGCGACGACATCAGAAGGTAGTTGAAGAAGCTCCATCTTCAATACTTACATCCGAAAAGCGGAATGCCATGGGTGAAGCTGCCGTCAACGTGGCGAAGGCTTGCGGATACTTTAATGCTGGAACCGTAGAGTTTATTGTCGACGCTCAATCAAACTTCTACTTTCTTGAAATGAATACCCGACTCCAGGTTGAGCACCCCGTGACGGAACAGATTACCGGACTCGACCTTGTTCGTCTTCAGATCATGGTTGCTCAGGGCCAGCCTCTTCCCTTTTCACAACAAGACCTGAAGATCAACGGTCACGCTATCGAAGTTCGTGTATATGCTGAAGATCCTGCAAACAACTTCCTTCCCGATATCGGAAATCTTAAAACATATGTCAGGCCTAACGGCCCAGGTATACGCGTTGATGACGGCTTTGAACAGGGCATGGATATTCCGTTTTACTATGACCCAATGATCGCCAAGCTTGTCTGTCACGCAGGCGATCGTGAGGCTGCCATTGCCCGCACAATACGTGCGATAGACGAATATACTGTTACAGGCGTGCAAACCACGCTCGGTTTCTGCCGCTTTGTGATGACACATCCCGCTTTTATCACTGGTAAGTTTGATACCCGGTTTGTTGAGCTCTACTTTAAACCATCTGTTCTTCAGCCAGCACCCAATTTGGAAGAAGAAGAACTGGCTGCAGCTCTCGCAGCGATGCGCCTTTCGCGGCGGGAATCCACACCCGAAGCCGCCACTAACGACGGCGAAATATCCAGTAAGTGGAAGCAGGCAAGGCTTCAGTGACCAAGTAGCACGACCGGACTGTGCTGACGGGTACCGATATGGCAACTACCAATAACGTTCAGCTCCGGATACACGACGAAGTTATACGTACGCATTCACTCTCCTCAAATCAGACGGTGTCGATTGTACACCGTATATTTCATTTATGAATGGTTGGCAAATATTGCTTGCTCTGGTCTGTGGCATAGCGCTCATCCAAAGCTTCTTTCTCGCAGCACTCATGTTCGTCAGAGATGGGTTGAGGAAGGGCATACAATTTTACCTCGGCATCATGTTGGTGGGCCTCGCCCTTCGACTCGCTAAGTCCTATTTTGTGTTTATTCCTCAGAGTTATCCAATGCCTGGAATTGTTGCCGGTGGCGCGGGACTTTGGCTAATCGGTCCTGCATTCTATTGCTATGCACGTCGCTGTCTCAGTAAAGAAATCACTTACCGTAGTCTTATCCACTACCTGCCCGCGTTAGTAATAGTGATCACGGGACTTATTGACTATGTCTATTACGTTGGCTTGCTGCAGTTCGCGGTATACTGGGGCATCAGCATCTACATGTTGCGCGGACAAAGTATTACACCTGTTCCAAAACACTTTCGTATACTGGCTTTGTTCGTCGGACTCATACTCTTGTGCTTTGTTGTGCAGGCATCACAGGGGGGCATTCATCTCTACACAATTGGAGTTGCTTTAGCCATCCCGTTGTTATATGTTATCAACTTCTTTATAGCCAGCGATGGTGATTTTTTCAACGTCATAATCCGGAAGTCCAGGCTTCTTGACAAGAAACTGGTTGCTCGAATAACCGGCGATCTTAACCAGCTGTTGAACGAACAGAAGATTTACCGTAACAAAGGCCTGAAGTTATCCGAGTTGGCAAAGCAATCGAGTTATCCGGCATACCTTATTTCTCAATCCATCAATCAGGAATATAATATGCGCTTCAATGAATTCCTGAATAGATTTCGCGTGCGCGAAGCAATGGAGAGGCTGGAGAATATTCGTGATAATGACAAAATAGAAACCATTGCAAAGGAAGTTGGATTCTCGAGCGTAACATCACTTTACGACGCCTTCAGGCGCGAGACGCAGGTTACTCCTCAGGTTTATCGAAACAGATTCTTGCAGAGATGAAGTAGTGGAGCACTTACAACGCTTTCAGATTGATCGGCAACTTTCTTATCCTTTTCCCGGTGAGATTGAATATTGCATTCCCCAACGCAGGGGCTATTGGTGGAAGTGACGGTTCTCCGACACCACCCGGTGTTTCAAGATCTGCAATTATGTGAGTTTCAATTTCCGGCGTATCCCTGAACCTCAACAAGGAATATTGATGAAGATTGGTTTGATCGCATTCGCCATTGGTAAAGGTTATGTTTTCAAGTGTCGCTGAACTAAGTCCCATTACTGCGCTTCCCTCGATTTGCGCTTTCACCATGTCGGCATTCACGAATATTCCACAATCCAGGACAGAAACCACTCGCATTACTTTAACACCCTGGTTCACTCGTTTCACGGTGACACAGGCAGCACTTATACTTCCAAAGCATTTCCACATTGCTATTCCGCGCGCCTCGCCCATTGGCGTTTTTTGGTAATAGTTACTTTTTGTAGCAAGCGTGCTCAATACTTTTCGATAGCGTTCGTCCTGTAACATGTCCAATCTGGCCTGTAGTGGATCGATGTTCATTTGATGCGCATGCTCATCAATAAAGCACTCCTGGCTCCAAGCAAAGTTTGCCCCCCAAACGGATCGCCACCAAATAATCGGAATGTCGGTTGTGACACGCGTATGACTGATCTTCGTATAAGCCAGTTGGTACTTACTATTCTCAAAGCTAATCTCGCCACACAGCACAGGATCGGGCGTACCAGCCTTGAGGGTTTTGTGGATTTGCCCATCAAAAGTCTCCCCTATTGCGTGATGATGAAGCCCAACGATGCGACTGTTCTCTATTATGCCCTGCATCTGACTTAACATCGCCGGTCGGAACGGTCCTTGCGAAATGTCATCTTCACGTGACCAGATCAGCTTAACAGGTTTGTGAATGTGCCTTGACAGCATACAAGCTTCAAGCAAAAAATCTGCGTATGACTTGCGGCCGAATGATCCACCCATAAGTCTGATATTTACGATGACCTTATCTGGTGGGAGCTGCAGAAAGTTGGCGACATCACGCTTGGCCCAATCCGGTGATTGATATGGCACCCACACCTCGGCAGATCCATCGTCTTTGACATGAGCTACAGCATTCTCTGGCTCCATCGAACTATGAACCAGAAAATTCGACTCATAGATGCTTTCCAGTTTTCTATCTGAAGCGGCGTAGGTGGCGTCAAAACTTCCGGTTTCTGAAAACAGAGCTCCTGATGTCCTGGCCGCTGCATTCATTCTGTCAACGTAATCCCGGCTATTGGTATCGGAGGCGCTACTTTCCCATTCCACTTTAAGCTGCTTGCGTCCCTGAAGTGCAGACCAATAGTTAGTAGCAATGATAGCAATTGCTTCAGATGACCTATGAGGCATGGGGCGCTCGCACTTGATTACGTCCAAAACGCCAGTCACTTTACGGGCATCGGATTCGTCCAATGACTTAATCTTGTTATGAAGGCCCGGCGAGTGAAGGATACAGGCATACACCATTCCCTCTACATTTACGTCAATGCCATAGATCGCTTTCCCATTTACTCTGTCGGCGATCTCCGGGCGCCTGGTCGCTTTGCCAATCAACCGGAACTCAGCTGGTGATTTCAGTATCGGATCCTGTGGAACGTCCAACTTCGTTGCTGCGGAAATCAACTGTCCGTACGTAAGAGCTTCGTTCGTTGCTGTATTGATTATCCGACCTCTTTCGGCTTTGCACTGGGAGATTGACGTTTTCCATGTCTGGGCGGCGGCCTGTACCAGCATCTCGCGCGCGGCAGCTCCGGCTTTACGCATTGGAAGCCAGGCGCGAACAACACTTCCACTGCCTCCGGACACCTGGAGCCCATATCGCTCGTCGCCGTTGCTGTTAATGATTTGCACCTGATCGAGATCAACCTCCAACTCTTCAGCAATGAGAGTCGGGATAGCCTGTGTTGATCCCTGTCCCATGTCCGGGTTCCTATTGATAAGAGTTATTAGTCCGTTATTGTCAATTATAATGAAGGGCGTTAACTCCGCTTTAATCAGGTCGGCTCCCTTCACGAGCGCATACGAGCTGCGCGAAAACCCTAAGGCCAGGCTGGTGCCCACGGCGATTGATTGCTTGATGAAATCCCTTCGGCTCGTCATTGTTTAGTGCATTTGGTTTGCTGTAAATCACACGAAAAGTGATCGAAATGGTCGTGTCGCCTTCTGAAAAATGACTTCAGATTCATCGAATTTGTAGTTGAAAAGGCATTTTTCGCCTGGTCGTTTCGACCATTCCTCAAAAAAACTGAACGGCCGTGCAACCTTCGTTTCATCTCCGAATCATTTATTCTATAATTTAGTAACTAATCAGCTGAACTCAGTTGTACCTGTGTGCTTAGCGGTTGAACTAAAGCTTAATAACTATGATCGAAACCAAACTGGGGGAGTTTGAAGAAGTAATACTGATCCTAACAGGAATTCTGGGCAAAGATGCCTATGCCTTGAAAGTTGCCGAATCATTCGAGGAACAAACAGGGCGCGCGGTATCCATCGGCGCCGTGCATTCAACACTTGAGAGATTGGAGGACAAAGGATTCGTGACTTCGGAAATGGGCGACTCTACAGCTGTTCGCGGCGGCCGAAGGAAGCGCATATTCACCGTAACGGCTCTGGGCAAGCGCGTGCTTAAAGAGTGCATGGAATTCCGCTTGTCCCTTTGGAAGCAATACCCTGTTTTGGAAAGTTATCTCCGCATCGGTTAGATAAAGAAGACGTGGCACAAAAAACTAATAGTAAAGACCTGTCGCCTCCAAGGGCAGCTTCACGGCTGCTCCTCTCCTTTCTTCGTGATGATCTCGCAGAAGACGTATCGGGAGATCTTGAAGAAAGGTTTTACAACGATGTGCTGCGACATGGTTCATTTAAGGCTAAAGTAAATTACTGGTATCAGGTCATTAACTATCTGAGGCCATTCGCTTTTAAGAAAATCAAATCAAGTCCTCAAAACAACGCTGCTATGGTAGGAAACTATTTCAAGATTGGATGGCGCAACCTTGTTCGTCAACGTATGTATTCTTTTATTAAGATTGGAGGTTTCGCTATGGGCATTGCAGCCTGTCTGCTCATCGCGATCTATATTCAGGATGAATTGAGTTATGATCGGTTCTATAAAGATGGGAATCGGATCTACCGGGTCTATGAAAACTGGAACGACAACGGGAAGATTGAAAAAGGAGTATGGTTTCAGGCTCCCTTCGCAAAAGCACTTAAGGAAGATTACCCTGAGATTGAGAAAGCTGGTCGTTATAATTCCTCAGAATTATTCGGAGGTGGTCCAAATCAGATCCGGCCAGACGGCACATCTGAAAATTTCTATGAAGAGCGTTTTGTTTTTGCTGATCAGGAACTACTTGAAATACTCGAGGTAAAGATGGTTTATGGCGACCTTAAACATTCGCTTGATCAGCCACAAACTATTGTGCTCACACGAAGTAAAGCCGAGAAGTATTTTCCCGGAGAAAACCCGGTTGGCAAACTGATGGTCGTCAATGACAATACAGCGAACCCGTTCAAGATTGGAGGAGTCATCGAAGACTTTAGTCCGCATTCCCACTTTCAGCACGACTTTATAATGACGATGACGGGACGGGAATTCTGGTGGGGTGAACAGAATTACTGGGGCGCCACGAATTATCCCACGTACGTCTTACTTCGGGAAGGCACGAATCCGGAAGCGCTTGCAGCCAAACTGCAAAAGGTCGTCGACAAATATATGTTGCCTTTGTGGATCAAGGATGGCAGATCTGATGCTAAAGATCTTGCCAGCAAGATTTCATTTGGACTGCAGCCAATCAGGGATATCCATTTGGAAACTGAAATACACGATCCGGTTAATCATGGTGATCGGGGTTTTGTATGGTTGTTTGGCGCCATTGCCTCATTCATTCTGATTATTGCCTGTGTTAATTTCATCAATCTTGCTACGGCGAAGTCAGCCAACCGCGCTAAGGAAGTGGGGCTGCGCAAAACTGTTGGATCGTATCGCAGCAACATCGTTACTCAGTTTCTAACGGAGTCGGTACTGTTCAGCGCATGGTCGTTTGTCTTTGGAATTGTCGGAGCCTGGTTGCTTCTTCCCTACTTCAATGACCTTGCTGATAAGTCGCTGACGCTTCCATTTACTGAGTGGTGGTTCGTACCTGCTATGATTGTTGGTTGCATGGCCATCGGTGTGCTGGCAGGAATTTACCCATCACTTTACCTTTCTTCTTTCCGTCCGGCACAGGTATTAAAGGGTAATCTGCTTAAGGGCAGTAAAGGATCGTCTTTAAGAAGTGCTCTGGTTATCTTTCAGTTCACCACATCCATAGTATTGATCATTTCGACTGTCATTATTTACCGGCAGATGGGATACGTTATGGACAAGAAAGTCGGATATGATAAAGAGCAGGTACTTTTGCTGCAGGGCACGAGAACGATCGAGACAAAACTGAAGACACTGAAGGAAGAACTCGTGACCATTGCTGCAGTCAAGAGCGCCAGCATAAGTGATTACCTTCCAGTACGAGGCACGAAAAGAAACGGGAATCGATTTTGGAATGAGGGTCGGGAAAAGACAGATCCTCATGTTGGCGGCCAGTTCTGGGTGGTCGATGAAGACTACATAACAACGATGGGAATGAAACTTGTGGAAGGTCGGGACTTTGCCAGGAACCGTCTTTCTGACACACTCAACATTATCATCAATCAGTCAATGGCACATGAATTGGGACTGAAAGAACCGTTGGGTAAGCGCATTGTTAATTACCGCCCCTGGAATATCATCGGCGTTGTTGAAGACTTCAATTTTGAATCACTCCGAAACAAAGTCGAACCATTGGCGATGATTGCAGGAATTAGTCCGGGAATTGTGTCGGTTAAACTTAACACGCGAGACGTTTCTTCGACGATCGCGCAGATTGAAAAAGTGTGGGACAAGTTCTCTCCTAACCAGAAAATCCGATACTCGTTCCTGGATGAGACCTATGCCCGAATGTACGATGATGTTCAGCGCATGGGCCGCATCTTCACAACCTTTGCAGCATTTGCTATTATTGTTGCCTGTCTGGGTTTGTTCGCCCTGTCTGCATTCATGGTTGAGCAGCGAAGCAAGGAAATCAGTATTCGGTTGGTCCTTGGGGCGTCGATGAATAGTATACTCAGATTGCTTACGTTGAATTTTGTAGGACTGGTATTAATCTCTCTACTGCTGGCATCACCGATCGGATGGTACATGATGCGCGAGTGGCTGCAGGATTTTGAATATCAGGTGCCCATTACCTGGGATGTGTTTGTTGTATCGGGAATACTTGCTCTGGCCATAGCGCTGGGAACTATATCGTATCAATGTATAAGGGCGGCTTTGGCCAAACCGGTGGAAGGGCTACGATCAGAGTAGAAGGTTAATGGAACCAACAAAGGGATGTCAGGCGACGGATATAAGTTAAAAAAGACAACGCCATCCGAAAAAATCGGATGGCGTTTATTGTACAATTCCATGCGAATCGCAAGTGGAATAAAATGAAAAGTTAGTTCACCCGCATCCCCTCTTTGATGTGGCTGAGGGAAAGAAGGACGACAGAAATGGTTTTGATATAACCATTAAATTCAGAATCTGTCATCGTCATTAATTTACGTTGTCCTTCAGTGAAATACGCAAACTGCACACGATCGTCGTGCCGCTGCCTGATGAAATCTTGTGATGCATCCGTCATCGAGTGATCAATGAAAGACCGCAAGGCCACAAGAGCGTCAAGTTCTTTTGTTATGGTTGGATATAACTTCAAAAGCTGAGGGAAAAACTCCACCAAAAGTTCGTGAAGAATGTGGGCCTTAGATGCAAAGCTCAAACCTGCATTCGTAAAAACGGAAGCCAGAATGAAACGCTGCTTGATTTCGTCGTGATTAAAAAAATACGACAAAACCTCTGACAGTTTCATTTCGATAGAGATCGTGCCGTCCAGAATCCTCCCTCGAATATGAGAGGCTTTTTCACTGTAAGAAGTGATGTAAATAGTTTCTTCATTAAGAAGATGTTGTCTTCTAAGTTCCATTCAATTGTGGGTTTTGTTATAAAAAGAAAAAATATTGAAAAAAGCCAACTTTGCAGGGCGACCGAAAAATCAGAGCCTAACTACAGTCATCATGTCCCTGCTGCGAGGTGTCAATGTAATCAAAAATGCGGAATTAATAACAGGGTAATTCCGCTCGCCCGATGTAGAAAGGGATGATTGGCGGCCTTTTCAAATGATCGCACCAATGGATACAATACAATAACCACTTCAACAGGGATTCAGCAGCAGTATGACACGGGTCTGATACGGGTTAGATACGGATCTGATACGGGTTTGATACGGGTTAGATACGGGTTAGATACGGGTTTGATATGACTATGCAACCAGACAGAATACGATTGAGATGCAGACAGCTGCCTGTGCCGTCCTACAGCGACCGTTTGAGATGATCGGCCAGTCGGATAGCAAGAGCCACGATCGTCAAAGTAGGATTGGCGTAGCCGCCAGTGGTGAACACAGAGCTTCCTGCCACGTAAAGATTAGAGATTTCATGCACTTTACAGTTGGCATCCACCACCCCGGACTTGCTGTCGGAATGCATCCGGGTTGTGCCCATGTTGTGATGTGTGCTCATCAAAGCTGATGGCCGCGGCAGTGACTCGAAAATAAGCTCTCCCACTCCGGCTTTCCGGAACGCATCGGCGAACAACCGCTGCGCCCTGCGAACGCTTTCAATGTCGTTTTCACGCCAATAGTTAATCAGCTTAACACGGGGAACACCCAGACTATCGATCTGTTCGCTAAGAACAACCCGGTTGTCCGGGTGAGGAGTTTGCTCAGTTTGTGTAAGCACTTCAAACTTTACAAACCGCTCGATGTCTTTGCCGAGGGACCATTCGCCATATGCGAGGTTGGGCGTGAGTAATTTCTTACGAAGCGAATGATGATACCAGTTGCCAACTATCAGGTGCGGTTGTTTAACGACGTTTGCAATATGGTGAATAAAGTTTGGAGGCAATGATCCTCGCTTCAATGACGATACCAGCTTCTTTATTGATTGATTCCCATCCGAGCGAAACCTGCGCTCACGAGGATAAATCAGGGCGCTTATGTTAAGCATTTGCTCGCGACGTAATGCGGACTCTGCCACCGCATACCTACCCATCACTGTTTCATTCTTAACGCGCTTCTTGTCGTACAAGCCCATCGAAGCAATAACTGAACGGTTGAATGGGAACAGCATCCCAAAATCAACAAGAGGATGGTCCATGAAATAACGTCCTACGACGTCGTGTCTATTACCCAGCCCCGAGGCCTGCCTGTTATTCGAAGCGAGCAAGAGTCGCGAATTTTCCAGCGCGCCTGCAGCCAGTACAAATGACTTTGCACGCACTTCAAATTTGTTACCATTCAGACAGGAGACCCGAATATTATTCACTGCATTCGCGCCTTCGTTTGCATCGATCAGAGTGGCATTCGCATTTAGATACACGGAAACATTTGAAGACGCGGCCATTTCGTCGCGATACTGATTGAAGTAAATATCGCTGGGACCGAACTTGAACATGCGTGAAACGATGTCATCATTTTGAAAGCGTGTTGCGCCCTGACCGTCTGAATCCCATTGTTCTGTGGTGTAATTGAAGTCACCCAACTGGCAGAATTTATGGGCGCGGTGATAGAAGGGCAACAAGTCGTTATATCCAATAGGCCACCCGCTATTAGGTACCCAATCTCTCTTCTCGAAATCGATCGGATCGAGGGGGACATAACGGACGCCAATTGCGTTTTGATGAAGGATGATATTCCAGACGTTTGACATTCCTCCGAACTGACGGATGCGCATGTCGCGCAACGGAGAAAATGGATCTCCAACCACCTCTCCGTCGGTCAGGGCCGCAGCTTCTTCACTGGTTTTGAAGTCGCCCGCCTCAAGTATGGCGACACGGATGCCCGAACCGTTAAGCTGGTGCGCGATGGCCAGACCGGCCGGCCCACTGCCAACAATACAAATATCCGTCTCTACAATTTGATTTTGCGAAAGCGCACGGCTGTCAATAAACATAAGAAGAAGTCCCGAACTGGGGTCCGGCTTAGAATTAATGAAATGGAGAGTATTAGGAGATCTTAAGAAGCCCTTTCTATGGCTTCAGCAGTGCCCGACTTAGTCGCAAAAAGGCACGCGCCCACTACTAGACCGCGAACGTAGTAGACAAAGCCCTGGAGGGAGTATAACGGCCAGCGCCTTAAACTTCCACCCAGAAGCTGCCATGCACCAAAACTCTTGACGTTCCTGAGCAGCATTTCATAACAAAAACGTTTTGAATAACCTGATCTCATCAATCGCAGATAAACTTCGGGAATTGCTCGGAAAACAATATTGAAAGTCCATTTTGGATCTTTGTCAGTAAATCCTATGCCCATAGCACATTCGGTGAATAGCGTGGGAGTTACAATAAATGATCCGCGTGCTGCACAATATGCGACCCAATAGGCCTGAGCGGCCAGGTTCCTGGGACTGTCGGGCCAGGTCTCAAATGCCCGATGTACAAGTTTGGTGCGGTATACGGAGGACGATATAAACAATACGCCACCCATGTGTTTCTCCAGGAAGACCTCGAAATCGGACACGCTGTTGCGCATTGGCTTGTCGCTTGTACTGTCAAACCAGCGCTCCGTTAGAATCTTGTTTGTATTGTAATCTTTCCCATAGCCGTTCAATAAGATGAGCGACAGATCGGGATGATCATTGATCTTCTCCAAAATATAAGGGACGGCATGCCGTTGAATTGGGTCATCATCACCTAAAGACCAGACAAAAGTGCTGGTCGCCTGCTCGATAGTGTATACGATGTTTGCCATTCCTCCTATGTTCTGACCGTGCCTGCGGGGCTTAAAAGTAATTCGGCCCTCAAAGCGCTTTCTCCACGCTTCGATGATTTCCGGAGTACGATCTGTTGAACAATTGTCACTTACAACAATTTCGCATTGATGCTCATGACCTTGGAGTTCTGTGGACAACCACGACAACTGTGCATCGAGCATGGCAGCCCGATTGTAGGTTGGGATTGCAATTGTAAGGAGTTTGGACATAATTTGTGGTTGAATCTGGGAATACTAACCACACCAAAGTGCCTGCCTAGGGTACTTTTACAATGTACCAACCGCTCAGTTTTTTATGCCGATGCAGATGGGGTGTTTTACAAACGAAAGTTGGAAAGATTCAGTAGAACCGGTGATGACCTTTGTCATTTAACCCTGTGACTCTTGTCGCCTTCCACAGAATTTTCTTCTTACCAAAAATAAATTGTGTTGGAATAATTAACAACAAGCCCGATTAAAGTGCCAAATCGGGAATATTGGTCACTATTTCAGTCCATGTGCTCTGCTCCGGCCCCACCCTGATTGATAACGGAGATTGTAATTCCGAGTTCAGGAATGCCGGCTGTGCGACGGCCCGAGTACGGGCGAAGATGGGGACCAGGCGCCTGACAAGTCACTATAACCTCACCATAACCTCACTATAAGGTCACTATAAGGGATTCGTTTTTAGGGCCGGTCGCTTCAGCTTTACCGAAGAGCGTACTTTTATACATCGACCAGGCTCCGGTGTATATCAACAACAGGCGCAGTCTTAGGATAAGACTTTCAATTACAGTGAGAGAAATCTATCTTTCGGCCAAACCGGGAATAATTAGTTCTGCGCTCATAGCCTCAACATGTGAACTTGGCTTCAACAATACAAACTCCTGATGACCTTATCCCTCTTACTCAAGACTCGCCCCGTTAGATTCGTCATTGCTGGTTTGTTTAGCGCTGGACTGGAGATGGCAATTCTAATCGTAATGGTTGAGCGCTTTAGTGTCCCATTGCTGTATGCCAATGTTGTCGCCTTCTCTGTCGTAAACATTGTCAATTACATTCTCAGCAGATACTGGGTCTTCAATATCCGGACGCTCCGGAAGCGCGTTGAGTTTCCAATGTTCATGTTTTTTGTAACTTGCGGGCTCGTTTTGAACCAGGCCGTTCTTTGGTATTTGTCCGAAAAGCTGTTGGTCGACTACAGAATTTCGAAAGTTGTGGCAATTGGGGTCGTTGTGATATGGAATTTCTTTACCAGAAATAACATCATATTCAAGCGTGGTTCCATGCCTGAAAGCGATCTGGGTAATCCAGACGCCTGAAATAGAATTGAATGACTATTATTTTTTAGATTTTGACACTTAGTATTGTTATCCCCGCATATAATGAAGAAGGGTCAATTGCCGAAACAATTGGAACCTTATACACGGCCCTCAAGGCAAGGGGTATACGCCACGAGATCGTTGTCGTTAACGATAACTCAAAAGACAGGACCGAACCAATTCTCAAGGAGCTTCAGCAAACGGTTGATACGCTGGTCTATTATACTAACATCGGGCCAAACGGTTTTGGATATGCTGTGCGTTACGGCCTGGAACGATTTACCGGTGACTGTGTTGCCATCATGATGGCTGATCTTTCAGACAATCCGGAAGACCTTATTCGCTTCTATGATAAGATGGTTGAAACAGATGTGGATTGCGTATTTGGAAGTCGTTTCATGAAAGGCGGCTATACAAAAGACTATCCCGCTGTCAAGAAATTTATCAATCGCATCGCCAACTTTATTGTCAGGATGACGATTGGAATGCGATATAACGACACAACAAACGCATTTAAGCTTTATAAAAAAGAGACGATCAAGGGAGTTCAGCCTCTGCTTGCACCTCATTTCAATCTGACGATAGAGATACCCTTAAAAGCGATTGTGAGAGGCTATAGCTACGCAGTGCTTCCCAACGGCTGGACTAACAGAAAGTCGGGAGAGTCCAAGCTGAAGATTAGGGAAATGGGAAGCCGGTACTTTTTCATTCTGTGCTATTGCTTAATCGAGAAGTTTTTTTCGAGAAAGGACTATCACCGGACTACTCAGGAGAAATCCAACAAGAAGATACTCGAATCAACAAGGCAGAATTGAAATGGCTTTCAAGATACTTATTACCGGCGGGGCCGGGTTCGTCGGATCATCGCTCGCATTAAAACTCAAAGCAGCCTATCCCGAATATATTGTATTTGTACTGGACAATCTGAAGCGACGCGGTTCAGAGTTAAATCTACCCAGACTTAAGGAAGCTGGTGTCTCATTTGTTCACGGCGATATCCGGAATAAAGGAGACTTTGATGCACTTGATAAAGATTTTACTCACATCATTGAAGCTTCGGCAGAACCATCGGTGCTTGCAGGCCTTAATGGGTCGCCCGATTATTTGATTGATACCAATCTTAATGGTACAGTTAATTGTCTGTCGTTCGCCAGGATTTGCAATGCCGCATTCCTGTTTCTCTCAACCAGCCGCGTCTATCCTATCCGCAAGCTTGAAGATTGTTCGTTCGAAGAAAAAGAAACGCGCTTCAATTTCACTGCAAAGCAAACGGTGGCCGGAGTTTCAGAGAAAGGCATATCAGAAATGTTTCCACTCGATGGCTACCGGTCGTTGTACGGAACGACGAAGCTGGCTTCGGAACTTATAATTCAGGAGTTCAACGAATTCTATGGCCTGAAGACCATCATAAACCGCTGTGGAGTTCTTACCGGCCCCTGGCAAATGGGTAAAGTAGATCAAGGTGTTATCGTATTGTGGATGGCCAGGCACTTCTGGAAGCAAAAGCTTTCGTACCTGGGATACGGCGGCGAGGGCAAGCAAGTGCGGGATGTTCTACACGTGAATGATTTGTTCGACATTCTTGATATCCAGCTGCATACTTTTGATAAGTACAACAATCAAATCTTTAATATTGGTGGCGGAATTGAAACCAGTTTATCGCTGCAGGAGCTGACAGAATATTGTCAGCAGATTACTGGCAACACCATACCCATTGAAAAAGTGAAAGAGAATCGCCAGGCCGATCTCAGAATATATGTGACCGACAACACGAAGATCTCCGCTTTGTCTGGATGGACACCAAAGACGAGTTGCTTAGAGATACTTACCGATGTTTATGAATGGTTGAAAGGAAACGAGCACTCATTGAAAGAAATCCTTAAATAATCTATTATGAATATTGCCCTAGTGACAGGATCATCCGGCCTCATCGGCAGCGAGGCTGTTAATTTTTTTACCAGTCAGTTTGATCAGGTTATCGGAATCGACAATAACCTCCGTGAATATTTTTTTGGAAAGGAAGCGTCAGTAGAATGGAATCGGAAGCGCCTTGAGGAGAGATATTCTAACTTTAAGACATATACCGCGGACATACGCGAGATAAGTTCGTTGGAGTCTATTTTTAGCAAGTACGGATCTGATATAAAGCTGATCCTTCATACGGCTGCACAGCCAAGTCACGATTGGGCAGCGAAGGAGCCCTTTACCGATTTTAGTGTTAATGCAGTAGGCACATTGAATATGCTCGAGATGTGTCGCTTGCACTGCCCGCAAGCTGTCTTCATTTTTACGAGTACCAACAAAGTATATGGTGATACGCCAAATTCTTTACCACTCGTGGAGCTTGAGAGTCGCTGGGAAATAGACAAGACTCATCCGTATTATAAGGAAGGAATTGATGAGCTTATGAGTATCGACCAGACGAAGCATTCCTTGTTTGGCGCATCAAAAGTTGCCGGAGATGTGCTTGTCCAGGAGTACGGCAGGTACTTTGAAATGAAGACGGGAGTATTTCGTGGCGGATGTCTGACAGGACCGAATCACTCAGGAGCTCAGCTTCACGGGTTCCTGGCATATCTGATGAAATGTGCCATCACAAAGAATCATTACACGATTTTCGGCTATAAAGGCAAGCAGGTCAGGGACAATATCCACAGTCACGATCTGGTGCAGATGTTCTGGAATTTTTACCAGAACCCGCGCCCCGGCGAAGTATATAACGCAGGTGGTGGGAGATTTGCCAACTGTTCAATGCTTGAGGCTATTAAGTTGTGCGAAGAAATTTCAGGCAATAAGATGGACTACAGCTACAAAGAGAGCAACAGGATTGGCGACCATATCTGGTGGATCAGCGATGTGACGAAGTTCAAAAAGCACTACCCTAAATGGAATTGGGAGTATGATCTGAAGTCGACATTGGTTCAGATGCATGCCAGTATGTCGTCTCGACTTTAATGTTTAGCGGCAACTTTCTGAGGTCGAAATGGCTCAGTCCAACTTCCTAACGTACGGCAAAAAGCATCAATCAACGATCGTTTGGATACTGTGCGGTGCCTTTGTAGTGCTTCATTTTTTTACGATAGTAAAGTACGGAAGAAACTTTCCGTATATGGATGATATGGATGCAACAGTTCGTACGGCAAAGTCAATGTACGAATCGAGTTGGGCGGACAAAGTTGACCTGGTCTTTACACGCCACAATGAGCATCGCATAATATTAAACAAAGGGCTCGATTTGCTGCAGCTGACGCTCATAGGTGAGGTAAACATCAAGCATCAGCTGGTTATTGGAAATCTTTTCTTGTTATTCATTTTTCTGGTCACCGCATTTGTATACAGAAAGCATGTAGCCAAAAACTGGTACTTCTTCCTGCCAGCACCTTTGCTAATTTTCAGTCTTAAGTCGTATGAGGCATTTATCTGGCCCATGGTATCCATACAAACGATGGGGGTCATTTCATTTGCTCTCGTTTCGTTCGTGATTCTCTTCAAGGATGAAAAGATGTCCTGGCGTCGCATGGCAGCCGCGTTTTTCAGCGCTGCTGTCGCGACATATGCCTGCGGCAATGGATTTGTAACTGTTTTGTTGTGTCTTACTGGTTTACTAATTGGAAAATATCCGTACAAATTTGCAGGCGCCTGGTTCGTTCTGTCTATTGTTTTATTGACTTTATATTTCCACGGACACCAGCAAATACCAGGTCATCCTGATCCCTGGATCACAATCCTGACAGATACACACAACTTGTTCGGGCATTTCCTGGTACTATTGGGAAATGCTTATTGGTTGACAGGCATGTTTCTTCTGCCTGTAACGTTAGGCGCCGGGTTCTTGACGCTTTCAATTGTCCTGTACTATTTTATCCCGAGGCAGTTGTATCGCATCAATCCTGTCTGTTTTTATTTCATAATATTTCTCCTGCTTAGTTGCGCAGTAACGTCGCTCAATCGTAGTGGCTTCGGAGTTCACCAGGCATTCGCAGTGCGGTATCAAATTTATTCGCTTTTACTGGCCCTATACATCTATTTTGCCTTACTCAGTCTTCTACGCGACGAAGCGTTACTTGTTGCAGGCATTGTTGTTCTGGCAACTTTGGGCTCTAGCCTGGGATACTTTTATGCACGCATTTTCAATCTTCAACCTATGGAGGATATGAGTTATTCAATGGATTACGGCTCATATGCTTATTATACCTTAGGCAAGCCTGCCTTTTCATATCCTGATCAAAACGACGCTTTGCATTTAATCCGAGAGGTTGACTCACTTGGAATCTATTTCTATCCCAAAATAAATGCTAGCGATTTGGCTAGTCAAGCCCGTTCACTGAAGGTTCCCGAGCCGATCGGTACGATCAAGGCAGCATTTGAAATAGAACCTGATAACGACTACCTTATGATACCCAATGGATGGGCATTTATCGACGGAACGGATTATAATAACATGTTAACTCATGTGATTCTCAGGAACAAACAACGGACCTTGGTTTACGAAACACATAGAAAGAGCAGACCTGATCTATCGATAGAATTTAGTAGAAACGTAGACAACAGTGGTTTCTCATTAATCGTGAAGAAAACAGACATTCCGGACGGGCTCTATGATTTTGGCTTCTTTATTAGAAAGATAACACCGTTCGCTACTTCGAAAATTGCCGTACAGTACGAGCACAGGAAGTTGAAGAAGATAAACAATACTTTTTCATGGGTTGAAACGAGTCGCATATCATCTATACCGGCTGTAAATTTAGGTGGTATTTAAACCCTACTCTCGTTTCGACCACTAAATATTGCTAACTCGAGAATGGCTACTCAGATACCTTCTAATCTATCGGTATGTTGATATCCATTGCTTCACAGCTGGCAATAACATTTCCCTGTTTATCCAATATAGAAAGAGACAACTTATAGTTGGTGTCGTTCTTCAACCTGTTGCGGTCAATTACAGCTTTAAATCCTGCGCGATCCCAATCGAACTTTGAGCCGAAGAACCGGGCGACATCGTTTCTCGGTATCACTACGCTCTCAGAGACAATGTCTTCTCCGCCAGATGACAAAATAAGCCTAGTGGTCAAGTCGCGAGAATCCCTGTCCTTAATGAACGCCCATCCAACAATGTTAATGCAATTGCTTTTTACTTCTGCCTTGTCAATCCAAAACTTGATTTTATCTTTTCCGTTATTGAGTTCCTCGGCCGACAATTTCTTGGTGAGTGTAGGTCCTGGATCCTCCACAAGCACGTCGGTTGTTTCCACCAGTACTTCATCTTTGAACATTCCAGGAAGATTCGAATACATTTTTATTCGCAGTATATCCTCCGCTCCGTGTCCTTGCGTCAAATGAAAGGCTAATACGTCGTCGTTGGTTTCTGCTACATATTTATTCATGAGCACCCCTGACGAGATGATGTTGCTTACAGCTCGAACTGAAACTTCAGTTCCATTCTTAAGCTGAAAAGCGGCGTTCAGGTCTGGAGGCTGGTAAAACAAACTTCTCACATGGCCTTTCAGGGTGGGCTTTACAATAAAGCGAGCAAATCGCAAGCCTTTGGAAGGTTTCAGGTCCCTGTACTCCCCAAACTTCAATTTGAATGTATCCTGTTGTATAACTTTAAAGGCGCGGGGCTGCGCCCGTTTTTCATAGACAACGATGTCTCCCTCGACAAGCCGGGCATCGTAGTTCTTAAGTATTTCAAACTTCGTTTTCGACTCATCCCACATAAAGTAACGACCATCGATTGAACCTGGTGACGCTATGAGAAACGATGGGGCGTCAGTTTTTTTGAGACTTTCTGCATTAATCTGGTCCAATTTTTCCGTGTAAACGGAATAGGATTGAAATACCGGCCGTGGTTTATAATTCAAATCATTAAAAAACGCCATAGATACCTCGGTCGGGAAAATATCAACTGATTCCTTTGAAACGAGATCTTGCACATATTGCGAATACCTTGCCGGTGAGACGGCAGGTTCAGTTTTCAGACTTGCGTAGTAGTTTTTTAAGCTTTCAAACCTCGTCGTGTTTCGCTTACGAAGCCCCGGACTAAAGTCCAATTCAACAACAACTACGACAACTGCTAACGCCACAATCACGGCCCTCCTTAACCAACTCTGGAATGGGAATGAACTATGCAGCAATAGCATGCCCATAAGTGGTACAACAAACTTGAAAAACGTAGGAAAATGGCCAATGTCTGCCCTTACAAAAGACTGCTTAAACAAAACGTAGCATGTGGAAGCTATGAAAAAGGCCTTAAACAGGATTTGCAAAAAGACTATCACCTCAGAACGATTGATTTTCCAATTGACCTTTTTGAAGAAGAAAACAAAGTCGATAACTAAGAGTCCAGCCAAGACAAATGATAGTATAGAGGCCGCTTTTAGGTAAAAGAGATTCTGATCTGAAATGCCAAAGTACATCGCAGCCTGATAACCTTTTACGATCTCAATAGAGTTTGCCAAGTAGCCAACCAGATCTACTTTAAGCAAATAGAGGCTGGCTATGAAAGCACCGACATAAGCCACGAGCAAGAGCAACATGTAATTCCTCCAATGTTGAAAAAACGCGAGCACGTAAGCGGCGTAAAGTGAAAACATCAATATTGAGAAAAGCCCGAAATTTAACTTTACGAAAAAGATAACAAGTGACAAAAAAGCTGCTATTGCAATTTCCAGGGAATTCTGTTTCTCAAGATTGTTTATCAGGTAATACCCTAAAATCATATATACCGTGGGTGTCCAGTCGATTACGAAAAAATCAAGGAGGAATAGAGCACAGAAGACAATGAATATTTCAAGGGCACTTGCTTTCTTGAGTGGGCCAAGGAGTATATAAACGATGTTAGCCATCACAAACAAATCGCAACAGACCACAATAAGCCTCGGCATGTTGATCGGACAACGTGTCGAAAAGAATGCCAAAGGTCCGTAGGTAAAAACAATGTCGTCACCGAACACCATCCCTTTCTGAGTGGCCATCTGAAGCGCCATTTGCCACGAGTTATCAAGTCCACCGTTTAAATTGAAGAACAAAACGTCGGGGTGAATTGCATAGACAATGCAAATCATAAGGGCGAATGAGCCAAAGTATGATTTTATATTGCTAAAATACAACGGTGAAAGTGTCATAGGATCAGGTTAAGCATCACGAGTTGATGTGGCTTCTCAAAGTTTACAAAGAAAGGAATTAATTGTACGATTCAAAAGCCCCAATTGTAGCAGGGCGGAGCGGCAGTGACTTATGATTGAAGCATCAATTAATGAGTAGCGGGATGAGCAATATCCCAATCAAATGAATTGATTATTGCTATCTGGCAACGTGAAATTTAGAGCTGAGAATCTGGCCAGCCGAGGTATCGATCACGGGACAACTGGGGCTTTGTTTAGTGCACTACCCGGGCCGGGAAAATGCGAAATGAGGGAAGTGGTAAATTAGTGGGCCCAGCAGGGCACGATCCTGCGACCCCCTGATTATGAGTCAGGTGCTCTAACCAGCTGAGCTATGGGCCCAAAAAAGGGAGTGCAAGTTTAGCAAAATCATGTCACAATTTTTACCTGCCTCAAAGAATTTATGAATTCATTGAGGAAACGACCATCTTTGGCGCCTTGATTTATCTAAAGGAATTCGTGATGCCGGACTCAAGCATAAAAAATCTCATTTTCGACCTGGGCGGTGTAATCCTCGATCTCTCAATTGAGGATACGCTAAAGACCTTTACTGCACTCGCAGGTGTGGAACGGAGCATAATAGATAAGCTGTATGCCAGCGCTCCAGAGTTTCTTTCATACGAAACCGGCCACCTCAGCGACGTGGAATTCCGTTCCTTCATTAGCCGGCAGTGCACTGTGCCTGGAACGGATGAATCAATCGACAAATGCTGGAACGCCATGTTACGGGGTCTTCCAAAACAGAAACTTGATTTGATCCTGGCGCTCAAAGAGAAGTACAACGTATTTCTTCTTAGCAATACGAACGCGATACATTTGAAACATATTAACGAGGTGATGCTTCCGGCGGTACCCGGTGCGTTGTCATCTTTAGACGACTACTTTCATCGTGCGTATTACTCTCACATTATGGGGAAGCGTAAACCACATGCCGAAATATTCGAAGAGGTACTCGGTGAAAGCAGATTGAATGCGGCCGAAACATTATTTCTCGACGACAACTATGACAACATCGTAGGCGCCTCAAAAGTTGGAATCAATACAGCATTTGTAAATACGCCTGATTACATCCTTACTTATTTTAATGACGCGCGAAACTAGAACGCTGCTGATCCAGGCGGTGCTTTTTATAATGACCGTAGCCACAACTACGATCGCAGGCGCCGAATGGACTTACGGAAAATCAGTCTTCATGCCCGGTTACGGATGGTCGGACTTTGTTAGTGGGTTTTCTTTTTCTATCCCCTTCCTACTGATCCTGACAACACATGAGCTGGGTCACTACTTCACCGCACGCCATCACTCGGTAAGTGCCTCATTACCGTACTATATACCACTACCTCCCCTGCCCTTTTCTATTGGCACAATGGGCGCTCTTATACGATTGCGTCAGCGGGTTTACTCAAAGAAACAAAACTTCGATATCGGCATTTCCGGACCTTTGGCTGGTTTTGCTATGGCATTTGCTATCCTCATCTATGGATTTATTAATCTGCCAGAGCCGGAATACATATTTGAGATTCATCCAGAATACGAAGAATATGGAATGAATTATAAAGACCATGTCTACAATTCATCCTCAGACAAAATCATCGACGTCGTCGTTGGGCAAAACCTGTTGTTCCTGTTTTTTGAAAAGTATGTGGCTGATCCGGAGCGGATGCCAAATCCTCACGAGCTCATGCACTATCCACTTCTCTTCGCAGGCTTCCTTTCACTTGTATTTACGAGTATCAATCTATTCCCTATAGGTCAATTGGACGGTGGACACGTAGTGTATGGGTTGTTCGGATTTAAGGTGCATCGCATAATAGCGACCATCGCATTTATTGCTCTCATCTACTACGCAGGAATTGGACTTATTGATACCCATCAACCCACGGAGGATCTGATTCAATGGATTGCCGGTGGAGTATTGTTCCTGTACATGACGCTGCAGGGACTTGGGCTATCGCGAAGAGATACCCTGATGTACGCAGTTCTGATACTTGCTTCATTACTTTTGCTGGGCACGTTCTTTCCTCATGCACAGGGTGCACCTATTTTGATCTTGTTTCTCTTTGTACTGGGGCGCTTTATTGGAATTCAACATCCACCGTCTGAAATAGAGGAACCGCTGGATACGAAGCGCATTATTCTTGGATGGCTTGCACTGATCATATTAGTTATATGTTTCAGCCCGTCGCCACTGGAAATTGGAAGTTAACGGTTACTTGATCACATGAAGCCAGCTTTTGCAGGTTGCATGATCCTGAACAGTGATCTCGTAATAGTAAACCCCTCCCTCAATACCATCGCCGTCCCAATCGTTTTGGTAGTCGTCGGAATGGTACACTTTTACGCCCCATCTATTGTAAATGGTGACGCTGGTTTTGAAACCGTATTGAGCCGGTGAAACGCCAGCCACTGGGCCATATTGAATGACGAAGTTGTCGTTGGCCGCATCCTTTTTGCCGGGGGTGATCACATTTGGAATCTTCAACTGAAAGACCGGCACCGGAAGGATTTTTTCAGTTACACACTCATTCCGCACGAGCACCAGCTTGAAGTTGAACAGGCCATCCTTCTCGTAATTGTGCGTAACCTCGCCGTTGTCGGATGTTGTGCCATCTCCGAAATCGAAATAGATACGATCATCAGTCCATAAGCTGTCGGTAGTACTGACTGCATGTAAAGTCGGACGATTAAAACATTCAGCGGACTGATCCATATCGAACGTGGGAACAATTGTGGGTATTACTTTGAGTTGAACAGAATCCTCTTTAATGCATCCGCTGCGCTCTGTGACACGCACGATGTAAAGTGTAGTGTCATTGGGAAGTACTGTAGGGTTTTGTTCGTTCGATTGAAATGTGTTGTCCTGTGAGCGCCAGAAGTACGAAACGCCACCGCTTGCGTGCAATGTGTACGGTACGTTGAGACACATGTTGTCGTCCTCCTGAATCCTGATGTCGGCTATGTATACATTGAGCTTCACCGATGCGGAATCCTTAACCTTACACGTGCCTTTGTCGATCGCCTTTAACCATACTGTGTATAGTCCTGTAGTCTTGTATTGATGGACTACCATTGAAGTATCGGGCTTCACAAGTTTGGTTCCATCGCCGAGGTCCCATTCGAAAGTTTCACCACCTGTGCTGAAGTTTTGAAACACTATTGGATCTGGAATGCAGACCTTGCTCAGTCCGGGTTGATTCAGCTGAATAGAATTTGACTGAAGACGGGCTTTGAGAGAAGAAAGATCGAACTTGAAGGCTGCGTTGTTGCAGTTTCCGCTGCGGTTAACATTGGACCAGGCCCCCTGGGTGGTTGGGAAATCAGACGTAGCGTGACCTGAAGCATTGTATGCCTCACAACCTGCACAGACCGCCTGATATACAACGCCAGACTTATCAAACCGACTCGTGCCACCGTCAACATGGGTACGGGAAAGATTCCCCCCAAGGTAGGTACCGTATAGGAACTCCGTTGCATCGTCGGTGAGCACCATAAAGTAAAAATCAGAGCCACTGGTATGAGATTGATAGGCGTCTGATGTTGTTGGCATCCCAATTGTATTGTTTTTCCATGCGTATGGTTGTTGCATGTTCACAACACCGCCCCAGCCGGCGATATAAATATTGTTACAGTCATTGACGAGAAAGGCGGTTGGCGAAATGTCAGGGATGCCGCGACCTGAACCAATAACAGTTGAGAACGTTAGCTGTGTCAGGTTGTGATTGAACTTCTGAATAAACTGCCCGCTGTTTGGGTTGTTATATACGCCCGCCGTAACGGGAAACGCACCCGATGTTTGTCCAAAAACATAAACTTCATCGTCGGCGTTAAGGTCCACGAAAAACACTTCATCAAAAGATGCCGTGCCTGTAAAAGTTGACCTTTGCCATGTCGTTCCATCCGAAGTAAGGCTCGCAATCCAGCCATCAGCCACACCGTTGAATACAGATTGATAACTCCCTGCGGTGACCGGGAAGTTCGGGCTGGACGTTCCTCCTGCGACAAACAGGTCGCCATTCTTATCAAATTTTATCGTGTGACAAGCGTCTGCACCTGATCCGCCAATAAATGTAGACCAAATGATGCTGCTCAGGTCAGGATTCAATTTTACCAGGACTGCATCAGTAACACCGCCGCCGAAGGTATTGTGTAAACCATTAACTATGGGAAACTCGTCAGATTGCGTAACAGTTGCTACATAGACGTTACCGGCCGGGTCTGTAATAATATCACCGCGTTGCTGATCTCCGTAGTTTTTTACAAGAATGCCCTCATTGAGGCCGTCGTTGTCTGGCCCTCCTAACAACGTACTAGCTAGTAGCTGTCGACCGTCACTCGATAACTTACTGATCAAGATATCAGTCCCGTTGACATATTCAACAACACCGTCAGCCTCAGTTCCTCCGCTGAACTCACGATCATAAGCTGTCTCCGTTGTAGGATAGTCCAACGAGCTCGTTGTTCCGAGCACGAGAAGCTCATTACTACTATTAACGACAAGACTATGCGGCGAGTCCGTATCCTGCCCACCCAGGTAAGTTGCATAAAGTAACCGTGTGCCTGTCGAGTCATATTTAAGAATACCTATGTCAAAAACACCTCCCAAAGCAACCTGAAATGCTCCGGGCGTTGCAGGAAACACTCCTGCATTTTGAAGCCTTGGATTTTTCCATGTCACCCCTGCCGAGTATAAGGTTCCATGCTCACCCGGAGTAGCAGTGCTCCCCCAGTTGTCGGCGGTTGATCCCGAATAGGTCGAAAAGATTAGCAACGGATCTATCGTAAGCGGATGGCAGGCATCGTACCCCTCAGGAAATTGAAATGAAACCACTCCGTCCAGCAATTCATAATGGCAAGGAACAAGGACTCGCTTCCCATTGACATATTGATATGCCACAGGCTTCTTCTCGATAAATAGCGGCCATCCTGCGGAGACTTCAAGGTCTCCCAACGCATTCATTGAAACGTCGTCAATGCCCTTGTAGGAGAATCTTATTACCGATGGATCAGCCCCGGCTTCAACGACAAAATCATATTTAAGATTGTGATCTTCGGAATAGACCTTCATGTCAATTCCCGGATAAAGAGACTGATACAAAAGAGCCTGGTAGTTCCGAACATTACTTGCCCAGGTCTTTTCGTCAGCACCAATGAAGTAGTTCGCGTAATCACTATTCTGACTGATGGGCTTCACAGAGGCCGCATTGTTGGCGCCAAGGAAGTGAGTCATGATGCGCACGCCATCAACGAGATCACATCCTTCATTCGCTGCGTTTGAGTGATGGATTCTCTCGTGTCCTTGCTCGATCTGCTCTGCATTCAGGAACACAAACGTAAATGCACCAGGCTGTACAAAGAAAGATCCTCCGGGGATGGTAGCACCATAGTCATAGCTGACGTTCCATTGAGATTTGTTCTCAATGAATTTCAGACCCTTTCCGGGGTCCGCCACAGCAGCATGCCGTAATAGTGAAAAGCCAAACAGCAGGACAATTGCCATGCAATTCCTGAACACCAGATTCATACGCTACGAAAAAATAAAAGACAGGCTCCAGTGAGCAAGATAGGCAATTATGTGCTGAAAGGTCTAGTAACGAGTAGATTGCGCGGCCAGATGGGCTTAGCCGGCGATGAAACCAGCATAAGCATCTTATTTTCGGTTAGCCATTGCTCTCATTCTAATGGTTTTTCCTGGTGGATGCAGGTGTGCTCTCCTTCAAAAGTCTTTTAAGGACTTTCGTTGCCCTCGACCGAAATGCAGGACCCGAGTATGGAAGCTGATCCTCAATAACAATCCGTAATTCGCGGCAGAGCTCGTCACTGTACCGGACCAGGCACTCCGCGACGGACATGGAAAATACTTTTACGGCAATTGTTTCCCTTTTATCTAACAGGAAGCGAAAGCAAATATCCAACAATTTGCCATGGCTATTCTTTGGAATTGGTACGAATTGAAACATCCGGATCGTGCTTCTTTTCAGTGCCAGAGGTGCAGCGTTATCATTCAACGCTTTAAGCAGTAAAGCGAAGTAAGGCTTTAGCAGGAAGGGATGTCGGATACAGATTGACGTAACGGGACCTGAGAGCCGTTGGGTGATTCGATAGGGACCACCTATATACATGCTAATCAGCGCCTTAAAGTACTTTTCATTATCCCCCACATAATCAACAAGTTGAGCATGTCTACCTTCGTTGCTCAATATGTGGATTCTTTCAACAACCGTCATTCAAAGTCGTATTTGGGCAGTTATCGGTGTGAGCCGCAGGTAATCAAAAACCAAAGCATCGACCAGCAGGGATTGCGTTAGATTTGACAATACTTCAAAACGACACGCTATGGAAATCTTCATCACCATCTTCTGCACGGCCTTTGTTCAGCTGGGCTTGTGTGTGTTTTGTTTTGTAAAGAAGCGTTCAGAATTGTCCATTGGACGTTAACGCGAAGGCTACACCAAATGCGAGTATAGCAACCACAAATCCGTACATGAAAATACTGTACGCGATTCGCAGGTAATGATATTTTTTACCTAGCACTTTTCCCAGGTAGTAGACATCCTTGATCATACTACCATACAGGTATTCTGCGTCTTTCATCATCTCATTCATGCCCCAGTAGTAGTCGTCGAAATCCATCGCATGGAAGTTGCCGAAGAACAATAGGTTTGTCTTCTTGTTACGGATATCTTCCTTTGTAAACTTACCAGAGCTGACATTCGGGCGACTGGCAAGTATTGAGAAGACCATGGTAGCCAGGCAAACACTCACCAGCATCACCGTTGGAGCTACCAGTGCAGGATTTTGTTCCAGTTTCCTGATTAGTACTGACACTACCAGCGACAATATGATTGAATTGATGGTGATGAGAATGCTGGCCTTATTGTCCACCATCTGACTGAGCATAACATGGTTGTGAGAGGTCGTTCGAAACATTGTTTCAATTCCCCTATCAGGCCGCGTTCCCTTTGCCTTATCAAGCTTCCCTTTTAGCTTCTCATTCTCCTCCCGAAGCTTTTTATATTTCTTGTGCGATATGATCTCCGACTCCTCACCTTCCATTTTGTCGATACCTGATTTCTTGATTCGTTTTATATTTTTTCTCTTGCCTTCTTCCAATACGGTCTGGCCATACGGCGTATGGTAATGATGTTGCTGCATGAAGGTCAGATTGTAGGCCTTCCATTCATCGTCACCAAACGACTTGCCTTTTCCTTCGAGTTCCTCGCGAAGCAATATCGATTTAGGTTCGCACAACGGTCCGGCGAGATGAGCCAGATCGGCATCACACAGGACCTTGTCAACAATCGAACGTGGTTGCTGTGGCATGTGCGTCGAGAGAATTGCATTGTTCACCATGCTGATCATGCCGACGGGCGTCCCGAGACGTTGAAACAACTCAGTAGCCACTGCCACAGACTGCTTTTCATGATCCTTCATTCCCGAACGGTAACCGACGTCATGCAGCCATGCCGCAGCGATACATGCCTCCATCTCTTCCTCTGTTAACTCGGAATGCATGCCAATTTCTTTGACTGCGTCCACTACATCTTTCGTGTGATTGAGATTATGAAAGGGCAGATGAGCAAATTCAGGAGCTGAGAACACCTGCTCTGCCAGCAATCTTGACTCACGTACTAACTTGGTCTCCATCTTAAGAAGTATGCGCTATAAGTTAGTATAAATGCAGCGATATGCTGCAAATCCTTTTGTCCGGAGTTATTGCCTGTTTTACTTCGCAGAGGAAAGTTTAAGAATAAGATCTTCCGCGAGCTGGTGGTCTGCCGGGGCGGCGAGGTCGCGGTATTGAATAAGGCACTTAACGGCTTCATCGAATTCCTTATTCATGGCAAACGTCATGGCCAGGTTAAAGTGGCTGTTTGGAAATGAGGGCTCTATCTCAATCGAAATGCGGTAATGGGCCTTGGCCAAGGGGAAGTTTCCCAGTTCCCCATACAGGTTTGCCAGGTTGTAATGCGCCTCAAAGTGACGTGGGTCATTCTGGAGCGCCAGAGTAAAGTAGTCGATAGCTTTTGTTGAATCACCTTTCTGCCATTCGATGATTCCGAGATTACAGTAGGCGTCGCCCAGGGCATCACCATTCTTCACAGCTTTTAAGTAAAGTTTTACTGCGGCCTGCTTATCTCCCTGATCATCAAGAACTAATGCCTCTTCAAAATCAGATAATTTATGAAGTCGAATTATTCTGGCACCGGTGAACAGATTTAACTGGCCGTGCTTTTCCACCTCGCCCTCCTTCTTCTTGCGGACGCGTTCAGGCCCGAACTTTTCAGGTGTTTGAATTGGAAACTTGACGACCTTACCCATGAGCGTGCAAATTTAACAAGTTACAACGAACAGCCGCGAACAAAATCAACTCGCCTTCCGACGAGTAGTTTTCTGTTTTTCTGTCTTCTCGTTCTCTTTCTCCTTCTTCGCCTCTGTTCCCTTCGCTTTCTCCATTGGCTTCTTGGCAGCGTCGATGCTGGCTTTGAGGGCCGTCATGATATCGACAACCTTGGGTGCTTCTTCTTCAATAACAACCACTTCCTTGCCTTCGATCTTTGCATCGATGATGCCGCGAAGTTTTTCCGTGTAGTGGTCCTTCATTTCAATCTCACTAAACTTCCTGGTCATTGAGTCAACCAGCGTCTTAGCGAGCTTTAGCTGTTCCTTGTCTGCCTTAACTTCGAGCAATTGAGGAACCTCGGCCATGGCTCTCACTTCTTCAGGATAGCGCAGACGGTACATCACAATGCCACGATCCATCGGCGCCAGCAACAATGGTGTCTCGCGATCCCGAAGCACCACTTTTCCGACAGCAATGCGACCGGACTGTTTCAGAGTTTCACTCAGTAATCCATAGGTCTTTGCTGCAACATCACCGTCAGGTCCAATGTAATAGGGTGTTTCAAATAGCGTGGGATGAACTTCCGAGGAATCAACAAATCCTTCGATCTCGATGACCCGCTCACTTTTGAGCTTCACTTTAGCAAAGTCCTCGCTGTCGATGATGACGTATTGACCTGGCTCATACTGATAGCCCTTGACGATATCCTCCTGCCTTAGGGTTTCACCCGTAACCTTGTCCTTTTTTTCATAACTGACAGGATTATGTCCTTCTTTGGACAACAGGTTGAAACTGATTGATTGCCCCGTATCGATGGCGTTGTAGATCCGAACAGGGATCGTAACCAATGAAAATTGTATATGACCTTTCCAGATTGCTCTCATAACATCAAGTTAGATAAAAAATGAATCAGGATAGGTAAAGATAAAGAAAATACAGCACTGCAATGTTAAGAGCAGCAAAAAATGATTTATCCACCTTGCGAAGTTCTAGTGGGGACCGGTGACGATCTTCGCTTTCATATCATGCAGGATGGTATAAAGACCGAAGTAGGTCCTGTTGAGGTATACGGCATCACGCACTCCCCTCGCCTTCTTGCTGTCGCGTAACTCTTTCATAGTCGATAACTTCTCACCAAATGCATAGAGTTCGTCAAAGTATGAGCTATTGGCAAAGTCAAATTCACCATCACGAAAAGGACGGTTTAACATCTCGATGAGCTTCACGAACGTAGATGTAAAGAACTCCTTTTGCTTCGGCGTGTCGTCGGGATAAATGAAGCGCAGTTTTTGAAATAATTCTGTCTGATGTTCTTTATCTGTCAGCAGTCGACGATCCATCAATTGAAAATATGGATCATAGAAATCTGTTGGGATTTCCTTAACGCAGCCAAAGTCGATAATTCCAACCTTGTTGTCCGGCGTAATGATAAAGTTGCCAGGATGAGGATCGGCATGAACAGCCTTAAGCGTGTGCATCTGAAAGTGATAAAAGTCCCACATGGCCTGCCCCAGGAGGTTTGCCGTTGCGCGCGGCATTGGCGACTTCAACACTTCACCAAGGGGCCGCCCTTCAATCCAATCCATTGTCAGCACGCGCGGACAGGAATACTCAGGATAGTAGGTTGGGAAGACAACGTTCTTCAGATGTTTAGTACGCTGTGACAAATCCATCGAACGCTTTAATTCCAGCTCGTAGTCAGTTTCTTCCAGCATTCTGGATTCGACTTCCTGTATGAACTCGTCATACTCGCTCGGACTAAGCTTGAACATCGCGAGAGCAATTGGCTTTACCATGGCCAGATCTGACTTAATGCTGTCGCCGACACCCGGATATTGAATTTTGACGGCAAATTTCTTTTTGCCAATCGTCGCCTGGTGCACCTGCCCCATAGATGCCGCGTTCACGGCGCTCGTCGTAAAAGTGTCGAAAACCTGATCAGGCTTCTTGCCGAAATATTTCTGAAACGTACGAACGACCAAAGGATACGAAAGCGGAGGCGCGCTGTACTGCGCCATGACGAACTTCTGCTGGTAAGCCGTCGGCAAAAGATTCTTATCCATGCTCAGCATCTGAGCCACCTTCAACGCTCCACCTTTCAACTCACTCAGTGAGTTGTAAATGTCATTGGCATTATCTTCGTGTAGCCCTGCCGTAGTCGTATCAGGGTTGATCAATTTCTTTCCGTAATGCTTTAGATAATTGGCACCAATCTTTGCGCCAGTCGTAATGAACTTTGACGCACGTTGTACTTTCGTAACCGGAATGCTGTCCTGCTCTTTCACTTAACTTATGGGGTATGTGTACAATTGGTCTATCGCGCTGTCTGATACAAAAACTTGCCAAAGTCTATCGCTGAATCAACGGCCCCCTTCCCAAGAAGGTCGAAAGCGAGATTGACGGACTTCTCAACGGCGGCATCAGTTTTCTCAAAATCTGCACTGTTGTCGTTCTTCCAGAAAGTCAGAATAAATCCCATGTGCAGCCAGAATAGTTTAGGATATCGTTTGTCGATCAACGGACGTGTGGCAACTTCTCCACGGTCCTTTCCCAGGCTTAGCGTGTTATCAATAAAACGCTCAAACGATGCCTTAAAGCCCTTAAGATAAGAAGGAACCAACGTTGGCCTTTGCATATTACCAGCGTGAAGAAGTACGAAACTTCGATTCCGCTTCAATTCCTCAAGGAGTGCATAGTAGAATGTCAGGATTTTGTCCCTCGATGAAAAGCCTGAAAATTCAGCGTCCCCCTGCAAGCGGCCAATAACATGGTCCATGAAGCCTGTCCAGATGTGCTGCTCAAGGCCGTCGAAGGATCCTGCGTAAGAGTAAAATGCCTCTTCAGCGATACCCAGATCCTGACAGAACTTGTAAACTGAAGCGGGTCGCGCACCATGGGTGAGCAGATATTCAATGTAAGCCGTCCGCAGTGTTGCATCGGTCGCACCGGCAGCTTTTCTGGTTGTTTTCTTGGCGGTCTTCATAGTGTTTTAAACATTATTTACGGGAAAGAGTTTACACTTTGACGGAGAATATTTCGTTAATTTCAAGCCATATGAAAGTCGCATGGACTTTAACGATCTTACTTTGCTCAATGTATGCAGGTGCCCAGCAAAAACGATCGGATACGCGAAAAATTTGCGAGCAGGCCCGCACGGCATATGAAAGTGCTTCCTACGAAGAGGCACTTGCGCTGGCCAATAAATGCCTGGAGGAAGATCCGGGCAACATGGAAACCTACATCACTCGCGGATCAACCCGCGAGCAATTAAAAGATCTGCAGGGGGCTCTTACTGACTACGGCATCTACAACGACCGTTTTCCGGATCAGCCGGACGTTCTATACAGCCTTGCCACGCTGCGCTATACGCTGGGCTTTTATGAGCAGTCGAAGATGGATTTCATTAAGTTGCTTGGCCTCCAATCAGCGGAAACTAACACTGTTTTCTTCAGGATCGGTGCCTCCGGGTCAGGATCAAACCAGGTGACAAGCAAAGCCACAGGTATGGAGGCGATAATCTTCAACTACCTTGGACTTGTCGATACAAAATTAAAGCATTATCCGGAAGCGATAAAGTGGCTGGACTCTGCGATAGCGCTGCAAAAGAAAGAACCAGATTACTACGTTAACCGTGGCATTGCCCGACAGGCGATGGGCGATACAACGGCCATCGCCGATTTTAAGCAAGCGTTGGTCATAAACCCGCAGCATGTTGCCGCGAGAGCGAACATAGCAAATCTCCAGCATAGCAAAGGAGCTACTCAGGATTCAATGGATGAGATTGAAAAGGCGATTGAAAGTGACTCGAGCATGCTACACCCATATTTGGCACGGGCATTTCAGCGCATGGAGGGAGGGTATTATAAAGGGGCCCTCGAGGACTACGATCATGCCATAGAAATTGAGGCCCGTGACCCTGACATTTGGTTTAACCGCGGGTTGGTTAAAGAAAAACTAAACGATTACAAAGGGGCATTCACAGATTACACACAAGCGATAGAACTGAATGAAAAACATGACAAGGCCTGGTTGAACAGAGGCAATGTACTTCTAAAACTTGGGAGGTATAAGGAAGCAACAGAAGATTATACAGTCGCTTTGACTTTTCATCCGGACTACGCGGTTGCCTACTACAATCGCGCTGTTGCGTTTCAACGTTTGAAGCAACCCTCCCTGGCATGTACTGACTTAAAAAAGTCCGAGGAGCTTGGTTATAAGGTTGGTGAAAAAGTCAAAAAGGAAATTTGCAAATAGGTACTGCTTATCTCATATCGAGGTCCGGGCGCAATCTCATAAAGACCGGCTCACGGAAAATCTTATCGGGAGTCAGCTTGGCATAGCTGCACTCAACTACGAAAGGATGTGCAACCCACTTCGATTTGGGATCATCCAGTAGCTTCGGGACAAAGGATGGTTTCTTGATAAAATCGTGTTTCTTGATTATGGCATCAATCTCTTTCATTAATGCATCGTCGAAGCCGGTACCTACCTTTCCACGATATGCCCACGTATCGCCTATGCGTTCAGCAATATGTAACGCACCAAACAACGATCCCCGTGTACCTCGGCCAACAGTATAGCCAATAACAAAACATTCAGCCGTTTGCCTGAGTTTCACTTTGATCCAAAGATCACTACGACGGCCAGGCAGATAGCGGCCATCGCGTTTCTTTGCCATTATTCCTTCCAGATCATGCTCCTTTGCAGCTGTGTAGAGGGAAACACCGTCATCCACATGATCACTGACACGATAAGGCGTATCCGCTTTAATGGCATCGCGCACAAACTCCTTACGCTTGAGTAATGGTTCATTTATCAGCGTACGGCCGTCGAGATACAGACAATCAAACACATAACAATGAACTGGATTTTGTTTGGTTAGCTTTTGAATGTTCGACGCGCCGGTTGACATAAGCCGATTGATGACACGTTTGAAAACCGGTTTACCGGCCTCATCGAGACACACGATCTCAGCATCAAATAGCCCATTGGTCGCGCGAAACGACTTGGCTGCATTTAGCAGCTCTGGAAACTGAGCCGTTACAATGTTTTGGTTGCGTGTTTTGATAACCACGTTCTCGTCCTCAACAGATATCAGTGCACGAATACCATCCCATTTGAGTTCATAGATGTAGTCTTCATTCTTCTTTGGCATGTCGCCGGTCTCCGATAACATTGGAAGAACTTCCTGGTGCAAATAGTTTATCTGTGGACTATCGACACGCTCCAACAACCATTCCTTGTCCTTCATTTTGTGAATACGATATTCACCGGTCACTTCCTTGCTGTTAAGGCGAAAATAGAATCCGTCTTTTTTATCTTTAGTTATCTGGTATCTGCCAAGAGCGTAAATCCACATTTCGCCGGCACCATATTGACCTTTTGGAATTTTACCATCGAACTTCAGATATTCAATCGGGTGGTCTTCGGTTTGCACCGCCAACCGTTTCACACCGGGAAATGGAGGAATACCCTTGGGTACGGCCCACGATCTGAGAACGCCGTCCTGCTCCAAGCGGAGGTCATAGTGCAGGCGGGATGCATGATGACGATGAATTACGAACCGGTTTCCGCTTTCCTCAATATTAACCCCAACTGGTTCTGGCGTTCTTTCAAAGTCCCGTTTTTTAGCATAGGCCTCCAGTTGCTCAGGCGACTTATGTTTATTCCCTTTAGGATTGATATTCGGTTTAGGCGCATCCTTTGATCGTTTGGTATGAATAGCCACAGCATACGCATCAAACCCCTCCCACGCATCTCCATCCTCCATTACCTTTTCGACAGCGTTTTCAATATTGAAGACAGATGGATCACTAACGTTCTTGAGTTCATCCCATGTCAGTGGCATGGAGACAGGTGCCTTGTTTCTCCCGCGCAAGCTGTATGGAGAAACGATACTTTGTCCTGAACGAATACGAAAAATATCGACCAGCACTCTGCCCTTTCGTGCGTCCTTCTTAATGTGCAGCGTAACCTGGTCCGGTCTATTGTCGACAAAAGGTCTGGCGATGTCCTGTGCAGCTTCAAATACGGTATGAAAGTCCCATTTGGCTTCGATGGGACAGCAGATGTGAAGTCCCTTGCCACCAGTAGTTTTAACAAAGGGCGTATAGCCGTATTCCTCAAGAACGCTTTTCAATTCCAGAGCAATGGGCACCAGCTGACTGAAGTTATACCCTTCCGGAGGATCGAGGTCAAAGACCATGTAATCCGGGAAATCAAAATCAGGTTTACGGCTGTGCAGTTGATGGAGTTCCAACGAAGCAAGATTTGCCAGCCATACCAGTAAAGCCGGTTCCGTTGCCAGTATATAGTCCTTCTTTTCTTTTCCGAGAACCACGAATTCTATCCAGCTCGGCGCCCATTCGGGACGGTTCTTCTGATAGAAACTTTCACCTGTTATGCCATCGGGGAAGCGAATTAGAGTCAGTGCTCTGCCCTTCACATAATTCAGCAACGTAGGGGCTATTGCAAGGTAGTAGGCAATTACCTGGGCCTTGATAATATCATCCTCCGGAAACAGTACTTTGTCGAGGTTCGATAATTCTATCTCTCGCTTTCCTACCTGTGCCCACTGCGTTTTTTTCTTGGCCATCCCTATCGCTCCGCCCTCTTGACGGCATTGCTAAAATTAATCATTCCCGCTCCAATGGCTCCACAGCACAGGCCCGAGATAGCACTGACAATCACATTGCCCTCTTTTAGATCGGCGGGCCATAAGTAAAATCGTAAGGCAATAACGATCGTGGCAATAGCTGCCAGGACAAGCCAATAGAACATCGAAGGTCTGGTAACACTACCGGGCTCGGCGGGCAAACGAATCACGTAGACAGACAGGATTGTCAATCCAATGCCTGTGCTGATATGCTGAAGAGCATACCACAATGGATACTTCACGCCTTGATAGGGAACATAGGCCCCATGGTAGAATGACAAATTTCTGACAAAGAACGTATTGTTGTGTGTAAATCCATCCCAGAGCAAGTGGGACAAAGAACCCAACACTGCACTGCCGGCGAAGATGAACCAATGTTTAAGTATTGTATCGGTACTGAGAGCTGCCATTGGTCTTAGCCGACGCTGCAGGAAGGGAGGCAGATTCGCCACCAGATTTGATTTAACAAATGTTACAAACAACCATCCAAGCAGAAAGGTCACTGGTAAATCGAAATAGAATACACCCCCCAGGGTATGGCTGTGCACACTGCTAACCTTCATTTTAAAGAAATATTCAAAATCAGGTGCCATGCTTCCTATTACAAGGCCCAGAGCAGAGAGGCCACGCCTTTTAAGGAGCGGCAATACAAGTGCAGGATGCGCTGGAGTAAAAGGCATCCTTAAAATTAACAATTGAAAATGGATAATTGTTTATGCGCGGGGACATGACTGTCAAAAGACAAAGCAACTCTCGAAGTGTACTAATCATCGGATCCATGTTTCCGGAACATCTTCCGAAAGGCAAATGATCGAATGTTGCCACCTTAAAACTTACACAACGCTCACGCTGCACTTCAAGTCCAGGGCTTAAAGAGTTGTGTTAGACTCTGATTTGGAGACATCGTATCTCTTAGTATTGGGATGAAACGTTCGCCAGCTGTGCCAAAACTCCTGATACGCCTTGATAGCTGGCAGATGTCCCGTGAGACTAGACAGATCCCTGCCTGAGAAATCGTACTGTAATTTCTCAGCAGAAAGGGTGTCGCCGGAAACGGTAAACTGATGTCCGGAAGTCGGACGCTCGAATACCATAAAGCTCATATTATCAGAGGCGAGGGCCATCACAATCGGCACATTGCCAACGATGTCATTTATAATCCTTTGATCGCGAAGCTGGTTCCAGTCGTAAGCCTTGCTTTCCCCATTGATCGACACGCCCACTACCCAGGATTTGTCTTCCCACGAACTAGAATCGGTTCGTGTCAACGAGGACCTGCCCCTTCCCTTTTCGAAACGTCCGGTGGAATCGTAAACGCTCCTGAATGTAGGGTCGTATTGCATCACGACGCCACCAGGATTCAACTCAAACCACTTGCGTAAACTCATCTGTGCAGCGCCGACCTCAGGCAACGATTTGCCTTTTAACGGACCGGCTACAGCTTCGCCCGTCGCCTGTCGCCACCAGCTTTTTGTGGTTTCGTCTTCGAACATAGCGTTGAAATGGTCCATGCCAACCAGCCTGAAAGTTTCGCCCTTACCTTCTACCACAGGTTCGAAGACCCTGCCTGTCCTGCAGACATTACAGTAGGTAATGATCATCGCCTTCCCTCCAACGGTATCACGGACCTGATGATGATAACTCATATAACGTATGGGATACGCCTTCGCTTCTCCATTAAGTGATACTCCTATCACAATGCTGCTGTCTGTTAAGATATTTCCGGTCCTGTCTTTGAAGCTTAGATTCTTTGGCTGCTCGAACATTTTATCAGCCATCATTTTAAAATTGAAAGTATAAGCAACAAACAGCAGAGCAACGATAGGCAATACTGGTAACCATTTATGCTTTATCCGAAAAGCATCCTGGGCTCCAAAGACTATAAACGCGAGGAAGATCATCCTGAATACCCAACGATAACTGTGAAGAAAGTACGCAACATCCAGGGTATCGTGCTGCTGACTTCCTGGCATCGGCATGATGAAATATACTTTCAATATCTCAAAGAGGATGAGGAATACAACTCCGGAGTAGAACAGTGTTCTTTTCATAGTTAGAATAAACGATCAATGCGCTGGATTATAATTGGCGTATCCTTCGTGTGCACGCTGTTTTCCACGCTGAATATAGAAATTTCTGTCCTGCGGTGCCCATGTACCCAATCCATCAACATACCTATTGAACATACAAAAAGCCGCAGCGATCAGAACCGTATCGTGGATTTCCCTTTCGACTGCACCCGCAGAAACTGCGGCGTCGACCTGTTCCTGAGTGACTGCCTTGCCGCTTTGTTGCACGCTTGCTGCAATGGAAAGCAATGCTTTCATTTTCCCCGAAAGGTCTGTATGCTGGAAATCACTTTTCACACGATCGATAAATTCTGTATCACAGGAAAGCAGGTATTGAGCAATTCCGCCATGTGCTTGCTGACAAAAGTAGCAGTCATTCAGATACGAAACGTATGTTGCAATTAGTTCGCGCTCGCCCCTTGAAAGCGTGCCGTCTGCACACAACAGTACTTCTGCTAATTCATTTAGCGGTTGTGCGCACTCTGGACGGTATGCCATCAGCCCACGGATTCCCGGAAATTCGTTATTGAGAGTGATGTAAGCCATAAAACTGAATAAATATTGAACTAATTATTTAAACAGGCTTAGGGGGAACGTAGCCAACGCGTGCCATGCGTTGCCCCATCTCTGCGTAGGCCTGAGTATCCGTCGGCGTGAGTGTATCCAATCCATCGACATATCTGTTGAACATGCTAAAGCTCGCTGCTATCAGCACGGTATCATGGATATCGCGATCCGTAGCGCCTGCTTCGCGGGCAGCGAGAACATGCTCTGGCAAGACCAGATTACCACGTTCGCGCGTCTTGTCAGCGATTACCAGTAATGCTTTTAACTTTGCGCTTATCTGGGCCGTTGCAGGATCACTGAGAACCGCATTGACAATATGCTCCTGATCGCCATAATGTACCCGGGAGGCTGCAGCATGACTGCACGAACAGAACACACAATCATTGCGACGAGACACGTATGCTGCAATCAGTTCCCGCTCTGCGGATAGCAGCGGTGACTCTCCGCGAAGAAGGATCTCGGCCAATTCATAAAGCGGTTTACCAGTTTCGGGTCTGAACATTACCAAACTTCTTATTCCCGGAATATTGTCTGCAACATGTATGTGTGCCATAAGAAGAAACTTTATTTACGGTTGAAAAGTACGAACACAAGGCCTACCAGAAACACGAACGAGAAAGCGAAGAGTGAACCACCGTATCCACCAAATGTGCTAACAAGAGCACCAACGAAGAACACACTTGTGGCCGTAAAGAAACGACCTATGTTGAAACAGAAACCTGTAGCCATAGCGCGTATAGCAACAGGAAAAAGCTGCGGAATATAAACAGCCATAAGTCCCTGGCTGATTCCGAATGTAAACGACAGTAAACCTATTTCGACGAGTGTCAGAATGCTGAAAGATGAGTTGCCCAGAAAGAGCAGTGCTGAAATAGTAAAGCACAGACTAAAGCACATAATCATTGCCCGACGGACTCCCAGAAGGTTAGAAACCCATCCCGATAAGAATCCACCGCTTAGCCCTCCGATTCCGAGCAGCATCATACTCAATCCGCGCTCTCGCTGACCGTCTGACGTTGTAAGGAGACTTTGAACCCATGTAGGTACCCAGGAGAAGATCGCCCACAAACCAATAAGCATGGCGCTGAAGATAACTGCTCCTTCAAGAAGTTGTCTCCGATGCCGTCCAAGTTCTTCACGGGTGTGTCGATGATTACCTGAAGTTTTGGACTCTTTCCATCGTTCTGATTCATTTATCGAAACCCATATAGCCAATCCAAGCAAGAGTGGAACAACTCCCAGCACGACGCCATCCCGCCATCCGCTAACGAAGAAGTTCATGGCACCGGATGAAAAGATGCCAACTGGAAATCCTACGGAAAGTACTCCCAGAAATACAGCTTTTGATTTTTCTGGCCATACTTCAGAGAGCAGAGTTGTGTTTAAAACAAGCATCGCGCCGACACCGAATCCGGCAAGAAAGCGCAGAGCAATGATTACCGACCAGGAATGTGCGTACCTCATTAGAAGCGTGGCCGTACCGAATGTTATGATGGCAATGGCCAGTGATCGTACTCTGCCGATGCGATCGCCAACCACTCCCATGGTCAACCCTCCTATTGCCCAGCCTACAAAAAACAGCGCGCTCAAAAGAGCACTCAACTGTTCCATCTCTACCGAGCGATCGGAAGCAATATCACTTACGACGACGGGCAGATAAACCGACATTAAAGTGGAAACCGTTCCGCCCATCACATTGCCCACAAAACACAGGGCAAACAAGCCCCACAAATAGGGAGTTACGGCGCTGCGCACTGAAGGCGTTTCGGATACTGAAGACACTGTGCTCATAACATCGACTGATCGAATGTAATAGAAACGTAATACATCGCTCCAATTGAAGGAGAGCCATACGCCTGGTATACCTGCTTATTGAAGATGTTGTTTGCTCCAAGCTTAAAGATCGACTTGATCTTAGGCACTTTGTAGCTGAACTGAGCGTCCACGATGGAGTATGCGTCAATCGTACCGGGACGCATTTGATTGAACGTGCCGTACCAATCAAATGTATCCTGCCAACGCCATGCAACCTGGAATCCAGCGTTCTTTGTAATGGAACTGTTACCAAACGTCATGGTTGTTCTCCACTTCGGCGTGTTGAAACGGGGAATCTCGTTAGGATCAGCATTGCGCAGATTGAAGTCAGCCCACGTAGCATTTCCGCCGATGGTAAAGTCTCCGGGAAGAAGGTAGCTTAGCCCAAGCGTTGCACCTTGTGATGATACCCGATCCGTGGAGTTTGTGTAGAGTTGATACAGATGACTGGTTTGCTCACTCAACAGGTCGGCAGCCGCATCCGGATTGATCGAACCGTCAGAAAGCAGAATGTTGTGCTGCGGCTGCATTACCACCTGATTAAGGATGAAATTATTGTAAGAGCTGTAATAGTAATTCACGTCTACAAACAATGCATTGGCGAACAAACCTTTGTATCCTACCTCAAATGTCTGCACCTGCTCTGGCTTAATATATGGCACGTCAGATTTCACCAAAAGGTCTTTTGCCTGGTTTATTGCTGCTGCACTGGCTGCGTCGGGTGTTGCTCCGCCGGCAAGAGCACCGTAATACGCTGGATAATAGGCTTTGAAGAATGGGTCAAGAGAAGCTGCCGTGAAGGAATTTTCATAGACATTCATGCCCTTGCTGTTGTCGGGAACGCCACCCAGAATAGTGATCGGTCCGGCGTTCAATTTGATGTACTGATCTCCAGGTGTAGGATTTCTGAATCCCGTCTGATAGGACGTCCTGAAGTGATGCATACCATTGATAGCGTACACGCCGGAAATACGAGGAGTCAGACGTCCGTCAAAGTTCTGGTTTTTATCGTAGCGCAGAGAACCGGTAAGCTTCAGCTTTTCAGCCAGCAGCTTCTTCGATACCTGAACAAAAGCACCGCCTTCTTTGATCGTCACTTTGTTATTCACATCATCGTAAAGCGTACCGTTTGTAAACATGTCGTACATTCTAAAATTACCGCCAACCAGAATATCAACGGGCTTGAACATTCCGGTGAAATCATACTGGCCTTCAGCATGGTAGAACTTGCTCTGGCTCAAAATACCAGCGCCGCCCATTCCCTGTGTGGCGATCAGCTGCGACTTCGCTGCTTCAAACTCTGGTGATCCAGGGAGGAACCGGCCTTCATCGGCAAAGTTTCTTGCCGCATCGTGACTGTTGGCAGTTACGCCATTAATGTCACCGAGGAAGGCAGCCTGATAGCGTTGATACCACATAGCATCTGCATTCTGCGGACTCACGATGTTGCCATTAAAGTCCTGAACCCACGTACGATTGATCAATTGGCCAAGACCTTTACCGTTGTAAGAATCATTTGAATCTTCAAGATTGGCATAGGCACGAACAAAGTAGTTTGCACCCTTCATTTCGATCCGATGTTGCTGGAAGTTGAAGTTGTTTAACTGAAAGCGGTTGCTGCCGGTGTACGCAGCGCGACCCTGATTGTAGTTGTATTGATAAAGAACTTCGATGTTGTCGGTGATTCGATAGTGCAATGCGCCGTTAAGTTTTACGCTGTAAACATCGTAGTCCATGAGGAAGCGCTCCTCATAACCTGTTCTGGAAACTCTTCCGACACCAAGAAGCTCGGTAGCCGCATCATCACCATAAATGTTCAAGGCGTTTCGGGCAGGATTATTGTCCCCACGTTGATCAGCCGGAGTGCCTGGGTCTACATCTTCATAATTTGTTGCATACCAGTCGAGGCCCGTGAAATAAGATGCGTTAAGTTTGAACGCAAATTTATTGTTGATGACCTTTGCATAGCGAATTGACAGATCATACAATGGATGTGGATCCGCATAATCCTCATTGATGTGATTGACGCCAACACGAGTCTGAGCACTGAGTCCCTGATATAGCCATGGGTCCTTTGTCCTGAGCATCAGTACCCCATTGAATGCAACGGGACCGTACAGCGCTGATGCAGAACCAGGAATGAGTTCGGCACTTTCCATGTCGAGGTCAGATGATCCGAACAAATTGCCAACTGCAAAATTCAATCCTGGAGTCTGATTATCGACGCCATCCACGAGCTGGAGAAAACGCGCATTACCAGTATCGTTAAAGCCTCTGGTGTTGACTTGCTTATAGGTAAGGCCGCTGGTAACCATCTCGAGTCCTTTGAGATTCTGGAGGCCATCATAGAAATTCACCGATGGTGTTTCCCGAATGGTTCGAATGTCCATTTTCTCAATGCTGACGGGCGATTCAAGGATACTCTCCTCGACACGAGAAGCGGAGAATACCATTTCATCCATCAGAACTGCACTGGGAGTAAGCGCAATCTGGATCTCCGTAGCTGTTGTGATTTCGACCTCCTGTTTTTGGTAACCGATAACAGATACGACAAGCGTAAAGGGTGCTGTGGTATTCGTGTGCAGTTCGAAATTTCCCGAGCGATCGGTCATAGTGCCAGTGAGCTTACCTTTGATAACTATGGAAGCTCCCTCTATGCCGGATTTTGTATCGGCATCTGTCACGCTGCCCTTAACAGTGATCTGCTGGGCATAGATATTGTTGGCGATGATCAATATAAGAAGCAGTAAAAGTTTATTCATAGAGTGAGGGAAGGTTTTACAATTTGAATGTTTGATTTATCAGGCGACCAAAGTCTCGTCAGTGTGTATTCGTGTCCATTTCTTTTTTGAGCTGCTCATAAACTTGTGGCATGCGTTGATAGCCATGGTTTACGAGGCGATCTCCCAGTTGCTCATAATATGCAGGGTCAGCCGGCGCGACAGTTGCCAGACCATCAACATATCGGTTGTAGAGGCAAAACAAGGCGGCAATCAGAACTGTATCATGAATTTCCAGATCGGTTGCTCCAGCGTCGCGAGCACGCGAAACGGCATCACTGGTGACATGCTTTCCTCCCTGCTGAACAAGGGAAGCAATGGTTAGTAGGGCTTTCATTTTTTCCGATACGGGAGTCGCTTCGATGTCCAGCTTCGCTACGGAAGAGGTCTCGCATTCACCGTATAGGCGGTCGGCTGCTGCCGAGTGTGCAGTTGTACAGAAACGACATTGATTGCGATATGAAACTACAGTGGCGATCAATTCGCGTTCCCCCTCAGACATCGTTGAGGGTCCCCTTAATAACAACTGAGTTAAATCACGGATTGGTGCCGCGGTTTCTTTTCGGTATTCAAGCAGTCCGGTAATTCCGGGCAGATGCTTTTCAACAGTAATGTAAGGCATAAGAAGTTTAGTAGTTGGAAGGAAAATGCTCGGGGGTCCTGCCCATAAACCCAAAATATGGGCAGGATTGCCCCGGCATTGCCAGAGAGGGTCTAGTGATGACTGATGCGTATAACCCTTACGCTAGCCATCCCTGAACCAAAGTTTTGCCTTGTATGTGGATGGCCGCCAGCGAACCCAAAACGCCGACGGCCCTATCCAGGCATAGTTGGCGAATGAAGCAGTAGCAAGATGATGACAGGCATCTTGCAAGCCCATTCAATTTCTTTATTGCAGAATAATGGAAAGAAGAACTGACGGTATATAATGATCGTCCGAAGTCTACAGCTGACAGGAAGAGAATTCAGACAAAATTTTCCCCAGGATACCTGGGTTAATAAAAAGAACCGTCAGCGATTACGCTTCGGGAGGTGGAGAAATGACGAATGTCAATGGAGATGCGAAAAGCGAGAAATCATCGCGTGCAAAATCATTGGTAATAGACCAACCGCCACAGTGTGTGAGAGCAGTCAATTCATTGGGAATATAGTCTTTAACAATAGACCCCCAAATCTTCAAGGCCTGCTTGGAAGTTGCCGGCTGATCACTGGAGAATTTGATGTATTCAGTAAGCGAGTCAAACAGCTGCTTCTTGTCCTGGTTCTTTATGCACACCACATAAAGTGTATCGTTCTCTAATTTTTGCTTAACGAGTTTATAGAACTGACCTTGATATTCGAAATCTCCATCCACTCGTTCGAATTGTTCTTTGTCCGTCCAGTACGGCAGTGTGAAGGGGATCTTCAGTGTTAACGTCTGATCTACAGAGTAATCATGAGCGTCAATACGGGAAATCAGCGACTTATTTGCCTGAATTGATAGGCCGAAATACACAAAGTAGTACCCTACCAGTTGAAACAGGAAGACGGCTAGGAGCGTTATGGCAAGCGTTCGTCTCAAGGGGAGCTACTTGTTGAATTGCATATATAAAAAGAAAATTCTAAAGATTCAATACCTGCAAACGTTGTTGCCGGTGAATCAATCGGTTACGTCAGCTATTTTTCTATTTCTTAAGGTTATCATACCGATCAGAAAGCAGATTGCCGCCACCGCAATTGGATAGATCAGGCCCGCAAACGGATCACCCCCTGGATTTGCTGGCGTCTTGCTGCCTTCGTACAGAAAGGTTGCAATGAAAGGTACGAGTCCTCCAAAAATCCCATTGCCAATATGGTAAGGTAATGACATCGAAGTGTACCTTATCTTTGTCGGAAACAGTTCTACTAAAAACGCAGCTATCGGACCGTACACCATAGTCACCAATACAACCTGAACAAGCACGAGCCCCACCATTGTCCAAAAAGCCTCATTTCCCAGAGTTATATTTCGCTTGGTCTCTGCTTTATCCGCATGTTCAGCCGAAGTTGATCTCGTTTCAGTAATGGTGACGCGCGTATCATTGACGTAACCACGAGTTGTATTGACAGTTACAATAGTGTCGCCAGCGGCGGTCACATCTCTTGTTTTTTCGATGCGTTTGGATGCCTCGACCTCAGTCAGCGTAGAGACATCTGAAAGCGCGTACATCTGTTTATAAATCGGAACATAGAGTATGACAGCAGCGAGCATGCCGATCATCATGATCATCTTCCGTCCTATCCTGTCAGAAAGCCAGCCAAAGTAGATGAACAACGGTGTGCCTAATAGCAAGGCAACGGCGATGATGTTTCTGGTCTGTACAAATTCTACGTTACATGTCTTTTCGATAAAAGTCATAGCGTAGAATTGTCCAGTATACCATACGACACCCTGTCCGGCAGTTGCACCAAACAGCGCGATAAGGACGTACTTTAGGTTCTCCCAATTTCCAAAGCTTTCCTTAAGTGGATTCCTGGAGACCTTGCCTTCTGTTTTCAGCTTGGCAAAAAGCGGTGACTCATGCATTCTCATTCGGATAAAGACTGACACCGCCACGAGTAGTGCAGACAGGATGAAAGGAATTCGCCACCCCCAATCATTAAACGCAGCTACACCAACCGATTGCCTCACAGCCAGTATCACCCCAATGGAGACGAATAGCCCAAGCGTTGCAGTAGTTTGTATGAAGCTGGTATAAAAACCTCTCTTGGCAGCAGGAGCATGCTCGGCTACATAGGTTGCAGCTCCACCATATTCCCCACCTAATGCGAGCCCTTGTACCAGTCGGAGTGTGACCACGAGCCCTGGAGCAAGAATGCCTATCGTTTCATAACCTGGAACAAGACCGATTGCAAATGTTGATCCACCCATCAGAACCAGCGTGACGAGGAATGTGTATTTTCGACCAATCAGGTCCCCCAGTCTACCGAACACTATCGCACCAAACGGACGCACGATGAATCCGGCTGCAAATGTGGCGAGAGTCGAAAGAAACGCTGCCGTTGGATTTGATTGGGGAAAGAACTGCTCCGACAGTATTACCGCGAGGCTGCCAAATATGTAGAAGTCATACCATTCTATAAGTGTGCCCAGCGAAGAAGCAATGATAACAAACCACAGGGAAGATCTCTCCTGACTGGTTACAGAATGTGTTTGCATGAGTGTTGTCTATACCGATGTGAAATATAGGGAGAATTAGCACGCCTGCAAACGGTAGAGATCAATAGAGGACACATACTAAAGAGATCGGCGCAGCTTAGCGTTCAGTTCTGTCATTTCTCCTTAACGCGATACTTTCTCGAACCTTCAAGTCTTCTAACAATGCGTTTCAAAACATCGAGGTAAAGCGTTACGAGACATAGAGCAGTCATGCACCAGATTACTGTAAGATTGAACTGCAATGTTTTGAATCTTCCGCCAGCAAAGATTTTACTGGGCTCATAGAAGTTCGCTGGGAAGTCGAGCAGATGACGCGGTCTTCGACCTTCGGCATAAATCGGATAAATCTTTTGCACCAGTTCTCCATCATATTCGATGATGCGATCAGGTGATGATATATTCTCAACCGCATCGGCGACGGCTTTATTGACAAGGCGACTGCGATCTGCGTCAAATTTCGCCTGCAACGCGGGAGTTCGTGTCATTGATAACACCAGCTTCTCTTTGTCCGATGCTGCATTCTTCATTTGATCGGCGTAATAGCGGCGTAGGCGATTGAGGAAATTCTGCGCCTTTTCAAGTACCAGAGAATCCACTTTGCCAGTTTCAAGTCTGTTAATTTCTGGAAAAAAGCGATCATCAAACCGGTCAAGCTCGGCCCTTGTTCCATTTTGAAGGATCGAGAGGGCGCTTACTGTGCGGGTGGCATCGGGGTTTTGCCATTCATTACGGTGCTGTCGAATAAAGGCAAGCTTTGACTCCAGGGCCGGTATCAGATAGATCTTTTTATACTCTGACTCGCGGATGGTTTTATCAAGCTCGTAGAACTGCTCCTGAAAGGGATTGTCCTTGAATTGCGTGACCATAAAAGCCTCGAAGGCCCATCTTGAGGGCATTAGGTTCCCCATCAAAGGCACGCCTACCGGCTTGCCTACACGCGGATTAAACTTATCGAAACTGATCACCACGCCGCTTAGCAGGAGCTGTGGTATGATCAACAAAGGAATCAAAATATAGATAGTTACCGCAGAGTCAAATGACGCTGAGATATTCAGACCAACCATGTTTGCAGAACATGAACACGTGTAGAGAATGAGCCAATAGCGCATCTCGGTAAGCGGAATCTCGAGAATTGAGTTTCCAACTATAATGAACAGGAGCGTTTGGATTGCCGAGATAGTAAACATCACAAATACCTTAGATATCAGGTAACTGCTGCGACTCAGGTTTAGAAACTCTTCACGCTTCAAAATCTTCCGATCGCGGAAAATTTCTTCAGCACTCATGATCAGACCAAAGAACAACGCTACCACTACGCTCATGAAAAAGTAAGCAGGTATGTTGCTATTGTTAAAGAACGAATACTCCGCATCAGCGTTGTCTCCAGTCTTATAGTACTTCACCATGAACGCAATAAAGAATGCAAGAAGTGGGGCCGCTAATAAGTTTATGTAGAGGTATTGCTTGTTTGCAAGCTTTGCCAGAACATCACGCCTAACGAAAACATTGAACTGGCTTAGCCAATTTGGAATCTCCTGGGTAACAGGCAGTGATTCCTGAACATGATCTATTTTTGGAACTTTTATTTTCTGCTTAAAGTACTGGTACCATTGCCCCGGCGAGATTTTTCTGGTGTTTGTGAGGCGACCATACTCATTTACGACCCTTGTTTCAATGATACTGAAGATCTGCTCGGGATTTATATTTCCGCATTCAGGACAAGCCCCCTGGGTTTTATTCGCTGCGTTAATGATGTCTCTGAAATAGATCACAGCCTCAATGGGGTTACCGTAGTATATCTGAAAGCCCCCAACATCCATAATAATCAGTGTATCGAACATTTTATAAATGTCCGACGAAGGCTGGTGAATGACGACAAACACCATTTTGCCGCGGAGCGACAATTCTTTCAGGAGGTCCATGATGTTTTCGGAGTCTCTGGACGACAATCCTGATGTAGGTTCGTCGACGAACAGGATAGCAGGCTCCCTTAGCAATTCCAGGGCAATATTCAGTCGCTTTCTCTGCCCGCCGCTGATTGTCTTTTGCAACGGGGATCCTACCTTCAGATCTCTGATTTCTGTGAGCCCCAGGTTAACGAGCACGCGAATTACCAGTTCAATAATGTCCTTTTCACTATAGTGCGCAAAGCAAAGTTTAGCGGCATAATATAGGTTTTGAAATACACTCAGCTCCTCTATCAGAAGATCATCTTGTGGTACATATCCAATAACTCCCTGTACCTTTTCAGGATGTACATGGATATCTATTCCGTTCACGATCACTCTCCCACTGGAAGGCCGCTCCGATCCATTCAACACATTCAATAACGTTGACTTTCCGGAACCACTCGCTCCCATGAGTCCAATGAGCTTTCCTCCTTTTTCCGAAATGTTGATATTCTGCAAGCCCGCCCGTCCGGTGCGAAAATGGTAGAACAGGTGGTCCGCGGTAAAGGTGATTTTAGACTGGCTTTCGTCAGTGAGAAATTTGCTGACGATATCGCTGTAGTATATAGGTCCGACCTTGTCACCCCGTATCGTGCTTCCTGTTGGAAACACATCGATTTTCCGGCTTTTGAGAATGATGCTGTTAAGGTACAGGGTTGTAATGCCAAGGTATTTGATCAAATAAAGATCAGAGTGAGGCAGGTGAAGGATGGCTATCAAACCCGTGAGGTCCTTCTCTATTATCCGAGGGCCGGAATATTCACCAGAACCTTCGTCGATAACCAACACATTCTTCGAGGCAATCTCATCGATATCATACCCGGTAACGAATCTTTGAATTGTATGAACATCGTCCTTCTCGAGTTTCAACGCCTGCCCTATGTAAAATATCAGATTCCCCTGGCGCTCGGACATCTCGTCATCAGTATTAACGAGTTCGATAATTTTTGCAATCAATACGACCTTTTGCTGCATGGTGAGGGCCTGATTCACCTGCTTTACGATCTTCATGATCTTAGCCCAGTCGTCAACAAATTGCTGGGTGTCGACGTCGAGGTTTACCAACTCCTGACGAGAGTCGATCTCATGTGATTGGGAAAACTCGTCAAAAAGCTTCAGATAATAGTTTGTAGCCTCTCGGTTGAGATGGATACTTAAGAAGTCTTTAATATTGTTGCGCTCTACATCTGTTATTCGATCGCGGGATACGATAGCAAACAGCTGCAATATGGCTTTAAGCAGTTCTTCACTCATGGTTCAAGGCTGCCCTAAAATAGCGCTTAAATGAGGAATTATAAAAATGAAACTATATCACATATAAACGAAAAAAGCCACCGTGACGAATCAGGGTGGCTTTTAAATTTTCATGGCCGTTTAACCGAGTTTTGTTGCCAGCATATCGCCCAGGACAAAGAGTCCTTCTCTTAAGTATTCGTCGTCTACATCCAGCAGGTCAGTAGGCTCTCCTGATTCCTTTCGAACGATCTTAGTATCCAGCTTATCGTTAGCAGCTTTGCGTTTCTCGGCCTCCTCTATTTCTTTCTTGCGAGTGCCTTCATTAAGGGATATTTTTGTTTCCTGATAACTCTTTTTTGTTTCCGCTGTCTCAGTGACGAAGCGCTTCAACTGTGCGTCATCCTGCAAGCGCTGCTGATAAAGCTTATTGAGGTTTGCCAATGTACGGTCGTTGACCATAGGTGTTTTTTGATACAGCGTTCCTTTGATTTCATCCCATGGTAAGGCACTTTGGCTCGAACTTTCACCAAACTGCTCAGGGTTGAGCGCGGTCGGAAGGTTGATGTCCGGAGTAACACCCTTATGCTGGGTACTGCTTCCGGTTACACGATAGAATTTTTGAAAAGTGATTTTCAGTTCCCCAACCTCGTCGTCGGGAGCATTTATAAACCGCTTCAAATCAACAACAGTCTGTACCGTACCTTTACCATATGTTGATTCGCCGATGATCACCCCACGGTGATAGTCCTGAATAGCACCGGCAAAAATTTCTGATGCCGAAGCACTGAATCTGTTCGTAAGAACAACCAGGGGGCCGTTGTAAGCCACTGAAGGATCATCGTCTTTTCCAACTTCGATCTTGTTAGCTGAGTTTTTTACCTGAACCACAGGCCCGTCTTTTATAAAGAGTCCCGTTAACTCAATCGCTTCCGCTAGCGCTCCACCTCCATTATTACGAAGGTCAATCGCGAGACCATCGATTTTTTCCGCTTGCAGCTCAGAAATCAATCGCTGCACATCGCGTGTTGTGCTTGTATAGTTTGGATCACCTTTTTGATAGGCATCGAAATCCATATAAAAGCTAGGAAGAGTAATAACGCCAAGCTTTAACAGCTTGCCATTCTTCTCATAGTTGATGACACTTTTCTTCGCTTGCTGGTCCTCGAGTTTAATCTTGTCCCTTACAAGGCTAATAACTTTTGAAGCGCCGGTAACTCCTGTTTCCGCCGGAAGGATCTGAAGCTTTACAGTTGTTCCTTTTGGACCTTTTATGAGCTTTACCACGTCGTCTATACGCCAGCCGATCACGTCCACCATTTCGCCATCTGCACCCTGCGCTACACCTATGATGCGATCATTGACTCCAACCAGCTTCGACTTATCCGCAGGACCACCCGTAATTATTTCCGACACCTTTGTATAGTCATTATCGGTCTGCAGTCTGGCACCAATGCCTTCAAGAGATAGGCTCATCTGTTGCTTGAACACGTCAGCACTTTTTGGCGACATGTAGTTTGTATGCGGGTCGTATGATTCAGTTATCGTATTCATATACATGCTGAACACGTCCTCGCTATTGAACTGATGGATAGATTTTGAAAACCGCTGGTATCTATCGGTCAATGATTTCTCAATATCTGCCTGATTCTTACCCGCCAGCTTGAGGCTCAGCGCCTGACTCTTAATAATTTTTCGCCATACTTCGTTTAACGCTGCCTCATCCTTACACCAGGGCTCCTTGTCTCTGTCTGTCTCGTAGTATTCATCAACTGAATAGTCAAAGGTTTTCTTAACCAGATTATTCAGGATATAATCCATGCGCTGGTCGAAACGCTTTCTGAACACTGCATAGATTTCAAATGCTGCATCGACATTCTCGGCGCGGGTAAGGTCATCCAGTGTGCTACGATACTTATCGAACGCCGCACGATCCGATGCCAAAAAATAAGTCTTGTTGTTATCGAGGCTTTTGATGTATTCATCAAGAACCGCGCTCGATAACGAATCATTAAAGTGAACTTTGCGATAGTGATTATTATCTAATATGTAGGCTATGACCTTGGCCTCTCTGCCATATATGGGTTTGGCTTTAAGCCTGGTCGTATCTGCCGGAACAACATTCGCCAGCGCACTTATGGAGATGAGACTGATCGACAAAAAGCCTGCAACAAATAGTCTTCTCATGGAACTCAATTTAATTGTGGAATGGGCAAATCTTGTGCCTCATCTGATTCAAACGCAAATAGCCTATTGCAGGGTACCTCCAACGACGAAATAATTCACTGCGTGGATACCCTGATATAAAATAACGTCAAGCCGACTTCTCCGAGTCGTATTCATCGAGGAACTTCTGCGCCTGACCGATGTTTTGAAATTCAAAAAATTTCTTTCCGCCGGTGCTGGAATGTAGCTCAAGGCGAACCATGTCGATGTTCTTATTCTTCTTTATCGCCACACGTTGCAGATTCTTATAGTCGTCCCCCTGACGCGTGGAGATATTGAAGGCAGTCGCCCTCACCGACTTGCAGTAGTAACATTGGTAATGTTTAATTAATTCACCAGGCGCATCACTTGTAGCGGGTCTGATGATTTCTTCGCGGACCACCTTCATTGTGTAAAAGCCGCAGCTGTTACATTTCAGTGCCTGGAGATGTCCAGGATATTTTTCAATCTGAAGTTCACCGGTTTTCTCATCGATCCAAACGTCGTAATCGACTGAGAATACATTTTCTTCAGCGCGCATTCCTTCCTCCAAATGCACATCCTCCTCTTCCTCGCCCAGGAGACGAAGCTCGTTCCCTGACTTTCCGCGACGAGGCGTATAGCGCCACTTTTTGAGCTTCCGGTTAAGAATTGTAGGATAGTAATACTCCAGGATCAGAAATGCGACATAGGCGACAAGCGTGCCTCCTGCGATTGAAATAAACAGTCGCACAAAAAACCAAACGCCTATCTGCGTCAGCTTACCCATGCCGTACAAATTTATCACCAGCATTGCGGCGATACCCAGGCACAAGAAAACACGCTTGTAGTTTTTAATCTCTTGCGTATTGATGTAATCGTATTTTCCCTTGTAGGTGCCGATTGCTGAGATCCTGATGTTGTGTATGATGTAAACAGCAGCAGCAGCGACTACCATTACGCTTGCGCCTACGATCATCGCGTAGTGCCAATAATCCAGAAAAATTGAAGGAGCCTGTTGTTCCATAGGAGATATAAGTGCCAATAAAAAAGTTGTTAAAGATAGAATTTTCTATTGAATCTGGGCAGCCATTGCAAGACGGTATGCAAGTTCTTGCCGATGATTTACCGGTTACAACAGTTACAAGGCTGATTCAGCCAAATTTCCTATCGGCGGAATGCCGACTGCCTGAGCTTCGCTTTTGCACCCGAGAGCAGGGTAACAGAACAGTACCTAACAAAGCTTAAAACGTTCTTATTCAGCACATTATGTGTAAATATATGAAGCATTTGTAAAGATATGCAAGATGAAAATAATGTGCAATAATACACATAATAAGGTTGCATGTGATCATAATTTGAAATATAATTGTGTAACAATACACATGACCAAGTATGACTACAGCAACTAAGAAGCAAATTGAATCAGATGTAAAGTCTTTCGCATCAAGGAATTTTGTGCGTCCCGGAGAATGCCGGAATTTGGAACAGATTAGATTTTATGTAAAGGAGCTGTGCCTGTTGATAGAAGACCTTGAAGAGAAGTTCGACTACGTACCTGCGGATGCGTATACCCTTCTGGCTCAATACAATATGCGCCAAAACGACATTATTAACACGGATTTCCGGGACAGCTATTGCCGCTGATGACTGTATGCGCTACATCCCCTCCCCTATCCCACTGCAATTCAGCTACCTGTTCAGTGCGACGGCAAATGCATCAGGAAGGATGCAGTATCATAAGATTAAGCCGGGGCATAGCAAACTTAGAATAAGCCGCCAGGAATTTATTAAAGCCTACAATGACTCACAAATCCTGGCTATAAACCCTCTCCAATTGAAAGGCCAGGACGCCATATTTCAGTTTGAATTCTATTTATGATTGAATTCTGATTTCTATAATGAAAACGGGAAGAATTATCTCAGGCTAACTCCGGTCAATCTTTTCGGCTAACAATTGTATCAAGATCTGCTGGGCTATATCTGATAGATTTCAAAGTCTTATTGTCGCTTTTTCTATAGATCAGGAATTTCCCACCTTCCTCTTTATAGTAGCATTCTGTTCCATCCTTCCTCGCATAATGGGCCATTGTTTCTAACGCTTCAGCCTCTGAGTTGCAAGCCTTGCTCATGTTAGAGCGCTGAACTTCTTCAAACAGTTCCTTGAATTTTTCACCCAGTCCAAATTCGAGAATAGCTCCGCACAACACATACTGAATATCACACAACGCATCCGCTACTGCTACTATATCGTTTTCCAGAATTGCTACCTCGAACTCCTTCAACTCTTCAGCTATAAGGGCTACGCGCAGTTTGCATCGCTTTTCATCAGGGATAGCAGGTTGATCCAGTATCGGGTGTTTAAACGTTTGATGAAATTGCGCGACAAGGTTGAGAGTTTCCGGTTGTTTCATGTGAATTCTGTTCAGAATCTTTTTTTACAAAATTATTTCGAAGGGTTAAATCGGTTGACAATAAGCTAAAACCGACGTTTCGTCAGCATAACGGACCGCCGCCCGTCACAAACGTAAAACAATTACGAAAATTTGCCGTACTTTTATACCATGCAATTGGTAAGGTCCAATATTGTCAGCCGTCTCTTTGCCCTTGTCACGAGCATCGTGTTCTTCAATATGAGCATGATTCTCGTAGAAGTGAGCGCACTAAAGCTAGACAAGGATCGCGCTATGATCGAAAATATTGCTAAGCAGATTGCAGGATGCTCTTCTGAAGAAGAGACCGGGCACTCCGACGAAGACACTTCTGTCAAAGAAGTTGACTTAATAACCGCCAATCTGTTTTCTGTTAGTTTAAGTGAGCTACCCGCCAGCAATCGGATTGCTGAGCTGGAAAATCATGGTTCACCACGTTACGGCAACTACGAAATTTTCTGTCCCCCTCCCGAAGCCTAGCTTCGCAGATCATCCGTTCGGTGCCTTATGTCGCACCGGCATCAATTATTTATTTCTGTAGCCATTGTATTTGAACTGATCAAAAAGATCAGGCATCAATAGGCATTTCATTTATTCAACGCATTTGAAAACTGAAGAATCATTCTATGGATCTGTATAATTCATTATTGGAGGGTAACAAAGTATGGGTAAGGGAGAAGCTGGAGCAGGATCCTCAATTTTTTGAGCGGCTTTCGAAGGGTCAAAGCCCGCAATTTCTGTGGATCGGTTGCTCAGACAGTCGTGTTCCTGCAAATGAAATTACGAATACACAACCGGGCGACATATTCGTTCATCGCAATATTGCCAATATGGTTGTTCACTCAGACATGAACATGTTGAGTGTTCTTGATTACGCAGTTAATATTTTAAAAGTACGTCATGTGATTGTCTGCGGACATTACGGATGCGGCGGCGTGAAGGCAGCAATGACGAACGACCAATACGGACTTGTCGACAACTGGCTTCGATTTATAAAAGACGTATACAGAACGCACAGGCAAGAGCTTGACTCGATACGCGACGAGGAGCAGCGCTTCAACAGATTCGCCGAACTTAATGTGATTGAGCAGGTTTTTGACTTGGTTAAAACAACAATAATCCAGAATGCCTGGAAAGATCGCCGTGCGCCAATGGTACATGGCTGGATCTACGATATAAGAACCGGTCTCATCAAAGATCTCGGTGTGACATTTGACTCTACGTCGATACTGCCACCGATTTATAGGGTAATTGAGACCGAAACAGTCGAAACAAACGAACTAACAGAAAAGTAGCGGCAGGCCATGACAAAACGGGACGAAGAATTCAATCCTTTGAAGAATCTCCGCCATGATCTTCCGGCCAGTATAGTGGTTTTCCTGGTTGCTTTGCCACTTTGCCTAGGGGTGGCACTAGCATCCGGGGCACCACTTTTTTCCGGCATCATTGCTGGAATGGTTGGTGGAATTGTTGTGGGATTATTTACTGGTTCTGCTTTGAGTGTGAGCGGTCCGGCAGCAGGGTTGACTACAATCGTATTGGCTTCGATAGGTACTATGGGTGGGTTTGAATCATTTCTGGTTACAGTTGTGCTTGCAGGAATGATACAACTCACGCTCGGATTTCTACGGGCTGGAAGTATTGGCAACTACTTTCCATCGGCAGTGATCAAAGGGATGCTCGCGGCTATTGGTATTATACTTATACTCAAGCAGGTTCCTCATGCGGTCGGATATGATCATGATTTTGAAGGCGATGAAAGCTTCACTCAAAGCGATGGTGAAAACACCTTTAGTGAATTGCTGCACGCTACGGACTTCATACATCCTGGCGCTCTGATCATCTGTGCGCTTTCGCTCTTCATTCTTGTGATGTGGGACAAGCCCATAATGAAGCGCTTAAAATTTAGCGGATTCCTGCCGGCGCCCTTGATTGTTGTATTGTCTGGTCTCGGACTGAATGCAATCTTCAGGTCCAGTTTTCCCAATTGGGAAATTAAGCCTGAACACCTTGTTACACTTCCTGTGTCCAATGACATTGGAAGTTTCCTGGGGCAATTCACGCTTCCTGACTTCAGTGCAGTTACCAGACCAGAAACGTGGATGGTTGCGTTTACAATCGCCATCGTTGCAAGCCTTGAAAGTCTGTTAAGTATTGATGCTGTCGATAAGCTTGATCCTTTCAAGCGGACGTCACCATTGAATCGTGAACTTAAAGCGCAGGGACTGGCAAACATGATTAGCGGTCTTATTGGCGGACTTCCCGTCACTGCTGTCATTGTGAGAAGTACAGCCAATTTGTCTGCAGGAGCGAGGACAAAAACGTCGTCCATCGTCCACGGTGTGTTACTGCTTCTGACCGTTTTCTTTATTCCTTCTTTTCTAAACTTAATACCTCTGGCATCGCTCGCTGCGATCCTACTTGTTGTTGGATTCAAGCTTGCAAGCCCTTCGCTGATTAAGGGAATGTATAAAAAGGGATGGGATCAATTCATTCCGTTCGCAGTAACTATCATAGCCATTCTTCTAACGGATCTGCTGAAGGGTATTAGCATCGGCATTATGGTTGGGTTGTTGTTTGTTCTTAAGACAAATTTCAGACGTTCAATTATCAGTGCTAACGAGAAAGACAATTACCTGATACGTCTAACAGGAGACGTGACATTCTTGAACAAGGCCCTCCTGCGTCAGACGCTTCGTGACATTCCGAATGGAAGCAAAGTCGTTATTGATGGCACCCGTCCTTCATTCATTGATCAGGATATCGCCGAGACAATCTCAGATTTCTGTGATGCCGCATCAAACCGTCAGATAAAGGTGGAATTAAAACAATCGACGACAGCTCTAAATCCAATTTTCAAGGCATGAACATGCGCGAACGAATATTATTGGAGTCCCGACTCTGGAAGATTCAAAAAGAAAGCCTGGACAAGGACTACTTCAAAAGCCTTTCTGGTAACCATTTACCAAAACTTCTCTGGATTGAGTCATTTGGTAACGCTGCTTCGGTTTCCGAAATAACAAACACAGAGCCACACGAGGTTGTCGTTTATAGAAATCATGGCGGGCTATGCCGTGCCGATGATGCTAATTTCATGGCAGTTCTCGAATCGTTTATTGATAGCAGTGATGCACAGAACATAGTTGTCTGTGGTCACAGCAACTGCAATGCGGTTAGAAATACTGTCTCTGGCAAGGCCACCGGCGCCTATACGTCGCGTTGGCTGGAAGAAATTCATGAGATGCACGACCAGTATTCAATGGAGATGTCACCACTATCGCCACGGCAAAGGGAACGAAAGCTCACAGAATTGAACATACGCCGTCAACTTGACAACGTCCGTTCAATAGACGTTATCCAACGAGCCTGGGCGAACGGTCGTAGCGTACAACTTCTCGGTTGGTATCTGGACCTTAATCGGGGAGAAATTCAGGAAATTGACGCTGTATCATTGCGGGACTTTCATAAGGAAGTACCGGCACGTCATTGAACTCTTAAAGGTATTTTTCGCGCCCACTCATGTTGCCGAGCCCACACCGACAACAGAGTGGACCGCGAAAATATCATTCTATTTATATCTTTCGCCGCCCGCCCCACTCTACCTTGTACGCGAGTATGTGATCCTCACTTCTTTTCTATATTTGCGTGCAACTTGATCACGTAAATGAAGAATTTTGTAGAAGAAATGCGTTGGCGCGGCATGCTTCACGACCTGATGCCCGGCACGGAGGAGCAACTGTTAAAAGAGTCGACTTCCGGCTATATCGGTTTTGACCCTACAGCCGATTCGCTCCATATAGGCCATTTAACGCAAATCATGACGCTACTGAATTTTCAGCGAGCTGGCCATAAGCCGTTTGCGTTAGTCGGTGGTGCGACTGGAATGGTTGGAGATCCTTCGGGCAAATCAGCCGAACGAAATCTGTTGTCCGAAGAAATACTTCAGCACAACGTTGAGTGCGTCAGGGGACAATTAGAAAAGTTCTTGGACTTCTCCGGCAGCAACGCTGCTGAGATGGTGAACAACTACGATTGGTTCAAGGAATTTAGATTTCTCGATTTCATTCGCGACGTAGGAAAACATATCACGGTAAATTATATGATGGCCAAAGACTCGGTTCAAAAGCGGCTGGAGTCTGGCCTGTCCTTTACGGAGTTCACTTATCAACTTGTGCAGGGATACGACTTTTATTGGCTATATCAGAACAAAGGCTGCAAACTTCAGATGGGAGGCTCTGACCAGTGGGGAAACATTGTGACGGGAACCGAGCTCATCAGAAGAAAGGCTGACGGCAACGCGTTTGCTTTGACAACCAGGCTAATCACGAAGGCCGATGGCACAAAATTCGGAAAGACAGAAGGCGGAAACGTGTGGCTGGATCCGAAGCGCACTTCACCTTACAGCTTCTATCAGTACTGGATGAATACCTCAGACGAAGATGCTGCAAATTTCATTCGCATCTTCACGCAAAGGTCACGAGAGGAAATTGAAGCTCTGATAGCGGAGCATTCGAAAGCTGAACATGAGAGGAAACTGCAGCGTGCCCTTGCCGAAGACATAACGGTACGTGTTCACTCCAGACAAGATTACGATGGCGCAGTTAAGGCATCGACTATTCTTTTTGGGAACTCGACAGCAGATGATTTGCAGACCCTCGATGAATCCATCTTGTTGTCTGCTTTTGAAGGTGTTCCACAAAAGCGTATTTCCCGCTCCTCACTGGAATCATGCGCTTCGGTAATCGATCTTTTGTCAGTTACAACGGATGGTCTAGTATTTCCCTCCAAAGGTGAAGCACGCAAAATGATACAGGGCGGCGGCGTAAGCATTAACAAAACAAAGATATCAGATGGCAATGCAAAGCCAGAATACAGCCTGTTGCGTAACAAATACCTGATAGCACAAAAAGGTAAAACGAAATATTACCTCATCGTTGTGGAATAAGGCCGCAATGCGGCAGGTTCCAAAGCGATGCGGCTGACCATAATGGCCAGCCGCATCTGTGTGTAGTAAATACTTAGACTGATAATAATGCAGGTATCGTGTGGTCCAGTCGTTTATTTCGTATTACCAAATTTAAAGAGCTTAAACCCGGCAGACACCTGAAAAACCTGATTCTTAATGTCTGTTACTTTGGCTCCGCTTGCGGTGGTTAAACCATCGCTGTTGTCGCTGAGACCCAGGTTATACCTTGCGTCAATGGAGAGGCCAAATGGCAAATCCCATCCCACACCAAGTCCAAGACTGAAGTCTGTACTCTTGAGCTGACTCTTAACATCCTCGGTTGTATTGGGCTGCTCAAGCTTGGCAGAAGTTAGGAAACCTATTTGAGGGCCAACTTGCAAGTTTAGTCCTGCAATAGTATAGAGTTTGAAAATCAGTGGGACGTTTACGTAATTGAAATTGCTTTTTACATCGGGAGAGCCACTATAGTTGAACTTTGTACCCTGTTGTGAAAAGATTATTTCTGGCTGAAAGCCAACACGTTCTCCTCTGAACAAAACAAACGCACCTCCATGCCAACCGGTGCGATTAGAATAGTTTGCAGCAATTGACGAGTTAGCATCCAGCTTCGCAAAATTAGGACCTGCCTTGATACCAATAGCTATTTCCTGAGCCATCGCTCCAGACGTTAGCAGTGCAAAAGACAGGGCCACAAATAAGGTTGATTTCTTCATATGGTTTCTTACGTTAATATTGGTTCCGTGGTTGGCACCAATTCAAATTTCATTCCAAAATAACGTTGGAAAACACAAACAAGTATGCCCTATTTGCCGAAATGATACCGCACACCAAGCGATGGCGAAAACGTGTTTAATCCAAAAGTGATAGTACTTTCTTTATCATCATCACCGTCCTTGTCTGGATCATATGATGTGTACGTGAAAAGGTTTACTTTAAGATCTATTCCCCAGTGGCTGGTCGGGAACCAGGTGAAACCAGGTGTGATATAGAGGTTAAACCTGCTCGATTTTGAAGGATCGTTATCGTTATATCTTGATTTTGCCGCACCATAATTAACACCAAAATCTCCGACAAACGCAAACTGACTGTTCTTTGTAAACCGATAATATCGTAGAAAGGGTCCCACTCCAAATACGTTTTGCCGGTACTCATTGTTACCATTGTATTCGTCTTTAAGCACGGCCACGACAAGTTCTCCGCCCACTAATAAACCATCAGTAACAAAGTATCCAAGGGAGGGCATAAATGTAAAATTGGTCGATCGCTGCGGGTCCCCTGCTCCCGATCCCTGATCATGTGTGCCCGTATATGTAACATTTCCTCCAAGGGCAAAAGTACCCGCCGAGGTCTGCGCCATAGAAACTGAAATCGAACTGCATACCATCATGCAAACTGTGGCAATCTTCACTAAATTCTTCACGCTTATATTAGTTTGGTTAATAGTTACTCAACGGTCACCAAACTTGATTGCCGGGCGCGTTTACAACAATGCGTCGTCGACTGTAAAAGGGATTGTTACCCTTAGTTTATCGTTTGCGGAAAGCTCCTCTTTGACTGTCCACAATGCATTCTCATTACGCGCCCAGGCGCGCCTGGCAATGCCGTTGTTGACGTCAAAGTAAAGCATACTTTGAAGCCTTCTGTCGGCGTCCGCAGAGCCATCCAGTAACATACCGAATCCTCCGTTGATTACCTCTCCCCAACCCACACCGCCGCCATTGTGAATCGATACCCATGTGGCCCCACGAAAGCCATCACCAATTACATTGTGGATTGCCATATCAGCAGTAAAACGCGAGCCGTCATATATATTGGACGTTTCCCGATATGGGCTATCAGTGCCCGAAACATCGTGATGATCTCGTCCCAGCACAACAGGTGAAATCCTACCTGATCGGATAGCGTCATTGAAGGCCAGAGCAATTTTAATTCTTCCCTTGGCGTCAGCGTAGAGAATCCTAGCCTGTGATCCGACGACTAGTTGATTATTTCGTGCCTGAATTATCCAATCAAGGTTGTCCTGCAGCTGGGCCTTAATTTGTGCTGGAGCGGTTGTCAGTATTTCCTTTAACACTTCCGATGCAATTCTGTCAGTCTCTTCCAGATCAGATGTTTTTCCGGATGTACAAACCCACCTAAAAGGACCCAATCCGAAGTCAAAGCATAGAGGGCCCATAATATCCTGCACGTAAGACGGATATCTGAAGCTTTCACCATCCGAAGCCAAAATATCAGCTCCTGCCCTGCTGGCCTCAAGAAGAAATGCATTTCCGTAGTCGAAAAAATAGGTGCCTCTATCCGTATGCCGGTTAATAGCCGCAGCATGTCGCCGCAACGACTCCTGTACACGCACGCGGAATTGCCCAGGGTCATTTGACATCATCCGCTGAGCGTCGTCGAATGAAATTCCAACTGGATAATAGCCTCCTCCCCACGGATTGTGAAGGGACGTCTGATCAGAGCCAAGGTCTACTTTTATACCGGCGTCATAAAACGATTCCCAAACCTCAACAACGTTACCTGTATACGCAATCGAAACTACTTCGTTGTTCACAATTGCTTCCCGCACACGCAAAATCAATTTTGACATATCCGTAACAACCTCATCAACCCATCCTTGTGAATGTCGTTTTCTCGTTGCAAGATCATTAACTTCCGCAACGACGGTAACACATCCAGCGATATTCCCTGCTTTTGGTTGAGCGCCGCTCATGCCTCCGAGGCCCGAAGTGACAAACAATTTTCCTTTAAGTCCCTCCACTCCTGCTATCTTCCGCCCTGCGTTCAGAATTGTAATAGTAGTACCGTGGACAATTCCCTGTGGACCGATATACATGTAGGATCCGGCGGTCATTTGCCCGTATTGACTTACTCCCAGTGCGTTGAACCTTTCCCAGTCATCCTGAGTCGAATAGTTAGGAATCATCATCCCGTTGGTAACAACAACCCGTGGCGCATCTTTAGATGAGGGGAACAATCCCATGGGATGACCTGAATACATATGTAATGTCTGCTCATCTGTCATCATCGCCAGATACTGCATTGTAAGGAGATATTGCGCCCAGTTCTGAAACACCGCTCCATTGCCGCCATATGTTATGAGCTCGTGAGGGTGTTGAGCGAGTGCCGGATCAAGATTATTCTGAATCATCAACATAACCGCAGCCGCCTGCTGTGATTGATGCGGATACTCGTCCAATGGCCTTGCAAACATCGGATAGCGAGGACGAAACCGATGCATGTATATCCTTCCAAAGTCATGCAACTCCTTTGTGAATTCGGCAATCAAGACGGGATGATGCTTAGGATGAAAATAGCGAAGTGCATTTCGGAGGGCCAGCTTTCTCTCTACTTCGCTCAATATATTCTTCCTTCTGGGAGCATGACTCATACTTGTATCATATGGTTGCACCGCAGGCAAATCCACTGGAATACCCGCAAGAATTTGCTGGCGAAAGTCGTGATTGTCCATAGTTAGATGATGGCTGAAATATTTTGCTGCTCACGCGACTTTAGCCGGCCTGCGCATTTATCTATTAAGTCAGTTCGACGTCCGTGATATTTGGAAAGTTAGCGAATTGCAGAGGTAAACAAACAGGACGGTTCTCCTCTTTGAATTTATGATCGCAGCACGGAAACTCTTTCGTGGGTGAGAAATGCTTTTGTATACGCGTAGCCTATCTCTTCCAGTTCTCTTGCCCTTGTGACTTCAAAAGTGCTGAAGGCACCCAACTCTAAAGGCTCAACTATCAAATCACAATCAACCTTACTTCTCTCAGCATTGCAATTAATTGCAAGCAGCAACGTGCGTTCCAAAACATTCTTAAAATTGCGCGCAGGATTTGCCTGTATCACGGGATTACAATGCAGGCCCACAATATATTCGCAGTCTTTTCGAATTGCACGTACAGGGAAGTTGTCCGTTACGCCGCCATCAACATACGAGGTTCCATTAAGCACAACAGGGCTAAACATTCCCGGAACACAGCTGGAAGCCATCAGGGCCGGGATCAGTGGACCACTACGAAAGTAATATGGCTTACCTTTCTCGAGATCTGTAGCAGCAATTGTAAGGGGTAGCTTAAGCCCTTCAAATGTATTGTGAGGTACGAACTGCATCAGCAATGAATGAATACTTTCCATGCTGAGCAATCCGCGCAAAGTCCAGGCCGGACGCAGGTTCCTGAAAATTCTTGTTTGTATAATGGCATCCATTATTTCCGCCGGCCGCATGCCTTGCGCATACATGGCTCCGAGTATTGCACCAACACTGGTTCCGGAAATGCATGCAAACTTCACCTGGTGCTCTTCTAGTGCACGCAACATCCCGAGATGCGCGATACCTCTTGCACCTCCACCCGATAGAGCTAGTCCAATCCTCACAGTATGTTACTAAATTTCACTGAGCTTGAACGTACGGTCGAGACGGATGCCCTTCTCCGTATGCTTAACGGTGCAACATTCGTTATGGGGATCGTGCTCGAGAAACAGGACATATTCATTATCCGCAGCTTCCTTCAGAAACGAGGCCTTCTCCTCCATCGTTAACAATGGCCTGGTGTCGTAGGCCATTACGTATGGAAGCGGGATGTGCCCTACAGATGGAAGTAAATCAGCCATAAAACAAATGGTCCTCCCCTTATATCTTACCCTGGGAATCATCATCTTCTCTGTATGTCCCGATACGAAAAGAAAATCAATATCCTCGAAAGGTCTGGAATCATTTAAAAGAAATTGAAGATGGCCGCTATCCTGCATCGGCAGAATGTTCTCTGTCAGGAAACTCGCCCGCTCGCGAGGATTGGGTTTTGTTGCCCAAGCCCAATGGTCAGCATTTGACCAGTATTGAGCGTTTGGAAACGTCAGCTCAAATCCATCGCCCTTTCTTTCGACTCCACCCCCACAATGATCAAAATGCAAATGTGTTAGGAACATGTCCGTCACATCATTTGTGCTAAAGCCTGCACCATTCAACGATGATTTCAGACTTGCATCTCCGCTGAGAAAGTAGTGTCGAAGGAATTTTGAATCCTGCTTATCCCCGATCCCGTTATCTATCAGAATAAGCTTGTCACCGCACTCCACCAACAGACATCTCATCGCCCAGTTGCAGAGATTACGCTCGTCAGCTGGATTCGTTGTTTCCCAAATGGATTTTGGAACTACGCCAAACATGGCACCACCATCAAGCTTGAAAAAGCCGGTATCAATGACGTGGAGATTCACTTAAGTTGGAAAATTGTTTTTTTGATAAACAACGCCAGGGCTATTCGTTAACAACCCCCATGGCGCCGAATTTTTCAATTCGTTGATCGATACGTTTTTCTGCTTTGACTTTCTGCAGCTCTGCAGCGTGAGCGAGGATCGCCTTCTTAACTTCCTGCGACATCCACTTAACGTCGACATGAGCGCCGCCGAGAGGCTCCTTGATAATTCCGTCTATGAGCTTGTTAGCAAGCATATCTTTCGCGGTAAGTTTTAACACTTCTGCTGCCTGCTCCTTGTAGTCCCAGCTTCGCCACAAGATCGATGAACATGACTCCGGACTAATCACTGAATACCAGGTGTTCTCCAGCATGAGCACTCGGTCGCCAATGGCAATTCCCAATGCGCCGCCGGAAGCACCTTCTCCAATGATGATACATATCACAGGCACTTTCAGCATAAACATCTCCTTGATGTTTCGCGCAATGGCTTCACCTTGCCCTCGCTCTTCCGCTTCCAGTCCCGGAAAGGCACCTGGTGTATCAATGAACGTAACGATCGGTTTGTTGAATTTCTCCGCTATCTTCATCAGACGAAGAGCCTTCCGGTATCCTTCCGGATTAGCCATTCCAAAGTTTCTTAACTGACGCTGTTTGGTATTTCTTCCCTTTTGCTGACCAATCAGCATAAATGTCTGGCCTTCTATAGTACCGAATCCCCCGATCATTGCCTTGTCGTCGCCCACTGTTCTGTCGCCGTGTATCTCAATAAAATCGGTCGTAATCTCGTATATATAATCAAGTGTGTAAGGACGATCAGGATGACGTGACAACTGCACACGCTGCCATCCCGTGAGATTCTCAAAAGTCTCTTTCTTGAGATCCAGGATTTTCTTTTCAAGCGCCTTAACGGCAGCCTGTACCTCCTTGTCACTATCGCTGGCCAACTGATTCATATCAACAAGTTTCGCCTCCAGCTCTGCGATAGGTTTTTCAAAGTCCAATAGCATATGGTTGGTTTTGACGGCAAAGTTATAAGGATTAGGAACAATCGGTAATCAATGTGTCGGTTTGGAACCTTGTGGCAATGCCGGCCATTCACTGATTGGTGTGAGGTGTACCTTCCGGAATTCCACTTCAGATCCCTCGGCCTGAAGGGCTATTTGGCCACTTTTCGCTGTACAGTCGTATCCGAAGTTTACAAGGTCATTATTTAGCGTCACCTGAATGCTGTCTCCCCAGCACACGATTCTCATCACGTTCCAATCTCCCAATGGCTTTTCGGAGCCTTCAGTTAGATTCTGAACACGTCGCTCTTTACCTTCTGTTATGCCCCAGTTCTCCTTGAGCCCGCGACGCTTCTCCATGTCCGGCACCACTATATCTTCGACGATACACCAGAAGTCTCCGGCATTCTCGTGCATCATCTGCACCTCGATTGATTTAGGAAACATTTTATACAGAGCACGAGGGGTTGAGGCATGAACCAGCGCGCCACAGTTGCCAGGAGTTCCGGCGAAGCGATACTCTATATCAAGAATGTAGTTGGAATACGTTTTATCCGTAATAACATGTCCCTGAGGTGTGCCAAGGCTTACAAGCAGGCCATCACGGATTATGAATGGATTGACAGCAGAAGCATTACTGTCCATCTCAGGAACATCCACGTGCCATCCAGACAAGGACCTACCATCAAAAAGGTCAACCCCTATAGGTTCTTGGGTCTCCCCCGTCGAGCCGGGATTACGTGTTGTACAGGCCATCAAGACGATAAAAATAACTGATAAGTGGCGATAGCCTCCCAGAATGATGTGCTGATTCATTTAGTCGTGTTAAACAAGGTGTGCAACTTCTACCGGCTGGAATCTTTCGATAGCTTTCTAACCGAGCTCTTAGGCCTTGGTTTTGATTCTCGCAGCCGTCAGCACAATGAGCGAAGCTATGCAAAACGCACGCATTTGAGTTTGCAAGTCAATGATTTTTTTGGGATTGCAGCGATCCGATTTGGGAATTTTTAGATCGCAACAGGCTGGTAAACCACTACCAGAGTTCAAATTGGGCACTTCCCGGCAACGTGTGCAAAAATCTCCGACAATGATGACATTGGTCATCCACCTCATGCAGTTCAACGGCTATATTTGTTATGTTATCGTCAGCTGATGCTGTTGAAAGCTGGTAGCGGAAAGTCTACCGGTGCGGCAAAATGTCCACAAAGGGCGAAAGACGAAAGTCCCCGGACACCATTTTTTAGGCGGAATGCCACAGCTGGCACGTGTTTTCGATTCGAGGATGAAAAATGGATAAAACCACAAAGACTATGAAAGCTGTAATGTACAAAAGCCTGATCGCCGTGTGTTTGTTTGGTGCGTCGTTGACTGTGAAGGCCCAGGTACCTGCGGCATCTGCAGTGCTGGCCGGTCATGATGTCTCTATTAATTCTGTATCCGCATATCTTGAACTGGAACGTTCAATAAATACTTTAGGTACTTCACTTCACGATGCTTTTGTAGAACACCCTAACCTGCAATATCGCCCTGTCTATGGTGATGAAGGTCAAACACTTGGCTATATCGTTACAGGAGCCGGATCTGCTAAAGAAGCCAATGCGATATCCAGCCTGCTTATTGAGCTGGACGCTCTTTCCGCTATTGCATTATCTGTAGATCCACAGTTCTTGCCGTCAGCAAAAACAGATCGCGTCTCTAAGCGGGAAGCTCAAAACTAACTATTCACGCCGCTATTAAATAAGCTAAAAAGGCCACCCTACGGTGGCCTTTCTGCGTTATGTCCTGCCAGTCTCAGATCTTTATTTGAAGAATGGTTTGATAATTCGCGTTTCGATGAGGTAATTCATCCCCTCGACCAACCGCGCTTTGCTAATGAAGCACCTCTCCATTCTTCTATCCATTTTCGTTGCCTGTACTACCATGGCGCAACAGAAATCAAAATCAATGAATCTACTAGTCGGAACATATACCAAGCCGGGTAAAAGCGAGGGTATTTATGTCTACAGTTTTGATAGTTCTACTGGCGAATTGACTGAGAAGTCGAAAGTCACAGGAGTCAATAACCCATCGTTTCTGACAATTAGCAAAGATCGTAAACACGTCTATGCAGTAAACGAAACCTCAGAAGGAAACGTAAGTGCTTTTGGCTTTGACAGCCGCAGCGGTGTGCTCACGCCTGTTAACACGGCATCTTCTGGTGGAAATGGACCTTGCTATATTTCAACCGACAACCGTGGACGGTTTGTCTTTGTAGGAAATTATGGTGGCGGAAGTATCACAGCCATTCGGTTAAAGCCGGACGGCTCTTTGGATACCCAATCACAGACGATCCAACACGAAGGCAAAGGTGTTAAGAGTAATCAGGAAAAACCGCATGTACATGCAGCAGTGTTGTCGAAAGATGATAAGTTTCTTTTCGTTCCTGACCTTGGCACAGATAAGGTAAACATCTATCGCGTTGACTATGGGGCATCTCAACCTCTTACAAGCGGCACTTTTGCAACCGTTGAACCCGGCAATGGACCAAGGCATTTCACCTTCGACGCTTCTGGAAAAAATGCGTTCCTGATTCAGGAGATGACAGGTGTAGTTACGGCATATACTTACTCTGAAGGGAAACTAACATCCCGGCAATCACTATCACTTCCTCAATCAGGTTTCAGTGGAAAAATAGACGCAGCAGATATCCATCTCTCGCCCGATGGCAAGTTCCTCTATGCCTCTCTTCGAGGAGACCTTAACGAGATCGTGGTTCTTTCTATTGATTATACCGGCCTTATGAAATATGCTGGTCGAGTTTCTACAGAAGGAAAGACTCCCAGAAACTTCGCAATTGACCCGTCTGGAAAGTTTCTTTTGGTCGCTAATCAAAACAGCGACGAGATCGTCGTATTTTCTCGGGACCAAAAAACAGGGCTGCTCCATCCTACCGGTAAGAAATATTCTGTGGGCTCTCCTGTTTGCCTATTGTTCAGTCCTGAGTAAAAATGTAGCATTAATTCCACAGTTTCCCTCAGACCAAACTACTTTTTCGTCCAATTTTCGCAGAATACAATGCCGGGCACAAAACGTGTTGCCTGGAATTACTGTTAAGTATTAAATTCGGAGTCAAACTCAACGATCCGACGAGTGATTTTCTCTCTGCAGAGCAGTTCGTTACCGCATCGGACAACACCACCCCATCTGTTGACTCTTTTGTTTAGATGGGTATTGGCAGGACCAACCTGACGTCCGAAAGCAGTGTAAGAAACGTCTGAACGATTCATACGGAGTGATTGGATTTCAGCGTTGATATCCAACGTATTTTTTGTTGTATTAAAAATGGCCGTCAACAAATGAGGTTTGTATTATATGTACTGCTGATCACCGCGATTATCAACAATGCCTATTCACAAAAGGCTGATACGTTAAAGGAGGCTCCAACTGTGCCTCCCATCGCCGTTGAACCGCTGATTGCACCTATTGATACGGGCATACTCGAAACGCCTGCCTCTGTACCCGCCGGAAACATGCAGCTTTCCGCACCAGGTACTTATAACAAGCTTATCAAGCCGGGAGCCATAACACGCAACGGCATTTTTACTGTTCACAAGGTCGGCGACAAGTATTATTTCGAGATTCCGGACAGTCTTTTAGAACGAGACATTTTAATTGTGACAAGGATTGCCCAGGGTGCAGCAGGTATTCGTCCTGGGTATTCAGGATATGCAGGTGATCAGGTTGGTAATACCATTATCAGATTTGAAAAAGGTCCTGATCACAAATTGTTCCTTCGTCGCATCACGTTTGAAGAACAGCCGGGCGACAGCACTAATTCCATGTATAATTCGGTCGTACGATCAAACTTACAACCTCTTGTAGCTGCATTTGGCATTGGCGCCTATTCACTCAGCGGCAAGGGAAGTGTGATTGATGTTACGGACTATGTTAATGGCGATAATGACATTCTCTTTTTTAACACCACGACCAGAAAGTCGATGCAGGTTGGAAGTCTTGAGTCCAACATGAGTTACATCAAAGACATCAGCGCTTTTCCAATGAACCTCGAGGTGCGCACGATCAAGACTTATTCGCAAACCTCGTCAGACAATACATTTACTATTGAACTAAACACGTCGCTTGTATTGCTTCCAAAAGTGCCGATGAGAAAACGGTTTTCAGACCGGCGAGTGGGTTATTTCACGGAACGATATACAAGCTATGACGCCAATCCTCAAGGTGTAAAAGTTGTTAACTACATCAAGCGCTGGAGACTTGAACCTAAGCCTGAAGACGTCGAACGTTATAAAGCCGGCGAACTGGTAGAACCTCAGAAGCCTATTATATATTATATCGATCCGACGACTCCTAAAAAATGGGTGCCGTATCTTATGCAGGGTGTAATGGACTGGCAGGTGGCCTTTGAAAAGGCAGGGTTCAAGAATGCAATTATTGCCAAGGAAGCTCCCAGTGCTTCAGCCAACCCCAATTGGTCACTGCAGGACGCTCAACACTCAGCGATCGTCTATAAGCCATCGTCAATTGCAAATGCGGCAGGACCAATTATCACTGACCCCAGAAGTGGTGAGATTTTGGAGAGCCACATCAACTGGTATCATAACCTTATGTCAACACTTCATGACTGGTATATGATCCAGTGCGGAACAACTGATCCAAGAGCACGGAAGATGAAATTTGATGACGCGCTGATGGGTGAACTCATCCGTTCAGTATGTGCACACGAAGTTGGACATTCGTTAGGCCTGACTCACAATTTCGGAAGCAGTTCGAGCGTACCGGTAGATAAGCTTCGCGATAAAAAATGGGTGGAAGAACACGGCCATACACCATCGATAATGGATTATTCGCGCTTTAACTATGTGGCACAACCCGAAGACAGTATCTCTGAAAAAGGCCTGATCTCAAGAATTGGCGACTATGATCTCTGGGCCATTCAGTACGGATATCGATTGCTTCCTGAGATTACTTTGCCTGATAATGAAATTCCATTTCTGAATGGATGGATAATGGAGAAATCCAAAGATCGCAGGAATTGGTTTGGCTCAGAGTTCTCCAGTGAAGATCCGAGGATCCAAACAGAAGATCTCGGAGACAACGCAATGAAGGCAAGCGAGTACGGAATTAAGAATCTCCAGCGAATTGTGCCACAACTTGTACAGTGGACATACGAACCAAATGAGGGTTATAAGAATCTTCGTCAGGTTTACTCGGGGGTGATTACACAATTTCACTATTACCTCGGACATGTTGCAACATACATAGCAGGTACTTATGAGACTACCAAGTCTGCCGAGCAGATCGGCCCGGTGTTCTCACCCGTTCCGGCAAACCTTCAGCGGGATGCGTTGGGCTTTTTAAACCGACACGTCTTTCAGACTCCAAAGTGGTTACTTGATACAGCAGTTCTGTCTCGAACCGGGCAGTCGGCTGAGCAGATTGTAAACGATGCGCAACGGATGGTCATCAACGTCATCCTAAGCAATAGTAAGCTGAGCCGGCTCTCTGAGGCTGAAGCTATGTATGGAATAAAGGCCTACAGACTTGTGGAATACATGGATGAACTGGACAATATGATGTGGACAGAACTCGCTGACCACACTACTATAAACATATATCGCCGCTATCTTCAGCGTTTTTATGTGGAACGCTTAATGGAGCTAGGTAATCCTAAGTCGGGATGGGACAATCGCGACATTGGCCCAGTGACGAGAAACAAATTACTTGAGATCAGGGCACGCATTGAAAAGGCACTTCCTAAGACAAAGGATGCAATGACCGTGTATCACTTGCGCTACATCCTGGAGAAGCTTCCTGCCGCAAGCAAGATACCGGACTGAGCCTGGAGTACTCTACTACGAAAATTCGAAGTTTGATTTTGCTGCCTGTGCTTTGTCAGCCTCTGTTGGAGCGCGCCGTTGTGTTACAGTTTGCAGCACTGGCTTAAGCAAAGGATGGAAAACATAAAAAACTGCCCAGATCAGAAAGAATGAATAGTGTCTTCCAAATGACTTACGGCAATTCATAAAGTATTCACGCGGGAAATTTTTAGTTACAAGGAGAAGGATATAAACAAAGTGTTTGACCTTAAAAAGCTGATACAACGTTAATTCACGTAAAAGCTTCACCGGCTGTCCGGCGAACTCTTTCTTTCTATGCGTCCAACCCATGTCAAAAAGCATGACATTGAACCTCACGATATCATCTTCAAATTCCCAGGGCTGAAAACTCTTTACGGGGGTTTTGATTAAAGTATCGGCGCAATAATACGCATCATATGAATGCAATTGGTCCATCCAAAAATCCACGTCTGCATAGAAGCTGTATTCGGGCTTCAGGTAACCATACTTCTCAACCAGAGACTTTCTAACCATGGCCTCGCCGTACACAGGAGAATCAAAAGCGCTACGACGGAAATATTCGGCCAATAGTTGTTCCCTCTTAACTATGCCTTCTGGAAACTCCTGGCGGACATTAAAGATTTGATCCTCGCTGTCTGAATCGCCGAGAGCATTAAAAACCATGGCGACGTTTTCGTTGTTGACCATGGCATTGTACCATTGCTCAATCAGATCCTTTCGAAACCTGTCGCCATCATGCAAGATTGCTACATATTCAAATTGTGCCTGCTGAATTCCGAAGTTCAGATTCTCCGGCATTTGTTTGTTTTCAGCATGACGATAGTATTTAATGCGACTGTCCCGTAATTCAAAGTCGCGGCAAACGGATTCGGTGTTATCAGGGGAACAATCGTCGCATATAATCAACTCGAAATCCTGAAAAGTCTGTTTCAAAATATCGTCGATTGATAGCTTAAGTCTCTTTGCGCGGTTGTAGGTTACTAGGACAATACTGACCATGTCGTGGGCTTTTTCGGTGCTCAGTTAGAAACTAGCAGTCGTTTTCAAAAATCAAGCCGCGAAAATCTGCTTTTATGAGCAAAAGACCGTGTTTTTGAGGCAAATACTTTACTTAACCGGAGCTAACGGGATAGGCAGAAGTTAGTTGCGAAGTTCTTTTCGACTACTCCGAAGACACGAAACTTTTTTCTGTCCAAATCTCAATAAATTCCTCGATCGATTGCAGAATTTAGATGAGCAAAACCAGGCGTGTAAATTTTTCTACACATAGTAACTCTTGACCACACCCAGGGACAACCCAGATGGGAGCGAAATCACTCAGTGGCTATACGCAAGGAGAATGCGAGGGCAGGTGCCTGATATCATTTCTTCATTACCACGGTACCCATATACGAAATATAGTCTTTGTCAACCGGAGTAATTCTGATCGATGCTGAACCACTGGGCTGAAGGGTAATATTTATAACTGGATAGTTCCTTGTATCCTTAAGCTTTAGTTGAATCTCCCATGCACCCTTCTTTCCGGGTTTTGACTGATATTCGAAATCGCGTGACAGGAATTTGATACCGGCATCGTCTGTTCCCATCGGTGCCTGATAAGCACGGCCGGCGTATGGCAGGTCAGTAACTACTGTATCGGGAGTAACTGTAAACGTGTACAGCGTTGTCAACCTCCTGAAACCTCCACGGCGTGGACTCATAGATTCAACATTAATGGTGAATCGTTTATCCTTAACTGATTGATCAACACTGTCCTGCGCTTGTAAGTCAGTTCCTACAATTATTATAAACAGCATTGCTATGAGTGTTAACTTCATATAGGTGTCAGTTGGAGTGTAACCGAATATTGATGAACGACCAATATTTAGAATCCGAAAAATCACGCTTAAGCTACACATTAGCTGGCCTTGCCGCAAACGGCAGGAAAAATTGCAAGGTTATTTCTACATATGCGTTAGTACGGTGATTACTGAACACAATAATTAAGAACCCATGGAACGAAAACAATTTCTGAAAAGCCTCGGATGGTCAACTTTGGTTACCCCTGTACTTATGGGATGCAAGGATGAAAGTAACGATCCTTCACCGGTATCTGACACCGACAACTCAGATGAATCCTGCACGGTTACCCCTTCGGAAACAGCGGGACCATTTCCTACCAAGAGTCCATCAACTCTCATCATGGAAAATATAACCTCCGATCGTTCAGGAATTGCGATGAGTGTAAAGATAACTGTACAAAACTCGAATAATGGTTGCGAACCATTGAGCGGTGCCGTTGTCGATGTATGGCATTGCGACAAGGATGGTTACTACTCAGAATATGGTGGCACTGGAATGCAGCAGGCTAATTTCACTTCTTCACATTTTCTTCGGGGCAGGCAAACCACTAATGCCGATGGGCAAGTGGGGTTTACAACCATATTTCCAGGCTGGTATTCGGGAAGGGCACCGCACATCCACGTGCACATATACGATGCAAACGGAAAATCACTTTTGGTTACCCAGATTGCTTTCCCCACGTCGACTTGTGATACCGTTTATACATCAGCCGATCAGTTTTATACTAAGGGCAAACAGGACACTTCTAACATTAGTGACAATATCTTTGCTGATTCTCTCGATCAGGAAATGTCAACTGTCACAGGATCTGTCACTGATGGTTTCGAGCTGTCGCATCGCATAGTTGTAGCAGCATGATGCTTGAGTAAAAATTGTGCTTATCACTGCCAACATCGAACACCGGACCCCGTCAACCAATGTGATTTCAGCCATGACAATACGCGTTGCAACACTTGAACAAGGCTATTTGCATTTTTACTAGCGGTGTGTGTTTAAAGAGACGGCAGCCGTATATTTATCAATAAACACTGTCGTCCCATGCGCTCCTCTACCTTACTTGCCATAGCCTGTTTGCTGTTCGGTCAACTCAGCGCTCAATCCTTCAATGCTAGACCTGGTGGAACACAAAAGCCGGCACTTCATGGTCGTCACTGGATGGCAATTACCGGGAAGCCTTTGGCAGCCACAGCGGGAGCAACCGTATTTAACAAAGGTGGCAATGCCGTAGATGCCGCGTGCGCGATGCTGGCAGCCACCTGCACCATGTGGGACGTACTTAGCTGGGGCGGTGAAACACAAGCCCTTATTTATAATCCTAAGACTGGTAAAGTCATTGGAATCAACGCTCTTGGTGTAGCCCCCACCGGCGCAACTCCTGAATTTTTTAAGGGCAAGGGAATGAATTATCCTCCCGAGTATGGCCCGCTGGCAGCGGTAACCCCGGGCACGCCAGGTGGTCTCTGCACGATGCTGGCAGAGTACGGAACTCTTAGTCTTAAAGAAGTCCTGACGCCGGCAATGACACTTGCAGAAGGTTATCCTATTGAAGCACAAACGGCCAACGCAATGGAACGTGGAAAGGACAGAATAAAACAGTGGCCCTATTCCAAGGCAGTATTTCTTCCGCACTCTGGTGCACCTCGTGAAGCACCTGAGGCAGGAGAAATTTTTGTTCAAAAGGACTTGCTTGAGACGCTAAAGAAGATGGTTGAAACTGAACAGCAGGCGCTTAAGAAAGGAAAGAATCGCAAAGAGGCGATATACGCTGCAATGGATCGTTTCTACAAAGGAGACATTGCCCAGGAATTCGTTCGAGGTTCGCAAGAGCAGGGCGGCCTAATCACCACCAACGACCTGGCTACGTGGAAAGTAAAAATTGAAGAGCCCATGAAGGTGAACTACAAGGGAATTGATGTCTATAAACTCTCACAATGGACTCAGGGACCTGTAATGCTCCAGGCACTCAACCTGCTTGAGAACATCGATCTCAAGGCTATGGGTTATAACAGCGCAAGATATATACATACATTATACCAGGTGATGAATCTTAGCTTTGCTGATCGAGATTTCTACTATGGTGACCCTGCCGCTGCACCTGAAGAACCCATGAAGGGCTTACTATCAAAAGAATACGCGAAGGAACGGGTGAAATCTATCAATCCTGATCGGAATGATCCTGGCGTTGGCCCTGGAGATCCCTATCCTTACGAAGGTAAAGTGAATCCTTACATGGAGTACCTGAAACAATGGGGGCACGCTTCATTGCTGAAGCCCGGTACGCTCCCGCTCACGGAGGAAGCCTATCTTCATCAGTTCAGACTGGGAACCACTTCGGTTGAAGCGGCCGACAAAGAAGGATGGGTCGTTTCTATTACTCCAAGTGGAGGTTGGCTCCCTGCATGCATTGCAGGCAAGACAGGTGTGGGTATGAGTCAGCGTATGCAAAGCTTCGTGACTGATCCAAAGTTGAATCCGTTCAATGTAGTTGCTCCCGGAAAGCAACCTCGAGTAACCCTAACACCCACGCTGGCTCTTAAAGACGGCAAACCATATCTTGCGTTTGCAGTTCAGGGCGGTGACACACAGGATCAGAATCTTCTTCAATTCTTCTTAAATGTGGTAGAATTTGGAATGACGGTACAGGAGGCAACTGAAGCTGCAAACATTAACACCTATCAAATGTATTCCTCTCTTGGAGGCGAAGACAGGAAGCCAGTGCCTGGCGGAATATTGTTACAATCTTCCACGCCGGAATGGGTGAGAAAAGAGTTGTTCAATATGGGTTATAAATTGTCGTTTGATGATCGAACGTCCGGCCCGATCAACGCGATTTACTTTGACTGGCAGCACGGAAGCTTTTGGGGCGGATCGAGCAATCACGGTGAGGATTATGGTATCGGTTGGTAAGAATTCATCAGTAATAAAAAGAACCACCATGAAAATAAGCGACATCACAACGGCAGCACTATGCGCTTCGTTGCTGCTGGCAGAGGCAGCATTAGCTCAATCAACAACATACCCATCAAAAGAAGCGCAGATCAAAGCCGCAGTTTTAGCTGCACCAGAGGCAAAACGATCCGAAGCCAAGGTGTACGGCTACAGTGACAAGGGCGAATTTGTTGTGCTTAGGACGGGCACGAATGACATGGTTTGCCTAGCCGATGATCCGGCCCAGGCTGGTCTCAACGTGTCCTGTTATCACAAAGACCTTGAACCATTCATGCAGCGCGGACGAGACCTGAAGAAGGCTGGCAAGTCATTTCAGGAGATCTTCGATGCCCGCGAGGCCGAAGTTAAGTCCGGAAAGCTTTTGATGCCCAAACAGCCCTCAACGCTGTTCGTTTTTTCGGCTCCAGCTGAAGACTTTAACGCTGCCACCGGCGATGTAAAAGGCGGCAATCTTCGGTATGTGATATACATCCCGTACGCAACTGCGGAAAGTACGGGACTTCCATTAAAACCGGAAGCACCGGGCATGCCGTGGATTATGGATCCCGGGACACACCGGGCGCATATCATGATCACGCCGCCGGCGAAGAATTAAGAGTTGCGAGGTTGAAATTCAAGAATTTAGGAGGCTCCGGAACGGAGCCTTTTTTTGTCAACGCTAATGCTGCCTGACATTCATTACCTGCGGAACAATTGTCTACAAATCGGGAGTCGGCTATCCGGTATATATCCAACTCATATCCAATATGTATCCAATATGTATCCAATATATATCCAAGATGCACCCAGGACGTATCTGTATTAGATCATTATGATGTCCGTATGGAGATCTATGATTTCTGTATGAATGGACTGTGAAAGGATGGTTAATACGCTAGTTCTGAAAAAGCCGGGAAGCCACGGATGGAGATAGCGTCAATGAATAATACACAAAAAAACGGGCCCCAAAAGGCCCGTCTATTTCAATTTTCAAATATTTCAAATCTTACGTTGCCCATGTCTTGCCATTGCCAGCCTCAGACAGCGGTAAACAACCTTTGTAAGCACCGGGCACTGCCTCGTATTGAAGCACCTGTGTTGCGCCTGGCTGTGACGTAAAGAATCCCAGCATCGTGAGCTCCTTCATATTGAGAATGAACGGTCTTTCAGGCGCAGGCTTTGTTTCCTTCTGTTCCTTCACAGCAGCGTCGTGCTTTTCGGTCACAAACTCCAATTGCTTGGCGGCATCAAGCTCAGTGAATGGGTCACCATATTTCTTAGCAGCCTCATCGCTGAAAGCCTTCAAGCCATTGAGAAACTTGTCCTGATCCTCCTTTTTGTAAACTTCCTTGAGCATCTGGTCAATGAAACCTGGTACTCCAGCTTCTTTGGCACCAGGAGTATCAGTTTTAGGAATGATGATTTCCGAAACCTGGCTGATGAGCAGGCCCTGATCTTCAGAAAGAAATGTTGGCTTCCAGCCCTCGAGTGTGGGCTTTGCCTTGCAGCCCTTCATGATCCCTACGAGTACAGGTGCCGAAATGGCCCCTCCCATGATCAGTGCGGTACGTCTTAGTGCTTCTCTGCGATCCATATGTGTTGATCTTTGCGGATACTTAGATGTTATTCTTTTTCAATTCGTTCACAGCATGATCAGCTGCACGGGCAGTAAATGCCATGTAACCGAGTGAAGGGTTGTGGCAAGCTGCAGATGCCATAAATGATCCATCTGTAACAAACACGTTTTTGCAGGCATGCACCTGGTTGAACTTGTTCAATACAGAAGTCTTTGGATCCTTACCCATACGCGCAGTACCCATTTCGTGAATTCCAAGACCAACGCCAATCTCACGGTCAAATGTCGTTACGTTCTTATAGCCAGCCGCTTCCAGCATTTCTGCTGCATCGCTAGCCATATCCTTGCGCATTTTGAATTCGTTGTCACGTAACACTGCGTCAAACGTCAAAGTAGGCAGACCGTGTTTATCCTTCAGATCCTTGTTGATGACAACAAAGTTCTCGTGATAAGGAAGGATCTCTCCGAATCCACCCATGCCTATTGTCCACTTGCCGGGCTTCGTCACTGCATCTTTCAACGAAGCACCGATGTTAAGCTCGGCAACCATTGATCCCCATCCTTGGCGACTGGCGCCACCCTGATAACCGAATCCTCGCAAGTAATCGCGCTTATCGCTTCCCACATTACGATAACGTGGAATGTAGAAACCATTTGCACGACGTCCGCTATAGTACTTGTCTTCAAAACCTTCAACGTCGGCATTAGCACCCACGCTTAGATGATGGTCCATGATGTTGTGACCCAGCTCCCCGCTATCATTGCCAAACCCGTTGGGGAATCGTTTTGAGATCGAGTTCATCATGATGAAAGTAGAGCCAAATGTTGACGCGCAGAGGAAGATCACGCGAGCGTAGAACTCGAGTTGTTCTCCCGTCTCTGCATCAAGAACCTTGATACCAGTAGCCTTACCCTTTTGTTCATCATATATAAGCTCGTATGCGATAGAGTTGGGACGGAGCGTCATATTACCCGTCTTCTCCGCAGCAGGAAGCGTAGATGAAACGCTGCTGAAGTATCCTCCATAGGGACATCCCCGCATACACAAGTTTCTGAATTGACAAGTTCCACGCTGAGGACTGTGTGGCAGCGGCGCCGTAGCATGGGCCGTTCTACCAATAGTGAGCAGCCGGCTAAACTTATCTTTAACTGCTTTCTTTAAATCCTGCTCAACACAATTCAACTCCATTGGAGGAAGGAACTTTCCATCGGGAAGCATGGCGTAGTTCTCCGTCTGACCGCTAACTCCGATGTATTGTTCAACATAATCATACCAGGGAGCAATCTCCTTATAACGGACTGGCCAGTCGACGCCTATTCCGTCTTTTGCATTGGCTTCAAAGTCGTGATCACTGAGCCTGTAACTTTGACGTCCCCATGTAATCGAACGCCCGCCGACGTGATATCCACGCATCCAGTCAAATCGCTTGACTTCACTGTATGGGTTTTCAAGATCGTTAACAAACCAATGCTTGTGTCCCTGCTGTACAGTATAACCTGTCCTCGCCTGCTTGCCTTGTTGTTTCAGATCCTCTTGAGTTGGACGACCAGCATTTGGAAAATCCCATGGATCCTTGGTTGCAGTTGGATAGTCGGGATGCTTCACCATCCTGCCTCGCTCCAACACCAGGGTCTTCAGTCCTTTTTCCGTCAATTCCTTTGCTGCCCAACCACCACTGATGCCTGTGCCCACCACAATTGCATCGAAGGTGTTTTTCTTTTCAGCGTCGATATTAAGGTTCATGTTTAGAGAATAAAATTTGCTAAAAATAAGCTATTCAATCGATTTTGAATAGCGGCAGGAATGATACGAAAAATTAATTACTGTGTTTAGAAGGATTTTAAATACGGCCGAAACCAGTTATTGCGGCGATTGGAAATGGCTCAAATGGAAGAATAGGAACCTGCTGCGCTACTACCCTTCCAACTCTGACAACGTTATCCATCGCGCTGTCTTTTCATCGATCAATTGCGCGATCCGTTCGACCTCCTGCGCCCATTGCGTCAATTGCACGTGATCAGTAGCCGTATTCATATTTTTAGTCAGGCTCTCTTTGCTGGCCTCAAGAGTATCAATTTCACCCTGTAACTTTTCAAACTCAAGTTTCTCCTTGTAAGTCATCTTGCGTTTGCCGGAGGACTGATCTGCTGCAGGAACAACTTCAGTCTTTACAACGGTTGGCATAACATCCTTTGTATCAACCTCCTCCTGCTCGCTTAACCAGTCGCGGTAGTCTGTATAGTTTCCATTGAAAAGACGAATCGTTCCGTCGCCTTCAAACACAAACAACTGGTTCACGAGGTGATCCATAAAATATCGATCGTGCGATACAAGCATCAGACATCCCGTAAACTTGTCGAGGAAATCTTCAAGTACATTCAGCGTGTCAATATCAAAGTCGTTTGTTGGTTCATCGAGGATCAGAAAGTTGGGATTCGTGACCAGTAACTTTAGCAGTTGCAGTCGTTTCTTTTCCCCGCCGCTGAGCTTTTCAATAAACGTGTACTGCTTTTCGGGCGGGAATAGAAAATTATCCAGAAACTTAGATGCCGAAATCTGGGATCCATCGGAAAGTGTAATGAACTCGGCAATCTGCTTCACCTCTTCGATGAGCCGATTGGCAGGATTTAGCGAGATCGATTCCTGAGTGAAGTATCCGAATTTTGTCGTAACACCTGGTGTTATTTCTCCGGAATCCGGTTTCTCCTTTCCAACAAGCATGTCAAGGAAGGTAGATTTTCCAATGCCGTTCTTACCAACTACGCCAATCCTATCCTGCTTTTTAAAAACATAAGAGAAGTCATTTACGATTGGCAGCGATCCATACTTCTTCTTCAGGTGCTCCACCTCAAGTATCTTTCCGCCCTGACGAGCCTCCTTAATGTCAAGTTCAAGCTTGTCCTTCTTCAGATCCTGGGAGGCCTTCTTCTCCAACTCGTAATATGCCTCAACGCGGTACTTTGCCTTGGTGCCACGCGCTTTGGGTTGCCTGCGCATCCATTCCAACTCTTTCTTCAAGAGGTTGCGCGCCTTAGTCACTTCAATCTTTAACAACTCTTCACGAGCAGCTTTCTTCTCGAGGAAGTAAGCATAGTTACCTTTGTATCTAAAGAGCTGTCCTCTGTCGATCTCGAAGATTTCTGTAACAACATTGTCAAGAAAATATCGATCGTGGGTGACCATGATCAAAGTGATTTGCGTACCGCGCAAATAATTCTCCAGCCACTCAATTGCCTGGAGGTCTAAGTGGTTAGTAGGTTCATCGAGGATGATAAGATCAGCATCCTGAAGCAGAAGCTGTGCAAGGAAAATTCGCTTGCGCTGGCCACCGGAGAGCTCACCGAACTTCTTTTCCAAGCCAGGTACGCCAAGTTTTTCAATGACCTCGTGAACCTTGTTCTCATAATCCCATGCATTGAGTTCCTCCATCTTCTCCAACACCTTTTGCATGTGATCGGGGTCGACGTTCGGGTTCTGAAGGCAAGCTTCATACTCTCGTACCACGCGAGCGATTTCATTATCGTTGCTGAACAACACATCCTTTACCAGCCGCTCTCCATCAACACGAGGTTGCTGAGTAAGATAGGCGACGCGAATCCCGAGCTTGCGACTGACTTGCCCGGAATCAGGCTCGATCTCACCGGTAAGTATTCTCAACAATGTCGACTTGCCAACGCCATTGCTGCCCACAAGTGCATATTTCTCTCCCTGAGATATACCAATAGATATGTCTTTGAAAAGCCACCGGTCGTTGTAGGTTTTCGAAATCAGTTCCGCAGATAAGTAATTCAAAATATTTTGGTTTTGGCCCGCAAAAATAGGCTTATGAATTTCAAGCTACAAGCCCGGTTACCAATCACTGCTATGGGAGATTAATAATGTCCCCACTTTTCAGTCTCTACTTTGAATTGGTCAAAGCCCTGTCGTGCTGCAATCGCTAGCATAAGCAACGTCACATAAAGAATTAGAGTTACATGCATTGATAAAAGCGATCACTTAAACCAATACTTGAAGTACTACTTATACGAAATAAAAAAACGTTTGCGAATAATCTCTCTGAGACCACAATCGTGAAATAAATTTTTGTCAACTTTATGTTACTGTTTGATCTCATTGACATAACAAACACCATGTCCAGGCAACTTCGCATTGCATCCATCCTCTTACTCATACTCTCTCTCTCAGTTTCATATTCACACGCTCAAACTCCGCGCAGTGTAACCGTCACCGGATACTTCTTCGGTAAGGTTGCTGATGTTGATAGCATATCGATGACCAACGTGAATAAGTTCACGCATATCATTTTCAGTTTCTGTCACCTGAATGGAAACGTGCTACAAGTGGACAACGCTGATAATGCATCGACAATTAATGCTCTTGTAGGATTGAAGAAGAAGAATCCTTCGCTCAAGATTCTACTGTCATTGGGAGGCTGGGGCGGATGTGCTACGTGCTCAGATGTTTTCTCGACTCCTAAGGGCAGAAAAGATTTCGCAGCATCAGTACTTCAACTCAACCAATTCTTTAAGACTGATGGCATAGATATCGATTGGGAATATCCCGTTGTTGAAGGCTATCCTGGTCATAAGTTTTCGCCTGCCGATAAGAAGAATTTCACAGATCTGATCAGTGAGTTGAGAAGTACACTTGGTGCGAAATACGAGATCAGCTTTGCAGCAGGTGGTTTTCAGAAGTTCCTTGATGAAGCAGTTGACTGGAAAGCGGTGGCTCCGCTGGTTGACCGAATCAACCTCATGACGTATGATCTTGTAAATGGATATTCGACAACCACAGGGCATCACACTCCATTATATAGCAATCCTTCTCAAAAGGAGTCTACCGATAATGCGGTTAAGTATCTTATTAAGATTGGTGTACCGGCAAACAAACTCGTTATCGGCGCAGCCATGTACGGCAGGATGTGGGAAAACGTGGCGGCTGCACAGAATGGATTGTATCAGGCGGGCAAGTTTAAGCAGGGTCTCGACTACAACCGATTTGATCGCGAACTGACATCTGCGCAAGGATGGACTAAGTACTGGGATGATGTGTCGAAAGCTCCTTATGCATATAACGCTCAGAAGCAGCTTTACATTACCTATGACGACAGCAAATCAATGACACTGAAAACGCAATATGTCATTGATCAGAAACTTAACGGAATTATGTATTGGGAGATCACAAACGATAAGTATGTGGGAGGATTGCTGGATGCGATTGACCGTACAAGAAAAAGTTACCATCCTAAACCCTAGTCTACCTCAATTCTGCTTATGCATCGAATTTTAGTTACCGCTGCACTTCTTTTCGGGGTCTCGGTGGCCTCCTTTGGTCAAAGCGCAAAGGAATTTCTAAAAAAAGGAGAGACGCATTACGTAGCCAAGCAATACGCGCAGGCTCTTGAAGTTTATCAACAAGGACTTAAGAAACATCCAAAAGACGCGCGCCTGAATTTCAGGACCGGACTTACTTATTTATCATTGCCTGGCCGCTCTGAATCGTTAAGATATCTTCAGGCCGCCTATACCACTAACCCATCCGTTGACGAAAACATTTACTACTACCTGGGACTCTCCTATCAAAGCAATAAACAATTCCAAAAGGCGCTGGAGTTTTTCAACGAACACAAGAAACGCCACGCCAGCGCGAAAGACGATGTTGACAAGCGAATTAGTCAGGTGCTTTTTGCAGATTCGGCAATGCGCGCACCATCTGGCGCCGTTGTTGAGAATGTGGGCAAAGCTATCAACTCTTCATTTCACGAATACTCTCCGCTCGTTTCATCGGATGGAAATACCATGATCTTTACATCGAATCGTCCCAATGATGGAGTGCCGTCCGGTAAACTTTATGAAGACATCTATATTTCGAAGCGAGCAAATAATCAATGGTCCAAGCCACAAAAGATCAGTCCGAATATTAACATCAAGTTTAATGATGCTGCTGCCTCTCTTTCGCGGGATGGTAAGACACTTATCATATACTACGAGTACGGAGGTGGTGATATCTATATTTCTCAGCTGAAGGGAAATGAATGGTCGAAGCCGATTCCATTGAACCAAAATGTCAACTCTCCTGCTAGCTGGGAGACTTCGGCGTTTGTCACAGCGGATGGGCAAAAACTTTACTTTACCAGCAATCGCGCTGGTGGAATGGGAAGCCTTGATATCTATGTTAGCGAGATGGAGATCACAGGCGACTGGGGAAAGGCGAAGAATCTTGGCCCGACGATCAATACAGGTGGACGCGAAGACTCTCCGGCCGTTGACGCGGATGGAAAAACACTGTTCTTCTCATCAGATGGACATCGTGGTATGGGGGGAATGGATATCTTCAGAAGTGAATACAAGGATGGGAAGTGGCAAAAGCCGGTTAACCTGGGATATCCAATCAACTCAGTTGAGGATGACAGTTTTTTCGGGCTCACCGGCGATCGTCGACAGGCATTTTTTTCTTCTATGAGAGAGGAAGGAAATTCGGAGATCTATACGTTGACATTCAACGAGCCCTACATGGTTGTTGCCGAAGCACAGATCCCTCCGCCTGACGAGCTCCCTGCCAAGAATACCGGTTCACGTACTGTAAGGCAACCTACGTCTGAGGGACCTCAGCCAGTCGAAAAGCCAGCCCGGACCAGCAACAAGCCCGCTAGCGCAAACAATTATGGTCGTCCTGGACCAGTGCCTTCGGGACCTACACTTTCAAGGAAGCTGCTCTTCTTTGCTACCAACAGGGATGTACTTGACAAAGAGGGCGCACGTAAATTAGATGACATTGTTGCCTACCTTAAAGCCAATAAGGATGTAAGCAGTCTGATTGAAGGACACACTGATAATCAGGGCAACGCTGTGTTGAATAACGCATTGTCTATACGCAGGGCAAATTCCGTCGCCCGATATCTGACAGATAAAGGAGTTGATCCAAGAAGACTATCCGTGCGGGGTTATGGTGCCCGTCGTCCCCTCGTCTCCAACGATGATGAGATGGATGGCCGCCAGCTGAACCGGAGGATTGAAATCAGTCTGATTAAAGTAGTGTCTCCACGCGGCACCGTTGCAGAATAACTTATGATTCGCGCCGCAATACTTGTAGAGGTGGAGTTGTAATAACTTCCCGGGAATTAAACCATCCTATTACAACCGTGAGTGTTACCACTCCGGCTCCAATGATCATCAATTCGACTGCGTCAAACGCAAAAGTGATCTCGAAGAAGTAGGTCGTTAGCAGCCAGCCGCCAACGAGGGCCAAAAGCATTCCGGTAAGTGCTGAAAACAAGCCAAGCCAGGCATATTCAATTACTGTAATCTTAAAGATCTGACGGGTGCGGGCGCCAATGGTGCGCAATAGCACGTTCTCCTTCACTCGGGCAAACTTGCTGTTGATGACTGCACCGGCCAGCACGACCAGCCCCGTTATAATGCTGAATATTGCCAGGAAACGGATTACGAGTGCGAGCTTGTCGAACAATCCATTTACTGTGCTGAGTATGAGTCTTAAATCAATTAACGATACGTTCGGATATTGCATTACCAGCTGCTGTTGAAACGTGTTAGCACGGGACTGATCATCAATGCGTGTAGTCGTCACGTAGATCTGGGGAGCGTTTTCCAAAACTCCACGGGGAAAAACGAAGATAAAGTTAGGAGGATCTTTTGGCCAATCCACTTTTCTGATACCTGCAATCCGAACAGGTAAAGGCACTCCCTGAATATCGAAAACCAGTGAATCGCCAACAGTGACATCCAGTGATTCCTCCATTCCCTGTGAAATAGTTACCCACACCGAGTCGGGACCCGATTGCTTCCGTTGTAATTCCCCCTTTATGAGTTCTTCCGAGTGATGAAGACTGTCGCGATAGGTGACGCGGTATTCTCTTGACAATGCCCAATTGTGAATCTTCTTGGTCGTGTCTGCAAGAAGCTTTTCTACTGGCTTGCCTTTCAACTCACTTAGGCGACAGGTAATGATTGGAACAACCTGATTGACCTTAAGGTGGTTCGACTCCATAAGCTTGATCACGCCATCACGCTGCGATGGTTGGATGTCGAACAATATCGTATTGCTTTGGTTTTCCTGTCCGGTAAATTCAACCTGTCCAAGCATGCTTTCCTCGACTATGTTTAATGTCGAGATGATAAATGCGCCCAGCCCGATCGTTACGAGCAAGACTCTGGTTTGGTTATTTGGACGAAACAGACTGGAAAATGAGTGCCTGAGGATAAAACCAGCTCGCTCGGGAAAGAATCTGCGAACAAGAAAAAGCAACAACGACGCTACTACCGTAAGACAACCGAGGGCAGCTGCCAATCCAAGAAAGAAGAACGTCCCGGTCATCAGACTTTTTGTTTGCATTGCAGCAAACAAAAGAGGAAACAGAGCTATCAATATTACGGTTATCCACCGTGTTTTCGAACGGGGTGTTGCATTATCGTTTGTTGCCCGAAGTACGGTAAGCGGCGGAACAAATCGAACTGAGATCAATGGTAAAATCGAAAACAATACAGACACCAGTGCTCCTATCAGGACTCCCATGAGTAGTGAAGTCCATGAAATTGAAAACTCTACCCTAAAAGGAAGAATGCCCTTGAGAAAAATCGGAATCAATTGTTGAATACCAATTCCTAACACGGAGCCGATAACGCTCCCTGCCATGCCCAGGAAGAAGATCTGAATGAAATAAATATTGAATGCCTGCCACCCCGAGGAACCGATACATCTCAGTACGGCGACCTCTTCACGCTTCTCTCGGGCGTAAATATGGACGGAACTGGCAACTCCGATGCAGCCGAGTATCAACGCCACAAAGGCAAGAAGTGAAAAGAAACGGTAGATGGATAGGAAACCTTCCCCTAGTCCCTCCTTACGTTCCTGCACAGTATCATAACCATATCCATAACGCTTCAATTCTGGTTTGAGACGTTCGATCAGTTGTTGTGTTTGTTCATCTGAAGTGGTGCGGAAGAACCGTTTATAGTTAACGCGACTGCCGTATTGAACCAATCCAGTCTCGTTGAGCTCTTTCATTGAAATGTAAACCGACGGAGTGAACGACGCCATAATGCCGCCTCCGCCGGGAATGCTGGATACAACACCTGCCACTTTCAGTACGCGATTACCGATCCTGATAGAATCATCGGAGCTGACCTCAAACTGGCTGGCAAGCGTTTCATCAAGCATTGCATATCCCCCGCCTTTCATCTTCTGATAAGCATCAAGGGGAAGCGTTTCAATTTTTCCGTAAAAAGGAAATGGTCCTTCGAGGGCCACGAGCCGAATCAATCTTGACTGCTGACTGTGAAGAAATAAAACCATCGAAGCCATGTCTGCCTCACCTGCCTGCTCGGCACCAGTTGAATCAAAAACATTCTGGAGTGGTTTTCCAAATGGCTTGTCGCCGTTTGCTACAAAGTCGGCACCGATTAACTCCTTCGCATTTCGATCGATGTCGTTCTCCATCGAATGGCTGAAAGAGTCCAGAGCCACAACGGCTGCGATACCTGTAACGAGCGATGCCATGAACAGCAGCAACCGGGAGAAGTTCTTTCTCGCATCACGCCACGCCATTGACCAAACCCAGCGATCACGAAAAATTGATCTGGTGTTACGCTTTAACCTGATTACGTATTCGATCATTGTGGGTCAGGAGATATGTTGCAATTGGGCGATATCATCAACGAGCTTACCTCCACGCATTCTCAGGATCCGCTGTGTGCGCTGGGCCAATTCAAGATTGTGTGTTACGAGCACAAGCGTTGTGCCCTTTTCCTTATTCATTCCGAACAGAAGGTCCGTAATGTGTGTGGCATTCTCTTCATCAAGATTACCTGTCGGCTCATCTGCGAACAGAATGCGCGGACTGGTGATGAATGCCCTTGCCATGGCCACGCGCTGCTGTTCGCCTCCCGACAACTGCGAGGGATAATGATGTGAGCGACTGCCTAGTCCTACGCGTTCCAGGAGTTCCATCGCCGGGCCAGCGACATTCCGCTCGCCCCTCAGCTCCATTGGCACCATCACATTTTCAAGAGCAGTGAGCGTTGGTAGCAGCTGAAAGTTCTGAAATACGAAGCCGACGTACTGATTCCGCAAGTAGGCGCGATCGTCTTCACTCATCGCATTCAACTTGAATCCCATTAGTGACAGGACACCGGACGACGCCGTATCCAGGCCTGCGCATAACCCCAGCAAAGTAGTTTTTCCACTTCCCGACGGACCTATAATCGCCAGAGAATCACCCTGATTTACCGAAAATGAAACACTATCCAGCACCACGAGCTCTCTCCCTGCGGAGCGATAAATCTTAGTGAGGTTTTCTGCCTGCAGAACCGCCGTTGACATGATTTTTGCTTTTGTCTAGTGAGTTAAAGCGTTATTACGCTAAAATTGTTTCAGAATCCAAGAAAAGACAAATTTCCTGTATGCCCTTAGTCGCCAAATTGCTCCTGTTTATTTCAGTACTCGGTATATTTCAGACAACAAATAAGCCAAAGGTTATACTGTTCTATGGGGACAGTCTAACCGCCGGATACGGTTTGTCGACAGAGGAAGCATTCCCGGCTATAATCGACAAGACCCTGAACCAAAAGGGCAAGCCAGTTAAAGTGATAAACGCGGGCCTGAGCGGCGAAACGTCTGCCGGAGGGTTAAGCCGGCTGGATTGGGTGCTTCGGCAACCCGTTGATATTTTCGTACTTGAGCTTGGAGCCAACGATGGCCTGCGCGGCCTTCCGCTGGACGAAACGCGAAAGAATCTCCAGAGCATAATAGATGCGGTCAGGAAAAAATACCCCGGCGTCAACATTGTTATTGCAGGTATGATGGTTCCTCCGAACATGGGACCTGACTATACTGCGGCATTTCAAAAGATTTTTCCAGACCTGGCGAAAAAGAACAATGCACGTCTTATCCCCTTCCTGCTGCAGGGTGTCGCTGGTAACGAAAAACTGAACAATGCCGACGGCATTCACCCTAATGTTGAAGGACATAAGATCGTAGCCACCAACGTTCTTAAAGTGCTGGAGCCTTTGCTCTAGGCTGGTCGTTGCACGATGGGCCTGGCAGCATGGACCAGCAGGATAGTTCGTTCCTGATCACCCTCCATTTTTGAAACCGGTGACGGCGACTGCATTTGTCAGAATAGTTGCCGTTATTACGCATTCAATTAATACTTACCGCGCTACAGCGTGATTCACAGATGAAGGTTGCCCTGTTTGTACCGTGTTATGTCGATCAGTTTTATCCACAGGTTGGAATAGCGACGCTTCAGCTGTTAGAAAAGTTAGGCGTAACGGTATCTGTGCCGGAGAACCAAACATGTTGTGGCCAGCCTATGGCAAACTCGGGGTTCGCCTATCTTTCCCACGGTTGTGATGAAAACTTTGTTGATAGCTTCGCCAACTTTGACTATGTGGTGTGTCCTTCCGGGAGCTGCACGTTGCACATCAAAGACCATCTGCGTGCCGAGGGACGCGAGGATGAGTCCTCACAAATACGCGGGCACATCAAAGAGCTGACGGAGTTTATCACCGATGTTCTTCAGGTAAAAGAATTGAATGCAAAATTTCCTCATAAGGTAGGATTGCATCAAAGCTGTCACGGGCAACGCGGGCTCGGACTTTCTCAAATGTCTGAAGTCGTTGCTCCGCCATTTTCAAAACCTGAACAACTGCTGCGTATGGTAGAGGGAATTCAATTGATCGAATTGGATCGGCGTGATGAATGCTGCGGCTTTGGAGGAACTTTCTGTGTCACAGAAGAGGCCGTGTCTGTAAAGATGGGAATTGATCGTGTTGCCGATCATATCAAACACGGAGCTGAATACATCACTGCCGGAGATATGTCCTGCCTTATGCACCTCGAAGGAATACTCCGCCGGCAGAAGAGTAAGACGCAGGTTATACATATTGCTCAAATATTGAACGCTACAACGCGATGACGCAGCCGGGCTCACCACAAATTCCCCTCGACCACGCTTCACGTGCAGAGATGTTCAACAAGGACTCTTCGCGCGTGGACTGGCATGATGAAACGCTTTGGTTTGTCCGCGCCAAACGCGATCGCGCCGTCAAACAATTGCCCGAATGGGAATCATTGAGAGAGGCCGCGTCCACGATAAAGCTCAACGTCCTTGATAATCTGCATGACTATCTGCTTGAATTCGAACGTCAGGCGCAGGCCAACGGAGCCGTCGTACATTGGGCGGAAACTGCTGAGGACCACAATCGCATAGTCCATAAGATCATAGCCGATGCGGGAGTCACCAGAATTGTGAAAAGCAAATCTATGCTTACTGAAGAATGTCATCTTAATGACTTTCTGGAGCAGCAGGGAATTGACGTGGTCGATACGGATCTCGGTGAACGCATCGTACAACTGGCCGGCGAACCACCTTCCCATATTGTACTTCCATGTATTCATTGGAAAAAAGAAGAGATAGGAGAATTGTTTGCGAAACATTTAGGAACGACGCCTGGTTCAAGTGATCCCGGATACCTGACAGCATCGGCCCGTGTTCATCTCCGCACGCATTTCCTTACAAGTAAAGTTGCCTTGACGGGAGTGAATTTTGCAGTGGCCGAGACCGGAGAAGTCGTGGTATGTACTAACGAGGGCAACGCCGACCTGGGCGTTCAGCTGGCTGACGTGCACATCGCTTGCATGGGAATTGAAAAGATTATTCCCAAGCGCAGACATCTCGGAGTATTTCTAAGACTGCTGGCACGCAGTGCTACCGGACAACCTATTACTACCTACTCAAGCCATTTCCGGCGTCCGCGTCCAGGGCAACAGATGCATATAGTTTTGGTTGACAATGGCAGGACTAAAAGGTTGTCGCAACCAGATTTTCGCGGTGCGTTGAAGTGCATTCGGTGCGGCGCTTGTATGAATACCTGCCCTGTCTACCGACGAAGCGGAGGTCATAGTTATCATCATGCTGTGGCAGGTCCGATCGGGGCCATCCTTGCCCCTGGCCTCGACGCAAAAGAGTTTGGAGACCTTCCATTTGCCTCTACGCTGTGCGGGTCGTGTTCCTTTGTTTGTCCGGTGAAGATCGATATCCACAATCAGCTGTATAAGTGGCGTCAGGTGATTGTCAAGGAAGGGTATGTCACTAACTCCAAGAAGACTGGAATGAAGCTGATGGCAGGCGTGCTATCTCGGCCCTGGCTATACACCTCTGGTGGTAAAACAGGCAGATGGCTAATGCGCGTGTTTCCCTGGCTGGTCAACAACAAATTCAATCCCTGGTATAAGCAAAGAGAAATGCCGCCTCCGCCTTCAATCAGTTTTCAGAGGTGGTATAAAGAGAATAAGTCATGAACAGCCGCGATCGGATTCTGTCCAGGTTAAAGGAGGCGCGAGTTTCAAATAACAAGCTCCCTGAAATTGTGGAGTCAGTTTTACCTGATGATCTCAGGCAACAATTGACTTCTGTGCTACAGGGCATTGGGGGCACTGTTGTCACAACGTCATCACTCAAAGACATCACATCTTACCTGCTCGAGAAATTCAAACCGGCAGGCAGGTGGATAAGTATGGTCAAGGACCTGGACATTCCTGGGCCCTCTCTAAACGGGAATCCGCATGAACTGGAGAACGTACAGGTGTCAATCTTCCACGGGCATTTCGCTGTAGCTGAAAACGGCGCGGTATGGATTACCTCTGATCTGATGGGTGACCGAGCGCTACCATTTATTTGTGAGCATATTGCTGTCGTCGTCGGAAGCTCCGACATCGTCCCCACGATGCGACATGCTTACGACAGGATTGGAAATTCATCACAAGACTTCGGCACATTCATCGCGGGTCCGTCGAAGACGGCAGACATCGAACAGTCGCTTGTACTGGGAGCGCACGGTCCCAAAAGTCTGACTCTATTTCTCGTCTCTTAAAGTGTTAGTTTAAGCGGTCGCTTAAATTTCTTAAACGCTCCGATCTGCAAGACGTTTGAACAAGTGAAAGCATTTGTGATCACAACAACATTTTTTTTTAGAAATGTTGGCTTTGTGTTTACTAATTGCATTTCTTGAATGCTGGAAAATTTTAGCAGTGAAGTTGCTGCTATAATTCCTCCAAAGTCATCCTGCTAGTCAATGGAACTGCGCCTGTTCCGTTACAAAGCGGCGATAGCCCAGATCACCAGTTTTGTAATAACGTATGTGGAGTGCATTTAAGGATCCCGGTATCTACCTCGCTTTAGCGGCGGCATTGGCTGTTGTTGCCAGTGCTTTCTATCAGTTTAATGAGAAACAAAAGGCATCGGAACTTAATGATTCTACACGCAGTGCTTTGGCTAAGGCAAATGATAGGATTGAGACACTCACGCTTACACTCGACCAGGAGCGGCGGACTGTAAATAAGGCACGCGAAGATGCTGTTCAGGCAAGCAAGGAAGCAAGTTATGCCAATCGTCAGCTGCTGCAGCACACAACGGGCAGCCGTACACGCCCGATACTCAGCGCTTTCACCAATGAGCCTCATTACAATACGCTCTACGTTGTTATCGACAATCCCAGCGACTTCCCGATTTACGACGTGAAGGTGGAGCTGTCAGCGGGTCCGCATATTAGTAAACTCGGAGGCGACGATCATCGCTTCTTCAATGATAAGATGATTGAGACTTACCATCCTGGCACTCTTGTCCCGAATAGAAAAACTCAGGTGGCAAAACTCAAAATTGAGAATCCAATAGAAGGGTTGTCTTACAGCTATACTGTAATCTGGCGGTTCGGCTATTACAAGGGTCGGATTCAAAGCGTACGCAAAGTTGACGCGCAGGGTACGCAGTGGTTTGCTATTGACTACGCTCCCTATCCATCGACCACCGCTCCTTAGCCATATTTCTGGTTAACCGAAGGCAAGCATTCTGTAGCTTTCGCTGGTTCCGCAGACCGTCTGCACTCCATATAGTGCCATTCCACACACACACCAAAACGGCAGTGTATGCATTGCCTATCTTTCCTTCAAAGGAATCAATGATGTTCTCTGACGATTCATCATCGTAACACCACCATTTATGAAAGCAACGTACCCACAATTTATCACGCGCGCCCTAAGCGCAATTCTACTCATCACTTCTGCGCTATACGCCGAAGCACAAACCACATTAGACAGCAGCATTCCTGTACGCGGCTTCTGCGTGGCGGCGCCAAAGGCAAATAATGTTGATTCCTTTGTGAAGTTTATCAAAGAGGAACTTACAACCCGTGGCGTGAACACTCTCATTCTGCGAGTCGACTTCAACTATCAATACGAAAAGCATCCGGAGCTTCGTGACAGTATTGCTCTCTCGAAAGCGGACGTTAAAAAGATTGTGAGCGTTTGCAAGAGCAATAACATTCGTCTTATCCCGCAGATCAATTTGCTTGGCCATCAGTCGTGGGCACAAACTGTCTATGCACTGCTGCGTGTCTATCCTCAGTTCGACGAGACACCACATGTAAAGATGCCAGACAAATACGTGTGGCCTAATGCAGATGGTTTGTACTGCAAAAGCTATTGCCCATTGCATCCCGAAGTTCATGGTGTGGTTTTCGATCTGGTTGATGAGATCTGCGATGCATTTGAGTCGACTGCTTTCCATGCAGGAATGGATGAGGTATTCTATATAGGCGATGACAAGTGTCCGCGTTGCAGTGGCCGTGACAAGGCTGAGTTATTTGCAGGCGAAGTGACAACCATCAGAAATCACCTTGCGCAAAAGGGTCGCGAACTTTGGATATGGGGTGACCGTCTTATCGACGGAAAGACTACTGGTATCGGAACGTGGGAGGCGAGCATGAACAATACTTATCGCGCCGTTGATCTTATTCCTAAAGATGTGTTCATCTGCGACTGGCATTACGAACGCCCTGATAAGACTGCAGTTTACTTTGCCATGAAAGGTCTTCGCGTCGCCACTTGTCCCTGGAGAACTCCGCAGGTTGCAACACAACAGGTATCTGACATGTATAACTTCAGAAGCACAGCTACCGCGGCTATGCAACCATATTACCAGGGGATAATTCAGACCCATTGGTCAGGTGCTGAAAACTTCATGGATGGCTACTATGGAAAGATCAAGAATGATCAGGCCGGAAACAAAACGGCATGGGATACTTTCCGGGCAATATTTCCCAAGCAGTCAACGGCTGGCAAGAAGTAAAAACGAAGGAATAGCTCTGTGCTATTTCTGAGCAACCATTTGCGGGGTGGCCACGCATCTGAATCCGATGTGTGACATCCCGCTGTCATATGCTGAACCCTGTCGGGCACTGGGACGGAAATTCACACAATAATCGGAGGCGCAGAGAAAAGAACCACCGCGGGTAACATGTTTAATGCTGAACGGTTCCTGAGGATCGTTAGTTTTACCCGGCCCCTGAGGATTCACTGCCAGTCCGCTCTTGCTCAGGTCGGCGTAATAGTTAACATCGAAGAAATCAGAGGTCCATTCCCAGCAGTTGCCAATAATGTCATAGAGGCCGTAATCGTTCGGTGGGTATGACTTCACAGGAGATGCGCCTGCGAAACCATCTTCCGCTTCATTTTTGGAAGGAAACGTTCCCTGAAATGTGTTCGCCATGAACTTGCCGCCTGGCTTGAAATCGTCACCCCAGCTGTACCGTTGGTTATCTCGTCCGCCGCGTGAGGCAAATTCCCATTCCGCTTCTGTAGGAAGCCGCTTTCCTGCCCATTTGCTATAGGCGACGGCATCATCGAACGATACATGAACGACTGGAAAATTGTCTTTACCGTTGATGTTAGTTCCCGGGCCACCTGGATGCTTCCAGTCAGTACCCGTAGTCCAGGCCCACCACTGAGAATAATCGTCCAGAGAGACCGCATACGAAGGGGGCGAGAACGTAAGCGATCCTGCAGCCAGCATGGTTTCTGCGGGCTTGGGGGTACCGGGGGGTAGTGTTTTCTTTAACTCCTCCCAATCGGGCTTTTTCTCCGCCGTGGTAATGTATCCTGTTTCGTCGACAAACTTCTTGAATTGAGCGTTAGTGACCTCAGTAGCGTCCATCCAGAAGCCGTCTACTTTTACACGGTGAGCCGGACGCTCGGCGGCGTAGGATTCCGGATCATTTGTACCCATAGAAAATTCACCACCGGGAATCCACACCATTCCCTCCGGAGATGCTGCCTTCACAGAGGTTGTGCTCTCGGTCGCTTTTCCGGATTCGTTTGTTTTGCTGGTCGTGTCAGTTTTGTCTTTGCAGGCCGCAAAAACAATTACCACCATAGCTGCAATGCTTGCTCTCATATCTCTTGCTGTAAGAACTAAAATTAAGTGGACGTTGGTGGTCGCCCGTGAATTGAATCTTCAAAGCTACACACCTTTGTGAAAACGCCAAACTTCAATAATAACGATGAAAAGAGTACGCTCTCAATTATTCAACAGCTTTTGTATCTGTATGAAGTTCAATCCGCACCCTTTTTCCCAAAAGGCAGATAAGCGAAGAGCCAGTATTTTACACTGGCACCGTTGCGAATCCGCTAACGCATGAACCAGGTAAAATTCGCCTGCACCAATACATTCAACCTTGGCTGCCCGGCGATGTATTTAGAAATACGAAGAGACGCTGCTGTGCGATCTCCAAGCATTTTACCGAAGTCAGATCGGACAAAAAAGTAATCAGTCTTCTCAATAAGCGCATGGGAGTACATGAGATTAAGGGAAAACCAACCATTCCAGTCCTCAAGCTGTGCGACGAACGGCAGAGCTATAGAGAGATTCTGAAGTTTATCATCCTTTTCGGAATCATCAGGGTCAGGCGAACCATCTGAACCGCCCTGACTGTTGACATCCTCGGTGGAAAAAAGGTATCTCACTTCAGGATAAAAAGCCAGTGCCGGCCCGGGTCTATAGGTGAGTACAACCCCCGGCCTATACATCCAGGCGCCTGCTCCGCGTCCCAACTGATACTCCCCAGTTGGTGCACTCACATCTAATGTTGCCGTGACTCGTTCCAACCCTGAAAAGGTTTCCTTGAAATATGGAACGTAGTACGCTGTCATGCGCAGATCGCCCATTCCTGTCGTGTTTTCGAATCCCTGATAGTCTCCCTTGAAAACGTTGTGGACAACAGGGATGGACATCCCAATCAGAAAGCGTTCATTTTTGAGTCCATAGTAATACGCCGGTCTCAGCGCATAAAATTGAGACTCATCGAAATAGAAGTATGATTCGATGTCGGTCGTTATCCGCGATCGCATGCTTACCGGATCGGAAGCGTTCTTAAGGTAATCTACCTGCTGGCCCTGTGCGTTTAGCAGAGCAGCCATACAAAAACTGATTAAGATCCAGCATCTATTCATGTGATGTCTGTTTCAGCCACACTTAACTCCAACTTAATATAACCTAACAGCTACACGCTCATCTGACGGTAGCCCACGAGTGCAAACAGCAATATAACCACATAACAAATCACAGGTAACAGGTAGGCGGCAGCGACGTCGGAAGTTTCGGCAACCCATCCCATCAACGGTGGGAACAAAGCTCCTCCAACGACTCCCATTACTATGAACGACGAGGCCTGTTCGCGCAGGTCATCTAGATTCTTAAGCCCAAGTCCAAAAATTGTTGGAAACATGATTGAGAACGTGAACTGCAGGCCGATAAGAGCGGCGAAAGAAAGCCAACCCAACTTCAACCAAATGATAAAACAGAAAAAGATACTACCAGTAGTATAAATCGCCAGCAGTCTGTTAGGTGGCATATACTTCATGAGGAATGTTCCAAGCACTCTGCCTGCCAGCATCATTAACATGCTAAAGCTAAACCACTTTGCGGCCACGGCATCTGTCATTCCAGGCATGTATGCAACTGAATAGTTAATAAAGAACGCCCATGTTCCGCCCTGAGCAGCTACGTTAAAAAACTGGGCGACAACGGCCCATCGGAAATGGCTGTACCCAAACAATTCGCGGTACGAACGCTGATGAGCCTGATCGGGCTTCGACTCCTGCAATGGTGGTACTTTCAGAAAAGAAAATGCAATGCCTATAGCAAGCACTACTGCGCCAATTACCGCGTATAACACCTTTACCGACATCAAATCCGTTTGCGTATCGCCAGTCACCGCATGTCGCAAAATGAAATAACTACCGAGCAAAGGGCCAATGATAGTACCCACTGCGTTGAAGGTCTGTGAAAAGTTGATGCGTTGTTCCGACTTTCGTTCATCTCCGAGCGCAGCCGAGAATGGATGTGCTACTGCCTCAAGTGTGGAAAGGCCGCAGGCAAGTATAAACAACGCGATTCGAAAGAAGCCAAACGACTCCGCCCCTGCAGCCGGGATAAACAGGAAAGCACCTATGGCATACAAACCCAGTCCCAGCAAGACTCCATTCTTGTATCCAAAACGTTTCATGAACAGGCCTGCTGGAATCCCCATTACAGCATAAGCTCCAAAAATCGAAAACTGAACGAGACCCGACTGAGACAATGATACGTGTAGCACCTTCTGGAAATGCCGGTTCAATACATCACCCATGGAAATGGCTATTCCCCACAACATGAATAAGCTAGTGACAAATGTAAACGTAGGTATGTATCTTCGTTCTGTTAAGGATGCCTGCTGCATATTGGAAGTGTAGAATGTTAAAACGCAAACTGTGCTGCTTAAAGCTAAGATAAATTAGTGAATCAATAACGCGTCAGGGCGCCGCAGATGAATATTCATTCGGCCTCGTTTTATCCGATGTCGGAAGGGACTAAATTCGACGGGCCAGGCAGATCATCCGCTTCGTAAAAAAACTCCGCTGCTGGCGGTGATATTTTGGCCGGGCTCCGCACATAACAGAAAGGAATAACCAATGGAAACAATAAATGCCGTTTTACAACCAGTCCAGTTGGATGAGTCGCTGTATGCCGCTTTGTACGACGAGGTATTTCCGATCCTTGCCTCAATCATAAGCCGCCAGGGCGGCACCCGGACAGATGCTGAAGACATTTTTCAGGACGCCCTCATCGCTTATATAGAAATGCAGTCAAAGGCGAGTATAGATCATCCGGCGAAGTACATTGTGGGCATCGCGAAACACCTGTGGGTTCGAAAATCCAGAAGAAATGGCATGTTCCTGAAGCTGGACGATTACGAGCAGTCATTAACACTGCCGGAAGAAATTGCCTCCGAAATTCAGCCTTCAATTCTGCTGCGTTTTCTGCAACGCGCAGGATCAAAGTGCATGGACCTTTTGAGTGATTTCTATTTTGCCGGAATTACGGTCACTGAAATTGCTATTAACCATGGCTTCTCAGGTGCCCATTCGGCATCGGTTCAAAAGAACAAATGCCTTGAAAAAGTGCGCTCGATGGTGAAAGAAAAACAACTGCATCATGAAGACTTCATGGGATGAACTAGCTCTTATTGAAAGGTATCTTGACGGCGAGCTTAGCACGACTGAACTGACCGTCTTTGAGAATCGCCTGGACAAAGAGCCATTGCTGAAAGCTGATGTCAAGGTTCAAACGGCAGTTCGAACGCTTGTCAAAAGACATTACGTGCTCAAGATGAGAAGTCAGGCGAAGGAGTTGCACGCACATCTGTATAACGATCCCGCCAGGCGCAGTATGCGTCAGGCAATTGAAGCACTATTCAAATAATTAAACACTTATGACTTATTCTTCTCTGATCCCCATGGTTGTTGACAATCATGGAAGGGGCGAACGCGCCTATGATATTTATAGTCTCCTGCTGAAGGAGCGCATTGTCTTCCTGGGAACCGGCATCAACGACGAGGTGGCGAACGTTGTAGTAGCCCAGCTGCTCTACCTGAATAGTGCGGACCCGAAAGCAACGATCAGCCTGTACATCAACAGTCCGGGAGGAAGTGTATACGCGGGCCTGGCTATTTACGATGCCATGCAGATGATCTCTTCACCGGTATCAACGGTTGCGGTAGGCGTAACTGCCAGCATGGGAACTGCACTTCTTGCCGCTGGTGCAACGGGAAAGCGATACGCACTTCCACATGCAACCATTCATATGCATCCCACAGGAGGCGGCGCTAAAGGTTATACTGAAGACGTGCGCATAGCAATTCGCGAACAGGAACGAATTCAGGCCCAGCTCTTCCATCTGATTGGCAAGCACTCCGGTCACACGTGGAAAGAAATAGAAGAATTCTTCCTTCGTGACCGCTATATGTCAGCACTTGAGGCCAAGGACTTCGGATTAATTGACAGTGTTCTGGGCGATACCAGCAACATTGTTTCGCTCAGCAATCCTGAATCCACTCTTTCGTTCGCCGCTTCGTCGAAGCTTGTTGATCGGATAAGCTTGCCCGAATAGACTGGCGGTTATCTGAGCCAATCAGTTTACGGGAATAGACCAGTCGTCAGTTCGAAAACTTGATACAGGTAAGCCAGACTTGCCAAACAAATTCCCAATTGAAGCATTGGACCATGCATACCGTACAGCCACAGGCTCCTTCACCTCTTTTGAGGAAACAATAACGGTATTGCCATCAATCTTTGCCGTGGCCGGATAGAACTTATGATCGGCACCAGCAATGAGAAACTCTGTTGGAGAACCATTTTTGGCCAGTAACCCATCCGTTGCAAATTCAAACGTGAGGCGAACCTTTTGCTTCTCTACCTTCATTGAAGCATACTGGGGAGACTGATAAACAATTCCGCTCTTGCCATACGTCTTAACCAACGCTACATTGGCCAGGCGTTCTCCGACAGGCTTCTTAAATTTGGGATGAATATCAGTTACATCTTCGACGAGATCGGAGATCACAACCATGCCGGTCTTTGGTATGCTTTGCATCTGAACCTGTTGTTCCCTGATCAGAGTACCCTTTTCAACATCTCCATATCCTTTGTAGGGAGCAATTTGAACGTAGTAAAATGGAAAGTCCGTTGCAAACTCTTTTCTCCAGACTCCAATAAGAGTTTCCATCAGTTGCTTGTATGTCGCTGGTGCTGCGGTGTTCGTTTCTCCCTGATACCAAAGTGCTCCTGCCAATGTATACGGCAACAGTGGATTGATCATCGAATTAAAAGTAACTGCCGGCCTGGACGGACACCACGGACGGTCGTCCTTTTGTTTCATCGCAGCCTTCTTCAGCGCTTCATTACCATCGATAATTTCCGCAGGTACCCATGATTCAGCTGGCGTGCCACCCCAACTGGCATTGATCAATCCAACCGGAAGGTGAAGATTTTCATTAAGCTTCTTCCCGAAGAAATACCCTACTGCGCTGAATCCGGTTACGGAATTCCGATCGCAAATCTTCCATGTCCCCTCTCCTCTTGTTTGTCTTGAGTCGGCCGCAGAATTAGGAACGTCGAAGAGACGGATCTGCGGATCGTTGACCTGCTCCATGATTGTCTTTCCATCATTAGATGCCGCCATGCTCCATTCCATATTTGACTGGCCTGAGCATAACCAAACCTCTCCTGATAGAACATCCTGAATAACCTGCTTTTCATCGCCGGCCATCACCGTGATTGTATGAGGTCCGCCCGCCACTGGCGTCTTAACCGACGTCTTCCAGAACGCAGTATTTGCAGACTTCGTCCTGATCGTGACTGTGTCCCAGCTGACTTTTATGACCACATCCTGTGTCGGATTCGACCAGCCCCATATCGGCACCGTTGCATTCTGCTGTATCACCATATGATCAGAATACACACCTGGCAATCGAAGCTGGGCGTGGCCAACACCGAAGAGCGCACAGAAGGTGATCAACAGGCAATACCTAAATGCCTTTGGTATAGGAATATTTTGATTACCAGACCTCATAATATTAAAAGCAGATCTTAGAACTGTTACGATTTACTGAGTGGAAGTTATCAAACGGCCTTTAGCACCTCACCGTGTTTGGCAACAACGGCGTCCAGCTTTGCAACCAAACCTGAATACTCCTTCATGAGGCGTTTCCCTGTTGCAGTAATTTGTGTCCCCCCTCCTTTTGTTCCTCCCTTCTGTGTAATCACATACGGGCGCGACCCCCGGGTGTTCATCTCTTCTACCATTGCCCAGGCTTTCTTGTAAGACATACCCATTTCTTTGGCGGCACTGGCTATTGAACCTGTCTCTTCAATGTATTGCAATAGTTCGAGCCGACCCGGGCCAAAAAATTTGGTGCCATCGATATCGATCCAACACCGCATTCTGATTTGCTTCTTTGCCATATAAATAAATAATCCAGCTCTTAATATAAGATGCAAATAGAACTTAATGAAACCGATGGCAAAGTTCACTAACAAGGTTAACTTTAATGGTGTGATAGTCGTCGACTGCCAGCGATTTTACCGCCACTAACTTATTGACATGAGCAACCGAACATACTCTACCCTGCTTTTAGTTTTATTGGGAGCGTCACTAACGACTTTAGCTCAGCCTTCACTGCAATTTGAAAAACAATTTGTGGCTGCAGAGGCATTTGAAACAGTTGCAGTGCTTGATGTAGATGGTGATGGCAAGCCCGATCTGTTATCCGGCTCCTTTTGGTACAAAGGACCTGATTTTACGACGCGCAAGTTTATTGGCGCCATACCACGGCACAGTGAGTATTACGACGACTTCTCCGCGATCGTGCTGGACGTCAACGGAGACAAACGTCCTGATGTTGTAACCGGCGGTTGGTTCGGCGCTACATTGTTCTGGCGTGAAAACCCGGGAAACGAAGGTGAATGGAAACAACACGTGATCAGTCGGCCGGGAAACATCGAAACGACAAGGGCATGGGATATCAACGGAGATGGTACGGTCGAGATTGTACCTAATACACCAGGCAAACCTCTGCGGCTGTACCGGCTAACAAATGCAGCGGAAGCGCGCTTTGATTCAGTTCAAATTGTAAACGTACATGGCCATGGACTGGGTTTCGGGGACATCAACGGAGACGGTCGTGGAGACTTTGTAGTCGACAACGGCTGGATTGAGGCACCATCAAGCCCCTTCACTGAAAAGTGGAAAATGCACGAAGATTTTAAGTTTGAGCAGGCAAGCGTGCCATTAATTGTTGCAGATGTAAATGGCGACAAGTTATCGGATATTATTATTGGTCAGGGTCACAACTACGGCCTGCACTGGCTGGAGCAGGTTATGAGTAAAGACGGTAAGCGCACCTGGAAGCAACATGAGATTGATCCTAAGAACGCACAGTACCATACGATGGAATGGGTGGATCTCGACAAAGACGGTCGCCCCGAACTGATTACAGGAAAACGCTATCGCGCACACGACGACAAAGATCCCGGAGCTCATGACCCTCTGGGCCTTTACTACTTCCGCTGGAATGGAACCTCATTCGTAAAGAACGTGATCAGCTATGGCAAGCCGGGTGATGGAAAAGGGACGGGTCTTTACTTTCAGGTCGTAGATCTCAACAACGATGGATGGAAGGATATTGCAGTGGCGGGCAAGGATGGGTTATGTGTGTTCTTCAATAAAGGCGTGAAGAAGTAGGCCTCCGGAGAGAGTAACCAGAATAGTTCAATACGTCTGGCTAAAGCCGCTCAACCGTCATTCCGCCGCCAATGTCCAGCACTTGTCCGGTTGCGTAGCTCAGCCGTCCAGTTGCGAGCACAGCCACCGCATTGCCCACATCGGAAGCTTCACCCCATCGCGGTTCAAGGGTCAGACCATTCGAGATCAGCTGATCATATTTCTGCTGCACGCCGGAAGTCATATCAGTGTGAATAATTCCGGGACGTACTTCAAAAACGCTTATTCCATCGGAAGCCAGTCTTGCTGCGAATAACTTAGTCATCATTGCCAATCCGGCCTTCGAGATACAGTATTCTCCCCTGTTAATTGAAGCATGTGTAGCCGACACCGATGTTATTGTAATGATACGCCCGGGCTTTTGACGCGCTGCATTTGAATCTTTCATATGACGGGCTGCGGCCTGTGTAAGAAAGAACGTACCCTTGAGATTGATATCCAACAGCCGGTCAAAGTTGTCCTCATCCAACTCCAGCAGATCTTTGCGTACAAATGGAGCCACGCCGGCATTGTTCACCAGAACATCTATGTTGTTAAATCTGTCAAGCGCAGTCTTCAGTATGCGCGTACGATCATCGGCAGCACCAATGTTCCCCTGGCAGTAAACAACCTGGGCACCGAGCTTCCTTAATGATTCCAAGGCTGAGGCAGCATCGGCTTCAGGTCGCACGCCATTGATGGCAAGGTCGAAGCCCGCTGTGGCCAACGCCTGGGCTATGCCCAAACCAATTCCTCTGGTTCCACCGGTGATCAATGCAACTTCGCGCATCCTATTCTGCTTTTATTTCCTTCAACATTTTGGCTTCGGTCATCGATTTGTAATATGGATCCAGTGGGAAGCATCCCGATAGCATTCCATTGCGTGGTGCTGTCGTGCAATCTGAAAATGTTCTGCAAAGCTTTTCCCGTTTCAGCGGAAGGCGCTTCAGGATATCTTCAGGCATTTCCGGATATGATAATACCATCCGTCCCAGTCCTATGAAGTCAGCACCTCCGGTCCGTAACACGTTTTGACCCACATTCGGAAGCCACTCCTGCAGATAGGAATATGCTGAACCCACAACTGCAAGTTTGGGGAACTGCTTTTTAATCACGGCGGCTGCCTCCAACTGTCGGGCTACACCGACAAGCGGATCTTCAGGTGGCTGATAACCATCGGAAGGTGGAAACAGCGCGGGTCGCTGAATGTGCGGATTATAGTAAGGACTCCCTGCCGTGGTACACATGAGCTCGATATCAAGCGACTGAAGTAGTTCCAGGAACCTAAACGGCTCTTTATAATCGATACCCACTCCTGACTCGTCTCCTCCAAAAGCGTAGTGATAAGAACCAGTTTGTTCCGGTTCGCCCATTTGCTCGCTTCCGGGCTTGAATGGAACATAGTCAAAGGCGCTGAGTCGAACACCAATATCCAGACCTTGCGTGCTGGCGCGAATGCCCGCCACAATGTCTCTCAAAAAACGGGTACGATTCTCGAAGCTGCCGCCATACTTACCTTCCCTCCCGGTGGCACTAAGGAACTCATGCCCCAGGTATCCATGGCAATGCTTGATATCCACGAAATGATAGCCAGCATCAGCTGCAAGCTTTGATGCCTTAACAAAATCATCGATTAACCTGTCTATGTAATCATCCGTCATCAAAGGATAATCCGGAGCAAGACCAAACTTTCGATTCAAAACCGGATGGCGATAAAGTATCTGGGGCTCCATCCTCTTCTTGTCATTGGGTTTGCAGAATCGACCTGAATGAGTAAGTTGAAATCCAACTAACAGGTCATCGGCATTTCCAAACTTCCCGCGGTGATCTTCATAAACATTTTCGAACAGCGTTTTATAAACATCCGCATTCTTATCATTTATCAGCAACTGATTGGGATTGGCTCTGCCGTCGTGCCTGACGGCTACCGCCTCACAGCCCCACAATAACTTTGCACCTGAGATTGCGAAATGCTTCCACCTCCTTCTCGAATGATCGCTTGGAAGCCCCTCTGCAGTTCCGTCCCATCCCTCCATAGGGAGAATGCAAAATCTGTTGCCAATGACTTTTCCTGAGCGAAGAACATAGCGTTCTCCGAATGGAGACCCCGTGCTGTCATTCAGGTGCTCGTCTATCGGCAGCGTTGTATTAAGGCTCGAGAGATAAGATTGTAAATCGCCAAACGTCTTTAGTTGTGCGATGCGCTTATACTTTGGCTTGTGTTTGCCGCTCATGGGACAAAGAGATTTTTAAGTCGAATGTATCGTTCAAAGTCACTTCGCAGGATGCTTGCCGAGTGGAGTATAGAACGACAGATAAGGTTCTTTTTTAATTAGTCGTTGCAGATATAAAATCAATTCCCGTGCGTGGTAATCACCCCACATGCTTGATTCATCGCAAGGAACAGTGCGACCAGAAGGTATGTTATCCCAACCGTTGGGTCTGTGATAAACAGAGTGCAGCAGCAGCCCCTGGTGATTCTGCGTCAATGATAAATATGCGTCAGACAGCAAAGTTCGGGCGACTGTCAGCCCTGCCTGAACATAATGTTGGCCTTTCGCTGGATCGGCTATTTGCAGGAAACGTCCAAGCCTTAATAAACCCTGAGCCGCAATTGCTGCCGCTGAGCTATCCACAGGTTCAAAGTCATTATGGGGTTCAGCCGGTCGTTGTGTGTAGTCACCGAGTCTGTGCAATTGAGGAGCGCCAGTATCCCAATAAGGAATACCATCACTCGAAGAATGCTTTATGTAGAAGTCGCAGGTGGCGGTGGCTGCTTTTAAAAGCGCGAGTATCAGCTCATCGCCATCGGAAGCCAGCTCCGTCAGATAGTTTGTACTTCCAAGGAATTCGAGTTCCTCTGCAAATCCACACATGGCCCATGCCAGACCACGTGTCCACGTTGTGAACCCGCTAAATCCCTGTTGCGCATTAGGGCATCTGAAATTGCCATCATTAATATTAAATATACATTCATGAGCGGTGCGTCCCCAGGCGTCATAGCTATCCCGTCCCTCGCCATAATAAACAGAGAACCGTGCTGTCGCTCGCAAGTGTTGCACGGCGCGTTCAAGAAGATTTACCCTTACGTCGTTCTCACTATGAAGGTAATGACCCAATCCATGACTGACCATCAGGATGCGGCATGACCTGATCGTATCAACAAACAGTGATTGTGGACCGTTGAAAGAATAAAGATATCCACCTCCGGGAATAGGCGTCCAACGCATGGCCTGTACGGCGCCGCTTGCTTTCAGCGCCAGCTCATAGAAATCATTCTCCCAGGAAACGAATGGGATCTTTCCTTCGTGCATCATACGCCACAGGTTGCCGTATGTACTCAGGTTGTTAAAACCGTGGTCATGAACCCCTTCGTGAGTGAGGTGTGGCGCCATCTTGTTGCGGGTGTTATCCTTCCCTATCTGAAGAAATTGTTCGTCGCTAGTGGCGTCAAACTGCAACAGTGCAGAGCCAAATTGAAATCCCTGTGTCCATTCCGTCCATCCCCGAGTCGTATATCGCCCGTTAACGGTATAAACAGGAGTAGCGGAATCGCCGTTTTTTTCAATAGAAAGTATCTTGGTCGCAGACAATTTCCAGAATCGATCAATAGCGCTGGAAAGGTCGGACGGAGATAGTGTTTTATCAATAACCATAACAATCGGTTGCTCCGTGCCAATATAGCAGAAACCAGTCATCCCGCAATCTGATCAACAAAGCCTTCGCAAAGACCTTAGTCAATGTTGTTCATGACCCAGGCGTTGCTATACTGTGGTGATGTCCATTCCGAATTATTTTCCTTTCTTTGCAGCCTGAATTTTGTGAAGATCTCTGAAAAGTGAATTTTATGCGACATATCATTGCTCTCGTACTCCTCCTGTCAGCAACCGGCGCTATAGCCCAATCCAAGAAGGAATTGGCAGCCCAGGTTGAGTCTTTAAAAAAGGAAAACGAAAAGTTGAAATCTGACATCGTTGAATTGAAGAAACCTAAGGTACCTGCTTTGGCAGACACTGTTAGCAAGGTGAGTTATTCACTGGGAACTTTGATGGCGTCTAATCTGAAATCGCAAGGTGGAGATTCTCTCAAAGTTGATGCGCTGGCACTTGGGTTCAAGGATGTATATGCCGGCGATAGTCTTCGCATTCCACAACAGGCAGGTTACCAGCTTGTACAAGTCTATATGCAGAAAGTAGCGTACGAGAAAGCGGAACATGAGAAGGCTGCAAACGACGCGTTCCTGGCTGCCAACAAAAACGCCCAGGGAGTTGTAACAACGGCAAGCGGCCTTCAGTATAAAGTGGTTAGCGCAGGTAAAGGCAAAATGCCGAAGGCTTCAGATAATGTAACGGTGCACTATACTGGCCGATTGATCGATGGTACTGTCTTTGACAGCTCGCGTGACCGCGATCCTGCGACTTTCAAAGTTGACGGTGTTATCGAGGGTTGGACCGAGGCTCTTCAACTTATGCACGAAGGTGATAAATTTACAATCTTCATACCTTCAAGTCTTGGTTATGGAGAACAAGGTGCTGGTTCCCAGATTCCGCCATTTGCCACATTGATCTTCGACGTCGAGCTGATTAAAGTAAACTAACTGGAAGTTCATTCGTGGCAGGAGCGTGCCACGCCTAATATTGATACTTGGTATTACGACTGGTGATACCGTATCCGTATCGTGCATGTGAACGATTCTCCTCCATTAGTGTTAGCTTGTAACGGCAACCGATCAGATTGTAATTCGTTGTGAAGCGCATATTACTCATAGAGGACGATCCAACCATTAATCAAAACATCCGCGATGCGCTCGTCAGGGAAGGTTACGATGTGCACGTTGCATTCGATGGACTCCTGGGTGAACGTATCCTGCGCAAAGAACAACTAGACTGCGTTGTCATCGACCTCAATCTCCCGGGAAAGAACGGTTACGACATTTGCCGCGATTTCCGGAAGGTTAACACAACCACGCCTATACTTATCCTCACTGCATTCGATGAAATCGACGACAAAGTACAGGGATATGAAAGCGGGGCCGACGACTATCTCACCAAGCCATTCTACATGCAGGAGCTTGTCCTGCGCATACAGTCGCTCCTGCGACGAAATAACAATACAGCTGATTCCATTCAGGGGCCTGTGACGGCAGGCGACATAGTGGTGAATCCCATTACCAAGCGCGTCACCCGCGGAAACGTAGAGATCAGTCTTACACCAAGAGAATACCAAATACTTCTCAAGCTCATTTCGGCCCGCGGCGAGGTGGTTTCGAAGAAGGACTTGATCGAAGAAATCTGGGGGCGTAACTTTGACGCAAACACAAACACCGTGGAAGTTTACATTAACTTCCTTCGAAAGAAAGTCGACAAGCCCTTTGGCAAGGATTCCATACGCACGCGCGTCGGCTATGGATACTACCTGGAAGCGTAATGGACATTAAGAAAAAGATCGTTCTTTATTTCTCGTCGGGCACGATTATCCTGCTCGCCATTGCGCTCGTTTTTATCTACACTCTTTTCTCAAGATTCAGGGAGGAAGAATTTCAGCAACGACAGGTCGAAAAGATCAGAACAACGCTGAAGTTTCTTACTGAAATAAGGAACATCGATCAGGATCTTATCGAAGGAATGGACCGCATCACCATTCACGATATCTACGATGAAAAGCTTCTGATATTCGACAAATCAAAGAAGTTAGTCTACTCAAGCATTGACGACACCCCGGTGGCATTCTCATCGGATCTGCTTGAGGCCCTTTCCGCGGATAAACCGATCATCGAGCAAAAGGATGGTCTGTACGATGTTACTGGCATCTACCTTGAAAAAGATGACAAGGCATACTATGGCATCAGCAAGGCATATGATATCTCGGGATATTCAAAACTGAATTACCTCCGTTATGTGCTTTCATTTACACTCGCGGGCATTTGTCTCGCTGTAGTTCTTATCGCGTACTATTTGTCTTCAAAGATCACCCGGTCAATTGAAGACGTAACTCGACAGATAAATGATTTTGCGGTAGACGGGACCAACAACAAACTTGTAACCGCGGGCACAAGCGATGAAGTTTCTATTCTTGCACAGCGATTTAATGAACTCATGCAGCGAATGAACGAAGCCTTTGCTTTTCAGAAACACGCGGTTCATCACATCTCTCACGAACTCAAGACACCAATTGCTGTTCTGGTTTCTGATATCGAGCGTATGGAGCAGGAAAAGGATACGGAACGCCTGAAACAAATGATCAGCGTACAGAAGGAGAACACCAAGAGCCTGGGTGAGATTATCAATTCGCTGCTTGAAATTGCCAAGACAGAATCCGGAAATGCAGTCACGACTACGCAGGTGCGCGTAGATGAAATGATCTTCGATTTGATTGATTCATTCAGAGCGCTCTACCCTGAATTTCGCTTCTCAATTACATATTCGGATGCTCAGGTGAATGATGACAATCTATCGGTTCGTGTGAACGACCGGCTCTTCCGATCAGCTCTCAGCAATCTAATGCAGAACTGTATTAACTACAGCCAGGATGCCAAGGCAGGCATTTCAATTGCAACAACGGCGGAAAGTCTAAAGCTGGACTTTACTAATCGTGGAAAAGTAATCAGTGAATATGAGCAGGCATTTCTGTTCAGACATTTCTTTCGTGGTGCAAACAGTCGCGGAAAGCGCGGCTTTGGACTCGGACTCGTGTTCATCAGCAAAATCCTTTCACTCCACAAAGGCACAGTGACATACGCTGCTGGCGAAGGTGATCTCAATACGTTTTCCATATCGCTTCCCTTAAGCTAAAATTTATACGTTTTAAGGTCTTTTTAAGCCGGGCAGGATAACCTTTGCGAGCTAATTGAGAATTCATGGCTCGCCTACGCGGAACTTGTATCATACTTTTATTCTTTACACTATCAGCTTTTGCTCAGACTGACACGCTACGCGTAAATCTGCACGACGCTGATAGTTTGTTTGCTGTACGAAGCTTTTATCTTCTTGCTGCGGGGATGAATGTAGAAGCGAACAGGGCATTGATTGTGCAGGCAAGTCTGTTTCCAAACCCGATCGCCTCTGCAGACATCAACGCCTACGATCCTCAAAACGAAACGGCCTTCCATGTTGGAAGCACGGGTCAGAAAAGCTTCCAACTTGAACAGCTGATACTCCTGGGTGGCAAAAGGAAGAACGAAATCGAGCTTGCCAGGACAAACGCCAGAATAGCAGAGTTGGAGCTTCTCAATACTTCGCGAACCCTTAAGTTCAAACTACATACAGAGCTGGCAGAAATTGGTCAGCAACAGGTCTTGTTGCAGAAGTATAATTCCCAGCTGGCACTCCTCGATACGATTCTCCGGGCTTATGAGATGCCCGTGAAAAGAGGAAGCATAGCACTGAAAGACCTTGTTCGTCTTAAGGGTGTCTATTTGAATTTGAATAACGACCGCGCCGAACTAATGCAAAAATACTTCGAGGCGCAGGCTACAGTTCAGACATTGCTTCAGGCAAACGAACTGATCTACTTCCAGTTTTCCGACAATGACATCAACACCTACATCAAATCGATTCCTCTGGAGCAACTGAAAGATGAAGCGCTGCAAAGTCATCCCGAGTTGCTATTAATGCAGGAGAATCAACGTGGAGCCGAAGTGTTTCTCCGGTATCAAAAATCATTGTCAGTGCCGGACCTCAATCTGAATGCATCTTATGATCAGAGAGGCGGCGCCTTCCTTAATCAGATTAACACCGGACTTTCAATTCCATTGCCATTGTGGAATCGCAATCAGGGAAACATCAAGGCTTCAGCTTACAGGGCACGGGAAGCTCAGTACAACCTCCAGGCTACGCGACAAGAGAAGCTCGCAGCCCTACAGAATCATTATGCTTTATATACACAGACCGTAGCCGAATATCAAAAGGCAACAGCGCTGTATAACGACGACTTCGATCTGACCGTTCGCGGTATGGTGTTCAACTTTCAACGGCGCAATGTGTCACTGCTGGAGTTTGTAGATTTTTTTGAATCATATAATCAGGTTCTCGCCGAGATCGCCCGCATGAAGACCCAACTTGTGACTTCCGCAGAACTGCTCAATTTATCCATCGGCAAAGATGTTTTCTGATATGACAATCATTCGCTATATCCCCGCATTTGTTGTTTCGCTGATTCTTATAGCGTGCCACAAGGAAGAGCCGCATCAGGTTGAAACGGCATTCACTCTGAGTGATACGATGATGGCTCGCTCCGGATTTGAAAAGGTGACGATGATGCGGGTAAAAAATGAAGTGCGGCTGTTCGGAAAAATTGCTGCCGACAACAGCAAGACGGCGCAGGTATATCCGGTCGTGGGCGGCATTGTTACGTCTATTAACGTTGAACTCGGCGACTACCTCAAACAGGGCCAGGTAATGGCAACGATCCAGAGTTCAGAGGTCGCTCAGTTTCAGAAAGAGCGTCTTGATGCTTTAAGCGAAGTAGCCGTGGCCGAGAAAAATCTCGCCGTGGCCAATGATCTCTTTAAAGGAAAGCTGAATTCAGAGCGCGATGTTGCCGTTGCCGAAAAGGAGCTGGAAAATGCGAAAGCCGAACTGGCAAGAGTCAATGACATTCACAAGATCTACAACCTCAAAGGCGGTTCGGTTTACAGTGTTGTGGCGCCTATCAGTGGCTTCGTGATTTCAAAACGTATTAATCAAAACGAGCAGCTTCCCTCCGATCTGTCGGAGCCGTTGTTTTCCATCGCAGAGATCAATGAGGTTTGGGCCCTTGCAAACGTCAATGAAAGCGACATTGCCAACATCAAAGTCGGGGTAGATGCGTCGGTACGCACACTCGCCTTCCCCGACCGAATTTTCAATGGAAAAATAGACAAGGTCTTCAATGCAATAGATCCGGAAACAAGATCGATCAAAGCACGCGTTAAGTTACCCAATGCAGACTTTCAACTTAAGCCAGAGATGAATTGCACCGTTGCTGTTCACTACACTGAATCAGATTCACTGCCCGCAGTTAGTTCCTCGGCTGTGATTTTTGATAAGAGTAAGAACTGGGTGATGATTTTTAAGGACAAACACAACATAGAAACCAGGCAGGTAAGCGTATACCGTCAGCTTGGCGATGTTACCTACATCAAGTCAGGAATAGCACCTGGCGAGACCGTTGTTACAAAGAACAGTCTGCTCATTTACGACGCCATCAACGACTAAGGCATGAACAAGTTCGTTAAGAATATCATATCGTTCAGCCTTAAGAACAAGTTCTTCACCTTCTTTTGGGTGGGGCTTCTCATTATTGCGGGCACAGTCAGCTACATCAGAATACCGATCGAGGCATTCCCCGATGTAACGAACACTCAAATCATCATTGTTACAGAATGGAACGGCAGAAGTGCCGAAGAAGTTGAACGCTTTGTAACGACCCCTATCGAGATTGCCATGAACAGTGTGCAGCGCAAGACCAATGTGCGAAGCATCACTATGTTCGGTCTTTCTGTAATCAAAGTCATTTTTGAAGACGATGTTGAAGACTTCTTTGCGCGGCAACAGGTAAACAATCAATTGCGTACGGTACAGCTACCCGACGATGTTGATCCGGATGTTCAGCCTCCTTATGGCCCGACAGGTGAGATCTTCCGATACACGCTGAAAAGTGACAGTCGTGACTCCCGCGATCTTCTCACGATACAGAACTGGGTAATTGATCGTCAGTTACGCGCCGTGCCCGGAGTAGCAGACGTCGTAGCCTTTGGAGGACAGGAGAAGGTTTATGAGATCATGGTTGATCCATTGAAGCTTCAGCAATACAACCTTACGGCCCTTGAGTTATTTGACGCCGTCGGCAAATCGAACCTCAACGTTGGTGGCGATGTAATCGAAAAGAATGGCCAGGCATATGTGGTGCGGGGAATAGGTCTTATTGATTCCCGCGCAGATATAGAAAATACAATCGTCGATATTTTCAATGGCAATCCGCTGCTCGTTAAGAATGTTGCCAGTGTACAGGAAAGCAGCATGCCGAGAGTCGGTCAGGTCGGCCTCGATCATGAAGATGATGTTGTGGAAGGCATAGTTGTGATGAGGAAGGGCGAGAATCCCTCTGAAGTGCTTGCGCGCGTAAAAGAAAAGATCCAGGAACTGAACAGTGCTGTATTGCCTTCAGATGTCAAAATGGTAACATTTTACGACCGCGACAACCTGATGGCATATTGTACGCATACTGTACTGAGCAACCTGGCTGAGGGCATCGTGTTCGTGACGGTCATTGTATTTCTGTTCATGGCCGATTGGAGAACCACCCTGATCGTTGCCGTCATCATTCCGCTATCATTACTCTTTGCATTCTTCTGTCTTCGGATGAAGGGAATGAGTGCAAACTTATTGTCACTTGGCGCCATTGATTTTGGAATTATCATTGACGGTGCCGTCGTCATGGTTGAGGGAATATTTGTGGCTCTTGACCACCAGGCCCACCGGATGGGAATGGATCGCTTTAATCGCCTGGCCAAAGCGGGAATTATAAAGAACACGGGTGCGCAGTTAGGTATGGCCATCTTCTTTTCCAAGCTCATAATCATCTCTGCGCTGCTTCCCATCTTCTCCTTTGAAAAAGTTGAAGGGAAAATGTTCTCACCGCTGGCCTATACGCTCGGGTTTGCATTGTTGGGTGCACTGATATTTACTCTTACACTGGTACCCGTCTTATGTTCTCTTCTGCTGCGCAAGAACGTCGTTGAGAAAAACAATGCTTTCACACGGTTTGTGAATAAGGTAGTAGCGAACGGGTTCGACTGGACATTTTCTCGAAAGCGTCTTACCCTCGGACTTGCCACTCTTGCTTTCGTCCTCACGATACTTTCGGCGCGTTGGATCGGGACTGAATTCCTTCCAACATTGAATGAAGGTGCACTTTGGGTAGAAGCAAAGATGCCCATGAGCTATTCACTGAATAATACGGTTGACATGGTTGCCCGTCTTAGAGAAGAGATCCTTCCCTTTCCGGAAGTAAACGGCGTTCTCTCGCAGACCGGTAGAAGCAACGACGGTACGGATCCAAGCGGATTCTACTACGTTCAGATGCAGGTGAACCTGAAACCTAAAAAAGAATGGGGTCGCAAGATATCCCTCGACGAGCTGGTAGAAGAAATGGACACCAAGCTCAAAAAGTTTCAGGGTATCAACTACAATTACTCACAACCAATCATAGACAACGTTGCGGAAGCAGTGGCAGGAATGAACGCGAGCAACGCTGTAAAGATCTTTGGCCCTGACCTGGATGTGCTGAACGAATATGCTGATCAGGTTCTTGAACAAATTAAAGACGTACCAGGGATTAAAGATGTTGGCATACTGCGCAACATCGGCCAGCCTGAGATGAGTGTACTTCTTGACGAGGAAAAAATGGCCCTCTATGGAGTCACTAAAGCAGAGGCGCAGGCGGTGATTGAAATGGCAATAGGCGGAAAAACGGCCACCAACAAATATGAAGGTGACAGAAAGTTTGCTATTCGAATCCGCTACGATCGCGAATACAGGAAAAACGAGGATGACATCCTCATGCTGATGATCCCAACCATCAGCGGTACGCGGATTCCATTGAAAGAAATCGCAACTGTAAAAAAAATCACAGGTCCGGCATTCATCTATCGCAATGACACGAAGAGGTTCATCGGTGTTAAGTTTTCAGTAAGGGAACGAGATCTTGGAAGCACTATCGCTGATGCACAGGCACGTGTGAAAGCGCATGTTAAACTACCGCAGGGCTACTCGATTGGGTGGACAGGAGAATTTGAGAATCAGGTCAGGGCAACTTCCCGACTCGCACAGGTAGTACCTATTAGTCTCATCATGATCTTTACACTATTGTTCATCATGTTCGGCAATGTGCGTGATGCTGGCTACGTATTGATCAACGTACCATTCGCCTTAATTGGTGGAATACTGGCATTGCATATAACAGGTATCAACTTCGGAATTTCAGCCGGCGTAGGATTTATCGCACTGTTCGGAATATGCGTGCAAAACGGCGTGATCCTTATTTCAGAATTCCATAAACAAACGCTTCTTAATGGCAACCTCGACTCGGCCATAGCAAGTGCAGTGCGCATCCGTACGCGCCCGGTGGTTATGACGGCGATGATGGCGGCTATCGGATTGTTACCTGCAGCCATGAGTACAGGGATAGGTTCCGAGAGTCAAAAGCCGTTGGCCATAGTGATCATTGGCGGCCTTGTGACAGCTACCATCTTTACCCTGCTGGTCTTCCCGATAATTTATCACAAGGCCCTAAGACTTCGTGCAAAAGACAACTAAGGCCGGACTCAATCATGATGATGCAGGGGAACAATCTGCACTCGCTCTGAACATTGTCAGGAGAAGCGAACGACAAAGTTACTCGAGGATTGTAAACAGCCGGTTCCACCGGACTTTGTTAAGTAATCCCGCTTCGTCATCGAGTGACATCCAGATGAAAAGCGCTTTGCCTACAATGTGATCCTCGGGAACAAAACCCCAGTATCTTGAATCAAGGGAATTGTGCCGGTTATCACCCATCATGAAATAATAGTTTTGACCAAACGTGTACTGACTCAATTGTTTGCCATCAACGATCAGGCTACTCGCCGACACCTCGACTGACTCATGTCCTTCATATAGCTTAATCGTTTCGCCGTACAAAGCAAGCGTTGAATCATTCACCTCGAACGTCATTCCTTTGGCGGGAATTGTCAATGGTCCATAGTTATCACCGTTCCACGGCGCATAGGTAATTGATGGAAAAATATCCGCTTCTCCACTGCCCTGAACCTTAATCTGCTCTTTCAAATTCAACACAAATGGTGCTTCCTGCAATTCCTTTACCTGCGACCGTGTAAGGAACATATGGTAAGTCGAATGCCCTTGTTCATCTTTACCGAGATAATAGTAATCGTTAGTGCTCAACTCTAAGTGATTCAGCGTGCGATCGGTCATTTGGTTATCTGTGGTTACACGATAACTATATTTCATGTACTCCGGCCTGCCGAGCGGTTTACCGTTCACAAGTACCGTCTGATCATCAATCACCACTACGTCACCCGGCAAACCGATACAGCGCTTCACATAGTTGGTTTTCAATTGTACAGGATATTGGATTCCATCATTAAGACTCAACGGAGGTACGTTAAAAACGACGATATCCTCCCGCTTCACCTCGCTGAAACCAGGAAGCCGGTAAGAGGGCAATTCTATCCAGTCGAGATAAGATGGAATATTTGTTCCCCAGATTTTCTGATGTGTAAGCGGGATCTGCAGAGGAGTGGTCGTGGTACGCGTTCCGTAATGGAACTTGCTTACGAAGAGATAATCTCCCACAAGAATGGTGTTCTCCATCGACGGCGTGGGTACAACGTACGCTTCCACCGTGGACCAGCGAATTAGCGTAGCAGCCACAACGGCAAACACAACAGAGTTTAGCCATTCCCTGGCCGCAGACTTTGGGGCAATCATTTTCCCCGGTTGCTTCTTCCAGAATGCGAGTTTCATAGGATTCGAATTTTCCTAATCTGTCGCGGCCATTATGCGGGAATTACAAGGGACAAACTTTCGGCGCGAGAAACAGGGGCGTCGCATCTGGGGTAGAAGGCGGCGCAGGAAGGCTGGAGTCAGCAGCAAATATTACCCGTGAAGTCTGGGAAAGTCTGGTGACGTCTGAGAGAAGGCTGTGCGGGACTGGGAGATCACTGGGGCTCCACTGGGACTGCACTGGGGCTCCGCTGGGACTGCGCTATAACCAGGTTGGTAGAAGATTAAGTCCGTGGTGATGCGAATGCACAAAAAAAGGCAGGATGTGCTCCTGCCATTCTTTGTTACAATGTGCTGCCTCAATCAACCCACGGTACTTTCTTTGACCGGTAATAGTCGATTCCCAGGGCTTTCATTCTGGGACCGTGGTTAGCCAGCCGGTATTTATATTCGTCCCATCCTCTGTTCTCCTCAGGAGACCAGCCGATCTCTGCGAGACCAATAATACGGGGAAACATCATGTATTCGGCTTCATCCATATTGGTGATTGTCTCCGTCCACAAGGGTGCTTCAATACCAAGAATGTTCTCGCGCTTAATACCTTTTACGTATGTCGTAGGGTTCCACATGTACGAGCTATCTACTTCAATGTATGCGGCCCAATGCAGTCCTAACTTAGTAGTTGAATCGTACTGCATATCCAGATACATTTTTTTCGCTGGCGACATCACCAGTTTGGATCCGTTCGAAACAGCTTCGAGGGCGTGTGCCGGATTCGACCAGTATTGAGCGATTGCGCTTGCCGCACTTGCGCGCGTGGCAGCGTCGGTTTGAATGGTTTGCTCGGGGCGCTTCTCGTTCATGTTGATTTGCGCAGTTTCCTCCCAACCGATCACCTGCTTGTTGTGGTTTTTAACAATGTCACGAACCCGCGCCACAAACGGGATATAGTGCTCTCTTTTTGTTGCATGGCTCTCATCACCACCAATGTGCAGATAAGGACCAGGCGTCAGTGCCGCCATCTCTCGCACTACATCGTCAATAAACTTATAGGTAATCTCTTTGGTCGTGCACAAAGAGCTAAAGCCTACTTCCGTTCCGGTATATAGCTTTGTTGCTTTGCCATCGCAGTTCAATTCTGGGTAAGATGCAAGGGCTGCGTTGGTATGTCCAGGCATGTCGATTTCCGGAATGATTGTTACAAACCGGTCAGCAGCGTATTTCACCAGGTCTTTGTACTGCTCCTGTGTATAAAAGCCTCCCTCGCCACCGCCGACTTCTGTGCTTCCTCCAATTTCGGTAAGCTTCGGCCATGATTTGATTTCAATGCGCCATCCCTGATCATTTGACAAGGACAAATGCAAGACGTTCATCTTGTATAAAGTCATCAGGTCGATGTAGCGTTTTACATCCTCGACGCTGAAGAAATGGCGGGCAACGTCAAGCATCGATGCCCTGAAAGGGTAGGCAGGGAAATCGCGAATCGTACCAGTAGCAATCTCCCAGGGCCCCTGCTGAACGGAATCCTTTTCAATTCGGGCCGGCAGCAATTGTCTGATGGTTTGAACGCCATAAAAGAGTCCCGCCGGCTTGTTTGCCGAAACGTGCAACAAATCTTGTTGGATATCGATTGAATAGCCCTCGTCACCAAGTTCGTCATCGGTTACTATTTCAAGATAAACACCTTTGGCAGGTGCAGCAGAAGCTTCGCTAACGTCAAGCTTATAACCGGTAGCCGGCCGTAGCACGTCGGCCAGGTAGTTACCGACAAATTCGAGACCGTCTCCTTGCTTGAGAGCAATGGTCGTTGCGTCTGTGAGCTCGAAGACTTTTGTTGTTGCTGTTACAGTAACAGGTTTGGGGATAATGTTTTCCTTTGAAAGATCAGTGGGAGGATGCTGCTTGCATGCCGTCGCTACGATAGTGATCGCAGCGAATGTCAGGGCAATCCGTTGATGCATAGTTTATGAATTTGGTGCCGAAAGTATTATAAAATATTCACTTGGATTCTGGTTTTTATGTGAACCATTTAAACATCTTTCGGTTGTTCTAATTGTGTGCGATGCACACTTGGATGTGTACGAACGCACACCTGTTGACTAGTCGGTAATACGAAGCGAATATGAATTCAGGCACCTTACCTGGCCGCGATTTATACCGAAGACTGGGCGAGTTGGGAAAATGTTGGGAAACACTCTGGAAAAGACTGGGAAGACCTGGGAAAAAGTTGGGAAAAGGACTGGGAATGGTAGCCAACCAGCTGCGGAGCCGTAGCCTGGCAACAGGCAAAACGCTGCGGCCTTAGTGCCTGCTTAATGCCTACTACCCGCCGATTTGTCCTGCTTGAACCTACCGACCCAAAGCGGATCGACTAAGAGTTCGTTTGTATCGCGATCTGAAAGTTTTTATACTTTTCACATCGCCTTGAGGTTGCCGAAATTATTAAGACAAAAATATTGAACATGACGGACATAAAAGACAAAGTAATATTGATAACCGGCGGATCAAAGGGCATCGGTCTGGGCATAGCCACGAAGTTGCTGGAAGATGGCGCACGGGTTGCCATAACCGGGCGGGATGAAAAAGTGGTGCAACAAGCCACAAAAGACCTGAATTCAAAAAGACCTGACCATGCACTTGGCCTTGTAGCTGACGTGCGATCCCTGGAAGACCAGCAAAAGTCTGTAGCCACGATAACAGCAAAATGGGGACGACTGGATGTACTTGTTGCTAATGCCGGAGTCGGTCACTTTGGTCCCATTGAAACACTTACAGAAGAACAATGGCACGAAACCATTGACACAAATCTGACTGGTGTGTTCTTCGGTGTTAAAGCTGCCCTTGCTGAACTGAAGAAAACGAAAGGTTACGTTATAACAATCGCCAGTCTTGCCGGTACGAACTTCTTCGCCGGGGGTGCGGCGTACAATGCCAGCAAGTTTGGTCTGGTGGGCTTCTCGCAGGCGATGATGCTTGATGTGCGAAGCGCAGGAGTTAAAGTCACCACGATCATGCCTGGCTCTGTTGCCTCTTACTTTAACGGCCATGAGCCGTCGGAAGCTGATGGCTGGAAAATCCAGCCCGAAGACATTGGTCAAATCGTAGCAGACCTGCTTCGAATGAACCCCCGTACATTGCCGAGTAAAGTCGAAGTAAGGCCGACTATCCCGAAATGATTCAGCTTGGTCGAAAAGGTTATCCGCACTAATAGATTATCTGATTAAGTTTAAATAGTTGTTTTTCAAGACGTAATATCAATCTGATTAATTTAAATCAGAGGTGATTTTTGCTTTGAACGAACTGAATCATTGGCTACGTAATGATTGCTCCGATTCCGACACCCAGTATAAAAGGACGGTGGCAATTGAGATGGCAGCCACTCTAAATCAGCGCAACACACAATGAACTGAAAACCAGCGTTTGCAGTAGATTTTTTTGGCTGCCCGGTATTTTTTTAACCGACAGATTCAGCCCAATTCAGGAAAGTTGGAGGACAGAAAATCCCATTTAGGGAAATGGAGAGGCGCAAGATCATGTGCCTGGATTGCCTTTATCGCTCGAAATAAGTACAAAAGGGCATCCTTTCTTTTATGAAGATTGGATGGTATAACACTTGCCATCCAGAGGCAACTAGTTAGTGACCATGATCCTCTTTGCACCCCGGTTACATTGCATCGATTCTGGAAGACTTCGAAGCAATGGAAAGACGAAAAGAAGCCGCATAGGCTTAAAGACATTATTATTCAGTGTTGGCTATCTGTTCACCCTTGCCGGTATGGCAGACGTCCCAAACCTGGTTCTCGGGTCTGGGCCAGCTGCCTACCCCGAGGGCACTCCTTCGCTCGTGATTATTCCGACTATCACGGTGAACGATCTGGACAACTCTATCGCCAGCGCCACAGTTCAAATCTCGACAGGTTTTGTCGTTGGTGACATTCTCACTTTTACACCATCGGGTGGCATTACAGGTTCTTATGATAATGCTACGGGAATCCTGACGCTTACCGGCGTTGCTTCAAACACGAATTACAAAACAGTGCTTCAGACTGTGAGGTATGCAAATAGCTCGAGTCCCTTAAATGGCTCGAGGACGTTTAGCGGTACCGTTAATGATGGTACGACGTCGAGCAATACCATAACAAGAACAATAACGCTGAACGATGCACCCGTCCTTTCAGGCATTGAAGGAACGCCTGTTGCCTATACAGAAGATGATCCTGCAACCAACGTTACCAGTAGCCTGTCCGTGAACGATGTTGATAACCCAACCCTCGCCAGCGCAACGGTATCGATATCTGCGAATTTCAGCGCCGGCGATATCCTTGCCACGACAGACGCCTTTGGAATAACCAGTTCATTTGCCGGAGCAACACTAACGTTAACTGGTTCTGCTACGCTCGCTGAGTACCAGACTGTGCTACGATCAGTGACTTTCCGAAATTCGAACACACTCAATCCGCCCACCGCAACCAGGACTATAACTTTTCGGGTGCACGATGGTACGGTTCAGAGCAATGGTCCAACGCGACAAATTACTTTAACTCAAGTCAACGATGCGCCGGTTATATCAGCAGTTGCAGCAGCTATCCTACCCTATTCAGAAGGCAATGCTGCCACGACAATCAGCAGTGCACTTGCAATCACTGATGAAAGCATCGCCAGCGCAACGGTACAGATAACAGGAAACCCCGCACCCGACGACGTGCTCTCATTGAACGGCACGTACGGGCCAATTGTGAACAGCTATGACGCCGTTACCAATACGCTAACTCTTTCGGGTGTCACGACTGCTGCCAACTATCAGAATGCTCTGCGAAATGTCAAGTACAGGAATACCAACAACAACGATCCATCCAATCTTACCCGCACGGTGACATTTCTCGCAACAGACGCAAGCGGAGTGCAAAGTGCTGCAGTCACGACAAACATTCCTTTTACCGCTGTTAATGATGTGCCAGTCTTAAGTGGTCTTGAGGCGGCAGCAATCAGTTATACTGAAGAACAGCTGCCAGTCACCATAACTGATCTGATTAGCATCGCAGACGTTGATAACACGACATTGGCCTCTGCAAAGGTGGTAATATCAAGCGCCAATGCCAGCGATCGCCTGGCGTTCACCGACTTCGGAACGATCACGTCCACATACGCATCAGGAACTTTAACATTGACAGGCGTTGCCCCAATTTCCGATTATATCACTGCCCTCAGATCTGTTACTTATTATAATACCAATACACTAAATCCTGCGGCGGGTACACGAAACGTCACTTTCACTGTTAATGACGGTGCAGGAAACAGTGCTAATGCAGTCAGGGGCCTTACCATCGTTCCGGTGAACGATGCTCCTGTATTGGCCGGCATGCCATCGACCGATGTAGCGTTTACTGAAGGAGGAACTGCGCAGACCGTTCCGTCTGGCATTACTATAACTGACCTGGACGGCCCCAGCATTGCATCGGCACAGGTGGCCATTACCAAAAATTTCGTAGCCGGAGAAGACGTCCTTTCATTTGGATCGGTCACAGGTATCACCGCATCGTATGATGCAGCAACGGGCATAGCTACGTTCACAGGTGTTCGGATACGCACCGATTACGAGACAATGCTCCGCTCCATTAAATACTTTAATTCAAATACGGCAATGCCGTCGCCCCTGACGCGAACGTTATCCATAACAGTCAACGACGGCGCGTTAAACAGCAACACTTTAATGCGTAACGTCGTGGTTTCCACTAAAGAAACGGTGACGACAGTGGAGGAGACATCTTTCAATATCGCAGTGCAGGGATATGATCCTGCCGTTAACTCGGCGATAGATTTGTCGAGCATCGTTATCACGGCGGTGCCCGCTCACGGTACAGCTACTGTCGACAATTCTACCGGAATCATAACCTACACTCCCGATCCGGAATTCAGCTCAGGAGCCGGCAGTCCTGTAACGCCTGCCGACGTCGTTAAATTCACGATGAAGGATAACAGCGGAGTATTATCCGGTGTGGTCACCTATAATATCAACGTAAGTTTGATTAATGACGCGCCTTCGTTTGTCGCCGGACCTGATGTCGTTGTTCTTGAAGACGCCGCAACACAAACACTTGCATCATGGGCTACCAGCATAAGTGATGGCGATCCCTTCACTCCACAAACATTAACATTTAACATCACGACAGATAATCCGGGACTGTTTCAAAACCAACCCACAATCAATGCATCGGGGACGCTGTCTTTCAAACCTAAGAGCAACCTGTTCGGTACGGCTACGGTTACAGTAAGGCTGACAGACAACGGTCTGTCTACACTACCTCACGTAAATTCCAGCGATACAAAAACGTTTACAATCACCGTACAGTCGGTTAACGACACTCCGGTTGCTAATGGTGACACCTATAGCACAAGTTCGGTGGCCCCTCTAAGTGCCAGTGTGCGCACCAGTGATGTAGAGGGAGATGTTCGCATTCTTACAACTACTCCTGTTGTGGCACCTGCACACGGAACAGTTGTGTTGAATCCTTCGGGTACGTTCACCTACACCCCCGACGGAAGCTATACGGGTCCCGACAGCTTTACATATGAAGTTTGTGACAACGGTACAGACAACGGCACCCCGGCGCCAAGATGCGCTCAGGCGGTAATCAGCATAACGGTCAATCCAGTTAATGCAGACTGGAATATTGTGGGTAACAATTCTATCCAGCTTGCCTCTAACAGCTTTATCCTGACTCAGGATCTTGGCAATCAGCAGGGAGCGATCTGGAATAAAAATCCTCTGGATCTGCGCTACTCATTTGATCTGAATCTGAAAGCCATTTTCAGTGCCGAGGGTGTTGTGAAAGACACTGCAGGCGCAGATGGCATGGTGTTCGTCTTCCAGCGTGACTTCACTCCTCCCCCTCTTGATGTACCTGATCTTCCAATTTACGCGAGAGGAGTATACGGAGGAAATCTCGGCGTCGGCAATATTACGCCTTCATTCCACGTCGAAGTAGATACGTGGATGAATTCAGGTACTGGCGAAACCGATCCATGGTATGACCACATTTCCGTGAGCACGAATGGCAATGTATGGCAATATGTGGGAGCGCCGGTTCCCGCAGTTCTCGATGCGACCAATCATGCAGTCAATATTGAGGATGGTATATGGCATGATATAAGAATCAACTGGGATAATCCGACCAAGGTGCTTAAAGTTTACTTTGACGGAATTCAGAAACTCGTTGTTACCAACGACATCGCAAGCCAGGTATTCGGCAATGACCCAAGCAATGTGTTCTGGGGATTTACGGCCGCCACCGGAGGAAAAAGCAATTACCAGGCATTGAAAGACATCGTTATGACCGTTACCAACCTTCCTCCAACAGCAGTGACAGATCTTGTAAGCGTGGATGAAGACGCCGTATTGCAGGGCACATCTCTTCTTGTAAATGACAGTGATCCGGAGGGCGGCGTTTTAGCCATAACGCCAGAGACGAAAAACACTGCGCATGGCCAGGTCGTTATCAAGGCAGATGGCACTTTCACCTACACACCAAATCACAATTACAACGGCAGCGACACGTTCACCTACCAGGTTTGTGACAACTATTCCGCCTCCGCCTGCAGTACAGGCACAGTTACGATAACCATCAACCCGGTTCAGGACGCTCCTGTTGCTGGTCCAGATGTATTCTCGACCCTCGAAGATACCAAGCTGATTGTAACGTGTGACTGCGTGTTGATCAACGACTATGACGCAGACGGCGATCCCCTCACGGGAGCCGTCGTGGAAAATGTAAAGCATGGTACGATGGTGTTTCAACCCGATGGTACTTTCGAATACATGCCGGATCAGGACTTTTTCGGCACAGACACCTTTACCTATACAGCTACAGATGGAATTGACACGACCAGCCCTGTGTTGGTTACCATCAATGTGATTCCGGTAAATGATCCGCCGATTGCCGTGAATGACCAGGTAGAAGCCACTGAGGACATCCCTACGCCTCTTCCCATACTCGCAAACGATAAGGACGTTGACGACGTACTGTCTACGTCTATGGTTCAAATTACAACGCCCCCTCAGCATGGCACGTTGCAAATCACTCCCAATGAAGTAATCTACACGTCCAGTCCTGATTACTTTGGCCCTGATTCTTTTAACTACACGTTAAAAGATGCTGCGGGTGCCGTTTCAAATGTTGCCACTGTCACAATTAATGTAAAGCCTGTAAACGACGTTCCTATTGCTGTCAATGACGCGGCTGTCACTCCTGAAGACACTCCGGTATCAATCAACGTTCTGACTAACGACACGGATGTCGACAACGCTTTGGATCCGACGACCGTAACTACGACATCTCCGGCACATGGTTCGGTTACCATCAAAGCTGATGGCACCATCGAATATTCACCCGCGAAGGACTACTTCGGATCTGATTCATTTACCTACACCGTTAAAGATATCGCCGGAGGGCAATCGCTTCCCGCGACAGTTGCCATTACGGTCACTCCTGTCAACGACGCGCCCGTTGCTTCGAACGACGACGGAACAACTCTCGAGAATACACCGGTAGACATTCCGTTAACCAATAATGACACGGACGTTGACAATGATATCAACCCCGGGACAATTGTGATCACTACACCACCCGCCCACGGAACGGTTTCTGTTTCGCCCGACGGTGTTGCCACCTACGTTCCTGATACCGACTACCTGGGTGAAGATACGTTCTCCTATACAGTTGCAGATCCTGACGGTCTCATTAGCCAGCCTGCAACAGTTTCAATTACGATAACGCCACCGAATCGTGAACCGGTTGCAATGAACGACGGTCCAATAAAGCATCCGTTTCTGCTGGATTTACCTATCGATGTACTGGAAAATGACTACGATGTAGACAATGATCACAGCGACATTGTGATTCAATCCATAACACAACCCAATATGGGCTCTGTTACTATTGAAGACAACAAGGTCATTTACCATCCTCAAGGTTCAACGTCAGGGGTTGTAACATTTACCTATACAATATCAGATCCTGCAGGACTTACCGCTACTGCAACGGTAACCATAGAGTACGTTTACAATCCCCTTACTGTTTCTGAAGGTTTCTCTCCCAACAGCGACAACGCCAACGACACCTGGTATATTCTAAGCATTGAAAACTTCCCTGCTAACACGGTAAAAGTTTTTGACAGATGGGGATTATTGGTTTATCAGAAAGCCGGTTACGAGAACACACTCGCACCGTGGGACGGCCGGGCAAACGTTGGTCAGCAGTCAGGCAAGTTGCTTGACCAGGGCACGTACTACTACATGCTCGATGTGGGTACCGGCGAAATCAAGGTACTCAGTGGATTTGTGATGATCACCCGATAGTTAAAGCAAAGGAGTCAGACATGAAAACCTCTCGAAAACTGCTAATGATAATCTGTGCAACGGTTGCCATATCGGCAAACGCGCAACAGACCACTCTTTTTACGCAGTACATGTTCAATGGATTGGTGATCAATCCTGCCTACACGGGCAGTCATGGTAATATGACAACAACCGCGGCCTACCGCTCCCAATGGACCAAGCTCAAGGGTGCCCCACAGACCCAGGTGGCTTCATTTCATACGCCGATTAAATTCTCCCGTTCTGCGGCCGGAGCTCTGTTGCAACATGATCAGGCAGGTGTCACACATCAATACACGCTTTATGGAACGTATGCCTATCACATTCCCGTATCGAAGAACGGGCGAATCTCGGTGGGCGGCCAGGCGGGAATCAGTTACTATCAGGCAAATCGAACCGATGCAAACATTGTTACCAATGGCAATCAGCCAGACCCCACGTACATGACAAATGACAGCAGGTTCCTGCCCAACTTAGGTGTGGGTGCCTACTACTATTCGAAACGCACTTACGTGGGCTTTTCGTTGCCTACAATCATCAATAACAAGTGGAACCATGGCGACCTCAATGCTGCCCGTCAGACCCGTCACTACTACTTGTCAGCAGGCCACGTGATGGATCTTGGAGCTCATGTGAAATTTAAACCCAATGTTCTGCTTCGCTGGGAAGAAGGCGGTCCATTTCAATATGACATTAACGCCAATGTACTGTTCTCTGAAGTTGTTTGGATTGGCGTAAGCTATCGTATGAACGACTCTGTTGACGGGCTGCTTGAATTTGTGATCAACAACCAATTTAATATTGGCTATTCATACGGCTATCCAATCACTCCGCTGGCAAGCGCACAGTCAGGAACCCACGAGTTTGTATTGAACTACCGTATCAAGCGCAATAAGAACGTCGTCTTTTCACCACGATACTTCTGATAGAGAAATGCTCATCATGAAACACATCGCTATCTTCTTCGTGTTTGTGCTTTTAACAGGTACAATTGCTCTCGGACAACACAGCAGTAATGCATACCGTGACCTGGCCGACTCGTTGTATCGTCACCATCATTATCAGCACGCGGCAAACTATTACGAGAAGGCATTGAAGAAAGCAGGAAACCCCGGCTATCTTATGTTGCAACTCGGTAAGTGCTACGACAAAGTTAACAAGCCGCTTGACGCTGAGCAATGGTTCAGAATGGCATCACAAAAGCGTGCAAAGTTTACAGATGAAGACTATTATCTCTACGCAGAGTCACTCATTTCGCAACAAAAATACGAGCGGGCCGACTCGTTACTGGACCATATAACTACCGTTTACCCGGAAATGTTCATGGCCCAGATTGCACTGGACGATCTGCGGCATATGGATCGCTACTACGCTGATTCAGCATCGTACAAGGTACAGTATCTTCCTTTCAATACAGACGTTGCTGAATTCAGTCCGATACGGTATAAAACGGGAATCGTGTTTACCTCCGCCCGGCAGGAAGGTGCCATGAGAAAAAAGTATCATTGGGACAATTCACATTTTCTCAATCAATACCTGGCACGGAAGACAGAAAGTGGTTTTGCCGACATCGAACTCTTCGAGAAAGATCTGAACACAAAACATCACGACGGCCCTGCTGCTTTCTACAGCAACTACCAAAGGATGATTCTGAACAGAAACCAACGCGCTCCTGTCGCTGGTCGTGAAGACGTCTTCGAAATGTACCCAGGGTTGTACGATGCCCAGCTTGATACCAGAAAAGGTGATTGGGAGGTGACGGCACTTCCGTTCAATGATCCACGTTACAGCTATGCGCATCCTTCAATATCCGAGGACGGCAACACTCTTTACTTTGCTTCTGACATGCCCGGCGGCTATGGTGGAATGGACGTTTACAGGGTAACACGCAGAGATGGGACGTGGGGCGTACCTTTTAATCTTGGACCTGTGGTGAATTCGCCGGAAGACGACGTATTTCCCCACTTCATCGGTAATACACTATACTTTGCTTCCAACGGCCGCGGTGGTTTGGGTGGCCTTGACATCTTTAAAACTGATCAGACATCCAACGGATTTGCTCCTCCTGCGAACCTTGGATATCCAATCAACTCATTTGCCGATGACTTGTCGCTGCTGACAGACTCGTTACAACGGGACGGCTATTTCGCGTCGGCAAGAAAAGGGAATGATGACATCTATACTTATCACAAAGTTGACCCCCGGATCAGATTGCTGGCCCATATCTACGACGGAGAAACTCTTCAGCCACTTGGAGGTGCCAGTATTCAGATCATGACCAATGGAAGCGATGATCTGACGCTTGTTGCTGATCAGCAGGGCGATTTTACATTCGACGTGCCTAAAGACATGTCCTATATTATCATTGGCGCTAAAGGTGACCTTCTTGGAATGGTCGCAGATGTTGCAGACTCCAGCAAGACGCATCGCATACCCGCCTACCGCGATACTACGCGACTCGCGTGTATTGGCTTTATCAAGAACGAACTTGGTCTGCCTCAGGTCGCTGAGGTAATTAATATTGTCGACCAGACAACCGGGCAGGTGATCCCTCATCCAGGCGGGCAGACAATCATTTCCTTCAGAGGCGAAAAGGGACACCAATATCACATTGAAGCTGTCCACGCATTGGGTCACAAAGCGAGTCACGATCTCAACATTGCAAAAAGTGATCAGGGCACAAAAGAATTCACGATCATTCTGAATAACATCCCCGCGAGGCTGCCTATGGCCGCTCGTGTCTATAAAGCCGAAGACAACCAACCTGTGGGCAATGCAACTATCCGCATCCTTACATTTGGGGAAGACGATCAGGAACTGGTATCTAAAGACGATGGCATTGTCGATTTTCAGCTTACCCAGGGACAGGCTTACGTCGTTATCGCTTCCAAAGACGGCTTGTCAGGAATGCACTCAGGCATGGCGGAGATCAGCCAGCAAAAAGACTCGGTCATTCATCAAATACCAGTTCTTGGCGACAAACCAAACACCGTATTGGCTATGGGACTTGTAATAAACCGAAAAGGAGATGCTGTTGACAACTTCAGGGCTACTGTAACAAACAGCAAGACAGGCGAGACAGTCAAGCTACAGGCCAGCCGTGGATTGCTGACGTTCCTTGGTGATCGTGACGGTGCTTATGATATCAAGGTAGAGCATGACAATTTCGAGACAGCTGTTGCCAAAGTTGAAATTCCTTCTACCCAAACAGATGCGCATAAATTCTCAATCATCATGAAAGAGAAGAGCGGACAGAAATCCAACGCTAACCTGATTGCCCCGTTGATGATTGCCGCCAACATTCCTGCTTCACTCCTTTTCCTTGATACTGAAGATGGCCGATCAAAGGCTTTCATCTCATCCAATGACAAGGTTGATGAAATCAGGGAAAAGAATGGTGAACTAACGGTCAGACAGGGCACAAACAACAAGAGTCTCGGAAAGGGTACTATTGAAGAACTTAGAACCGATCCGGAGAAGGTCCTCGGCCGTCAGGGGCTGACGAGTGTGGAGCCCGTGTTATTGCGCACAGTCTATTTTGACTTTGACAAACATAACCTTGACGACGAAGATATCGCACGTCTGGGCGATGTGAAGAAAGTGCTGGATAACCAGCCCTCCTTCCTGATAACAGTATCAGGGCACGCGGACGACCGAGGAAAAGACAGTTACAATGAGCGACTGTCGCGTCGCCGGTCGAATGCCGTCGCCAAATACCTTATCGCTCAGGGAATAGACAAGGACCGAATCATTCTCAAGGCTTACGGTGAATCCCGTCCCGCTATTCCTTGTATGGGAGCTACCTGCACTGAAGATGATCATCGACTTAATCGCCGCGCTGAATTCCTGCTTGCCGGCTCAGGGGAAGCACCTGATCTGAATTCGACTCCTGATACACGTACCACGTCCGTGCCTAAATCTGTCCAGCAGCAAAACAATGAGCAGGCCGTTGAAGCCTTGCTTAAAGGCTATGGAAACAAGTCGGTAGACGGAGTATCCTTTACTGTAAACATAGGCGCTTACAGGAAGCGACATGACCTGAAGTTCCCGGAGCTTTCGGGTATTGGTATCGTAGAGTCTGTAACCAAGAAGGGAACAACATTCTATTACCTCACAGGTTTTAAAACCCTGGACGAAGCCAATAACGCGCGTCGTCAGGCTATCGCCAAAGGTATCCCGGATGCCACCATTTCGGTCTACAGAAACGGTGACAAAATCAGAATGGACGACTTCGCCGCGTTGGTACATTAAAGATCCGGGCCTTGGCTGGGTCTTTACCAAGCTGCCTTACCCACCCTTAGATTCACTGGCACCGAAAATGCAGGCCTGCTAATAACGCCTGGAATATTCCTGGAACGTTATGGTCGCATTCGTCGTGATTGAGCTTTCATTAGACCGGGTGCGCAATACCGCGAGAGTTGTGTGCAGCTTTCATTCCACAAAAATGAGGCGCCGTTACGCACCACCTCCAGGTGTTGGTTTCTGGTTAGTTTGTCTATATTCAAGGGAAGTATCCCTCTCTCGATCATGAAAGTCGCCAAGGTTCTGACAAAATGGATCGTCTATGCGCTATTGAGCCTCGTTGCCCTGCTGGGAGTTGGGGTCATAATGCTTAACGTATACAAACAGGAGATTCTGGCGAAAATCAACGCCAAACTTCAGGAAACAGTTGAAGGCGAAGTCAAGATCGGTGACTATCATGTCACCATGCTACACGCATTTCCTCACCTGTCCATTACCCTGAACGACATCTACCTTCACGGTCCCCAGTACGCACATTTTCATAAACCCTTCCTCACAGCAAAACGCCTGCATCTGAACATTGTGTCTCACAGGCTTTTCATCAAGGATATCGACATAAGTTCCGTTGATATCGAGGATGGTGAAATCTTCGTATTCCGGACCCGCGCAGGCTACACAAATACCGACGTATTTAAGGCGCGTAAGAACAGAACTTATGAAAGCCAGCGCGAACCCGCAGTTATCGACCTGCATAAGATTAATCTCAACAATATAAAGCTTGTATTCCACGACTCCCTCAAGTTGAAACATCTGGGTGTTGATTTCAGAAGAACGGAAAACGATATCAGCTCTGCCAATGGATCGACTCAACTTCATACCAGAGGTAACCTGACCTTTCATGGTCTGATGCTTAATGCAGAAAAGGGAAGCTTCTTAAGAGACATCGATGCACTCACCGAATTAAATATTGAAATAGACTCAACACTTTCCCACATCACAGTTCATCCGTCAAAGGTCATTTTTGACAAGGCTGCAGTTGATTTGAAAGGGAATTTTAATCTTCGCGAACAACGGAAATTTGATCTCTCGATAAGTTCAGACAACGTCGACCATCAGGAGGCTCTTCATATCGTGCATGACACACTGGCAAGCAAAATCAATCGCTTCAATATCAATGGACCGATCAGAATCAATGTGGAAGTGAAGGGCGTTATGCAGGCCGGCATCAAACCAGCTGTCGATGTCCTGTTCACTCTCCGGAATACCCAGGTCTCGTTCGGAAAGCTTAATGCGAACCATGTTGATCTTCATGGTACTTTCAATAATCACATCAATAAAGATGTTCCGAATGATGAGAACAACGCGCGCCTTCATTTCGAAAAGTTCAAGGGCATCGTTGACAATATTCCAGTAGAAGCTTCAGTCACTCTAACTGACATGAAAGATCCTCATCTTGACTTAAAGGCAGTGTTTGACACGCCACTACGGAACCTCAATGAGAATTTTGACTCCACTACCCTGCAATTCAGAAAGGGCCACTTCCGCTCTGCCTTTTCCTATTCGGGGAAACTAAGCGAATACATGGACGAAAACATTACAGAATATCATGGAAAGCTAACGGGTCAGGCAACGATAACCGATGGTGCTTTTAACTACCGGAAGAGGAACTATCGTGTAAGTAATGTTAATGCAGTATTTGACTTTACCGAAAACGTGTTTGCCATCAAGGCACTAAACCTGACGGTCAATAGTAATGATCTTTCGATTACCGGCGACATTTCCGACTTCATTCCATTCTTCATTCAACCCAAGGGAAATGCCAAATTGAAGCTGGCGATAGTCTCTCCAAAAATTGATATAACCGGTTTCTCAAAGCCCCGGATTGTTGTCAGCAAACAGCGGGCAAAGGCAAAAATTCAGAAGTCAAAAGAAAAGATGGTTGACATCGTGGATCGTCTCAACGAGCAACTGGATCTTGATGTCACTTTCAATATTGGCCAGTTCATCAACAGAAACTTTAAGGCATCACAACTAAAGGGACAACTGTTGCTTGCCAATAATCAATTTCTACTTAAGGATCTGTCAATGAATTTTGGAGGTGGTCACGTCGCGCTGAACACGCACATTCGGGAAGTCGATAAGAAGATCAGTCCGATTTCCATTCGTGCAAAGGCGAAAGACATCGCACTTAAGGATTTCTTCAATGGATTTAACAACTTCAATCAGAAAACATTCACACAGGAGAACATTGATGGGACGTTAACCCTTGATATAGATCTTAGCTCTGCAATTAATGAAAAACTTGATTTGCAAATGAGTATGCTTCAGGGAAAAGCGGACTTCAGCATCTATAAAATGCGGTTAACTGATTTTGAACCGATGCAACGTCTTAGTAATTTTTTGATGAAGGGGCGTGACTTTTCAGACGTGTCATTCAACGACATAAAGTCCAGCGTAGGGATGCAAAATACGAAGATGGTTGTGTCCCGCATGGAAGTTGAATCGACAGTGATCAGCATGTTTATAGAAGGCGTTTACGATCTTGGCGACAGTACGGATCTCGCCGTCCAGGTTCCGCTCAGTAATCTAAAGAAACGGGATCAGGACATTCCTCCTGAGAACATCGGTACCGACTCGCGCGTTGGGCCAAGTGTTTTCCTTCGGGTAAGGACAGGCAAGGATGGGAAAACGGCCATCTCTTATGATCCGTTTAAAAAATTCCGCAAGAACAAAAAGAACAAGAAGGACAATGCAGTGTGATGGCATGATAACGTAATACTTAATTTACGTTCGTATCATTTTGCTACATGGAATTTAAGGTTCATTTCGCGAGCTTTATGCCAAACATCGTCCATGGATACCAGAAGAGAATTCTTGAAGAAGGCAGCTATGCTCGGCGCCGGAGCAGGCCTTACCTCAGCACTGCCGGCGTCAATCGCCAAAGCGCTGTCCATTAACCCTGCCGTTGGCACAACCTTTCTGGATGCCGAACACGTGGTGATCTTAATGCAGGAGAACCGTTCGTTCGATCATTGCTATGGTACACTTCAGGGTGTCAGGGGTTTTAACGACCCACGGGCATTGAGGCTAGCCAATCAACTACCCGTGTGGTATCAAACAAACGAGGCCCACGAAACATTTGGTCCGTTCAGACTTAACATTAAAGATACTAATGCAACCTGGATGGGATCTCTCCCCCATTCATGGACTGATCAGGTTGATGCGTTGAACAAAGGACGAATGGATCAATGGCTTATTGCTAAGAAATCAGGAAACAAAGCCTATCGTCACATGCCCCTCACCATGGGACACTATACGCGTGAGGACATACCATTCTATTATTCGCTTGCGGATGCCTTTACTGTTTGTGATCAGCACTTCTGCTCATCGTTGACGGGCACAACTCCAAATCGCCTTTATCTCTGGAGCGGTACCATAAGGGAGAAACCCTCTTCAGATGCTTACGCTAACGTAAGGAATGAAAATGTTGACTATGACAAGCTTGCTCACTGGACAACTTTTCCTGAGCGTTTGGAAGCTGCCGGCGTTTCTTGGAAGATTTACCAGAACGAATTGAGCGTCGGTGTTGGCCTTGAAGGCGAAGAAGACGCATGGCTTTCAAACTTTACAGACAATCCGATTGAATGGTTTGAGCAGTATCACGTAAAGTTTCACAAGGCTTATCGCGATTCACTGCCTGCACAAATTGCCCGGCTTACAGAAGAAAGGAAGGCGCTCGAGTCAAAGCAAAATTCATCGGGGGCAAACGACTCCGACAAGAAGAAACTGCAATCTGTCATCGAAGAGCTTCAGACACTTGAAAGTGACCTTAAGAATTTTACAGAAGAGAACTACAAAAAGCTTTCAGCGCTCCATCGTTCAATTCATGAGAAGGCGTTTACTACAAATCGAAATGATCCTAAATATCACAAACTGGCAAGCATTCAGTATGATGATGCCGGTACATCACGGGAAGTTCAGGTTCCTGCTGGTGACACGCTCCATCAATTTCGCGACGATGTTAAGAACAATCGTCTGCCGGCCGTATCGTGGCTGGTAGCTCCTGAAAACTTTTCCGATCACCCGGGAGCTCCGTGGTATGGAGCCTGGTACGTGTCGGAAGTTATGGACATACTCACAAAGAATCCTGAAGTTTGGAGAAAGACCATCTTCATACTGACGTACGATGAGAACGATGGGTACTTTGATCATGTGCCACCGTTCACGCCTGTAAATCCTTTGCGCACTCATGGAGGAAAGATGTCGTCAAACATTGAGCGCGATACAGAATTTGTCACGCGCCAGCAGGACATGAAGAAAAAGGACGAGGCACACAGCAGAGAAAGTTCAATAGGTCTCGGATATCGGGTGCCTATGGTAATTGCGTCGCCCTGGAGCCGCGGGGGAAACGTATGCTCGCAGGTATTTGATCATACTTCGGTAGTTCAGTTCCTCGAAATTTTTACGAGTCATAAATCGAAGAAGGCGATCCGGGAAACTAACATCACCAACTGGCGACGTACAGTGTGTGGCAACCTGGTATCAGCATTTCAGCCTTATCAGGGAGAGGAAGTAAAGTTACCCATACGACTCGATCGCGATGAATTCGTGGAAGGAATTCACAGTGCTCAGTTCAAAAATGTACCGGGTGGATATCGTGCGTTGGGTGAAGAAGAGCTCAAGCGACTTGCTGCCAATGAAACGTCATCTTTATCGCTGCAGGAAAAAGGGACGCGCACATCCTGTCCGCTACCGTATGAGCTATACGCAACCGGCGCACTTTCCCGTGACCGGAAGACCTTTGAAATCTCTTTGCTGGCAGGAAAGAATCAGTTCGGAGCCAACTCTGCCGGAGCGCCCTTTCATGTATATGCCCCGGCACCTTATCAGGACGAAGGCTCAGCCCAGACTGGCAACGTGAACTGGCAATACGCCGTCTCGCCAGGTGACAAACTCATTGATCAGTGGCCACTTGCAAACTTTGAAGGACAGCGCTATGAACTGCAGGTGTACGGCCCAAATGGATTCTTCCGGCAATTTGCAGGCGACGCGACTGATCCAAAGATCAACGTTGCTTGCATGAATGAGTTGAAAAACAAGAAACCAACTGGTAACGTGGTTTTGCAAATAACAAATAGCGAGGCGAGCAAGGTATCAGTTGTGATCAGGGATCACTCTTATGGCCAGCAAGAGCAGAAGCAGGATATCGGCCCCGGTAAAACAGGCGAGGTGGTATTAAGCCTTGCGAGCAGCCATCACTGGTATGATTGCACCGTGACGGTCGACGGGCATGAGAAATTCTCCCAACGATTCAGTGGTAAAGTAGAAGACGGAATGCCAGGAAAGACGGATCCGGCCATGGCCGGATGACCATAGCGACCTCATTTTTACCGTTCTTCACAACCTTCTAACGTTTGCTACGTTAGAGCGAGCATTCCCTGCTCACATGAAATCAATTCCAGTCATTGACTTCAACGAGTTTGCCCAATTCGTTGTACAGAGAGAAACGATTGATGGTACTACCCAGGTGGTCTATGATCACCCTGATTTTGGTCGCTGGGAACAGCGCACATTTGATGTCGGAATGGGTCGCATCACTGAACAACGTGCAGAGCTGCAACGTCCTGTTGCGGTGAGAATAAAAGACGAAAGCTTGTCGAGGCATGTTCATCACTGCATGTCTATTGGCGGAACATTGGGCACGAGCTTCGAAGCTGGAGTAGATGCCGAACTGTCTCCTTCTACCTATCACTTTCTTCGGGTAAAAGGCAGTAACTACATGCTTTCACTCGGCGAGAGATTTCATAACATCCATATAGAAATATCAAACCAATACTACCTGGATCTTCTGAGCGACAGTGAACCCTGGTCTATGAAGTTAAAGGAACAGCTCGTTGGAGGAGACTTTTGCGTCGCTGGCGCTTATTCATTAACTCCGGCAATGATCAAAAACATCTATGAAATTTTTAACACGCCCATGAGCGGCCTGATAAAACGAATGATCATAGAGGCAAAGATCCTTGAACTGATCGCTCTTCAATGGGGAACGTCAATCAGCTCACCGGAGAAAAGCAAAAACTGCAAGTCCACGGTACTCTTTGAAGTTAAAACATTTCTTGATGAGACGTTCCTTCAGGAGCACTCTCTCCGAAAGATCTGTATGCGTTTTGGTATTAACGAATTTGCTTTGAAGAATGGTTTTAAGAACCAGTTCGGCACTACTGTTTTTGACTACCTTATCTCACGCCGTCTGGATCATGCACGTGAGTTATTGTCACAACCGAGCTACTCAATCCAGCAAGTGAGCGCGCTGGTCGGCTATAAGTACGCCAACCATTTTGCCACGGCCTTCAAGAATCGTTTTGGGAAAACACCACGCTCTTTCGCTAACCGTGTGGAGGCATAGGCCCGCCTAAACTTGTGCACAGGGATTCGTAACAAGTATTTATCTTTCGGGATATTACTGCGAACACTGTGAAGATTCTTATCATCGACGACGAACCTCTCGACTTGTTTATTGCCAGGACGGTTCTTCAAGGCGAATTTGAAGTAGAGGGATTTACCTCCCTGAAAGACTGTCTCATATGGGCACAAAACAATGACTTCGACGCCGTGTTAATTGATTACTACCTTGACACAGATCTGCACGCAACCGATGTTCTGGAGGCTTTACAGAAACTAAAATCCGGCACCATCAAGAATGCCTTTGTTCTCTCCAGTTTTGTAGACAGCACTCAACTGAAAAAGTTGAAAGACTTCGGCTTCGATGGCGTGATTAACAAACCGATATCACTTGCTGTTATTCGCGCGAGGCTCGGCGTTGTTCAGTAGTAAACACTTCTCAAGGGGAAATACGACCTCCGGTCGAGATAATTGCGACGGCTCTCTTGGATTGCCTGCATAATGTCTTAACTTTCGTTTACTTTTTAAGCTTAGTCGTTTTTTAACTTTTTCAACTGATGCATTTCAACTCCATCGCAGGGCGTATCAGCGCCGTAGTAGTTCTATCATTCATCGCCAGCTTCACATTCGCACAGGGACAATTTGCCGGCTCAATGAAAGCTATGGTTAATCAGAGCTATCGCAATACGCGGACTATTCCTGACCTTGAAGGCTTTGATTTTCAGGAAGGAAGTCTGGTGTCTACGGTAAATGATTCCAAAGCGATGCTTGTTGACGTCTTCAATAAAGGAAATACGTCGATTGTATTCTTCAGCGTAATGGAAGATACAACGGCGCATAAGTACACTATCATGGACGTTGTAGAAGTTAAAGACATTCAGCCAGGCTGGGAAGTACGCACTGGTTTCTGCCGTCAACGCGGTATTGGAAGCGCAGATATTGTGGCCGTTGTCAAGACCTCTAACCAGGCTTACCTCAAGACGGTGCGCGAAGCATGGCGCTTCAATCGTGATAAGCGCAAGTTTTATCCGGTAAATGCCAAGGAAGTAGATTGCCAGCAGGGCTGGTAGCCAGTTCTTCGGACTCTTGTTCCTTCTATAGCAGCCAACATCCCAAATTCACTGCTATATTTGACTGAGTAATTTTCTATGCTTGGCTTTATATCATGGGATGTTGATCCTGTCCTCATTGCTCTCCAAATCTCCGGTCACGATTGGTCGCTGCGGTACTACGGAGTTCTGTTCGCCATCGGATTTATCCTTTCTCAGCAAGTCTTGTATTACATCTTCACGAAAGATGGAATACAAAGACAATCTGTCGACACGCTGACAATTTATGTAGTTGCCGGGGCAATCGTCGGGGCACGACTCGGGCATTACCTGTTTTATGAATGGCCGTTGCTGGTTCAGTCTCCCGGCGACTGGGCACTTGAAATGATTACGCCGCCATTTGCCGGACTGGCCAGTCATGGAGGAACAATCATGATGCTCCTGGCAGTATACCTGTACACAAGAAAGTATCAGGAGCAATCCTATCTGTGGCTGCTGGACCGTTTGGCTATAGTGGTGGGTATTGGAGGCTGCATGATACGACTTGGCAATCTTTTCAATTCCGAGATCTACGGCACACCCACTGCGCTGCCCTGGGGTTTTATCTTTCTTCGGGAAACTGACCCGCGTTTACTGCCTCTGGTTCCACGTCATCCCACACAGCTGTACGAAGCATTCTTTTGCATAGCTCTTTTTCTGATCACATTTTATATGTGGAAGCAACGAAGGCACACTCTTCCTGACGGAGTGATCACAGGTACACTCATGATCCTGCTGTTCTCATTTCGCTTCCTCGTGGAGTTCTTTAAGAACAATCAGGTAGAATTTGAGAATGAGTATCTGATCAACATGGGGCAGTTGCTAAGTCTGCCCGTGGTGCTGGCTGGTGTGATCATACTGATCTACGCATTCCGACGGCGCGCCAATCCGCAAGTGCTTGGGTGATCTCTTGATTACTTTTTCAGCGCGTCCCACAGTATCTCTACCGGATGAAGGGCTTTCCTTCCTGTACCATCTTTGATCTGGTGGCGACAGCTGGTTCCTGGTGCGGCGATTAACACCTCGTCGGGTTGCTTCCTTACAAGAGGGAACAAAACCAATTCTCCGATCTTCATCGATATTTCGAAGTGTTCTCGTTCGTATCCAAATGAGCCAGCCATGCCGCAGCAGCCAGATTGGATCAGGTGAACCTCATGCTTGCCGAGGTGGGTAAGGATCTTTTTTGTTGGCGTAAGTGATGAAAGCGCCTTCTGCTGGCAGTGGCCATGGAGCTTGATAACTTGTTTCCTGCTCTCGAATCTGTTCGGTTCAATATTACCGGCATCTAATTCTGAAGCAAGAAACTCCTCTATCATAAACGTGTGACGGGCAATAGAACGCGCCTGTTCTTTTTCGCTTCCGCGAAGCAGATCCGGATACTCATCCCGAAAACTCAGGATCGCAGACGGCTCGACTCCGATGAGAGGCGTATCAGCGGAAACAAGCTCATAAAACGTCTTCACATTTCGTCTGGCAATTTCACGCGCCTCCTCCAGCAAACCCTTAGACAGGTAGCTTCTCCCCGACTCGTCATGGGCAACGACTTTGATGCCGTAGCCCAACTCATCCAATAGCCTTACCGTGGTAATACCGATCTCCGCCTCATTATAACTGAGCAACTCATCAACGAACAGGTAAACTGTTTTGACAGGCCGAGTGGTCTTAGGTTTAAACTTCTTATTGAACCAATCATGCCAGGTAATCTCCGATAATTTTGGCATGCTTCTGCCAGATGCAAAACCCACAACTCTTTTCACAAGGTTGCCAGTAATCTGATTACTGAACAACAGTTTATAACCCCAGGGCAAGGCGTGTGCAAGTTTCATCATCGCCGAAAAGCGACCTATCATCCGTGTTCTCAGCGGCACGCCCCTTGTTTTGTAGTACTGATATTGCCACTCCTGTTTCAGTTTGCCGACATCGACATTGGAGGGACACTCTGATTTACACCCCTTACAGCTTAAACAGAGATCCATTACTTCCTTGATCTCCTCTCTGGCAAATGGATTTGCTTCCGGATTCCTGCCAATCATTTCCCTCAACATATTGGCACGGGCACGCGTCGTTTCCTTCTCGTTGCGTGTAGCCATATAGCTGGGGCACATCGTGCCCCCACTCATCTCCGTCTTCCGGCAATCGCCCGACCCGTTGCATTGCTCTGCAGCGCGTACGATCCCCTGCGTATCTGAAAAGTCCAGTATAGTATCGTAGTGTGGCGTTGACTGATCGTGCTCATACCGAAGAAAGGTATCCATCGGCGGAGTCTGAACAATCTTTCCAGGATTAAACAAATTGTTCGGGTCCCACTCGCGCTTTAGTTCCTGAATAAGGCGATAGTTATGTTCGCCAATCATCTGAGGAATAAACTCACCGCGCAGGCGACCGTCGCCGTGTTCGCCCGAGAGCGAACCATTGTACTTCTTTACCAAAGTGGCAGTTTCTTCTGCCATCACACGGAACAACCTGACTCCATCCTTTTTCTTTAGATCGATAATTGGCCTGAGATGGAGTTCGCCGGAACCGGCATGAGCGTAGTGAACGCTATACAGGCTATTCTTTTTCAGGAGCTCATTCATGTCGGCGATATACGCCGGGAGGTCCGTCACATCGACCGCTGTGTCCTCTATAACGGGCACGGGCTTTTCATCACCAGGCACGTTTGACAATAGCCCCAGCCCTGCCTTACGAAGGTTCCAAACCTTCTTTATGTCGTCTCCTTTAACGATCGGATATGAGTAGCCAAGTCCCCCGGCCTTTAGTTCTTCGATCAATTTTTGAGTGTCCTGTTTGAGAGCATCCTCGGAGGAGCGCGTTAACTCCGCCACCAGAATAGCCATAGGATCGCCCTCGATGAAAAAGCGATTCTCCTGCTGGCCGCGATTACGCTTCGTAGCTTCAAACACATAGTGATCCATTAATTCGACCGCCGATGGATCGTGCTTTACAGCAACAAGATTAGCGTGCAACGACTCGTCTATGCTTTTGCAATGAATGCATACCAGCGCCTTATGTTGTGCCGGAAGCGGTGTGAGTCTGATTTTGGCACTGAGTATAAAGGCGAGCGTTCCCTCTGAACCAGCAATCAGGCTGCAGAAGTTGAAGTCCGGTCCTTCAGCATTGAATGGTCTCATGCGCGCAAGCATGTCGATTGCATAGCCCGTATTTCGACGAACTATGGTCGGCTTGGGGAACCCATCGCGAATCTGTTTCTGATTCTCTGAATCGCTGAGCATTTGTGCAATGTGCCGGTAAACCTGTCCTTCGAGTCCCGGAGATTGCTGATGATCATTGAACGCCTGCGTGTTTAACGTTCCAAACTTCACCCGACGACCATCCGCCATGAGCGCGTCTACCTCAAGCAAATGCTCACGAACGCTTCCGTAGACAATTGAATTGGATCCGCAGCTGTTGTTTCCAATCATGCCACCGATCATTGCCCGGTTAGCCGTAGACGTCTCAGGGGCAAAGAAGTGACCTGTTGGCTTCAGTATCTGATTGAGGTCGTCCCGAACGATTCCAGGTTCAACTATGGCCCATCCTTCGGCGGCGTTGACTTCTATTACCTTGTTAAAGTATTTGGACACATCGACGACGATACCAGCACCGACGACCTGTCCGGCCAGAGAAGTACCGGCAGTTCTTGGGATAAGTGATGTTTTATTTTGCTGAGCAAATCGTATCAGGGATTCTATGTCACGTGCAGACCGCGGCATGCATACAGCCACCGGCATCTCGCGATAGGCAGAGGCGTCAGTGGCATACAGCCGGCGGGTTGTTTCATCAGTGAAAAACTCACCTTCAAACTCTTTCAAAAGGGGGCCAAAATTCATGCGGCAAAACTAATTAAAAACCAGACGCTGCAGCAGGTACTGATGTCCTCCAAATTTGCCGTTTATGAAAAGGCTTCGTGCATTGTTTCCGAATACGATATTTTAGGGCCGAATTCACATTTTATGGCCCCGCTCAATCGTCGCTCAGCGTCCGGAAGTATCAAGGTTGTCATGCTGATATTGTTGGCATCGTGCACAAGACCTGCCAGCAAGGACCGGGTATGGTCGGTATATAAGGCTGACCCTCAAAGTAGTAGCTACGCCGATCTAAATTCAATCAACAAACAGAACGTTAAGAATCTTGAAGTGGCATGGACTTTTCATCCTGATGACGCCCGGAATAACAGAATCGGCAACAGCGAGTGCAATCCGATAGTTGTAGACGGAACGATGTATGTGACCTCAGCCCGCCACCGCTTATATGCTGTTAATGCAAATAGCGGAGAGCTGCTTTGGTCGCACGATGCCTTTGAAGGCGGTGAAGGCGGCGGTATCTACCGGGGCGTTACCTATTGGGAAGACGGAGACGAAAAGCGCATCCTTTATACCGCCGGAGATCAATTGTACGCTCTTGAGGCAGCAACCGGCAAACTGATATCAACCTTTGGTGCCCGTGGCAAGGTAAACCTGAATGTCGGGCTTCGCGGCGATTCTTCCATTATTTCAGTGAAGCCAACTTCGCCTGGTATCATCTACAAAGATCTGATCATAATGGGTGCAGAGGTATCTGAGCTTTATGGCGCAGAACCAGGATACATTCGGGCGTATGATGTGCGCAGCGGAAAGCTAGCATGGACGTTTCATACCATCCCCCACCCTGGTGAGCCAGGTTATGATACATGGCCAAAAGATGCCTGGAAATATGTAGGAGGAGTCAATGACTGGTCAGGTATGAGCATTGATCTGGACAGAGGCCTTGTGTTCCTGGCCCTGGGCTCGCCGTCGTACGACTTTTATGGGGCCGACCGGCATGGTCAAAATCTCTTTGGGAATTCCATCGTGGCTCTCGATGCCGCTTCAGGTCAATATCGCTGGCATTTTCAAACTGTTCATCACGACCTCTGGGACTATGACCTGCCCGCTCCTCCGAATCTCGTGACCATCGAGCGCGATGGAAAGAAGATTGATGCCGTGGCGCAAACTACAAAAACCGGGTTCCTGTTTGTTCTCGAGCGTGAGACGGGAAAACCTATTTTTCCTGTTGAAGAGCGACCAGTCCCTCCTTCCCACATTCCTGGTGAGAAGGCGTGGGCAACACAACCGTTTCCCCTGCAACCTCTGCCCTATGCGCGACAGAATATGACAGAGGAAGATCTCACAAACTATTCTCCTGCTGCGCATGATTCACTGGTGAAACGGTTTCGGTCTCTTCGTTACGAAGGCATGTTTACGCCCCCCGATACAAAGGGTACGTTAATGATTCCCGGCACCCGAGGCGGTTCTAACTGGGGAGGCGCCGCCTTTGACAAAGAAACCGGGCTGCTGTATATAAAATCTAATGACTCACCGGAGATTGATGTATTGCAGCGCGTGGAGAAATCGGAAAATGATAAAGCCGCCTCGCCATACTTCCGGGGCAAAGCAATCTTCAATACCTACTGTGCAACCTGTCATGGTAAAGACCGTCGTGGCGATCCGCCAAATTATCCTTCGCTTGTTGATCTAGCCTCCAGAATGCCTGCCGATGTTGCACGGACAATTGTTGAAAAAGGAAAAAGCAGAATGCCTGCCTTTGGAGGCATACTCAATGCGCGCGTTGAAGACGTGATCGCCTTCCTGTATGAAAACAAGGGAAGATCGTCACAAAAGGAGGCCGATATTTTTGAAATTCACACCAACATGGAAGGTCAGTCCGGCACTGTTAACGACACGGCTACTGTATATCTGAACATCACACCCTTTTCGCACTTCAACGACATCGATGGACATCCCGCTATCAAGCCACCGTGGGGCGCACTGAATGCAATCAACCTGAACACAGGTGAGTACGCCTGGAAGAAAGTGATCGGAAATATTCCCGAGTGGCAGCAGGATTCAACGACCATCACCGGTGCCGAAGGATATGGCGGTCCTATCGTTACATCGGGGGGATTGGTCTTCATAGCCGGGACACGCGATAAGATGTTCCGGGCTTTCGACAAAGACAATGGGGAGCTGTTGTGGGAAACCAGGCTTCCGGCTGTAGGCAATGCAACGCCCTGCACGTATTGGAGTGGTGGACGTCAGTTTGTCGCCCTTTCAGTAACCGGAACTGAGGATCACCCAGGTGGATATGTGATCAGTTACGCTTTGCCCGAAGCAAAATAAGTCAGGCCAGCGGAGTAGCCAGTTTTATCAGACTCCATATTACGATGACACCAAGTACTGCAAAAGCGGAGATTTTTAGTAGTACACGTCCATCGCGTTCACTCTTGCGCCATTGAACATCATCGATTTTTTGAGCGACATATCCGACTTTCTCTGCGTTGTTCATCATGAACCATCCCTTGTTGGTGAGGGAAACAATGTCCTCGTCCTCCTTTAGGGCCCTATCGCGTATCAAAAAGTCAATGTGTCGCTCTACCACTGTCCAATCTCCATCGATGTTTGAGTAGAAACTGTCAGAGCGCATTTTTTCCCTGGTGATGGACTTATGGCCATCAAACTTACGTAGAATATTATCGCAGATCAGGTTGTTGATACCGTCACGTGCCATCGATCAGTGTCTGGGGTTAAGAATCAATGGTAATAGCAATCTAATTTAACGATTAGGTGCAAGGCCGATGCTGCAGATGCGCCACTGAGGCGTTGTTATCGGTAACCGTCCGTATTGGACGTTATCCGGATGCCCGTATGAGAAATAAGTCCGATCAAAAAGTCCTTCCAAGGTTACCTTTTGTTGAAAAACGCATAGAGATAAAAAATCTGACCCCTATGGATTTCCGTGCCGTTAAAATCATCCTTGCGTTGTTCCTGCTGATTGCATTTGCAACACCCATATTCAGATTGTCGGCATCTATGCCCAGAAAAGCTAAAGATGCATTCCCTATGGCGTTGGCTGACTCAGAAGTCAGGACCGATAGCACTGCCTCAACGCCATTCAGGTTAATTGAAAACAGTGATCATTGAGCGGCCAGCCAACTTGCTGTGTCCTGAAAGTGTCCTGAAAAGCGATCACGTTGAGGTAGGTTACCTCAACGGGCGCCCTTCACCTTCATCTTTACCGTATAGACTGACTTTGAAGCAGTAACGAATAATGTCTTCAGGTCCTTTCCTCCAAAGCAGACATTCGCCGTCCAGGGCTCGTCGATATCAATGTGATCGATTTGTTTGCCCTGAGGATCAAATACCGTTACGCCCTTTCCCGTAAGATACAGGTTGCCATTCGAGTCGAGGGTCATTCCGTCTGAACCCATTTCTGTAAACAATTTGCGCTCTCCCAGTTTGCCATCTCCCTGAATCTCGAATACAAAAGTTTTCCTTCCACGGATGTCGGCCACGAACAACTTCTTTCCATCAGGAGAGCCGACAATTCCATTGGGCTGCATAAAGTCGGTGGCTGCAACGGTTACATTCTTACCGTCAGGACTCAAGTAGTATACATCCTGCTTTTCAATTTCCTGCTCCGTGCGTGTCCAGTAATCGCGCTTGTAGAAAGGATCCGTGAAGTACACGCCTCCTTTCGGATCAATCCAAAGATCGTTGGGGCCGTTAAACTTCTTACCCTGAAAATCCGACAGCACTACTGTATGCTGCTTGTCTTTGCTGATTTTCCAAAGCTCATTGTTTGCGTCAGCACAGCTCCAGATGTTTCCTGCTTTGTCGATATAAAGACCATTTGATCGCCCCGCCCCATCCATGAATGTTTCGATCTTTCCGTTGGTGGACCACTTAAGTATTTTGTCATTGGGCTGGTCGGTGAAGTAAACGTTTCCCTTTGAGTCAACGGCCGGCCCCTCGGTGAAAGCATAACCTGTTCCCGCTCTAACCGCTACCGCACCCTTTGCGACGACTGCACTCTCTGCCTTTACCTGTCCATAGGTTTGTCCATGAACTATAAATCCCAAAAGCATTGCCACTGCGTATTTTAAGTTCGAAGACAATTCAAATCGAAAAGGTAAAGTCAAAGTAGTCATATAAAGAGTTATAAAGTTTTACGCACCAATAAAACGAATATAGACCGCCGGACACTATCTACGCAACCATGCATGGAAAAGTCTACACACTTGGAGATCAAAAGCGGGTTGCGGTTAAAAAGAAGAACTATATTTATTGTCAAACATAAACGAACGATAATGAAAAAATTTCTTCTCACCGGTTTCCTGGCAATGGCACTTCTGTCGATGTCAAGCATGAAATCAAAGGACAATCCTGCCGAGGGGTGGGTAACCATTTTTGATGGCAAGTCACTTAACAACTGGAAAGTCGGCGAGCATGCGGAAACGTTCACCGTGAAGGACGGGTCTATCGCTGTCTTTGGCGAACGGGCACATCTGTTCTATGAGGGGCCTGTGGGAAATCACAACTTCAAGAACTTTGAGTTCAAGGCACAGGTCATGACTACACCAGGATCCAATTCCGGCATATTCGTACACACTGATTTTCAGGCTGACGGATGGCCTTCAAAGGGTTACGAGATTCAGGTCAATAACACACACACTGACTGGCGCAAGACAGGGAGTGTTTATGCATTGCAGGATGTGAAGGTTGCTCCCGCCAACGACAACGAATGGTTCACGGAGCATATCATTATAGTTGGTGATAAGGTTACCGTGAAAGTGAACGATAAGATCATCAACGAATACACTGAGAAAGATCCAGCCAGAATTCGCACCGGCACTGTTGCATTGCAGGGGCACGATCCCAAAAGCAAGGTGTTCTACAAGGACATTCAGGTGAAGATCCTTCCTGATTAATTCAGGTCCTCTGGCGAAACGGCAAACCCATCAACTTATAATCATCTAACGGTTACGTTGGTGAGACCCTTTCCAGTCAGCCAGTATCCACAAGGTTGAAAGCCCGCCCTGACAAGAGTGGCCTTTGAGATCAGGTTAGAAACACGACACCGGGCGACCGGCGTGCGACCTATCTCATAGGCCATTTTTTTTAGCTCCTGAACCACCATTGTCCCGTAGCCATTGCGCCGGTGGGCTTCCGGAACATCCATATAAACGTCGGCATATGGTGGGTTGTAGTTCAACATAAGCCCGCCGCTGGCAACAATCACACCTTGCTTTTGAAGTTCAAGCTTGTGTTCGCGCATTGAGTCAGTCGCCTCAGAACAATCAACCACTTTCAAGTCTTCGAGAGACCAATCAGTTTTGTTTGCGTCCTGATATACGATTGACTCGACGCTGATGTTAACAGCGTTCTCGAAAAATAGCCGGGATGTATTTGGATCGTTGGTCTGGCATTCAAGTGTAGTTGCTCCTGAGCTGCGGATCAATTCGCGCATAAAAAACGTGTCATGCCGGCGGTATTCGGGCAGCAGGTAGTATTCAAAAATAGTATCGCGATCTTTTCGTTCGTTGATTCCCCAGACACAGCCGTATCCGACCTTCTCGCCGTTGATGGCAAAAAAGTAATCGTCTGACCATCCGTACAAGTGGCACTTGTCGTGTATGAACTGTGCGTTCAATTCATTCAGAAACAACGCACGCATGCTCTGAATCTCGAACAGTTCGCATCTTGATACCGTCATTAACATGCGTATGAATCTAATTTCTTATCGGTAAATTTCAGAGATGTGGCTGTGACATTCTTAACCGCTCTACTCGTTCGCCACCTTACCCTCCTGTTCAAGTACCGAAACACCAAAGTGATCGACTATTCTGTTATAAGCTTCAGCGGCTGCACCATTGCCCCAGTCGTATATGGTGAATTCACCGATACCTAATCCTTCGGCATTTGTTTCTCCGCCATGGCCATAGTTCTCCATCATGAACCCATAGTCTTTTTCATTAAAAAAAGGATATACCTTTTCCCATTGTGCTTTTGTTTCGGGATTCTCAGGACAATACATCATTACAAAAGAAGCTTTCAATGCTGCAACACCGCGATCAACATATTCCCGGTTATGAAGTTCACGTCCGTAACGGATTAACAGCTCGGCAAAGAGGCACTGACGTGAATCATTCCATTCACCGTCGCCATTCATAACTCCAAAGCCGCCAAGCGCTCTGATCGGTATGAAAGGAGGTTGCCAGGTGGCCTGATACATCAGTAGCTCATCAAGCACTCGTTGCCCGACTTTTATATAAGATGAATCATTCGTCTCCTCATACATATTGAGCAGAGCTTCGGATGTCCAGTACATCGACAGCGTGTTTTGCTTAAAGGCATTGTTGCGTGCTATCTTTTTTCCGACGAGACTATCCAGCACGCGACTGCATGACCAGTATGTTTCAAAGTCTTCCCATTGATGTTCAGGAACTACGTGCTCAACTATTGCATCCATGCATTTCCTGGCGGCTGCCAGGTATCGGCCGTCGTCTGTGACCTGGTACATCTTCAACAGGAAGGTAACAGACATAGATGATTCCGGCGACTGCTCAAGAAATGGCAATACAGACAGGTCGCGTTGATCGAGCCATGCCGGAAAGAATCCGACGCTGTCCTGTAATGTGATCAGGCGGTCCGCATAACGCCTGGCATAGGCGACAAGGCGCGGGTCGTGCTCGAGCTCAGTATGCCACTGCAACATAAGCCAGGCCGTCCAGCTCATGTCGAGAATGTGATAAGGGGCGTCCTTTGCAGACCCCCAGCTTTTGGACGGATTGCGATTGGAATTCCCGAAGTACAACGTAGACCAACCCTTTGACCTGGACACCTTCTCACCGTTAACTTCAACCTGTTCCATTTCGGTTCCGGCTACCGAGGGAAACAGTCCTTTTGACTGAGGAAACGCTAATGCAAGTTCCTTTGTCATCAGGGCCTTCTTTCGCCATTCTTCGTTGTTTGTCCTGCGGGCATACCGGTAAAGGCCAGAGGCGGATCTCAACGAACTAAACCAGGCCTGGTTCCAGACCGATCGGAATTCTCTTTCATTCACAGTTCCCGGATAGTTCGGACTTTGAGTAATATTCACGATAAATACCGGGGCCCCTACACGCCGGCCCTTAACAGAGAACTCCTGCCAAACTTGTTTGTCCCAAGATTTAAATGCCCACTGATAGGCGTGTTCAACATAGGGCTTCAGATCGCCAGGCACAGGCTGCCCCTGTCGCGACAATGGACTGAACCATTTTGTGTACATAAATTCCAGAGGCGAACGCCATGGATCGGCAATCTCCTCTGTTTGATTCGATGTGATCAGATAGAAGCCAAAGTGAAAAGTTCCAGGTCCGATCTTCTGCCCTGAAGCCCTGCGAAATAGTACGTGTTCTTTTACCTGACTCAGACTAATGCCTAAAGTCAGCGTGTTCGCATTAGCATCGAGGTCCATGTACCATTGCGGTTGCCCGCTCTGCCCAACAATGTCGAGATCGGGAATAACACACAGATAGTGTGACGAATCGGTAACAATCATAGCAGGCGCACGGAACACATGCTGTGCTATTATGTGATCTGAAGTAGGTGTGAGATGAGGTGCCCAATAAAAAGACGGTTTGAAAGAGGGATGCAGAGTGATGTGCCAGTCATCAAGCGCCAGCGTGTCTTTGAGGTCAACTGTTACCGACACTTTACGGATACCGTTTTGAACGGGCTCTATCTTGAATTCAGGCTGCAGGGAGCCAAACTTTGTCATGTTGGTTTCGACAACGAATTCAGGAACAGTCAGGTCTGGGATTTCACTCTTCGCATTATCGGATGAGTGATTCCGACAACCGAGGATGCCGGCAAAAAGGAGGTAGAATAATGTTGTTGAAAGGAAGCGCACTGGCAGGATTTTTAGGAACAGTCAATTTTGGAATTTTTCAGCTACCCTGACAACAAAATTGGATAGTTTGTGAATACCGTTTCGTTGCCAGTAAACCGTTTTTCGTTGGTAGCACTACACAAAATTCAGCGTAGTTCGTTAACTTTAGTATATCGACTGTCGGTTCATAAGCCCCGCTCCTATGAAAAAATCGCTGATCGTTTTAGTTGCCTTCTGTGCCTGCGGAAGCTTATCGGCTCAAACTTCAGAAGAGTTCATGGTGCGCACCGGTCAAGAGGCGTCGGAAGTCATTCCTCGCGTGAAGCATTTTTATTACCCAACATTCCAGCAGGGCCAGGTGTTCTACCCACAGGGGAAGCGTTCAGACGTGATGCTGCTTAATTACAACACGCTGCTGGAGGTCATGCAGTACATTGATCAGAACGGGGACACGTTGTACATTCCTGAAGAGAGCAACATATTCCGGTATATCCGGATTGGCAAGGACCTCTTCTATCACCATTTCAGGGACGGATACTTCAATCTCCAGACACGCGAGGACAACTACAATCTGGCCACGCGCACCCGGTGGAAAATTGAGCGCCGTGACATCATGGTTTACAACGGATATGGCATGGCAACCGTGTCGCCTGGATCAACGGTTTCCACTCGACGTGTGGGAGAGAGTGTTGTCAACAATGAAGACATGGCGTATCGCACACAAACTGAATTTTACATCGTTGGGCCCCGGGATGCGGTTTTTCATGCAACACGCGCCGGAGTATTGAAAGCATTCAGCGAATATAAGAGCGAGATTCTTGAATATTTGCGCGATCACCAAACCAACTTCGAAGACCCTGAATCGTTGAGGGACCTTGTGCAATACAGCAACACTCTCGTCGCTGCACAAAACAGTTCAGCAACTTATAAGCCCAGCGGCAATTGATGGCCTTCGTCCATCGCCCCTTTTGCAGTATCAAGGTTTGACAAAGTAACACCAACAAGACGGACGCGTTTCTCGTCGAGATCCATCGTATTTACAATCTGACGAACTACTTCCTTTATCGTGTCTTCGTCATTGAATAATTCGTCCGAAGATTTTGCGCGTGTGATCACTTTGAAATCATTAAACTTGATTTTCACTGTGACCGTCTTGCCAGTTATGTTCTTCCTGCCCGCCCTGTCTGCCACCACTGCTGACATTCGGTTCAATTCCTCAATAATCTCATCAGTCGTTCTCAGGTCAACATCAAATGTATCTTCAGCGCCAATTGACTTCGCCTCGCGATAGGGAATTACAGGTCGTTCATCGATGCCCCTAACTATATTAAAAAAGAACGTACCTGACTTTCCAAAATGACGCTTGAGCTGATCGAGTGAAAGTTTCTTCAGATCGCTGCCTGTAAAAAGGCCGAGGCGTTTCATCTTCGAAGCCGTAACTTTTCCAACACCAAAGAATTTCTCGACCGGCAGCGATTCCATGAACGACTCTACCTTTGAAGGGCCGATAAAAGTGAGACCATCTGGCTTATTCATGTCGGAAGCAATCTTCGCTACAAATTTGCTCACGGAAACACCAGCAGATGCAGTGAGTTGCAGCTCGATCCGAATGGCGTCCTTGATGAGTCGCGCAATATCGAGGGCTGATCCGAGGCCGAGCTTATCTTCTGATACATCAAGATAGGCTTCATCAAGCGACAAGGGTTCCACGAGGTCTGTGAATCGGTGAAAGATCTCACGTACGTGAAGCGAAACACTTTTGTACACTTCGAATCGGGGACGAACAAAAATGAGATTCGGGCATCTTTCTTTTGCCTGTCTCGACGGCATCGCTGACCGAACGCCAAACTTTCGGGCCTCGTAACTTGCCGTAGCGACAACACCTCCCCTTCCAGTAGGCATGCCTCCAACGGCAATCGGTTTGTTCCTGTATTCAGGATTGTCGCGCTGTTCAACAGAGGCGTAAAAAGCATCCATGTCAATATGAATAATCTTGCGCCGTTTTGACATTTGACTTCTTTCTAAACCATCATCTGCCTCAAGCATAACTTTCCCCCTGGATGCACTGCCAATTTATTACCTTATCCATCAAATGCGAATCAATAGTTCAATCTAACCAACAATGATATGAAGCAGATGTTGCTCGGTCTCATGCTGTTGCCAATTGTCAGCCACGCGCAACTTCCCAGCCCTGACAAGGTTGAGGCCGGCAGTGGCCCTATTTCCATTCAGCCGATTACTCATGGAAGTCTAGTGCTCACCTGGAACAATGTGACAATCTATATTGACCCCTATGGCGGAGGGCAATTGTATAATGGCATTGCCCGGCCCGATCTGATATTGATTACTGACATTCATGGGGATCATCTTAATCCCGAGACTTTATCGGCAATTGATGTGGATCACGCGGCAATCGTCGCGCCTCAGGCCGTTGTCGACCAGCTCGCTCCGAACCTCAAAGACAAGGCGACGGTTCTTGCTAATGGCTCTTCAATCAGCAAGTCGGGAATCGACATTCAGGCAATTCCCATGTACAATATTCCTGACGACAAAGATGCCCGACATTCAAAGGGACGTGGCAATGGCTATGTTCTCACGCTGGGAGGAAAGCGTATTTATATTTCCGGCGACACAGAAGATATTCCCGAAATGCGAGGGCTCAAAAATATTGATGTGGCGTTTGTGTGCATGAATCTGCCTTACACAATGGATATCAATCAGGCGGCGAGTGCAGTTCTTGAATTCAAACCCAAAATAGTTTATCCATATCATTACCGGGGTCAGGGAGGACTGGCTGATGTAGAAGGATTCAAAAAGCTGGTGAACAAGGGAAGCAAGTCTATTGACGTGCGCCTGAGAAACTGGTATAGTGGCGGCTAAAAAGAGAACTACCCTTATATCCTTCTTCGAGAGGGCGCAAAGGGTAGTTCCTGGGTAAATGGTCACGGAAATCGTTTAGCGTTCCGTGGTGATGTATCCGCCTTTCGGCGGGAAGCATGCCGGGCTCGGTGCGAACGAGTATGCCCGGATGCTTTTAGTATACTTTCTTTTGTTCTATCGTAGTTCCGTTGATGATGCTGTGCATCATTCCAAACATGCCTATAATCATGATTAGAACTAGACCGACGGAGAAGGCGAGTGCGTTCTTTTCAACGAGGGGTTGGAAGTAGACATAGAGGCCTGCAAAAACTGTAGCCGATACAACCATGAGGAAGAAGAACATGAGGAAAGTTGGTTTCATAATCTCTTTTTTTGTTTTGGTTGTCAGGTGTATTGTAAATAGTGTGCCCTTCCATGAAAAGTGCGAAATCAGGGCAGTTTGGCGGTTTAGGGGATGCCAAAGTCCCGAAACGGGATGCCAGATTTGTGCATAATTCCCTTTTCCGGAGATTAAGGTAGAACATGAAGATTGCAGCAGGCCGTTCGACACCCGGTGCTTTCGCTGGCCTCTTTTAACGGAAGCCTGCGGCAAGCGATTAGGCAAGAGCTTTTAAGTTGGTATGTACTGCGGCCCCGGTATATGGGGACTCTAAAGGGACTATAGGCGGACTATAAACGGAGCCTACAGAAACATCTGTATAAGGACTCCATAATGTCCTTATATAGTCCTTATAAAGCCCGTATAAGGGATCAGTGTAGGTGATTAGTTCTTTTCAGTGCTGCCTGGCGGCGCACCCTGAATATAAAAAAATCCTGCCCTTTTCAGGGGGCAGGATTTTGCGACTAAGTTGAAAAAGTATGACTAATTAGTTGAAAAAATAAGGGGTTTCAGGTCGTCATTTAATTTGCCTTTATTTAGTTCCTTCCGCGTTAACGGGAGTCAGATGCTTAATCATTCCTCCAATTCCGACCATAACAGCTGACAGCATTCCAAGTGCAAGCAGAGTATGTTGCTCTATAGTTCTTTCGCCCAGCGCATAAAGCAGGGCACACAGCACTCCGGTGCATATCAGCATGCGGAAGTAGAATCCAAAATCAAATTTCATCTTGAGGGGTCTTTGATGGTGTATTAGTGAAGATTGTGCCAATGAAAGGAAACTCGCTATTTGGAGTAAAAACGAGGGTTACCATCACCAAATGGTCCCAATTCCGGAAGGTATTTTCCCGATGAGACTTTAGGCTCCCGGAGGCTTGATTGCAAAGAGACCCATTATCCCGGAAGCGGCGATCTGGAGTCCGACACAAAAGATGAGGAAGGCCATGATCCGATTGAATATCTGTTCCCCTGTGGAGCCCAGGTAACGTACAAACAACTTTGTGTTTGAATAAAAGATATAGATGAGGATGCACATCAGCAGCACTGCCAGCAATATCGCGCCGGAGTTGATCAGATAATGGGTGGCATCCTTCGTGGTGCTATGGGCACTTAAGGTGAATAAGACAGATATTGTCCCCGCGCCAGTCGTGATTGGGAAGGTTATAGGATAAAATAGTTTGTCGTCGATTTTGCCCGGAACGCTGGAGGCATTTGCCGCGTCGGAGGCAGCTTTTTGTTCGTCCTGTTTATCGGACAAAAACTCCCACCCCGTCTTGCAGATCATGATCCCTCCCGCGGTTCGTATCACGGGAATTGTTAGTCCGAAAAGCTCCAGGATCCAATGGCCTGCAAAGAGCGTAACTGTACAAAGGCAAAATGCATAAAGCGTGATTTTCTTGACAGCGCTTCTTCTCTCTGAATCGGTCAGATGATCGAAATAAGGCATTACTATGAATGCCGTACCGACCGGATTCACAACGGGAAACAGGGCGATGACGCCGATGAACAGAAGCTGAATGAATGTTTGAATATTATCTGGCATGCGCTGACAGGAGTGCTTGCAGCGGAGAGGGAGGGATTCGAACCCTCGGTACAGTTACCCGCACAACGGTTTTCGAGACCGTCCCATTCGACCGCTCTGGCACCTCTCCTGTAAAATGGCGGGCAAGCTAATCAACGAGTATGGAAGTTTCATTATGGTCACCCGAAATTCTGGACAAGGCAGGATTGCATCCTGACTACTGACATTCCCGGCGATCAGCGTTTTCGGATGAGGTGAACGAAGTATGTCGTTAACGTTTACCTGCTGATAGCAGATTATTCAAATCTAAGTGATTCTATAGGGTCTAGTTTTGACGCTTTGCGAGCGGGGTATGAACCGGCCAGTACACCGACCAATACGCATACCAGCAATCCGACAAACATCCACATCCAGGGCATTACGAAAATCTTGATATTCATTAGTCGTGACATGCCGTTGCCAATGGCTGTTCCCAGGAGGACACCGGCAATGCCACCGAGTAAACAAACTACGATTGCCTCAATCAGAAACTGCTGGCGTATTCGTTTAGGTGTAGCACCCAAAGCCTTTCTTACGCCAATTTCCCGGGTACGTTCCGTTACCGAAACCAGCATGATATTCATCAACGCAATGGAAGCTCCAAGCAAGGTGATGAATCCAATTCCAAAACCTCCGAACCGAAGGCCAGCTGTGATGGATTCCAGTTCCTGGGCAAGTGTTTCACTTTTCTCAAGCTCAAAGGAGTTTATTGCTCCCGGCCGGTCCCTGCGAATGGACCTCATTACTCCCGTGGCTTCTCCCATAGCATACTCCATCTGAGTAGGATCGCCTATGCCTACCGTTAGTTCATAATCAAGTCCCCTACCCTTAGCCATCTGGTTGCCTTTTATGATAGGAATAAATACCATGTTGTCGTAGTTGTTATCGGAGAGCTGTCCCTTTTCTTTGAGGACGCCGATTACGCGAAACTGCGCGCCAGAAAAGTTAATCTCTGTTCCTACCGGATTCTCCTTGTCACCATACAGTGTTGTGAATATTTTATAACCGATTACGGCCACCTGAGAGCCGTACTGAGTTTCAACCTGAGAAAAATTCCTGCCCTTTTCTACTTCAAGACCTTTAATGGCCATGTAGTCCTCATTGATACCTGCTACAAAAACATTCGGGTTTGTTTTCTTGGACAACCGCTTCACTTCTGCGATCTGGGTGATCTCCGCCGACAGGCTTATAGTGGATGGAATCTTGAACTGATCAATGAATCGAAACGCCTCATTCATTTTCAATGGAGGAAACACCTTCTCGGTGACGCCGCCACGATTCTGACCGCGATTCATCTTCGAACGGATATCGAAAGTATTTACGCCCAGAGACTGAAGACTTTCATTAACCGATGCCTCGATCCCGTCTATTGCCGTGAGAATCCCCACCAGAGACGTGATGCCGATAGCGACAATCAAGGCCGTCAATACCGATCGAAGCAGATTTGCCTGCACTGACCTCAGTCCTTCCCTAATGTTTTCGAGCAGATTCATCCTTTTAAATACAATTTACCGTTCATTATACGTTGAAACCGGGGGCGTTTTGTTACAGGAAATGCTGAAAATATTATCCTCAGGCGCGTTTTCTGCAATAATCCCGAAATTGCCTGATTTCTACGCGTGGGAGCATTAAATTTATACTACTTTTTAACGTAATGTGATGAAGCGTAACCTGTTAGTACTCTTCCTTTTGATCGCATCCGTGGTGGCAAGGGCCAATTCGATCCTCATCCCGATGGACGAAAAGCAGGCCAATCACCTGAAGGCTTATGGTATTGCCTATTGGATTCTCCGAAGTGAAATGGAGGTTGACTGGCTTCTCAATTATCGCGGGGGCAGTTTTATGTGCGATTTTCATCCTGCCATACAGAATGAACTTGTCGTGCGGGGTGTCAGCTATGAGATAATTTCATCAGCCCAGGCTAATCAGATCATTGCTGAAATTTCGAGTCCCAGCGCGAACTACGACATCATGAAGCTGGAGAAGTATCCTAAGATCGCGGTATATTCTCCGAAGTCAAAGCTGCCGTGGGACGATGCAGTAACTCTGGTCTTAACTTATGCCGAAATTCCGTACGATGTCATCTTCGACGATGAGGTAATGAATGGAGTGCTTCCGAAATACGACTGGTTGCATCTTCATCACGAGGATTTCACGGGCCAGTATGGCAAGTTCTATATACAGTATAATAACATGCCCTGGTATATCGAGCAGCAAAAAGAAGCTGAAGACCTTGCCCGAAAACATGGCTTTCATAAAGTGTCGCAGTTGAAGCTTGCTGTTGCCAAGAAAATGAAAGAGTTTGTAACGGGCGGAGGATTCATGTTTGCTATGTGCTCTGCGACGGACAGTTACGACATTGCTCTGGCCGCGGAAGGCATCGACATTTGCGAGCGTATGTATGACGGTGATCCTGCCGATCCCAACGCACAGTCTAAACTCAATTACAATAACACTCTTGCATTCACTGACTTTAAGCTGGTAACGGACCCGTTGCAGTACGAATTTTCCGACATTGATAATCAGCCCAATGAGCGGGGTCTAAGGCAGGACAATGACTATTTTACGCTATTTGAATTTTCGGCTAAATGGGACCCTATTCCGACCATGCTAACTCAGAACCACACGCGGGTTGTTAAGGGATTTTTCGGACAGACAACCGGTTTCAAAAGTCACCTGATTAAGCCCGACGTTCTGGTGATGGGAGAAAATAAGCAAATCAAGGAGACCAAGTATATTCATGGCATCATGGGAAAGGGATTCTGGACCTACTATGGTGGCCACGATCCCGAAGATTACCAGCATCAGGTTGGTGAAGAGCCAACGGATCTCAATCAACATCCAAACTCCCCCGGCTACAGGCTGATCTTAAACAACGTCCTGTTTCCGGCTGCCAAGAAGAAGAAGCAAAAGACCTGATCAGTGCATCCGGTCGCCGCGAACTGTAAGGTTCTTAACAATTTCCGCTTCGGCTGCCAGCCATTCTTTCCATCTCGCCATCACCTCTTCGGCCGGATGGTACGTCTTTGCCAGCTGCAAAAAGTTCTTGTAGTGGCCGGCTTCTGATACCATGAGCTCATAATAGAAATCCGAGAGATCCTTATCCTCAATACTTTTCCACAGTATTTTGAAACGCTCACAACTCCGCGCCTCAATCATGGCATTCATCAGTAGCTTTTCAACCAGATGCTGGCTGCGGCTTCCTCCCTTTCGCACAACACGTGAGAGCGCTTCAATGTATTCGTCCTTTCGCTGTGGCCCCAGACTAAACCCGCGCTTGCGCAACTCGGCGACTACACGCTCGAAGTGATTCCATTCTTCGGCCACAACGGGCGTAAGGACCTGGACCAGTTCATCAAGCTCGGGGTACTGCACTATGAGTGATATGCAGGATGTGGCTGCTTTCTGCTCACAGTAGGCGTGATCTACAAGAATGTCGCGAATGTTGTGCAGTGCGATGTCTACCCAGCGTGGATCCGTGGCCAACTCCAGGCCTAGTGTAAACTTGTCCTTGCCTTCTATGCGCTCTGCATCACTTAGTTCGGGCTCCATGGTATTAACTCTTTATCCGATTAACACTACTAGTCATAGAATGACCAATCGAATCCAAAATCCAGAATGTTACGCTGTCCGGGGTATCCGTAGGTGAGAAAATATCCTTCTTTCGTAAAGGCCTGCAGAATGTTATTGTACTTGAAAAACACCTTTCCTTTCTTAATCCGCGCGCTGACGAAGACATCAATAAGGGGAAACCCTTTTACAACATCTGTTTTTTGAACATAATACAATCCCATAGGCACGTCGTAGCCCAGGGCATTATAGTCTTTTTGATAGTGGAACTGAAGTCCCGTTTGAATGTCGAGGTTGCCGTTATAGTGCACGTTTTCATACGCCAGCTGGGCGTTGATGAAGACTTCGGGAATCTGAATGGCGTCGTCTTCACTGACGCGCGTTGTATAGATAACGTTGCCACGGAAATGAACATGCTTCAACATTTTAATTGCAAACTTCACCTCCGGTGAGGCGATGAATTGTTCATCGGTACTTTGTATTGGGTAAACCGTTTGAGTCGTAGTGTCGCTTCCCGCGCCGATATACTTCATAAAGACGTAGTTGCCGGCCCGCGTCAACGTTACTCCAGGCGACAATGAAAATATTCTTGATTTATAATGAATGAATCCACTTAGTTGTGTTGCATTAATCGCGTCGAAATCATTTTTCCAATTGTCATGCGCCCCTCTATATGATTGATATACCAGTGGAACGCTGTATTGCATCTGCTTCAATGAAGCCTCAAACCACTTACTTTTTAGCTCTCCCTCTATTCTGTAATTACGATTATCAGCCTGGAACTCGGCCCATGCAGATAATTCACCTAATGAATCAAGACGCAACGCCATACGTCCTCCGAGGTAATGCTCCAAACCCTTAACGTCTTCTGCTGCATACAAATTGTAATTTTTGTACCGTCGTACAGCATAGTATCCCTGATAAAACAGCTTTAACAAGTTGCCTTTGACACCTACTTCATCCCGAATCACTCTGAACTTTGACAACCCCTGAGTCGTGTCGGTAGGATTGATAAAAATTGATTTATCGGTGTAGTCATAATAATTCTCAGGCTCAGTCGATGGAATATCCCTGAATTCCGTACCCTGCCGGTAACGTTCGAAAATGTTGTAAAACTGTAACGGCCGGGCTATTTCATACTGCTGATAAATCCGAATGTTCATTCGCAGATCGTTACGCGCCGCATTCAGCAGAGTGGGCTGGGCGTTTGGAGAGAAGTAGCTGTCATAAGTCCAGGTGTCCGGGTTAACGATTCGTACTCCTCCATTTTCATCAACATCATAGTTGTTTCTTCTGAAGCTCGCGATGACCCGATAAGAACTATCTTTCGAGAGATAGCTTGTAAATAAGTCATAGTAAGTACTGCGCACGTTGCGATCACCTTTGCTCTGGCGCTGAATCTGTTTGTCGATCAGCAGGGCTCGATAAGTGAATCCGAAATTCCATCTAGGATTGATGTTACGACTAAATCTCACCCGCGTCATTGAACGGCCCTTACCACCCAGCATGACGTGCATGTTGGCATAGGGAGATTTGGTATCGTAGATTTTCATCTGCTCGACATCCCAGTACATGTCAAGCGAAGTAAATCCCGACGTCGCACCGATCTGTTCGGGCATCTGGAAAAAGATTGGCCTGATGGCAGTTCCAATATTACCCAGGTCCTGGTATTTGTATTCGCCACGCTGAACATAGGTGAACTGGTGAAAGTCGCGTATAGCCGTGTCGATAGCATGAAGATTGATCCGGTTCAGATATACATCCTTTTCGTAATAGTACTTTGATGTTTTGGGTCCGTATACCTGCTTGGTAGAATCGTCGATAATCTTCGAACCTCTCCTTCTGGGCTGATCCTGAGCAAGGACCATCTGAGAAAGCAGCAGCATACCCAGAACAGAAATCAGGGCAGCGATATTTACAAATGTACTTTTAGTTCTTCGAGAGCTCGGGGCCACGCTTCAGACTGTTTAGCACCAATTCATCAAAATCCTGACCATTTTTGTTAAACCGGACCTCAATGGGGATGTAAAATAACGACAAACGGTTCACCTGTTCTGCAAATTCCGGCGAAGCAAGCTTCACTTTGTCCTTTTCCGTTGTCAGAATGCTGGCTTGGGGATGCTGCTTGAGAAGGCGTTCAAGTTTATCGACATCTGCCTGCTGGTAATCATGATGATCGCCGAAGGTTAATTCGCGCACCACTGAAAAATTATTCCTGGCGAAGCCTAAAAATGGTTTTGGGTTAGAAATACCGCTCACAGCGATTACGTTGTCCCGCATAACTTTCTCCTGCCGGGAGTAAGGAACCGGGGGACCATACCTGATGTGCGTGAAGAACACAGGCTTGTCTACATACTTTCGGATTGAGTGCTCCATGTTCATCATCGCTTCGTCGGAGAGTTCTTCGGGGCACTTGGTGACGACCACTACATCGGCGCGGGCGGCACCGCTCCTGGACTCTCTCAATCGCCCTGCGGGCAACAGATAATCTTCGTAAAATGGCCTGTAACAATCGGTCAGCAGAATGCTTAGCGAAGGAGTTACCTGCCGATGCTGAAAGGCATCATCAAGGAGGATAACGTCTGTCTTTGGATGTTCTTCCAGTATCATTGGAATTGCCATGGCCCGCTCTTCTCCCACTGTGACGGTAACGCGATCGCCATACTTCGAAAAGAACTGAAATGGTTCATCTCCCACCGTTCGGGCACTATCTGTCGGGTTGGTGATTCTGAAACCCCTGGTGGTTCGTCCGTAGCCGCGGCTCAGGGTCGCCACGTTATGATCCCTGGTGCATAGCCGAATGAGGTATTCCGTAAGAGGTGTCTTACCGGTACCTCCGACGGCAAGATTTCCAATGCTTATGACCGGAAGGTCAAAGCGCGCGGAGGGCCTGGAACCTGTGTCGTACAGACGATTTCGGATCGAGGTAATTACGTGGTAAATAATTGAAAACGGGAAGAGCAGGAAGCGCAGAACACTCATGCAACGTAGAATAAATTTTTAAGCACTGCGCACATACCAGGCAAATAAGCGACAAATGTAATAGAGATGCGGCTAAGGCGGGTATAAAAACGGAAAATAAGCGCACCAGCTGTTTGCGTTTACGCTCCCGGCGTTTATATATTGACGCCTGCAACAACATGAGCGACCGCGCCAAGGTAAGAGACGTAATTCAGCATCTGGAATCAATTGCGCCGCCGGGCTATCAGGAATCATATGACAATTCCGGACTAATCGTCGGCGATTTTGGAGATCTGGTAAATGGCGTTCTGGTTACGCTTGACTGCACAGAGGCCGTCGTGGATGAAGCTATTGCTTCGGGCTGTAATCTGATAGTCGCACATCATCCGATCGTCTTCAAGGGACTGAAGCGTCTTAACGGGCATGGCTATGTTGAACGAGTGGTGATCAAAGCATTGCGCGCAAACGTGGCGATCTACGCCATTCATACCAACCTGGATAATGTGCTGGCCGGTGTTAATCGGAAAATCTGTGAGTTACTTGGCCTGACCAATCTTAAGGTATTACAGCCCCGTCGTGGTACGCTCAGCAAACTCGTCACCTTTGTGCCTTCCGAAAACAGCGATGTTGTCCTTAAGGCGCTGTATGCTGCCGGAGCCGGAAACATTGGAAACTATAGTGACTGCTCGTTCTCCAGTGTTGGCATCGGGTCGTTTACGCCAAATGAGCAGGCCAATCCGGCGCTGGGTTCGAAAGGGGTAAACGAAAAAGTTGAAGAAGTTAAGCTCGAAGTCATTTTCCCGTCACATCTTCAGGATCATATTGTGAGGGCCATGCGCAATGCGCATCCGTACGAGGAGGTTGCCCATTACATTACTTCACTATCTAACGAGAATCAGGAAGTTGGTGCTGGAATGGTGGGCGATTTACCGGTTCCACTGGAACCAATGGCCTTCCTGAAGGGTTTAAAAAATAGCCTCGACGTTCAAATAATCAGGGCGACACGAATTCTGGATAAGCCAGTTTCGCGTGTGGCAGTGTGCGGCGGTGCCGGCAGCTTCTTGTTGAAAAAAGCGATTCAATCGGGTGCGCAGGTGTTTGTATCTGCGGACTTCAAGTATCACGAATTTTTCGATGCTGACGACCGGATAATTATCGCTGATATTGGCCATTATGAAAGCGAAGTACATACCAAACAACTCCTACGGGATGTTTTAATGAAAAAATTTCCTACTTTTGCGATCATTTTTTCAAAAACCGTCACGAATCCAATAAGCTACATATAACTAATGGAAAATCAATCAGTTGCACAGAAGCTCGAAGCTCTCGTAAAACTTCAATCCATTGACACAAAACTCGACGAGCTCAAAAAGCTCAGAGGGGACCTCCCGGATGAGGTTCAGGATCTCGAAGACGAAATAGAAGGTTACCGGACCAGACAGAACAAGCACGAGGCAGCGCAAAAGGAGATTGAGGAAGGAATAAAGAAGCACAAGGAGGCGATCAAAGAGGCGGAAAAACTGATTAAGAAATATTCCGAGCAGCAAAAGAATGTGAGGAACAATCGCGAGTTCGACGCCATCACGAAGGAGATCGAACTTCAGGAACTGGAGATTCAGATTTGTGAGAAGAAGATAAAAGAGGGCAAGGAAAACATCCAGGAGAAAAAAGACGAGATAGAAAAAACTGAGGTATTTGTTAAGGAACGTGGGGACCACCTCGAAAATAAGAAGAAGGAGCTGGACGGAATCCTGGCAGAAAGCCATGAAGAAGAAAAGCGCCTGTTGGCCGAACGCGAAAAAGCATCTAAGAAGATCGAAGACAAGCTTTTAAAGTACTACGAGCGTCTTCGCGGAAGCTTAAGCAACGGACTTGCAGTGGTTCGCGTTGTGCGTGGTGCCGCGGAAGGTTGTAACATCGTGATACCTCCACAAAAAATTGCTGAGATCCGCGAAAAGAAAAAGATTGTAATCGACGAGCACTCCGGAAGAATCCTGGCAGATGTTGACATGGATTCACTCGATGAGGGAGACAAGCCGAAAACTGCAAAGGTGGCCACGCCGGCACCTGCACGCAGAAAGAAAGCCGAATAATCGAAATGAAGATATTGATAGGAAAGGCAGGCTTTGCAGTCTGCCTTTTTTTGTGCTTGTTGAAATTTGCTGATGCTGCTCCAGGGTCAACAGGACCCGGCATTAATGATCAATGGGCGTTTGGAGAGAAGTCCAGCCGGGCATACGATCTGATTTTCAATCTGGACCTTGATGCTGTTCACCGTCTTATACCCGAGCCAAAAACGGCCGATGAGATGTACGTAGTTTCTCTTGCCGAGTGTATTGAGCTAATGCTGGAGGAGGATGGTGAAAGATACACCGAATTCGAGAAGCGGTTTGACGAAAGGCGCGAACGAAAATCCAGGGGTAGCCAGGCGGCGGAAAGCTTCCTTCAGGCCGAAATGAATATCCAGTGGGCCTTTGTCCATTTTAAGTTCGGCCATGAGTTTGATGCCGCCCTGAATCTGAAAGATGCCTACACAATTACCTCGCAGGCGCGGAAACGTTTCCCTAACTATGACGCGCTAAAGAAAACAGCTGCGCTTCTTCAGGTAATCATTGGATCGGTTCCTGAAAAATATAATTGGGTGCTTTCTTTACTTGGGATAGAAGGCTCTGTCGACACGGGCCTGATGCTTTTCGACGAGCTGCACAATTCATCAAGTCCGTTGCGATTTGAGGCCGACATGCTGCAGGGCATGGCCAGGTGTTACGTTCTGCAACAAACATCGGAGGCGTCGGCAGTTTACGATGCGGTACTAAAAGATCGGCCGTCGCGGCTGGCAGCTTTTCTGGCTGCATCGGTGGCAATAAAAAATTCTGAATCAACCAAGGCTCTGAAACTGCTTGTGGAGCTCGACTCGCTGAAAACAATGCAATTGGATTACGCCAGTTATCTACTTGGTGAAGTCTACCTTTTCAAGGCAGAATATCTGAATTCGATTACAGCGTATCGGAAGTTTCTCAACCATTACAAGGGCCAGAACAATATTAAAGACGCACAGTATAAGATAGGGCTTTGCTATTGGCTTAACGGTAATTTGAATGATGCTAAAGAGTCGTTTCGTGCAGCGCGGAATGCCGGTCGTGAATTAACAGAGGCGGATAAATACGCCGCACGAAGTCTTGCTGAAGATGAACTCCCCCATCGGAAGCTCACGCAGGCAAGATACTTTACGGATGGCGGTTTCTACGAACAGGCCCAACAAACACTTGACAATGTTACTCAGGCAGAACTCATTACTGACAGAGACCGGATTGAGTTTCATTACAGGAAGGCGCGGCTTAACCATAAGACCAACAAGGTCGCTGCTGCCAAGGAAGATTATCAAAAGGTTATAGAACTAAACGGAAACGGCAACTGGTACTATGCACCTAACGCCTGCCTTCAGATGGGCTATCTGCTTGTTTATGAAAAGAACAATGAACTTGCAGAAGAATACTTTGAAATGGCATTGTCATACAAGAAGCACGAATACAAGAACAGCATCGACACCAAGGCTCGTTCTGCCCTTTCTCAGCTTAAGCGTAAATGAGTCGTGTCATTGTATCGGTCTAATGTGAAGAAGGATCCGTTGTGGTCCAGCAGATAGAGGCAAAGATTCTGATGCTCAAATGTATCCATGCAACGGAGAGGGTACTGTAGCAGCATACAAAGGAGAATTCTGATCGCCCGACCATGCATGCATACCAGTACTGTTTTTTCTTCAGGCCTCGACATAATGTGGTCGACGGCGGGCTGCATACGCTTCACAACGTCGTCGGGACTTTCTCCTCCTTCAATTCGCAGTGAGGTATCACCCGCTTGCCATTGTTTTAGCATGTAGTGATAATACTCGTCCTCATCGGGCGTAATCCTGTGCCCTTCCTTTGTACCCCAACTTATCTCATTCAATCCGGCCAGTGATTCAACCGGTACACCGTCGTCAATAAACATCTGGACCGATTGACGGGTGCGCCGCAATGCGGACGTGTAGACTTTATCGAATCTGACGTCTTTGTACACGTTGTAGAAAGCCGTTGCCTGTTCACGGCCCCGGGCATTCAAATCGCTATCTACCCCACTTCCCTGAACAATGTTCTGAAGGTTGTAATCGGTCTGCCCATGGCGAACGACGTAAATTTTTTTGCTGGTCAATTTTGAGCTAATTTTGGCTCGCAAAAATATGAAAATAGTTCTGTCAGAGTGTCTTCCGGTAATTAATGGGAATCTTTAACAGCACAGTCACCGTTGCCGATTTGAACGCTCTTTCGGCGAACACGATTGCTCAGCAGCTGGGCATTGTTTTTACCCTCATTGGCGACGACCGGCTTGAAGCCACAATGCCTGTAGATCACAGAACTCACCAGCCCATGGGAATGCTCCATGGTGGAGCATCCGTGACTCTTGCCGAAACATTGGGAAGTGTCGCTGCTATGCTGTGCATCGATACCAGTAAACAGTACTGTGTCGGGCTTGAGATTAACGCGAATCACGTCAAAGGTGTAACGAAGGGTTTGGTAAGGGGTGTAACGACATCAATCCACATAGGAAAGAAAACGCAGGTCTGGGACATCAGGATATATACAGAATCGAATGAACTCGTTTGTATTAGCCGGATCACCATGGCCGTCATTGATAAGAAGGTTTAGCTGTGCAGCAGGAAAAGGTATCTACATCAACGCTTTTTGATATATCTGAAGGCAAGTGTTTGTCGTTCTTGATTCAATGGGCATTCGACAATCAATATGCTGTTGCAGTCTGGAGACTGCCTTTCGCACCCACCCACCACGTGGTGCTCAGCAGAAAAGAAACATTGCTTCCGCCCGACGCATCGCTTGAAGACCTTGCAAAGGGATTTGTAATTGCTCCGTTCGATTCGTCACGCGACCGATTATATCTGAAAGCGGATCTGGCATTTTCATTTGCAAACGGGCTACTGGAACCTCCTAAAAGCAATCTCGAAACGACGTCGATTGCGTGGTTATCGAATCAACCTTTGGAGGCAGTTGTCGGGCGTCCTTCGTTCTATGCGAGGCCCGGATTCCGGAGCCGCACAAGCCGTGAATCTTATTTGAGCCTTGTAGAGCAGTCGGTTAGTGAGATCGCTAAAGGCACCTTTGAGAAGGTTGTTCCCTCCAGGACCGAAACGGTCGACCTGGATCCGTCGTTCGACATTGTTTCCGCCTTTCACAGGATATGCAGTCAAAATCCTGATGCGCTTATCAGTTTTGTGAGTTCGCCGACAACCGGATCATGGTTGGGTGCAACTCCTGAGATACTTGTTGAAGTTGAGAATCGCCGCGTATTTAAGACAGTCGCTCTTGCCGGCACTCAGCCCTACCGTGGTCAGCTTCTGAAGGATGTGGCCTGGACCCAGAAAGATATTGAAGAGCAGGCACTCGTTGAAAGGTATATCATCAGTTGCTTCAAGAAGATCCGACTGCGGGAATATGACGAACACGGACCCCGCACAGTTGTGGCCGGACACTTGCTACACCTTAAATCGGAGTTCAGGGTTGACATGCTGGAAACAAATTTTCCTCAGCTGGGAACCGTAATGCTGAGCCTGCTCCATCCAACGGCAGCGGTATGTGGTACACCACTGCAGGCCGCGCAGCACTTTCTCGCCTCTCATGAAGGCTATGACCGTCAGTATTACTCAGGCTACCTAGGCCCTGTGAACTTTGATGACAGCATTCACATTTTCGTGAATCTGCGTTGCGCGCAGTTGTCTGATCGTGAAGGCATACTTTATGCAGGTGCCGGGGTCACCATTGACTCTGTACCAGAGGAAGAGCTGGCCGAAACGGATATCAAGCTGAACACACTTCGAAATATACTTGTGGCTCCTGGCCTGAGTCCGCAGCAGCCATGACAAACAGATTGCAACCTATCTATGACATTGCTGCGTTGTGCTCATCCAGACAGCTAAGGCACGCCGTACTTTGCCCGGGATCGCGAAATGCGCCGCTGATTCTAGCTTTCTCAAGACATCCCGATATTCATTGCCTCTCGATCAGTGATGAACGCAGCGCTGCATTCATAGCACTCGGAATAAGTCAGCAAGTTGATGTTCCTGCAGTAATTGTGAGCACGTCGGGAAGTGCTGCTTTTAACTTCGCACCGGCTGTGGCGGAGGCGTACTTTGCGCAAATACCGTTGTTGGTGTTAACTGCAGATCGTCCGACTGAATGGGTTGGACAACAGGATGGGCAAACGATTCATCAGCAGGATATATTCGGAAAGCACGTGAAGCGGTCGTTTCAACTTCCTCAGGAGTATGATCATGCTGATAACTACTGGGCCATAAACAGAATGGTTAACGAAGCCATCAGTCTGACACAGCAGGAACCAAGAGGACCGGTGCACATAAACGTACCGTTGCGTGAGCCGCTGTATCCAGGCAATGAGAAAACAGAGTACAGCTCTTCAATCCGGGTAATGTCCGAAGTTTCCGGGAGCTCCGGAATCGACAGTAATGTTGCTGCGAAAGTATTTAAGAAATTGTCAGAGGCAAAATCGATACTTCTTGTATCGGGCCAACAAACCAGCGGCGAACTTAGAACGACGGTTTTCGAAGTTTCGCGAAGGTTCCACATCCCGCTTATCGGTGATGCACTTTCCAATCTTCATGGTGCGGATGCAACTATTCAGCACGCTGACCTTTTTCTGGGTGCTGCATCGCCTGACGTTCTCCGTTCACTGCAGCCCGACTTGCTGATCACTATTGGAGAAGGTACATTGTCCAAGAACCTTAAGTTATTTCTGCGCTCTCACAAAGCCGCGGAGCACTGGCACATTCAGGAAGCAGGTAATGTCGCAGATACCTTTCAGTCTGTCACCGACGTTTTGAGAGTAAGTGCAGGCTCATTCTTCCGGTTCCTCTCGGAAATGACACTGCCTCCCCTATTTGATCTCAACAGCCAGATAGCTTATGAAAAGCGCTGGACAAATGAAGAACAAAGAACTGTTCAGCTGTTGAATAGCTTTTTTCCACAGTCGGAACTCGGCGAGGCAGAAGTAGTATTGAACCTGCTCCGGGGACTTCCTCCATCCTGCAATGTACATCTGGCAAACAGCATGAGTGTGCGATACGCTGCACATGCGGGACTGATTTCATCGCAGCCTGGTGTTCGCGTGTACAGCAATCGTGGCACAAGCGGCATTGATGGCTGTACCAGCACAGCAGTGGGCCATGCGCTAACCAGCAATGTGCCGAACATTTTGATAACGGGTGACATGGCGTTCTTTTACGACCGCAATGCCTTCTGGCATAATTATCCTCTCCCCAACCTTCATATTCTGTTGCTTAACAATCATGGAGGGGGAATCTTCAAAATGATTGACGGTCCGGGAAACATTGCTGAGCTGGACGAATTTCTCGTAACCCGACAACCCCTTACAGCAAAAAAGCTCTGTGAAGAATTTGGATTCGAATATTCGGAACTTGATTCGAGACGCAAAATGTCCAACGCTATCAAAGACCTGTTGGAACCTTCAACGAAAACAAAGGTGCTGGAGTTTAGCTCCGGAATTGACACTAATAAAAGTATACTGCTATCGTTAAAACGACTTATCAAAGACAGCTATGAGCACTAAATTTTCCTGGCAATCCATCAAGACATACAGCGATATCCTCTTTCAAAAATATGAAGGCATTGCCCGAATAAGCATAAACCGCCCGCAGGTCCACAATGCGTTTACGCCGGTCACAGTAAGTGAAATGATTGATGCCATGAATTACTGCCGCGAAGATGCTGACATCCGTGTCATCATACTTACGGGTGAGGGAGGAAAAGCATTTTGCAGCGGTGGAGATCAAAGTGTCCGTGGACATGGTGGTTATGTTGGACCGGACGCAACGCCCAGGCTAAACGTCCTCGATCTTCAAAAAATCATAAGATCAATTCCGAAGCCGGTTATCGCTGCGGTCGCTGGCTGGGCCATTGGTGGTGGACACGTCTTACATGTAGTGTGTGATCTTACAATCGCGGCGGAGAATGCACGATTTGGTCAGACAGGCCCTAAGGTGGGAAGTTTCGATGGTGGCTTTGGGGCATCCTACCTTGCGCGAATTGTAGGTCAGAAGAAGGCCCGTGAAATATGGTACCTGTGCGATCAATACGACGCTCAGGAGGCACTGTCTATGGGGCTTGTCAACAAAGTTGTTCCCCTTGAAATGCTTGAGGCAACTGCCGTAGAATGGGCAAAAAAGATCATTTCGAAAAGTCCGCTCGCCATACGAATGCTAAAAAGCTCCTTCAATGCAGAACTCGACGGGCAGGCAGGTATACAGGAGCTCGCCGGCAATGCGACACTGCTTTACTATCTAAGTGAGGAAGCTAAAGAAGGGAAAAATGCCTTTCTGGAGAAGCGTGATCCAGACTGGTCTAAATATCCAAAGTTCCCTTAAACTTCGGCCGCGGGGTTTTATCTTTCCTGCACTTAACCTTTAGATATGAGCGGGGCAAATATTGAACGCAGGGAGATATTCCGGGCAATTGGAGAGCTGGCGTATGTGGTCGCAAAGTCTGACCGCGGCCTCACCCCTGCTGAACGGCAGGTATTCTTTCAAATCGCCCAGGAAGAGTTGGACTATGATTCATGGGCAGCTCAAAGCCGGTTTGAACTTCTTGATGAGGTAATTCAGCCTTCTATTGATCGTGCTTACAACGACGCGCTTCACGAATTAAGGAAATACAGTGCGTATCTGACAGAGGACATTAAGGAAAAGGTAATGACAGTGCTCCAGCGTGTCGCAGTTTGCTGCGAAGGTCTAAGCGCTAATGAAACTTTTGTTCTTGATAGGGTTAGAAAGGATCTTCAGTCACTGGGCTGATGTGATGCAAGAATATCCTTACAAAACCATTTCATGCAATGGTCGGATCGTACTGATCGACGACATCGTCCAGGCTAAAGTTCGAGGAGAAAGCAATTTTGAGAATTCACTGTTCACATTCATGCATCAGTGGATAAACAACAAGCAGCAATTTATTTTGAGTACCAGCGGGTCGACAGGCCCGCCAAAAAGCATCACAGTCACACGTGAGCAGATGCTCACCAGCGCTGATCTCACGGCGCAGGCGCTGAACCTTAGCAACGGTCAGACAGCATTGATATGTCTCAATGCGGAATACATTGCCGGGAAAATGATGATCGTGAGAAGTCTCAGATCGGGACTCAAAATAATTGCCGTCGACCCATCTTCAAATCCATTGGAACATGTTCATGAGCAAATCGACTTCACAGCGATGGTTCCACTGCAGGTTCATGAACTGATACGGACTCATCATCATACATTTCATAATATCAGGACTGTAATCGTGGGTGGCGGAAATATGGCAACTGAGGATATTGCCCATATCTCTGCTTTGCCGTGTAGGTTTTACGCAACCTATGGAATGACCGAAACAGTCTCCCACGTTGCGCTTCGCAGACTGAATGGTCCAGACGCTCCGGGTTACTACACAGCGCTGCCAGGAATTTCGTTTACATCAGATGGCCGCGGCTGCCTGGTGATTAATTGGCCTGCGTTCGAAAAGCCTGTCATAACAAACGATCTTGTAGAATTGTTGGACCGGCAGCGCTTCATTTGGATGGGTCGATGGGATAACATAATTAATTCGGGTGGCCACAAGATTATCCCTGAAAGGGTGGAGAACACAATTGCTGAATTGTTGGAAAGAAGGCACCTCAACATGCGGTTCTTCATTACAAGCATACCTGATCCAAGATTGGGAAATAAGGTTGTGCTCATCATGGAATGTGAACGTATTGATCAGATTAACAACGACCTGATTATTGCACTTAAATCATCGCTTCAAGCATTTGAGGTTCCTAAGGCAATACTGTCCTGCGCATGCTTTGTTGAGACCCAAACTGGGAAGATAAATAGAAACGCTACACTTGAGTTAGCAATTTCGAACAACCGCTCACCGGAATGAATCGACACTTTGTCGACTGTGCCATAAAATGCAAATCGCTTAATTCAGGTTCAAAATTGCAGTTTATGTCCCGATTCGAGCTTTACGAATATTTTTTTTCAAAAAGCACGGTTACATCACTCGCGATATTTTAATTAAATTTGGCTGTCTATTTGATTGTTGGCTTTAAAGATCCCATCCTAAGTTCACTGCAGATCTTTCTAGCTCATTTTGGGAGTTCATTAAACTAGGTAAATGAGGAAAGTATTACTCATAGAAGACGACACCTTACTGTCATGGCTCTTAGAAAAAATTCTTAAGAACACCTACGACGTAACAGTGATGACAGACGGACTGGAAGCATGGTCCTGGTTGACTTCGGCAAATCAACCGCCTGATCTTATTGTGTCTGATCTGAAGATGCCTTCACTTGGAGGCATTGAATTACTTCAATACATCAGTGAGCACGAAACGCTTCGAACAGTACCGGTGATCATTCACTCTGGTTATGAAGATACAGGCCGAAAGAAGCAATGCATGGATCTCGGTGCGTGGGCTTATCTTGTAAAACCTTTTGAGCCGGAGTATCTCGTCACTGAAGTAGGTCGCGCTATTGAAGCCCGTCATGTTGCACTGGCTAACAGACTGGGTTAAGTCTAAAGCTCCCTTATCAAATTTTTGTAACAACATAGCTGGGCTGGTTCAAAAAAAATGAACGCAACGCTCAGGTTATGCGCATTGCGTTCACTTTCGATCCTCGTCTCTGCTCCTTTATCTCTGCTGAGTTTCCGTTGTTAGCCTGTCGATGAACTGCACATAGCCTTCGACGTCTTTTAGCTCCACTCCAATCATGGCCTCAAGCTCGATACGTTGCTGATTGAACGCGGACCTGGCCTGAATGATTTCTTCTTCTTTCAGATAGTAAGCCTGTGATGTCGCGCGATAAGCTTCAAGCGTTACCTCACCAGCCTTGAACTTCTTTTCTGTGCTTTGAAACATCAGAAAATAATCCTCCTGAATGCGCTCGCGCAGCTTGACAATCTTGAATCGTTCCTTCAAACGCTCAACAGAAAGCATTACGTCCTGACGAACCTGCAGCTTCGTGGCATTCACATTATATTCGCTCATCAATACTTCATCATTGGCTGCACGCGCACTAAGAGGCGTTTGTACAAACGTGCCCAGAGGTAAGCGAATACCAACGTTATATTGCGGATAGATCGCACGAGCAACGGCGTCAACCTCTTCCTTGCCGGTGAACTCGTTGTAGTTGCCCTGAATGAAGATATCGTTTAACCACGACCATCGCGCTTTGGAGCGAAGTGTCTGGGCCTGTTCCACCTTCTGGGTCACAACCTTGTTGCTGGGATGATTACGCCAGGCCAGCTGCACCAGTTTCTCCTCAAAGGAAATCGCGGTAACCTGCTCCGTCACAATTATCTTGTTATAGTCGATACTTTGCGCGACAACACAAGCCGGTGCCAGAGCGGCGAAAAGTAAAAGTGTCTTTCTCATAAGTTGGGATTTATTTGCTCAGAATCATTCAGATAAAGTTATCGAATCAAAGAATGGCGGCAATGCCGGATCACACTCCAATTCAATCATGTTGAAAAAATAACAATTTCCGGATAAACAATGAACTCGGTTAGACTTGTATGCAGGTCGGGTTATACGATGTTCTCCCGATGCTTCGTCAACAGGCAGTTGTTTCTTTTTGACGTAATTTGTCCAAAAGTCAACTAATGAAGAGTGTAGAAATTCAGGACGCGATTGTGGGCGAAGAGGCAATAATCAAAGATCTCGCGTGGGGTACCTGGTGGACCGCGTACCGAAACATTGTAAGCGATGAACAAATTCGCTACATGCTTGACACTTTATACAGGGAGGAAATCCTACGACAGCAAATAACGAATAGCGAACAGCAGTTTATCATATTGAGGGAAGATGGGATTCCGCGCGGTTTCGCAGCCTACTCGGCCCGTGCTGACGATCCTTCCATTTTTAAGCTTCACAAATTGTACGTACTCCCTGATTGTCAGGGCAAAGGATTCGGGCGGCGTCTGCTGGAGGAAATAACTTCCAGGCTTAGGGCAAAGGCCATTCAAAAACTGGATCTGAATGTGAACCGCCAGAACCCGGCCTTTAACTTCTACCGGGGACTCGGGTTCGAAGTTCTTCGGCAGGAGGACGTCCCCATTGGTCCATACTGGATGAACGACTATGTAATGCGCCTTGACATACCGTCACATCCTGTTGCATAAGATCCCGCTGGATTGCAAATTGCCAGTTGATAAGGAAATAAACAGCTCGTATCGTGCTTTGGTATAGAGGAATCGGATTAACAGAGATTATTTTCATTGCTGGCTTCATCGCGCTGTACGCCTTTTACCTCGTGCGCGTAATCCGCATTGCTAAGACATTGCGGACACCCTACAGCAATGTGTTTGCAAAACTGCTATTCCGGACTTTGTACTTCGCGCTTTTCATTGTTGCTGTTCTCGGTCCCTCGTTTGGGGGATCCAAAAAAGAGGTCAAGTCGATGGGCAAGGACATTGTTATTTGTGTCGACCTGAGCAAATCGATGGATGCATTCGACATTCAGCCTTCGCGATTGGAAAAGGTGAAATTTGAACTAAAGAAGGTCGTTGCAGCGTTTAACTCTGACCGCATTGGTATTGTCATCTTTTCGTCGGAGGCTTTCATGCAATGCCCGCTGACTTATGATCAGAATGCGCTTAACCTTTTTATTGAAACCATGAATACAGGCCTGGTGCCAGCTTCTGGTACGGATTTTGGCCCACCTCTTAAGCTCGCACTGCAAAAGCTTGAGGACGGAAGTAAAGAGAACAGCACCGAACGTTCAAAGTCAAAAGTTATTATACTGATAAGCGACGGTGAAGACTTCGGAGAAGCTACCAAAGATGTGGCCCAGGAAATTGAAAAACAGGATATTAAACTTTTCACTCTTGGCGTTGGAACAGAAAAAGGCGGCAACATCTACAATGGCAATACACTGAAGACTAACCGGCAGGGGCTGATCGTTCTTACTAAACTTAACCCAGACGGCCTGATCTCCCTTGCAAACAATACAGGTGGCCAATATTTTGAAATCAATGAAAGCAAAAACGATATTTCACGCTTGATTAACACAATCGATAAGATCGAAGGAGAAATGCGCGATGCGCGTTTCGTGGATGTTACTGCCAACAAGTACTTCTATTTTTTGATGGCGGCCGCCTTCCTGTTTTTGCTGGATATCTTGATCAATATACCAACCGTTAGGATATGAAACTTGCCGCTATAGTCATTTTAACTGTTGCTGCGATTGTTGATCCGGTGACCATTGGAAAGATCAATTCACTGAAACGTGAAGCACGCGAGGCATATGTGGCCGGTGATTATAAAACAGCGATTTCCAAGTACCGTATCCTGATCGATTCACTTCATGCAAATGAGGATGAAATCAGGCTCAACCTGGCCAATGCCTATTTCAATGCCAGCGACACCACACAGGCTCTTTCAAGCTATCAGTCTGTTATGGGCAGCCCTAAAGCTGACATAAGGTCTAAGGCACAGCAGCAGTTGGGAGTAATGAATCATCGTGCCGGCAAATTGGAAGAGGCATTGGACAATTTTAAACAAGCGATAAAGGCCGACCCCAACAACCGCGACGCCAGGTACAACTACGAAATGCTGAAGAAGAAACTCGAAGAGGAGAAGAAGAAGCAAGAGCAGCAGCAAAACCGAGATAAGCAGAATAAGGAGAACCAGAAAGACGATCAGCAGAAAGATCAGAAGCAGGAAGACCAGAAAAAGAACGAGGAGCAAAAGAAGAAAGAGCAGGAACAAAAAGACCAGCAGCAGAAGGACCAGCAGAAAAAGGAGCAGGAGGAAAAAGAGAAGGAGAAAAAAGAGCAGGAACAAAAGGAGGATGCCGAGAAGAAGGATCAGAAGGATTCCGAAGAAAAGCAGGAGAAAAACGACAAGCAGCCTCCTCCAGATTGGTCTAAGAAATTGCAGGACATGAAAATGACAGAGGAAAAAGCTCGTATGATCCTGGAGGCAATGAAGAATCAGGAGAAACAGTATTTGCAACAAAACCAGCGCAAGGCGACCAAACCACGAGACAAGGGCAAGCCTGACTGGTAATAGCAGGTAATGTTAATAACGTATGGTATTGCCGAGGCCATCCTGGGGAATAGAGCTACTTCCATTTGCATTCAGCATAAATAAGACTACACATGAAAGACGTTGTCATCGTTTCAGTAGCGCGCACGCCTATTGGCAGTTTTGGAGGTTCTCTCGCCTCGTTGTCTGCGACGGAGCTGGCGGGAGTCGCATTTAAGGCCGCGGTATCACGGGCAGGCATAGATGCCAGTCAGATAGATGAACTGTTTGTGGGTAACGTAATCTCTTCGGGGCTTGGACAGGCCCCGGCAACACAGGTGGCTGCTGCGGCAGGGTTGGGTTTCCAGATTCCCAGTACATTGATCAACAAAGTCTGCGCGTCGGGGATGAAGGCGATGATGCATGGTGCTCAATCAATCATGTTAGGAACGCAGGAAGTTGTTTTGGCAGGCGGCATGGAGAGTATGAGTAACATCCCGTACTACCTCATGAAGGCACGTACGGGCTACCGGTATGGTCACGGTGAACTGACAGACGGCCTTCAGCACGATGGACTGACGGATGTATACAACCACTGCGCTATGGGCGTTTGTGCGGACAATACTGCGAAAGAGATGAACATCAGCCGCGCTGATCAGGATGCTTATGCTATAGCTTCATACGAACGCGCAGCAGGTGCCTGGGCTTCCGGAAAGTTCACCGATGAAGTTGTTCCCGTTGAGGTGAAGGACCGAAAGGGTAAGGTCACAACAGTAAGCGAAGATGAAGAGTACAGGAATGTCGCCTTTGAAAAGATCGCAGGGTTAAAGCCGGCTTTTACAAAAGACGGTACTGTTACAGCCGCAAACGCCTCGACGCTAAACGATGGTGCTGCTGCAACGGTATTGATGAGCGCAGAGCGTGCAAAGTCACTAGGCGTAAAACCTCTCGCGCGGATTCGCGGGTTCGCCGACGCCGCGCAAGATCCAATGTGGTTCACCACTACTCCGTCTTTGGCCATACCCAAAGCCATGAAGCTGGCTGGCATATCGCCGAAGAATGTAGGTCTATATGAAATCAATGAAGCTTTTTCAGCCGTAGCGCTGGCCAATAATCAAAAGCTGGGCCTTGACGGCAATAAAGTAAACGTAAATGGCGGAGCTGTTGCTCTCGGTCATCCACTGGGTGCATCTGGATGCCGCATTGTTATTACGTTGCTGAGTGCGATGCGACAAAACAATCAGGCTATCGGTGTGGCCGGTATATGCAATGGTGGCGGTGGCGCATCTGCGATGGTTATCGAACTTCTGTAATGCCGATGGCATACATTAAAGAAATCTTAACAGCTTCAATTCCGGGAATCTATTCCGACAGTCGGTTTGAAACCCTGTCATCCCGAATCGTTATTCAAATTTGTCTGTTGTTTGTCATGCTTTTTGCCCCTGTTGCTGTTCTTGCGCAACGGGAGACCCGCACCTACTACGACAAGGAGAAGCACCATGTTCAGGAGGTTTACTTTACTTCGCCTGCGGATGCAGAAACTTATGTAGGTGCGTACAAGCGCTACTATGAAAACGGGAACCTCATGGTAGAGGGAAACTTTGACGAAGGAAAGAAATCCGGCCTGTTCAAAGAGTACCACGAGAACGGCAAGCTGGCACGCACCCTCACGTTTGTTAACGGAATGCGGCATGGCGTCGTCCAGGTGTTCAATGAAGATGGCGTGCCCTACGAAAAGGCGTACTTTCAAAACGACATACTTACCGACAGCATCCAGATCTATTTCGATAATGGTACCATTAAGCGCGAAAGCTATTTCGTAAAGGGGAAGCCTGACGGTCTCGTAAAAGAGTACTATCCTAATGGCATGCTCAGGAAGGAGATCACATATGCCAACGGTAAGCCTAATGGTATTACAAGAAGTTACTACAGCAACGGCAAAGTAGAAACAGAGGCAAACAGTAAGGATGGAATACTAACCGGTTTCTATAAGACCTATTACGACAATGGGCAACTTGAAACTGCCTCGACAATGGACGAGGGTACGAAGAACGGACAGTTCAAATCCTATGACCGCGAAGGGCACATTATCACGGAAGGAGGCTTCCTTAAGGGCAAACTGCATGGTCCGAATACCGGTTATTATCCAACTGGCGCAATAAGCCACAAGTATCAATATGCCGAAGGCAAAAAAGTAGGCACCAACACGGACTATTATGTCTCCGGACAGACTAAAGCAAAGGAGGTGGTTGCCGGAAATGGAATCGATGCCTCTGTCACTGAATATTCCGAGCAGGGCATTGTGAAGTCTGAGAAAAAGCTCAGAAACGGACTGCCCAACGGAGCCTCAATACTCTACGACGACAGCGGCAAGATTGTACTTGAAAGGCACAACTATGTAAACGGAAAGCTGGAGGGAGTGCAATACACCTATGGCAGCACGGGAAAGGTTGCTCGCGAAGAGACCTACCAGGCAAATCTGCTCACTGGTGTCACCAAAATCTACAACAGCAACGGTACGCTGCAATCGGTCACGACCTTTAAAACCGGCCGACGGAACGGCCCCTTCACTGCCTACTACGAGAATGGCAAGATAAGCGAACAGGGCACTTACGCGGGCGACAAAAAGCACGGGGTATGGAAGACCTTTGATCAAAATGGCGCTGTCAGTCAGACAATTCAGTATAAAGCGGGCACTCCCGTGCCCATCGAAACTCCAAAACAATAGTCAATAGGGAGAAAAAGGTTTTGCGTTCCCTCCTTTCGCTTTATCTTACGACCTGATTTTGGACACATGGAAGCCATCAAGGAAACGCACTTCAAGTTCCCCGGTCAGACGGGATTTTATAGTGGAAAAGTGCGCGATGTATACTATTTCGGTGACCTCATGGCTATGGTGGCCACCGATCGCATTTCGGCATTTGATGTCATTCTGCCAAGAGCAATTCCTGACAAGGGAAGGGTACTTAATCAGATTGCGGCTTTCAACTTGCAGGCGACCAAAGACCTTGTTCCGAATTGGGTTGTATCGACACCTGATCAAAATGTAACTATTGGATTCCGGTGCGAGCCGTTCAAGGTTGAAATGGTTATCCGGGGATACCTGGCCGGGCATGCAGCGCGCGAATACAAAGCCGGGAAGCGATTGCTTTGTGGTGTCCCATTGCCCGAAGGATTGAAAGAGAATGACAAACTCCCCCAGCCTATCATCACTCCAACAACCAAGGCGTCAGTTGGCCATGATGAGGATATCTCCAGGGATGAAATATTGCGACGTGGAATAGTGTCACGCGAGGACTATGCCGTGCTGGAAGATTACACCCGAAAGCTTTTTCAGCGTGGTACCGAACTGGCCGCCGCCAGAGGGCTTATCCTTGTTGATACGAAATACGAGTTCGGGAAACACAATGGCCAGATCTACCTGATCGACGAGGTGCACACGCCTGATTCGTCGAGATATTTCTACGCCGACGGCTATGCCCAAAGACAGCAGGCCGGCGAAGCACAGAAGCAGCTAAGCAAGGAGTTTGTGCGGCAGTGGCTGATCGAAAACGGTTTTCAGGGGAAGGATGGACAGACGGTTCCTCAAATGACTGATGAAGTGGTGGCCAACATTTCGGGGCGATATAAAGAGCTCTATGAAAAGGTCAGAGGCGAAGGTTTGCCCCCTGTTGACTATCAACACATCAGCCAAAGAATCGAGCAAAAAATCATAGATTCCATAAATTCCGCTAACTTAGAAACCAAGAAAAACTGAGGATATGAAGTATACGATTGACAAGCAGGAGAAATACAGCTTATTGCGCTTGCACGAGGAGAAGCTGGATTCCAGTGTTGCTCCTGGACTTAAGTCAGAGCTGATCACATTGCATGCGGAAGGGGTTAAGAATATCGTTCTCGACCTTGCTGAAGTGAAGTATACCGATTCATCAGGACTCAGCGCGTTGCTAGTTGGCAATAGAATTGTTCAGGAGGAAGGAGGAATTTTCATTCTGACCACCCTCTCCGATCATACCATGAAACTGATTAAGATCTCTCAACTCGACAGCGTACTGAATATTTTGCCTAAAGTTGAAGAAGCCATCGACGCCGTATTCATGCACGAGATCGAGAAGGATTTGAAGAATTCTGATCGGAACTAGCATTCGATTGATGCTGGGCGTTAGTCATCGCACAAACAATTACCTCGGTTGAGTTTCAAAATCACCATCCTGGGTTCCAGCGGTGCGCTACCGGCATATGGTCGCCATCCTTCTGCTCAGCTTGTAGAAATTCAAAGCCGGCATTTTCTTGTCGACTGCGGAGAGGCAACTCAGATGCAGTTGATGAAAGTGCAGGCAAATTTCCATCGCATCAATCATATCTTCATCAGCCATCTTCATGGTGATCATTATCTCGGATTGATGGGATTGATCTTTACCATGCATCTGCAGAAACGAACAAATGATCTGCACGTGTATGGGCACCGTGGCCTCGATGAAATCATTACGACTCAGCTTCGCTACTCCCGATCCGCCCCTTCTTTTCGGATTCATTTTCATCGTCTCACGAAAGGCTTGCGCGAAACGCTCTATGAAGATGATGCGCTTTCTATAGAGACGATTCCGTTATCACATAAGATTCGTTGCTCCGGGTTCTACTTCAGGGAAAAATTGAAGCCCCGTCGCATTGACAAGACGCGCCTTCCTGAAGGACTTCAGTTACAGCAGATTGCCGGACTAAAGAATGGCCACGACATTATAGATGAGTCTGGCAATGTGATGTTTAAGAACTCGGAACTTACTTTTGATCCCCGTCGGTCACGTACTTATGCCTACTGTTCTGACACGGCATTTGACCGCCAGATCGCACAGCAGATTGCCCAGGTTGATCTGTTGTATCACGAGGCTACGTTTGTAAATGCGGACGAAAACAAGGCTCTTGAAACTCTGCATAGCACAGCGCGGCAGGCGGCCGAAATTGCACAGCTTTCAAAGGCCGGCGCGCTGCTGATTGGCCACTTCAGCGCCCGTTATAAAGACCTGAACATGCTGCTTGATGAGGCGCGCGCAGTGTTTCCCAATACGAAGCTTGCGCTGGAAGCTGAGGAACATACGATTGAGGAATAGACGGCTATGGATAAAACTTTTGAACAAAAGCGTAACCAGCTCTTCGTCATACTGGCTGGCATATTTATAACGAACGCCCTACTTGCCGAACTGATCGGCGTCAAGATCTTTTCAATCGAATCAACCCTCGGGCTAAGCCCAGCCAATCTTAACATCCTTGGCTTCGAGATGGATTTCAATCTTACAGCCGGAGCCGTGATATGGCCTATGGTTTTTATTACGACAGACCTTGTCAACGAATATTTTGGCAAGCCCGGAGTAAAACAGCTGAGCTACTTTACCGCGGCATTGATAGCTTACGCTTTCCTGGTGATCTTTCTCACAATGCAGCTTGCACCTGCCGGGTTTTGGATGGAGACCAACTCCCACGATGCCGCAGGAAATGTTTTCGATATGGACTTTGCCTACAACAAAATATTCGGGCAAGGGCAGCGCATCATCGTTGCTTCACTTATTGCATTTCTTATCGGGCAGCTCGTCGATGTCTTCGTATTTCAACAACTTAGAAAGGCCACAGGCTCCAAATATCTGTGGTTGAGGGCAACAGGCTCAACGCTTATTTCTCAATTCGTTGACAGCTTTGTTGTTTTGTACATAGCGTTTTCCGGAATATTTACCAATCGCCAGATCCTGGCAATCGGCATCACCAACTACATCTATAAGTTTCTGGTAGCGCTACTGTTGACGCCGCTGATTTATCTGGGGCACGCAATGATCGACCGCTATCTTGGGAAGGAAAATGCGGAAAGGATTTCCGACAACGCCGCCACTCAGAGCAAAGGTTTCTTTTGATAGTGCCGGCGGGCATTGTCGCATATCACTGCCGTGGCAATGGCAGCATTAAGAGATTCAGCTTGTCCATAGCGCGGAATAGTAACTCTGTTCGTTATCAGGGCAGACACTTCTGATGATATTCCCCGGGCTTCATTACCTATTACTATTACGCCACCACCGCCAAAGTCCGTTTGGTGAACATCAGTCCCTTCCAGATAGGCACCGAACAGTTTTACTGATATTGTTGACAAATAGCTGGTTAGGTCCGTATAGAAGATCCTGACACGAGTAAAAGACCCCATCGTTGAGGTGATCACTTTTGAGTTGTAAAGATCGGCCGTCTCATTCGACGCCACTATCCGGTTTATTCCATACCAATCGGCCGTTCGAATAATTGTTCCAAGGTTGCCCGGATCGCGAAGGTCATCCAGTGCCAGCAACAGTTCTCCGGTTGTCGGCTTAAAAGCCTCATTCGGCTTCATGCGAGCCACCGCCAGGGCCGACTCATTCGATTGAAAAAGTCCCATTGACTCCAGGTCTTCTTTTTTGACCTCTGACAACAAGCTGGATGGTGCCTCGATCGTTGACAGGTACTCACCTGTTCCCGCAATCAGTTCAATATGGAAGTCAGATTTCAACAGCTCAGCCACACTCTTCGCACCCTCCACGACAAACAATTGTTCCTGTTGGCGGTATTTCTTTATTTGCAACGAGCGGATTAACTTGATCTTTGCTTTTGATAGCATTTTACCGGGCGCTTGACTACCTCGAAAAGTAAATATTTTCTCTCGATAATATGGCTGGCGATGATACTATCGGGGTGTCTTGGTACAAGACATCTTAAGGATGGCGAGAAGCTATTGTATTCGCAGGCCATAGATGCCCCACGTCACATCAACGAAGATGAGATGCGCGGCCTCTATACCCAGCACGCCAATCGTCGCATATTGGGACTGCCATTGGCGCCGCTTGTGAGCATCTACTACATGGGCTACCGAAAGTATGACCAGGAGAAGTTCATCCGCAAGCGGGAGGCCTTCGAAAAGAAATACGACCAAAAGATCGCGGAAGCTACGTCGCAAAAGAAGATCGACCGATACCTCTTCAGAAAACAGAAGAAAGTAACGAAGATGAATTCTTTCATCGAAAATGGAAACCTCTTTATGCAGTGGGGTGAGCCCTTATCCATTTACGACAGCGCTCAGGTACGCCTTACCCGCGAACGTTTTCAAAGTTACCTGTTCTCCAAGGGTTACTTCAAGAATCAGGTAGTGGATCGGACTTTTGACAAGAGTCGATTCGTCAGGGTTCGATACGTGGTTACTCCCGGGAAAGCTTACTTCATCGACTCCCTGTTCTATGACGTTGAAGACACGGCCATATTCAGGATTATCAATAACAACGTTGATAAAAGTTATCTTAAAAAAGGCGCCCGCTACGATCAGGACAATTTCACGAAAGAACGTGAGCGTATTGACTTGCTGCTTAAGGATCATGGATACTTTGACTTTAGCCGGCAGTATATCGACTACACTATGGACACTACGTTCAGATCACCTGACAGACGGGTGGCTGTGATCATAAGCATCCGCGACCCGGCAAAACGCGGCTATCATAAGAAGTTTCAGATCGACACGGTGACGTTCACCACCGATGTCGGCAAAACTATTCCTGGTGTTGCAAGACATTCAAGGACATATCGTGATGTTCATTACAAGTATTATGACGACAACTTCAAACTAAAGATCCTCAATCAACGCGTATTTATCAGACCGGAAGAGTTATACAGCAGGACGAGAACGCTGGACACCCAACGGCAGTTGAGTAACGTTGATGCGTTCAAGTTTGTCAACATCAATTACGACACGTCGGATGGAAAATTCATTGCGAACATATTTGCCAGCCCGGCTTCGAGATATGAATGGACCAATGAAGCGGGTGTTAACGTTACACAGGGATTTCCAGGACCCTTCTATGGTATTTCGTTTAAGAAGCGAAATATATTCAAGGGGATGGAGACCTTCGACATGTCGGGAAGGTTTGGATTTGAAGGTGTTGCCTCGGCAACAGAGACCCAGAATATCTACAAAAGTACGGCCGCTACTCTGAATGCATCTCTCAGTTTTCCGCAATTCATCTGGTTCTTCAAGGAACGAAGACGCATCAAATTTGCCGAGTACAACCCTAAGACGCGTCTTACGACCGGCTATACATTTAATGACCGGCCTGAATACAGGCGGACGTATGTTTCGACCAATGCTGCCTACACCTGGCAAACCAAAAACAGAACTTCCTACTCGTTAACGCCTCTTAGTGTTGTTGTCATTTCCACTGCAAATCTCTCTAAAGAGTTCCAAAAACTATTAAAGACGCAGGACTCGCTTGGCAATAACGCGCTCATCAACTCGTTCAGGCCATCGTTCGTAAACAGCATCATGTTCGGCATCACCTGGAACCTGCACGATTATGGTAACAATGAATTTACATCAAGCTTCATAAGAATGCAGTTTGAAAGCGGTGGCACGCTTTGGAACTTCTTTACGCCGAATTTTCTCACGGATTGGGGACTGCAACATTATCAATACCTCAGGTTAGGCCTCGACGTCAGACGGGTAAACCCGGTCGATAAGAATACGGTAATAGCCTATCGTTTCAACTCGGGAGTGGTTTATTCATATGGTGACGAAAAAGGAGTTCCTTATGAAAAGTTCTTCTTTGCCGGCGGTAGTAATAGTATAAGAGCCTGGCGACCGCGACGACTTGGGCCAGGATCCCTGCCACCCAACGAAAGTACAAATCCAAAGGGCGACGGCCTCTTTGACTACAGTATAGAAAAGCCATCGGAGATTTTGCTCGAAGGGAGTGTCGAGCTGAGGCAGAAGTTGTTCGGCTTTGTTAACGGAGCAGTTTTCGTTGACGCTGGTAACGTCTGGAATTTCAATCCTCAAAATGTACAAGCCGAAGACGGCAGCGTAATAAAGGATAACAGCTCGCAGTTCAGCCTGAAGCGATTTTATAAAGAGTTTGGTGTGGGTACCGGATTTGGTCTTCGATTTGATTTCAGCTTCCTCATTCTTCGCTTCGATGTGGGGATGAAGGTTTATGATCCTGCACGCGAGTCTGGTGACAGGTTTGTTTTGAATAAAGTACGATTCTGGAAACCTTACGCGACCGAGGTAAGTGAGGGTGTGTTTGTGAACTACAAGGAGCCCGTGATCTATAATGTGGGGATAAATTATCCGTTTTAAGTCAACCGTGATGATTGAAAAAGAACAAATTGGTGATTGGTTCAAAGGCCTGCAGGCGGACATATGCCGATCGCTTGAAGGTGCTGACGGCGTCGGAGCGTTTGTTTCAGATGAGTGGGAACGTCCCGGTGGCGGTGGTGGTATTTCACGGGTACTTACGAACGGACGCGTAATTGAAAAAGGTGGTGTAAACTTTTCCGCCGTATGGGGAAAGGCACCTGTGCCCGTTCTCAAATCGCTTCACCTTGATCCAAACTCAGATCTCTCGTTCTACGCTACAGGCGTATCGATCGTCATCCATCCGAACAATCCTTTTGTTCCCATTATTCATATGAATGTGCGTTACTTCGAAATGACTGATGGCTCCTGGTGGTTCGGTGGTGGAATAGATCTTACGCCGCACTATGTTGTCGAGGATGATGCACGTTTCTTTCACCAACAGCTTAAGTCAGTCTGTGATCGTCACGATGCCGGGTTCTATACCGCCTTTAAGAAATGGGCAGATGATTACTTTTACATCAGGCATCGAAAGGAGACCAGAGGTATTGGAGGAATCTTTTTCGATTATCTGAAGGGCACTGATGGCTTTACTAAAGACTCTCGCTTTGCTTTTGTAAAGGATGTGGGACTTGCGTTCGCTCCCACCTATGTGAATTTAATGAAGAAGAACGCCGACGTTCCTTTCAATGATCAAAATAAGGCGTGGCAGGCGATTCGGCGCGGACGATACGTGGAGTTCAATCTGGTGTGGGACCGCGGCACGAAGTTCGGTCTGGATACCGATGGAAGGACGGAATCTATTTTGATGAGTCTTCCGCCAATAGCCTCCTGGTTGTACATGCATCAGCCTGAACCCGGATCGCAAGAAGAAAGAACGATAAGTTACCTGAAACAGAATGTGAATTGGATAGAGAACAACTCCAATTGATGATCGCTATTTCCTCAATTTGTTCTGGTATGAGTCCTCATCAAAGCCAAGCAGGATTACCTTTCCCTTTTCTTCCAACAGCGGACGCTTGATGATGCTGGTCTTTTCTATCATCAACTTAATGGCGTCGTCTTCGGTTTTGATTTTAGCTCTGTCCACCTCTGGCAATTGTTTCCAGGTGAGGCCCTTCCTGTTTAACAGTGACTCCCATCCTACTTGCTTCGACCACGACTTAAGAATATCGGCAGTAATGCCCTTTTTCTTGTAGTCATGAAACTCGTACGCAACCTTGTGCTCATCAAGCCAGGTCAGTGCATTTTTAACCGTGTTGCAATTCTTTATTCCGTAAACAAGCATAGATCATTTGTTGATTTGTGGATCTGTTGATTGGTTGATTTAATGCATGAAGGGGATGAGTGCTAATTAAGGAGGCTGCCAACGAAAGTTTGAATATCCTTTTCTTTGTCTTTGCTGTCGCGAAGCATATTAACAAACGCGCTGCCGACGATTGCACCTGAGCTGTATTTACTGGCCTCTGAAAAGGTCTCGTGATTCGAAATGCCAAATCCGATGAGATATGGGTTTTTCAATTTCATTCCCTGAAGACGCTTGAAGTACGTACGCTGTTCATCGGCGAAAGCGCCCCGTGCTCCGGTTATGCTAGATGCTGAGACAGCGTAGATAAACCCATCAGTTTCCTGATCGATCTTGCGGATCCTTGCCTCAGATGTGGTCGGTGATATCAGAAACGCATTGCTGATATTGACTTCGCTAAACAGCTGCTTGTAATCTTCCAGATAAGCGTCCATAGGAAGGTCGGGCAGAATGACGCCGTCAACACCTGCAGCCGCGGCGTCGCGGGCAAATCTTTCGATACCATACTGCATAACAGGGTTGACATATCCCATGAGTATGATGGGAATGTTGACTGTCTTCCTGAGTTCCTTTACCTGCTCGAGGATGATCGAGAGCCTGATACCATTTTCGAGTGCAACCTTATTGCTCTCCTGTATGGTTGGGCCGTCGGCAATTGGATCCGAGTATGGAATGCCAATTTCAATAATATCAGCTCCGGCCTTTTGCAACGCCTGTCCTACCCGCACCGTGCTATCCAGCTGTGGAAAACCTGCGGTATAAAATACCGAAAGGACATTGCTGTTCTTTCGAGAGAACAATTCTTTGATTCTGTTTTTCATAGTTGATTAGTATTTGCCCCAGCGGATATAAGTTTCCAGGTCTTTGTCGCCGCGGCCGGAAAGATTCACCACAACCACGTCGTCTTTGTCAAACTGAAATTGAGACAATGCTGCTATTGCGTGTGCCGATTCGATTGCCGGAATAATTCCCTCCATCCTGCTCAGTTCCACTCCAGCTTTCATAGCCTCATCATCAGTGATGCTTACAAACTTTACACGGCCCGTGTCGAACAGGTGGGCATGAATAGGACCAATACCGGGATAATCCAAGCCAGCTGATATGGAATACGGTTCAACTACCTGGCCGTCATCGGTTTGCATGAGCAGTGTCTTGCTCCCGTGCAACACACCGGGTTTACCAAGTGCCGTTGTAGCGGCCGACTCGCCTGAGTCTACGCCGTGACCCGCTGCCTCAACGCCCACGAGTGTGACGTGCTCTTCATCGAGGAAATGATAAAATGCCCCCGCTGCATTGCTGCCACCCCCAACGCATGCAAATACGTAGTCAGGAAATGGATTACCTGTTTTTGAAGTAAGCTGTGCTTTCATCTCCTCGCTGATGATGGCCTGAAAACGCGTTACCATATCAGGATACGGATGCGGACCAACTACTGAGCCAATGATATAGTGCGTGTCGGTTGGATGATTGATCCAATGCCGCAGCGCTTCGTTCGTGGCATCCTTAAGTGTCATACTTCCGCTGACGGCGGGAACAACTTTGGTTCCAAGGATGCGCATACGCTCTACGTTGGGCCTCTGACGCTCCATGTCAACCTTTCCCATGTACACGGTACATTCCATTCCCATCAATGCGCAAACAGTAGCCGTAGCCACACCGTGCTGACCTGCTCCTGTCTCCGCGATGATTTTCTGTTTCCCCAGACGTTTGGCAAGGAGAATTTGTCCTATGGTGTTATTGATCTTGTGGGCTCCGGTATGACACAAATCCTCACGTTTAAGGAAAATCTGTGCGCCATACTTCTCCGATAATCGGTTTGCCTCGTAAAGCGGCGTAGGCCGTCCCACATAGTCCCGAAGCAGCAACGCAAACTCCTCTTTGAACCCTGGATCATTGATGATTTCCAGGTAGCGGGTGCGCAGCTCTTCAACGTTTGGATAAAGCATTTCGGGAATGTATGCTCCCCCGAACTTGCCGTAGTATCCTTTTTCGTTAACTCCGTATTTCATGTGCTAATATTTTTAATTACTCAATATCGCGGTCAAATCTTTGGTCGGCTATGCATGCAATAAGAGAATACTGATATGTCAATTTCATCTCATTGTGTTTTTACCTCCAGCCTTCATCGGTTCTTCCGCAGGTCATTAATGTGGTTAATTGATGTCTGAACCCGGAAGGCATCTTTAAGGCCAGGCGCAGTTTCAACGCCACTGTTTAAATCGACGCCGTATAGATTCATCTCACTTAGCTCGGCTATATTTTCCTTTAGTGTTTCCGGCTGAAGTCCCCCACTGAGAAAGAACGGCACTTCCTGATCATAACGACGTAGAATCATGGGATTAAATCGAATGCCGTTTCCTCCCGGCTGCTTGCCTCTCGCATCGAACAGCAACTGATCAACTCTCCCGACAAATGGTTTAGTCTCGTTAAAATCAAAGTTATCGTCAACTCTAAATACTTTTATCACCTTAACTCCATCATCCCGCATTTTCGAGGCAAAGTCAGGTGATTCATCACCATGGAGCTGCACTGCGTCGTACCCAACAACCTTGATACGGTTCCGAACATTTTCCAGCGTCTCGCTTACAAAGACACCGACGCGTTCGATCGCTGAGGGCAACGCAGGCATCCGAAATTTGTACCCAACGAATCTGGGAGACAAAGGGTATTCAATGAATCCAAGATAATCGGGACGCATAGAGGCAACGGTCACGATATTCGCCGCTTCACGCATGCCACAAATTTTTATCCTGATTGTCTTTTCCACAAGCTTAGATCTATTGCCTTGCGCTCTCTTCATAAGCACAAGCCCTTTAATTCTATTTTGATGTTACCTGCGCTGCTCTAAGTTCTTCAATAAACTCCTTACAGGCAGCTCCGGGTTCTTCCCGCTGCATAAAGTTTTGTCCCATGAGAAATCCCTGGTATCCATAGGTTTTCAAATCGATGATTGTGTTCACCGCTTCAATCCCGCTCTCGGAAACCTTCACCACATGGTTTGGTATCATCGGAGCAAGTCGCTTTGACACTTCGATGCTTAATTCGAATGTCTTGAGGTTACGGTTATTAACGCCTATGAGATCAGCGTCTGCATCAATGTTGTCGCGAAGCTCTGCCTCGTCGTGAACCTCCAGTAGTACCTGCAGCTCTAGCCCATGGGCAAACTTACAAAACGCCTTCACTTCATTTGGCTGCAACGCGGCGGCGATAAGAAGGATCGTATCCGCTCCCATTGACTTCGCCTCTACAATCTGATATTCATCGATGGTAAAGTCCTTGCGCAAAATGGGAATCTGATTAAGTCCCCGGGCCATAATCAAATCGTCGCTTGCTCCTCCAAAAAATTCTGTATCTGTCAACACTGAGAGTGCGGACGCCCCAGCCGTTGAATAGCCAACGGTAACATCTTCAACCTTCACCTTCGTGTTGATGTTTCCCTTAGATGGAGATCGCCTCTTGAATTCAGCTATGATTCCCGACTTTCCCGGGTTGCGTATAAACTCCGTCATTGAAAGTGGACGTCTTTCAAACAAGGGTCCCTTTTCAAGCACGACGAAGGGGGTAGCCACCTTCCTCTGCGCAACTTCTATGCGTTTATGCGCGATTATCTTATCGAGTATGTTCATAGAATTTTTTGACTAATTCTCCATAAGTGCCTTAAACGCCCGCAGTGCTTTTCCGCTTTGCAATGCCTCGCGTGCCCGTTCCATGGCCTTCAGCAATCCGCCTTCCTGTTGTGCTGCATAAAGAGCCATTCCGGCATTAGCCACGACCGCTGACTGCTGAGCAGGCGTACCCTGACCTTCCAAAATACGCATGAATACTTTCGCAGACTCTTCAACCGTATTACCACCGCGAATGTCGTTGTAAGTAAGAAGTGGTAACTGCAGGTCAGCAGGTTCAAGTACTTTTTCCCCACCGTTGTAGAAATATTTGAAACCACCGGTCAGTGATACTTCATCATATCCATCAAGGGAATGGAGAACAACAAAACGTTTATCCGTGTTCTGGTACAAATATCCGTATTGTCGTGCAAGCTCAAGGCTGAACACTCCGACAAGCTGCCTTGTTGGGAGCGCAGGATTAGCCATTGGCCCTATCATGTTAAAGAAAGTTTTTACACCCAGCTCCTTGCGGATAGGCGCCACGTTTCGCATCGCAGGGTGAAACAATGGGGCATGCATAAAGCATATGTTGGCGCGATCCAGACTGCGACGTAACTGGTCCAAATCGTTCGTGAACTTATAACCAAAATACTCCAGAAGGTTCGATGACCCGCATGCTGATGATACTCCGTAGTTGCCATGCTTGGCTACAGGCTGTCCTGCGGAGGCAACTACAAACGACGACAATGTTGAAATATTGAAAGTATTCTTCCCATCGCCACCAGTACCGCATACATCCATTACCGGCTGATCAAATTTTGCCGGCACACAGAGTTCGAGCATGGCGTCGCGGAAGCCCTGAAGCTCATCAACGGTAATGCTGCGCATCATGTACACCGTCATGAATGCTGCCATCTGACTTGGATTATACTTGCCGGACGCCAACTCAATCAGCACATTACGTGCAGTGTCTTTTGTCAATGACCTGTGATCGATTAATTCATTGAATATTTCTTTCATAGCATTCGCTCTTATTCCCTGCATTTATTACTTCCATTTTTGCACCGCGATATCTTAAGCCAGCACATTACTCCTGATTCAAACTCGGATCATAAGGGAACATTCCGGCTACGGACGTCCGATCGGTTAGTTGTTAAGCCAGTTCCTGATCATTTTCGGTCCCTCCGGCGTCATTACCGATTCAGGATGGAATTGCAGTCCCTTCACATCGAATCGCACATGACTTAATCCCATCACCAGTCCCTCATCATTCACTGCCGTTACCCTTAATTCTGACGGAATGCTGTCGGCACGTACAGCCCAGGAGTGATAGTGTGTAGCCTGGAACGTCGGCGTTACGTCGCGGAACAGGTACTCGCCTGAATCCTGAACAGTTGCTGTCGATGTTACACCGTGCAGTACCTTCGGGATGTTGAAGAGACTGGCGCCATACACTTCTCCTATGCCCTGATGCCCCAGGCAAATGCCGAGAATACTTTTCGTAGCACCATACTCGCGCACGGCATCTTTCATGATTCCTGCTTCGTCTGGTATACCCGGGCCCGGAGACAAAAGGATCTTGTCATATTGTGCGACGTCCTCAACTGCAATTTTATCGTTTCGAAAAATGGCAGGTACATGACCAAGGGCTCTAATAATGTGTACCAGGTTATAGGTAAAGGAATCGTAATTGTCAATCACCAGAATTTTCATTGCTTCCTACTTTATTCTTTTCTTCACTAGCATCAATTTCTTAAATGGACTCTGCCATCAGCACCGCTTTCCGCAGAGCGGTAAGCTTGTTGTTAACTTCCTGCAACTCGCTTTGGGCATCAGACTTGGAGACTACGCCCGCGCCAGCCTGATATACCAATCTATTTTCGTGACTTAGGAAAGTTCGAATCATAATAGCATGATTATATGAATCATCGAAGCCCATGAAGCCAATAGCCCCACCGTAGAATCCGCGATTGATATTTTCATAGCGATCGATGAGTGTCATCGCCATGTGCTTGGGAGCACCTGAAAGCGTGCCTGCCGGGAATGTATCCGCTGCCATTCCAACTACAGAGGTCTCATCGCGCAATGTGCCTGTTACCTTCGACACCAGGTGAATTACGTGAGAGTAGAACTGTATTTCTTTGAATACCTCGACGGTAACGCGCTCTGCATTACGGCTCATATCATTGCGTGCAAGATCTACCAGCATGACATGTTCCGCGTTTTCCTTTTCATCGGCAGCAAGTCGTGCAGCAATTGCTGCATCTTCCTGGTCGTTGCCTGAACGACGGAACGTTCCGGCAATTGGAAAGATGTGCGCCTTCCCTTTGCTTATCTGCAGTTGTGCCTCCGGGGAGGAACCAAAGAGCTTGAAGCTTCCATAATCAAAATAGAACAGGTAGGGCGATGGATTAATAGATCTAAGGGAACGGTAAACATTGAATTCATCACCCTTAAATCCGGTGGCAAAACGGCGTGAGAGCACGATCTGAAAAACGTCGCCACGATAACAGTGCTCTTTCCCTTTTTCTACCATCTCGACAAAAGTCTTATCATCGACGTTCGACGTCTCTTTGTCGGTGAGACTGAAACGATAAGTGGCGAAGCGGTTACTCAGTATGATTTGCTCAACGCGGTCGATAGTACTTCTGCACTCGTGGTTTCCCTCCCAGCAGTGCTCGAAGAGGTTCAGCTCGTTTGAAAAGTGATCGATGATGATTACGTAACGGTAGAGCTTGTACATGATCTCCGGAATGAGGTTCTCTTTCACGGAAATGTCAACGTCTTCAAAGTACCTTATGGAATCATAGGCCATGTATCCAAACAAGCCGCAGCTCGTGTACTTCGTTGTATTTTTTTCAGGGACAATGCTCTTTCGGAAGGACTCGAGGTATTCCGCAACCTGGCCCCTACGTGTCAGTTGCTGAACATCAACCGATCCGTCGGGATACCGGCGTTCTACGTCGCCGCCTTTAACGGTGAACGAGGCAATAGGATCGCAACAAATGAGTGAGAGGCTATTTTCATGACTGTGATAATCGGAGCTCTCCAGCAGGATGCTGCCGGCGAAGACATCCCGCAGCTTTAGGTAAATGTTTACAGGAGTGAGCGTATCGGCAAGCAGTCTTTTATTGAAGGTTCGAAGCTTATATTCCATGATGGTGTTTTGTCTTTTTGAAAGGTTATAAAACAACAAGGCCCGCTGTGAGCAGCAGGCCTTGGCTTTAGGGTCAGGTCATATCAGGGCTGTTCACAGATCGTAATCGACGCTGTGCCACCACCAAGATATGTTTGTATGTTTCTTCATGTATTATTCTGCCTTCTTCTTAGGAGCAGCTGCTCTCTTAGGTTTTGCCGCTGCGCTTTCAGCTGCTGCTGGCGTTGCTTTTTTAGATGCTGTTCTTCTCAGCTTTGCCTTTAACAATTTCTTACGTCTGGAATTGCCATAAGAATCCCTCCAGATCTTACCTTTTTTCGATTTCTTGTCGCCTTTTCCCATACCGGTATTTTGCTATTGCGACGGCAAGTATAAGAAAGTATTGATGTATTCCAAAGTGAAGATCAAAAAAATGACTCAGCTTTTATGCCTATTCGTCTTTCAAAACGACCGACGGATTTAGCCTTGTTGCACGTAAAGACAGATACCCGACGCAAACGAGTGCCAGAACAAGTTCGATCACTCCGGCAAGTATGAACGTAGACGCAGAAATATTTGTGGAATAGGCAAAAGAATCGAGCCATTGCTGCATCAGGTACCAGGTGAGCGGAGTTGCCACGGTCAGCGACACCGCCAGCAACACAACATAAGGTCTGTTAATCAATACATAAATACCTCCTCGTGTTGCTCCGAAAACCTTTCGAATGCCGATCTCCTTTTTCCGTTGCTCTGCTGAATAAGCAACAAGACCTACCAGACCGATAACGGCAATAACAATTGACAGAACCGTAAAGATACTGAAGAGGGAAACGATCCGTTCCTCCTGACGATATTGAGCCCGAAGGTGATCATTATAGACAGTATAGGAAAACGGAGCTGGTGAAAGTTGCTTCCAGCGCGACTCAATAGAAGATACCAATGACCGGAATGAAGAAGTCTCGTATCGAACCAGCGCAATTCGATTGTTACCCCAGTACTTTGAGTCGATGTGTAGAAACATGACCGGCTGAATGCTCTGCCGGAGCGATTGAATGTTGAAGTCCTTAGCAATACCGATCACCTCCAATGGACCAAGTTCATCACCGAGATAAAGAATTCGTTTGCCTATCGCCTCTTCTCCAATCCAGCCCAACGCCCGGGCTGTTGTTTCTGTTATCACAACAGCATTTGTATCGGACGGTCGGTTAGCATCGAACCCGCGGCCAACCTTCAGTACTATCCCCGAAGTACTCAGAAAATGTTCATCGGCTTTGAATGCGGAAATGCTCACCTTTTGATTGTCGCCCTCCCGAGTGTAGATGTCTTCAAAACTAGAACGTATGTCCATCGACAATGCTGCGTCGTTAACTCCAGGCATATTCACCAGTTCATTTCTGAATGACTTAAGCTGCTCGCCCAGCTTGTCGGCATAATTCACTATGAGCAGATTGTCACTTTTGATCCCGGTATCGCGTGATTGAAAATATGAGAGCTGCTGAAATACGATCAGCGTTGATGACATCAGCGCGATGGATATCGTAAACTGAAATACCACCAGCGCATTTCTCAATCGGGAGGAACCAAATCCTGTAGCAAGCTTTCCCTTCAGCACTTGCGCAGGTCTGAACGACGTGAGGTAGAATGCCGGATAAAGGCCACCCAGAAATCCCACAACCAGGGGAACGCCAATGATGACTGTGGCAATCGTTGGTACACTCCAAATGTCCAACGGGATGGCTATGCCCAGCATCGGTTGAATCACAAAGCGCAGTATTTCCATCACTCCGAGTCCAAGGAGCATCGCTACGGATGTTAGCAGGATGTTTTCAACCTGAAACTGGGTTATCAGCATGGACTTCGTTACTCCAAGAGTCTTCTTCACCCCTACTTCTTTTGCGCGCTTCGATCCTCGTGCAGTTGACAGATTCACAAAGTTTACAACGGCCAGCGCCAGAATGATAGCTGCTATGCTGCCGAGGATATAAACATTCATGATGTCATTTACCGGACCAATGCGATTCCCAATCTCTGCCGAGCGAAGGTGTACATCACGAACTGGTTGAAGCGCAAGGAACCATCCGCCGCGTTGCCCAATGAATTCCTTGTAATCCATACCCAGCCTCTGAAAGCACGCCGGTGCATACCGGTCCGCGAGAGTCTTTACTTTTGCATCAACGGCTTTTATGTCGGCCCCCGGCACCAGTTTCACATACGTCACCATCTGCGTCCATATCCAACTCCATTCAAACTGGCGGACAGCAGCATTGGTGTACATGGAGAATAAGTAGTCGAAATGGAAGTGTATGTTTTCGGGCTGCTTCTCCGTTACACCGGTTACTTCTACGCTAATATTGTTATCACCCAGTTGAATGATCTTGCCTAATGCAGGCTCATCTCCAAACAATCTTTTCGCTGCATCTTCTGATAACACAACCTTACCAATTCCTGTCAAAGCAGTATTGGGATTACCCTGCTTCAATTTGAAATCGAAGAAAGAAAAGAAGTTTGAGTCAGCAGCCAATACATTCTCCTCCTGATAGGCAATAATCGACTGACCAGATGATGGTTGATACTTTATCAACTGAGATCCGGGAGTGTTAATGCGCATCACAGACTCAATCTCAGGAATGGCATCGCTCAATGCAGCACTCACTGCGGGGCCTGTTGAATGAAACATGCCACCAGTGGCATTCCAGATGTTGGTCATCACTACCCGGTACTCACGATCCACATCGCGATGCATCTCATCGTAGCTGAGCTGAAGCGATATATAAAGCATCAGCACCAGGCTCGTCCCCAATCCCAGCGATAGCCCGGCGATCTTTATTAAGGCGTACTGTTTTTCCCGGAGAAGACTTCTGATTGCTGTATTTAGAAAGTTCGTAAACATGAAAGATAGTTTCAATCAGTTTGACAAAGGATGTGCCACTTGAAAAGTGCCTGATAACCAATATGATGAAGTCGCTTCCATTAGAACTACAGGTGTTTATGTATCATTTTCGATACACATATTTGTTTGATAATGATACAGGAATTTACCATGTTTAGTGCTATGCAGCAGGCAAAAGTACTGATCATTGACGATGACCGCGATGTCCTTGAGACGGCGAAGATGTTTTTAAAGCAGGAGTTCTCACTGGTGACCATAGAAAGTGATCCAGCGATGATTCCGACTCTGCTTCGGGCAAACGACTATGATGTAATCCTTCTGGACATGAATTTCAAGAAGGGAGTGAATGATGGAGAGGAAGGCTTTCACTGGCTGCAGCAAATTCTGCGTATCGATCCGGAGGCGGTGGTGATATTAATAACGGCATACGGCGAAGTTGACCTTGCCGTTAAGGCAATGAAAAACGGTGCCGTGGATTTCATCCTGAAGCCATGGAAGAATCAAAAGCTACTCGCCACTATCCTGTCGGCGATACAACTGAGGGCTACACGCAAGGAGGTACAGAAACTGAAGACGAGTCGCGATAAGCTTCGCGACGACATCGATCATCCTTATACAGACTTTATAGGGGAATCGGAGGCCATACAACGCGTTCACGAACTGATCGACCGTGTCGCAGCAACCGATGCCAATGTTCTGATCCTTGGTGAGAACGGTACGGGTAAAGAACTCGTGGCCAGGGCCATTCACAAAAGGTCTAATCGCGTTAACAATGACTTCATCACGGTTGACCTGGGCGCAATCACAGAAACCCTGTTCGAGAGTGAGTTGTTCGGCCATGTTAAAGGTGCTTTTACAGATGCGCGCCAGGACAAAGCGGGCCGGTTTGAGATCGCATCGGAAGGAACGCTATTCCTCGATGAAATTGGAAACCTGTCATTGCCCTTACAGTCCAAACTTCTTACGGTATTGCAGCGACGAAAAGTGCAACGCGTTGGATCAAACAAAGAGATCCCGATTGATTTCCGACTCATCTGTGCTACTAACCTTCCTCTACATGAAATGGTTTTCGAAAAGAAATTCCGCCAGGATCTTTTGTACAGGATCAACACGGTGGAAATCCGGATGCCGTCACTCAGAGAGCGGGAAGATGATATCCCTCTCCTACTGACACATTTTCTGCAGCGCTTCTCTCAGAAGTACAAACGCCCTGAAATGAAAATCGACAAGCGTGTTGTGTCAAAGCTGAAGCGATATGGGTGGCCCGGCAACATCCGGGAGCTTCAGCACGCTGTGGAGCGGGCAGTAATTCTGAATGAAGGTCGGGTGATCGAAAGCGCGGAAGTACTGATAGGAACACCGGTAACTCCTGTGGCGAGCGGTGATGAACCTCAAACACTCGACGAAATGGAGAAGCGCTTTATTCAGCAATCACTCTCCGAGCAGGAAGGGAACGTGAGCAATACTGCGCGTAAATTGGGAATGACACGCACCGCGTTGTATCGACGAATGAAGAAACACGGACTACAGTAAATCCGCATTATGCTTACTCAACGTTTCACATGGCTGATCGTCATACGTGTGCTGATCCTTACTGCCGTGCTTGGCATTCTGTTGTGGATCTGGGGTGACGTTCGTCTGTTCTTTACACAAATAATTCTGGTCATCGTCATCATTGCTATCCTTGCTGAGCTTATTCGGTTTGTCAATACCTCAAACCGTGAAATGGCCAGGTTCCTGTTTGCTATTCGTCACGGTGATCTTTCTGTTAACTTCAAATACCGTCCCCTGGGGTCCTCATTTCTGTTGCTTCAACAACAAATGACCGAGCTGGCCGATGCTTATCGAAACGTAAAGATCGAAAAGGAGGCGCAATACCAACTCCTGCAGGCGCTGGTCGATAGAATTTCCGTCGGAATCATAATATTAACTGAAGACAACGTGACGCTGATCAATGGTACTGCGCAACGACTTCTCAATGTTGGCACGAGCCAGGACTGGAAACTCATTCGTCAGCAAAATCCTGCGTTCACTGAACAACTTATTGAGCTCGGTGACGAGGGACGAAAGTTAATTGAGGTACAGGCGCCAACGGGAAACCGGATGATATCGACCGATGTTGCCACCATGTTAATCTTAGGCAGGCCAAGCAAACTCATCACGTTACAGGATATCAACGCCGAGATTGAACAAAAGGAGCTCGAAGCATGGCACAAACTAATCAGAATCCTTACTCACGAGATCATGAACTCCATCACACCGATCGCATCGCTCACCGAAACGATGCAGGGCATGCTGACCAACGGTGATGGTACACGTAAACTGGCATCGAAGCTTAACGATGAAACTGTTGCTGACATCCTTTTTTCGTTAAACACGATTCATGTCCGCAGTGAAGGATTGCTCGACTTCGTCGAGAACTATCGTAAGCTCACCCGGGTGCCCAAGCCAAACTTCGCTCCCGTTGACCTGAACGGTTTTGTAGCGTCGGTACACAAGCTGATGGAAGACACCGCCCAACGCAGCGGTGTCACTTTTAACGCCAGGTATACACGCACCGATATAAAACCTTCGTTTGACGCGGCGTTAATTCAGCAAGTGCTTATAAACCTTATTTCCAATGCCGTCTATGCAACGGAAGAAGTGACTCTTCGCAGGGTTCAACTGTCGGCATTCGTACAGGATAAGCAACTGATATTTGAAGTGACTGATACCGGCAAGGGTATTCCCGTGCACCTCCTTCGGGAGATCTTCGTCCCATTTTATTCGACCCGTACAGATGGCTCTGGCATCGGGTTGAGCCTTTCCAAACAGATCGTATCTTCACACAGAGGTAACATCACTGTGCACTCAACTCCCGGCGAGGGCACCACCTTCACAGTTGCACTGCCTGTGGCGCGTTAGTATTCAATAAGACTTATTGGCGATCATATGTGGCAAACGCAGGCATCGTGAAAATAACTGTGATCAGAAAATGGGTTCTTCTTCAATACTGAATCCTGCGGGAGGCGCTGAGTTATAGATCCTTCTAAATTTGTTTTATGAATCGTCGCAGTGCAATTCGAAATCTGACAGCGGCCGGTCTGGCGCCCTTCATTAACACCCTCGGTGCCAGTGCTGCTCACGTTGTAATGCGAACGATACCGTCAAGTGGTGAGAAGCTGCCAGCTGTTGGCCTTGGTACCTGGCGAACCTTCGATGTTGGTGATCAACAGGAAGCACTTGAGAGGCGCACCCAGGTGTTAAAAGTACTTGTCTCGACGGGTGGTTCTGTCGTAGACAGTTCCCCGATGTATGGCCGATCTGAGAGCGTTGTCGGTAAACTTTCTTCGGACCTTTCACTAAATGACAAGCTGTTTATCGCGACCAAAGTTTGGACGTCAGGGGAAACAGAAGGCAGGGAGCAAATGGAAAAATCGTTTTCTCTCCTCAGGCGTCAGCAACTTGACCTAATGCAGGTGCACAATCTCGTGGACTGGAAAACGCACCTCCCCACTCTGCATCGTATGAAAGATGAGCAACGCATCAGGTATGTGGGAATTACTCATTATTTGGAAAGCGCTTATGATCAGTTGGAAAGCATTATGCGTAATGAGTCAATTGACTTCCTGGCAGTAAACTATTCTGCTGGAAGCCGCGAAGCCGAGCGGAGATTGTTGCCGCTGGCAGGTGACAAAGGCATTGCCGTGATCATCAACCGACCCTTTGAAGAAGGCGCACTATTCAATCGTGTTGCCGGTAGAAAGCTGCCAGTCTGGGCAGATACAATCCATTGCTACAGCTGGGCGCAATTGTTTCTTAAGTATATACTGTCTAACCCTGCCGTAACTTGCGTGATACCGGGTACGACCAACCCTTCGCACATGCAGGAGAATATTAATGCCGCTGATGGCATATTTCCCGACGCACAAATGCGCGCGGAAATAATAAAACTCCTTGCGGCCTGATTTTTTTCGCTAACTTGGTGATAGGCCAACAGCCTGATGCGTTGACAACGACACCGCTAAAATGTGATTAAGGGATGATGGGACGCGCTAGTGGACGAGCTGAAGACAATCAGGGGTTGGCAAATTCCCGGAGCCATAGCCTTAATATTTCCAGGCTACAAAATTATTCTTTCGCAGTGCGTGTATCTGGCTATCTCTTAGCGAGTGCCAGGATACGTATTCGGGAGGTCGCGATTGCCAGAACTCAGTTTATTGGGTGGTATCTGAAATGCTCCGTTTCCGCATTGGAAAATTTCATTGTATCTCCTTTAACTATCCCGAGCGTTGCGGTTTATTGTTTAATATTTAATTTTAGAACAACTGTCGAAGAACCTGTGCTATGGGAAGACCTTTACTGGTAGTATTCATCATACTGTCATTTACGTTAACGGCCGCCGCACAAACGGTGAACGGACGCATATCATCCGCCAGCGAAACCGGGGGCTTACCCGGTGTTAACGTGGTGGTGAAAGGCACTGCGCGCGGTGCCATCAGTGATGCTGATGGACGCTTTACGGTCGAGGCGCAGCCCAACGACGTGCTCATATTTTCATTTGTCGGATACAATACGCAGGAAGTAATTTATACGGGACAGCCTGTGCTTGAGGTACTGATGATTGAAGAATCCCGCGAACTAGACGAAGTCGTGGTCGTCGGTTATTCTTCAGTTCAAAAACGCGACATCACGGGTTCGGTGGCCTCTGTCAAATCCTCTGCTTACAAAGATATTGCCATCACCGGCATTGACCAGGCACTGCAGGGACAGGCTCCCGGCGTGCAAGTCACGAATTCATCCGGTACCCCCGGCGGAGGCGTTTCAGTTCGGATTCGGGGTGTAACTTCTATCAGTGCCAGCAATCGCCCACTATTCATTGTTGACGGCATTCCGGTAGAAACCGCTGAACTCACCGGCCGGGATTTCGGAGGGCAGCAGGACAACGCACTCTCTTTGATCAATCCGAATGACATCGAGTCTATGGAAATCCTTAAGGATGCATCGACGAAGGCAACCTATGGATCGCGGGCATCGAATGGTGTCGTTGTGATCAGAACAAAACGGGGCAAGTCGGGCAAACCCAAGATTACTTTTGATGCGCAGCGGGGACTAATTGAACCCACACATAAACTTGACCTTCTCAATGCAAGTGAACTTCTGGATCTGCAGCGCGAGGCCGTTACTAATGCAGATAAGAACCCATCTGCTTTTGGCCTTAATCCCGGCGTAACGGATGCAGTAAGTACCGATTGGCAGGATGAGGTACTGCGCAGAGCAGTGTTGCAGCAATACCAACTCAGCGTCAATGGTGGCGACGACAATACAAAGTACTATATCAGTGGAGCGTATCGGGACGAGGAAGGTGTGCAACTAAATAATAAGTTCACCAGGCTCAGCGCAACTATTAATATTGATCAGAAGATGACTGATAAGCTTGCGTTTGGAACAAACATGGTCATATCGAGAACTCTTAATAAAAGGGTGAAGAGCGACAACTTTCTTGATGGTGTTTATTCCGGAGCAATTAAGAGTCTTCCCTATGATGTTCCCTATGACGAAGACGGTAACATCGTCGGTCCATCTTCGCCGCTTTACGCAGGTTTTCCAAACTTCAACCCGGTAGGCCAGGCGTTGTTGCCTCGTTTCAATTCAGTAACTGCAAAGCTTTTGGGTGGCCTCAATGCGACTTATTCTTTTTCAAAAGATTTGAGTGTGAAGGCTCAGGTAAGCGTAGACTACAACGATGTGACTGAAGACGACTACGAGTCATCACAAACTGCCATAGGAGGCTTTTTGACAAGTGTGGGTGGCCAGGGCTATGGTACTTTCACGGCAAGCACACTGACTACGGTTAACTCATTTGCCACAGTTAACTATGCTAAAACTATCAATGAACGCCACAATTTTACCGGCCTCCTGGGTACCGAGATCCTGCGACGCTATGAAATGAGTGGAAGCGTTCAGGGCCGGCTGTTTCCGAGTGATGACTTTACGTATATCCAATCTGCAGGCATTGTAGACCAGGGAAGTTCCTCCAAGGTACCTCCATCATCATTAATTTCTTTTTTTGGAGAGGTTGCTTATGATCTGGATGATCGGATACTGGCGAAGATCAGCTTCCGTGCGGATGGCTCTTCCAATTTTGGCCCGAACAATAAGTTCGGATACTTCCCCGCGATTTCAGCTGGATGGCGTATTTCACAGGAAAAGTTTTTCAGGTCCAGTGTGATCTCAGATCTCAAGCTTCGCGGAAGTTTTGGATTCACGGGTAATGAACGTATCGGTGCGTTTCAATATCTGGCGCTCTGGCAGGCATCGACTTACGATGGTACGGGCGGATCCAGCCCGGCAAACGTCGACAATCCCAACATCAAATGGGAGACAACGCAGGAGACCAATGTGGGTGTAGACGTTGCGTTGTGGGAAGGTCGTTTGCAGGCAACCGCCGATGCTTATTACAACAAAACTTCGGATCTTCTTTTGAACCGTCCCTATCCTACTACCACTGGTTTTTCAGGGGTACTGGATAACATCGGCGACATGCAGAACAAAGGTATAGAGTTCAGTGTCACCAGCGTGAATATTGAAGGCGCAATTCGATGGACAACCAATCTTAATCTGTCTAAGAACTTAAACAAAGTTCTCTTCCTCGCCGATAGCATTCCACTTTTCCGGGGATATTCAGGTGAAGGCGTTACTGCGACAAATGTGATCAAAGAAGGATATCCAATGGGATCGTTCTGGGGAATGAATTTCCTGGGAGTAGACCCTGCAACCGGCGATGCTATCTATGAGGACCTCAATAATGATGGTGTTATCAATAATTCGGATGCCACGGTAATCGGTAATTCACAACCCAAACTCATAGGCGGTATGACCAACACGGTGAGCTATCGTGGTTTTGACCTTTCATTTCTCTTCCAGTTCTCGTACGGAAATAAAGTATTAAACTACACCAAGGCAACGCTGGTGAACATGGGCGCCGAACTCGAGAGCAATCAGTCGGTCGAAGCCCTCCGGCGATGGCGTAAAGAAGGTGACATCACTGATGTGCCGCGTTACGAGTTCGAATCAAGTACAAACAATCTCCACAGTAATCGCCTGCTCGAAGACGGTTCCTATCTCAGACTGAAGAATGTGAGTCTGGGCTATAACATACCATCAAGAATCTCACGGAAGTTTATGTTCGATCAGTTCAGAGTCTATTGCTCTGCCACAAATATCTGGACCTACACAAAATACACCGGTTCAGATCCGGAAGTCAGCACGCTCGACGGTTCCGTATCTGCGCAGGGCATTGACTTTTTTACATTACCACAAGTGAAGACAGTAACAGTTGGAATAACAGCGACACTGCGATGACGAAAAGACATTACAAAGGCATGCTTCTCTCACTGTTGTTATTGGCTGGAACAGCGTGTGAGGATGTATTGAAACCCAAACCCATTGACCTCCTCACCAATGACGTGGTGTTAAACGAGCCACGCGATGTCGCGAACGTGGAACTAGGACTGTACTCTGCTGTTCGCAACGTAATACCCGCGGCGGTTATCGCCGGTGACTTCACTGCTGACCATCTCATTCACAACGGTACGTTTCCACAATACCGTGAGCTGGGCACTAAACATATTACCTCGTCCAACACTTCTGTGCAGATACTGTGGCAATACATTTACAATACAATCTACATTGCTAATTTCATCCTTGAACGACTTCCGCAGGTGGAAGGTGTTCCTTCTGCTCAGCGAAATCAGGTTATGGGAACGGCATACTTCCTGCGGGGATACGCTTTCTTTGTAGCCTTGTACACGTATGGAGGTGTGCCTTTAGTTACCACCAGTGACATCGAGACGAATCGCAATATACCGCGGAGCAGTGCTGCGGAAGTGCTGGCGCAAATCAACAGCGATTATACGGCAGCCCTTGGCCTTGTTCCTGAAGATGCCTCTACCGCCGCTTACATCAGCAAGTCAGCCGTTCAGGCCGGCCTGGCTCGTCTAAATCTGTATCTCGGAAACTGGTCACAGGCGGAGAGCTATGCGTCCGCCGTAATTGACTCCAAAAAGTATACCCTGGAGTCTGACTTCGCGACCGTGGTAACAACGGACCTTACCTCAGAGGCCATATTTGAAGTTAGCTATTTAGTCTCCGACGATCCAGGCACCGATGGTAACATTGGATTGAATAACCTTTTCGCAGGGCGCAGGGAAATTATTCCTTCCAACGAAGTGGTTCTGGCTTTGTCTGCTCCCGAATCGGGAAGTCGCTTCTCATCCATCAAATTTGATGCAACCAAATTAGGAGGCGTCGACAACGGTTGGTCTGTAGCAAAGTATGGAACTGCCGATGAAAACAACAATAACGTTGTGGCCTTCAGGTTACCTGAAATGTATCTGATCCGCGCCGAAGCCCGCGCCCAGCAGGAAAAGACAACAGGAGATAACAGTGCCCAAAGCGATATCAATGTCTTGCGCGCACGGGCCAATGCCCCGACCGTTGGCGCCGTCACCAAATCACAGATGCTCCGGCTCCTTGAAGAAGAACGAAGATATGAGCTGGCATTTGAAGGACACCGGTGGTACGACCTTGTGAGGACGGGACGCGCTAATGCTGTTATGTCGGCATTCTCGCCAAACTGGCGCGAGGACTATAACCTCTGGCCTATCCCACAGCGGGAGCTGCAGAACAATCCGGCTATCGCCGACGACCAAAACCCAGGCTACTGATGAGCTCTCAACGATACATAAGCAGCTTAGTGTGGTTAGCCCTGATGATCGCTTCCTTCTCGTGTGAGACGGAAAGAATCTTATTCAATGGTCCCTATCATGTGCGATTCACTGAATCGGCCGCATTTGAAAAAGAGAGTTATAGTAAAGTGATCAAGATTGAGGTTCATAATGTTGGACCGGCGATCGATCAGGACATGGCAATCAGTTATGATATCGGAGGAACCGCGAGGGAGAACGTAGATTACGTCATTCTTGATGAGCGTAAAAAGCTCGTCATTCCTGCCGGTGAATACTTCGGCTATATCCGTATTCAGTTAATCAACAATGCCAATAACATTCTGCGATCACAAGACGTGGTCTTCACACTTCAGGCGACCGATCAGGATGACATCGGGATTGGCCAGGGCGCCAGTGCAATCGGAAGTACTTTCACCTACACGATATACGATGATTGTATTTTGGGAGGCAGTTACAATGGCAACCGCTTAAATGGTGGTAATGTTTACTCTGATCTGACGGTGACCAGCCAGGACTGTGAAACATATACATTATCAAACTGGAACCTCGATGTATTCAATAGTTCAACGGAAATGGACCTGGTGTTCATTGATAATGGAGATAATACTATTACAATTCCTCAGCAGGAAGAAGATGCCCTTGACGACGAACTGGCTACCATAGAAGGCGAAGGAGTTGTTGACCCCACGACGCGCGAGATTCTGCTGAACATAACGCTCGTCGATTTTGAGGACAAGCCCACGGTATCCATAGTGTTAAAACCTGAGTAAGAATGCGAGCACTTATCTTATACATTGTGGTTGCAGTTGCTGCCTGTGTGGTGGCCGGATGCTCTGAAGAGCTGACGCCCACTCCTTATACGTTGTCCAAACTGGTGAGCGGAGAGACGAGCAAGACGTGGAAGATTTCATTATTTGAGTATGCGCTGAATGACACCGTTCGAACTAAGTTTATGGAGGCCTGCCTCACGGACGATCGATTTAAATTTTACGCGAACACTGAGCGGTTGTATGAAACGACGGCTGGCAGACAGTTGTGTTTTGAGGGCGAACAAGCCCTGACCTCCAGCACCTGGACTTTTACAAATTCAAACGCTACACTCACGATGGTGATGCCAATATTTGATGAAGGCGTCCTTCCATTCTTTGTACGGGAACTGAAAGAAAATAAGATGGTGTTGGAACTGTTCCTCGATCAGGAGAACACCGAAAGCTACAGGATACATTTTGAGAAGACCGATGAGGAGTAATCGCATAACGATGAAGTGGCTTACGCTTGTGGCCGCCCTGCTATTAGCGACCCCGTTGCTTGCACAATCCGTGCGTCAGCCGGAACAATGCTCGACCATGGAGCGCGATAGCATTCTGAGAGCGCGCTTTCCGGAACGTGGTACGCTGGATGATTTCGAGAACGCCCTTCTCCGAAAGGTTGAGTCGATGCGGGCTGAGCAACGGGCAGGACGAACAATGGCTGAGGTTCTCACCATTCCGATTATCTTTCACATCGTACACAACGGTGAGGCTGTAGGCACTGGGACAAATATAAGTCAGGCACAAGTACAATCGCAGCTCGATGTATTGAACGAGGATTTCCGAAAGCTGGCTGGCTCTCCTGGTTTCAACAACAATCCGGTTGGTGCGGATATTGAAGTGGAGTTCTGCTTATCTCCGCTGGATGAAAACGGACGTAACCTGACCGAGCCGGGCATCGTGCGATTGAACGGCAACCGGGCCGACTGGACGCAGGACCAAATCGACAATCAGCTTAAGCCGACAACCATCTGGAACCCAAACCTTTTTTACAACGTATGGACGGTCAAGTTCGCAGCCTCAGAAGGTGGCCTGCTGGGTTACGCCCAGTTTCCGGACCAGACAGGACTCCAGGGAATCCCGGCAAACAGTCCTGCGTCTACCGACGGCGTTGTGATCGCTTATAATACCTGCGGATCCAGCAAGAAGGGGAACTTCCCCATACTAGTGGATCCATACGATATGGGACGCACCCTAACTCACGAGACCGGCCATTGGCTTGGGCTTCGGCATATCTGGGGCGATGGCAGATGTGCGGATGACTTCGTAGCCGACACACCTCCCCAGATTGGACCAAGCTCGGGATGTCCCAATCCGGTTACGCAAAGTTGCCCCGGGGGTTCTCCTGCCATGGTGCAGAACTATATGGATTACAGCAACGATCCCTGTAAGAACATATTTACCGTCGGTCAGAAGAACAGGATACGGGCAGCTATCGAGCTTAGCCCGCGCCGGAAAAGCGTCGTGCAAGGTAATTTGTGTAGCCCTACCGTTAATGATGTGCCCGTCGCGAATTTCACGGCCGCCAACAAGGGATGCGTATTACTGGGTAGCACCGTTGAATTCACTGATCTTTCTACAAATTTTCCGACAGAGTGGTCATGGACATTTGAGGGAGGCGATCCCGGCAGCTCAACTGACCGAAATCCCAAAGTCACCTATAACACACCAGGCTCATTCAAGGTTACCCTTACGGCCACTAACTCCGTCGGACCATCTGAACCATTCACGATTGAGAGTTACATCAACGTATCGGAAGAAGGACTATGTAACGAGCTGAGCAATTTCGAAGATTCATTCACTCCGTCACTCATCAAGATTTCAAACTATAACACCAATACTGGATATCTCACCGGGCACAACAGTGCCGGAAGCCTCGGTTATTCCGAATTCTATGAGAATGCGTGCGGATATCAGTATGTAAGTGGGGCTACCGTGAACTTTGCCAAAGCGAAATCTCTAAATGAAGAGGCGACCGTTGATATAGTCGTGTGGTCTGCCCGTGGTGTTCAAGGCGGACCGAACCCTGTAATTGAAAGGAAGACCGTACTGTACAAACAGATTATGGACGACATTGCCAACAGTCGTCCCACAACAATTACGTTCGACAGAGTGACGCCCGTATTCAGCAGACCGTTCCATATTGGTTTTGAAATCACGTATGCCTCCGGTGACACTGTGGCGGTTTATTCTTCGAAAGATGGCGAAGCCACAAACGCAACGTCGTGGGTAAAGCATGCAAACGGCCAGTGGCAATTGATCACCACGGCCTACGGGGCCAACATCGCGATGGATATCAGCCCTATCGTCGGTGCTAATCCCTCGGTGCAGGTTTCAGCATCCAAGGTGCTCGTGTATCCAGGTGAACAAGTGGTGTTAAACGGACAGGGTGCGAGCATCTTCGTCTGGAATGCAGACGATGGCAGCGTAAATAATCATACAGGACCTCAGCTGATCGTGAATCCTCAAGAGGAAGTTACATACACGACAACCGGGTCCGGTCTTGATCTTTGCAATAACACTGCAACGACGACGATTTACATCAGGCAGGATGTCGTTGCTGTAGAGGAAACAGATCCGGACAATGGCGTTTCGCTTTATCCCAACCCCGGTACTAAGCCACCTCATGTTCAGATTAACAATGATTACGTTGGTGAGGTCTCCGTCTGGCTGAATGATGTCACGGGGCACGCTCTGGGCACGCTGACGGCAACAAAAGATTTTCCCTCGCTGGCCATTGATCTTCCTTCAGAAGCATCCGCCGCGCGGTCCGGTGTTTACTATGTCGTAGTTGAAATGGGTAAAACGAGGGTGGTCAGAAAGTGGATCAAGATCGACCCATAGATTAAGATCCCTCCCTGGAATTAAGATCGACCCTGGGCAATAAAGTCGGAACTTCTGACCTTTTGAAGCGTTCCGGTCGACGCTCCCAAAGGTGTAAAATGTCGTTTCAAATTATCGGAATTAAGTTAAATTTATAAGTAACTCTAACCCTTTGAAAATGCGTAAGTACTCGAAATTGTTGAAGTCGGGCTGTGTGCTGTTTGCCGTTGCGCTGACGATTGCTGCTTGTAAAGATGATGATCCGCCGGTACCCCCTACGGTCGCCTTTGAAGCAAAGACTAAAACAGTAAAAGAATCGGATGGCACAGTTCAGGTAAAAGTGGTCCTGGACAAAGCAGCCCCGGAGGATATCACAGTTACTTATAGTCTCTCAGGAACGGCGTGGGAAGACGTAGCCGCGGCGGGTCAGCACAATTCTGATTACGCGATCGCCAGCGACTACAAGGAGGTAAAGATTCTCAAAGGCGAGAGCGAAGGTATCATAGAGCTTGACTTGTATTCCGACACCGATCTGGAAGAAGACGAAACTATCATATTCTCCATTGACGCCGTCGAGCCTGCTGAGGTGACACCAGTAGTTCCGGATGACATTACTATTACCGTGCAGCAGGAAGATGGGTTATTTGTTCTGCTTGGCTGGGGCGAAACCGGCGTTACCTATCCCGATGTTGACATGGACTTGATCTTTTGGGGAGCGAATACCAGTGGAGCTTTGATTCCGGCATATGACCAGTTCCGTGGTTTCGCCGGAGATTATCCAACTAACCTGCTCCCGTCCACCACGCCGAATTATGAGTACTTCTTCCTTCCTGGTGTGATATCCGACGGCACCTATGGTATCAGCGCCAACTATTATTCTGGTACAAAAGAGCCGATGAAATTCAAGGTTGCTTATGCTACCGTTGTGAACGGCGTACAAGGAACGCCGGTAGTAAAAGACGGAGAATATGCGCTGGCTAATATCAATGCATGGGATACAGAAACTGGCACCGAGGTGGTTCTGGCAAGCACGTTCAAGAAAGCCGGTGCGACGTTCAGCGATTTCAGTGATATTACAAAACAAGCTACAGGCAGCCGTTCGCCAATGCTTGAGAATGGCCTGAGACTTGGCGCCCAGCGTGTAAGCCGTCCAGTGATCGGCCTTCCGATGCAATATTTCAAGAAAAACTAAAAAACGCATTCAGCAAGAATAGAAAGGGCAGACTTTGTCTGCCCTTTGCATTTAATTTGAGAGCAACTTTATATTCCGATGAAAGAAGTAACCGTACAAGAACTAAAGGCGCTGAAGGATTCAGGCGCCGACTTCCAATTAATTGATGTGCGTGAACCGCATGAATTTGACATCTGCGATCTCGGAGGTGAGCTGATACCGCAGGGTGATATCCCTTCAAGTGTCGACAAGATCGATCGCACGAAGCAGGTAATCATTCATTGCCGAAGTGGTGCCAGGAGCGGAAATATGGTTCAATGGCTGGAGAAGAACCACGGCTTTACTAACCTATACAATCTCAAGGGTGGAATACTGGCCTGGGCACGGGAGGTTGATCCGGAGATGCCAACCTATTAAAACGATCATGGCCGGACGACAATCCGGCCATGTTTTTTATGACTGATGCTTTAAATACTAAAGCAGACTTTTTGGCGAACTGGCCTTCAGCGCCTGTTGAACATCGGCGATAATGTCCTTCATATCTTCAAGTCCTACTGAAATGCGAATGAGGCCGGGCATTATGCCAACCGCCGCTCTTTCTGCATCTGTAAGTTTAGAGTGCGTAGTCGATGCAGGGTGAATTGCGATCGTGCGTGTATCCCCCAGGTTAGGCGTATGAGAGATCATCTTCAGCGAGTTGAGGAACTGGCGTCCCTGTTCAATCCCACCTTTTACTTCGAATGTAACCAGGCCACCACCCAGACGCATCTGCTTCTTTGCCAGGCGATGCTGGGGATGCGATGCAAGGAATGGATACTTTACCAATGAAACGTCCTGATTAGACTCCAGCCACGTAGCCAGTGCCAGTGCATTGGAGCAGTGACGTTCCATTCGTACGGCAAGAGTCTCCAGACTTTTCGATAAGAGCCATGCGTTGAACGGTGACAACGTAGGGCCTGTATGCCGCGCGAAGAAACGCACCTGTTTAATCAACTCCTTTGTTCCGAGAACGGCTCCACCAATCACGCGACCCTGTCCGTCCATAAATTTGGTAGCGGAATGCGTTACGAGGTGTGCGCCAAAACGCGCGGGGTTTTGCAGATAAGGTGTTGCAAAACAGTTGTCAACGTTCAGAATCAGATTGTGCTTCTTCGCCAGCTTTCCAAGCCACTCCAGATCAATGATGTCGAGGGCAGGGTTCGAGGGTGTTTCCACAAAGATCATCCTCGTATTGGGCAGGATCTTGCTTTCCCATTCTTCCGGAGCGGCAACATCGGCGTAGCTATGCGAAATGCCAAATCTCGGGAATATCGTATTCAGGATCTGGTGCGTTGATCCAAAAACAGAACGACAGGCAAGAACGTGGTCACCACTGCTAAGAATGCCAGCCATGCTGCAATACATGGCAGCCATTCCCGACGAGGTGGCGATACCGTCTTCAGTTCCTTCCAGCGCACAGAGTTTTGAAATAAACTCATCCGGATTAGGATTCGAATAGCGGCTGTATATGTTGCCGGGAATCTCATCTGCGAACATGGCGCGCGCCTGCTCCGCATCGTCAAAGACGAAGCTTGACGTCAGATACAGCGGCACTGAGTGCTCGCGGTGCTCGGTGCGTTCGTACTGCCCCCTGATAGCAAGGGTTTCAAAATTGTTGTCTTCCATGAACCTGTGTGCAAATCAGTCGCAAAGATAATCGTCAGCGAATGATCTCAAAGCTGTGGGTAATGGTAGCCTTTGGGCTCATTGTTTTGGCGACTGAGCAGTATTTATCAACGCCCAGGTCGATTGCTTTTCGCGCCTTTTCTTCATCCACATCACCATATATCCTGAAATGCAGATGCGCTTCGACGAACACCGAAGGAACGACATCCTTTTCGCGCTCGCCGGTTATTGTCACCTTAACGTCCTTTAACGGCTGTTTTTGTTTCTTCAGGATATTGATGACGTCAATAGAGCTGCATCCGCCCAGTGCCGACAGCAACAACTGCATGGGGCGCATGCCCTGGTTGGTACCACCGATATCAGGCGACGCATCGATATGTACCGTCCTGCCATCCTCGTTTACGGCTTCCAAATGAAAGCCATCATTCAATCGATTTAGTTCTATTTTCATTTCGTTTGTCCTGATTTCTTTGGCCATATCAGGCTTCCTGCAATCATCGCTACAAGACTTATTAACGTAGCAGGCACCAGTGTCGGCCAATCTATTTCCAGAAACTCAAAGATAATCCATGACATCATTCCTGCTATCATCGAAATCATCGCCCCCGTATTACTTGCCTTCGACCAGTAGAGCCCAAACGTTAGCGGTACGAAGAGCGACACCAGGCTTAAAATGGAGGACTCTCCTACCAGCTCGTAAATGTCGGACCTGAGACATGCCATTATCGTGGCGCATACGCTAAAAGCAAGCACCGAAATTCTCGTTGCAGTAAGCAGCTGCTTGTCATTTAGGCGGTTGCCTGCCAGAGGCTTAATAAGATTCTCGGAAAAGATCGCTGCCGGAGCCAGTATCGCTGAGCTTGCCGTGCTTAAGATGGCCGATAGCAACGATCCAAAGAACATAATCTGGATTGGCATCGACGTATGAGCAAGCACCATTGCGGGCAGTGCCATTTGAGTATCGCTGGAAAGACTGCCAGCATACAGATGCTTGATGCAAAGACTGATGAACAAAGGGATTATTGCAACAGTAAGATACAACCCTGCGCCTATGTAACACGACCAGACGGCTGTCTTCGCGGAACCAGACGACATCGCTCTTTGAAAAACGTCCTGTGAGGGGATTGAACCAAGGCCAAGCACTGACCAGGCGGCGAGATACGCAACGACTTCCTTGAAATTGCGATCAGGAAGAAACTTCATACTGCCGGGCTCGATCTCGCTCATGATCTTGCCGATGCCTCCACCCTGCTCCATCAACACAAAAGCGAGAACAACAAGGCCAAGGATTATAATAATGCTTTGAAAGAAGTCGGTTATAGAAATTGCCCACATGCCACCGACATACGTGTACATGGTGACGACTACCGCACTTAACGTAACAGCGACCCATAAGTCAAGGCCAGTCACAACACTTAAAACCAACCCCATGGCTACCAGCTGCGCAGCAATGTACCCGAGATATGGTGGCGCCAGAAACAACGAGGCCACCAGTTCAACCTTACGGCTATAGCGCACTTTGAAAAAGTCGCCCAGTGTCATCAGGTTCATCTGATACAATCTTCGGGCAAAGAACATTCCGAACAGCACCAGGCACAGCGCTGCTCCAAACGGGTCCTCGATCACACTATACAGGCCGCCTTCCAGGAAGCGCGAGGTTGCACCAAACACAGTTTCAGAACCGAACCAGGTGGCGAACAATGCGGCCGAACTGATCATCAAAGGCAGGCTTCGGCCTGCGAGCATAAAATCGCCCGACGTTTGTACGCGTCGCGATGCGTACATTCCGACTAGTACAGTTAAAACGAGATAGAGAATTATTGACGCGAGGAGCAATTGCGGGCAGTTGATTTAGCCCGAACAAGATAGGCCCCAGATCAACAATAGTCAATGAGACCTTAATTACTTGTCCTGCTCTTCTTTGTCAACTGAAAGTTTCGCGTCACGTTGAAGCCGAGGTGAATGGCACCATCAAAGAAATCGTCGTGAGTTTCCGTAATGAATGCCCGCTCAGTGAGTCCGATAGCATTGGTAAGGAGTATCTGAAACACGTGACCACCCGTTTCTATATCAAGACCAATCGACATAGCGTCATAATACGGCGCAACGCCGTCGGGCAAAGTGCTGGTATCCGGCCGGTTCATGTTGAAGTAGTACTCTGCTGTCAGTGCCATGCTCTTGGAAATCTTTACGCGTCCGCCAAATCCAAGTGCAAACTGATTATTCTCTTCATATGACTCCACGTAATTCTTATGGATGAGCGTAGGCATGAGCTGCAATGATAGCGCAGGAGAAAACTTGCGCGCGATCAGCGCCTGCCCTGTATAAGACAAACGATCAACGTACTCGTACTCGGGAGATATGTCGGCGTTATTTTTTGGATAACCTCTATAGGCCATTCCTCCGAGCAAGGTTATGGACACTGGAAAATTTTTCGCGCCCTTGCTCTGACGCACTGCTCTGTACTTGAGATAGCCGTCGATCGTTTTATCGGTTGAGGTGCGTCCAATGCTCACTGCCAGCCGGTCGGTGATTCCATAGTCAAGTCCAAGTCGCACGTATGCCTGGTCGAGTCCGTAGAGCTCATAAGCTCCTCCATTGATGGGACCGAACCGGTGGCCAAAGATGAATTCCATCGACCCACCGCTCTTCGTTTCAATGGTGTGACCGTTCCCCAGTCTGGTGCCTTTAAAGGTTGCAAATGCGTACTCCGTTTCCGGCGGCGTGTCTTTCTCCAGTTGTTGCAGGAGGTCTTGCTGCGCCTTTACAACGCATGGGCTAAGCAAAATAAGCGAGAGGATAAAACGCTTCATATTAGTGGGATTAGGTCTGATCAATAAGTACGTGTAATAAGATTCTAAACTGCCTGTAATTGATTCTTACAGCGGCCGATAAGCAAAATCAAGTGTGACTTCAACCTGCTGTGCAATTTTGTCCCACACTACCTGAGGGACGACAATCTTGTAATCTTCAAGCTTCACCAGAAATTTTGCCTTTAACTTCAATTTGCCACCGTTGACTTCGATCGTTCCAGGCACATCAATTTCACGGGTGACGCCATGAATAGTTAGCTTACCCACAGCTTTAACCTGTTGGGTCCCGGAAGAATTGGCATTGAAGCCCGTTACCTTTCCCTGAAAAGACGACTTTGGATACGTTTCTGATTCCATGTACTTCTCATTGAAATGCGTTTGCATAAGCTTGTTAGCAAACTGAAAGTCCTTCACGTTCATGAGAAAGGCGATCTCACCGTTAAGCGCATCAAAGATACTGGTGACCTTTTGATTGGCAGCCGTGATATCTTCCACAAGTCCATCAGAAAAGAAACTGATCGATGGCTTTTCAGCAAAGTACCGTTGCTGGCCACTGGCTTTGATCGTGAAAAACAAGAAACCTATTGCCACCGGAATGCGCAGCAGTAGACCAAGATTTAGAACCATGGGACTTAGCTTAATTATTCTTTGCCCCCTGATCCACCCAGCAACTGATCAACCTGATCTGCTCATCCGATATTGATCCGATCTTCGGCATAAATCCGGAGCTTCCCGGCGTGAGATGTATGCGGGTCTTTATCTCCTGAGCATGTGACTGTACAATATTAAAGTTTCTCCAGTCGCGGGATGCGCCGTTGCCGCCGTTGTGACACCCACCGTCGCCCACAATTGCGCAGTGCGTATCCAGGATAGGTTTGACCTGGTCGGCATAGCTAACCGGCTCAGGACAGGTAGCATCGACGGGATTTTCCGGTGGTGCCTTGTGGTCCACGCACGACAATGCGATAAACATGCAGACTAAGCCTGATAACAGGGTTCCCCAACAGGAACGTTGATTTAATTTCATACTGCGGAGTTAGCGAAAAAATATGGTCAAACAACTGCTTCGCCGCCCAGACGAGGAAAAAGCTGGCTTGGTTGCCTTGGCAGGAAATGAAAATCCCCCGAAGTCCTGGACCCCGGGGGATAATCTGTCTATAGTTGGCTTTAATCTTGAGATAAAGGTAATGTGGTCGTTGGTGCTAAAAAATTGTGCAACGACCACCTGCAGCATGGGCAGACAAACATCACCATCACACGATGCCTGCCCCCCGGCATAATGGTCTAAAAATTGAAAATCCCCCGAAGTACACGACTAAGGGGGATTTTCATGTCTATAGTTGGCTTTAATCTGTATCAAAGCTAAAAAGAAAATATCGCCGAATCAACCGATTGCAAAAGAAAGTGATATTTTTTTCCTTCGGTTTACGCTATCAGCACATTGAAATCCAGCTGCATAAGGTCCCTTCAATGAGTTAAGTTAAGGACCAATTGAAACGTATCATCTGACTGAATCCCGACTACTAAGTGTATCAGTCTTAGCCGAGTCGCGATCTAAAAAGTTTCTTTCAATCCGCTCCTTAAGCTGCGGCTTTGATCCGGGAAACGTGGTGCGACGGCCGATATCATAACTGGCGTAAGCCAGCAGGATCGCGAATCCTATCGCGACTATTCTGAACCAATTCTTTTGTTTCGCCATGAAGTTACAGCAGCCCCTGACTGCGATTCAAAGCAACGCATGTTTGTGGATGAAGTCAAATGAATTCGAGTACCCGGTCAGCCAGCTGGATGTTGTCTGACAGCAACTCATAGAACTGGTCTTTATCGAAGCGCAGAAGGACTACATCAGTAGAAGCCGTGATTACGTTCGCACTGACTGTGCCCGTTGCCCCGAGCATCTCGCCAATGAACTGCATCCTCCTGAATGTGGATACTTTCTGGCCGCGCTGAAAATAGCCAACGGTGCCATCCACGACGACATAGAAGAAGTTATTCTGCTTTTCATCCAGCACCATTGAATCGCCGTTCTTCATATGAAGCTCATCACTGATGTCGGCGAGGAATGATAAAGTGATTCCCTGAACGTTAGCGAATGACTGCAGCTCACGGTAAAACAATACTGTGTCAAACTTCGACATCTTCCTGCGATGCACGACAACTGCATCGAGCTCTTTTCTCGTTTCTTCACCCAGCCGCTGCACATTCTCCTCGTAATTCGCCTTACCATAACGCGCTAGTGCCCATGCTGCTACTTCACGTATTAACAAGTCAGGATTAAACAACTGTGCAATAAGATCCAGTTCAAACCCAGGAAGGCCCAGCATTCCAATCTGGTGCAATACACACGCTTTTGTCCAGCGGTTCGACTGAGCGAAGTCCCGATTAATGAGGAACTTCAATACCAGTTTGTTGTCAAGCTTTACGCGGGGATAAAACTCGTTGAGCTGATAGATGCGCTCGGAGTTGGCAATGTCATCGAGGATAGGAATAACGCGTTGCTTCAATTGTTCGGAAAGGAAGACGTCAAGCAATTCGATGGCATAGGTTACGCCTTCGGCCGTGCCGCTTTCAATGTTCTCCTTTACCAGCTGGATCGATCTCGTGTCGTAGAGCATGGTGAGCAGCATGTATATGTGCTCGATGTCGTGCTGTATCTCTTCCTGAAGTGCAGTTCTGATGAGGTTGCTGATGCCGCCCTCTCCAACTTCCTCCATCGCGCTGAGGTTCCAGCTGATGTCTGCAATATCTGATTCAATGGCGTACTTGATGCGCGTGATTTGGGATATTCCCGCCTTGAATCCGCATTCACCAAGCGACAACAGAATCTGCGACACGATGATTTTGTTGGGGAAGTCGATCTTACCCCATAACACTTCGCGTGCGCGCTGGCCGCCGATACGACCAATCACCTGGATGATTCTCAGCATGACCTGAGAGCCCTGGCCCGTACGATAAAAAGCTCCATCGAGTGCATTAAGTGTATCCTGACCAATGAGCAACAAAGCATTCATCGCCTGGTTTCCGAACACGGGACTTCCCAGGTTGTCGATTACCGCATTGATGATCTCAGGGTTGTTTTTCTTAATGGAAGTCTTGATCGCACTGATGCGTACAGCCGGATCGTTGTCGTTCAGCAATTCCATCAGGAACGATGTGCACTCGTCACGGGAAGTGTGCAATAATAGCTCGGCAGCATAGTGACGATCATGTGAATTTGGAGAGCGCGTGAGCTTTTGGATACGCGCCTTCGTAATATCACCATCGTTTTCAATGATGAACTTAAGTTCATTTTTACTCAATATGCTCTTGGATCCGCTTCCTGGCACCTTCGATTCATCCATGCGAATGACGTACTGATCCGATACGGACAGTCCCTTCAACTCATTCATTCGAGCCTGGGCATATGAACGTGTTGACTCATCGCTATTCTTCATGAGGCTGTTTGCCCAATGAGGAATCTGCGCAGCATTGATCTTCTCCAGTAACTTATAACTGAAGACGGCCTTCCCACCGTCGGGTACCGACAGATTGTTCTCCAACTGTTGGGTCACCTGCACGAAACCGGTTTCCAGACGATCGAGCTTACGTTCACCAGATTCTTTGTTCACATCTTCCAACCGCTGATGAATCTTGTTCCTGTAACCGGTATATATCCTGGAGACAATCAGGAAATATCCTCCGGACAGCAAAATGATGGCGGTGAGGACGTATAAGATGTTAAAGAAGGGAAACATGGCCAGACCAAAGATGATCAGGCCGCCGACGAAGCGGGCGCTTTCGTTCACCAACCCTTCCACTTTAGACTGGATGCTGAATCTCAACCGGCTATCGAGTGGTATAAAGAATAATTTGAAAACCGGATTCTCCAGCGATTCGCGCAGGGTCCAGTTGAACAACCTTGTTACTGCAACGAAAAGGAAGAAGTACACAAAACCAGCTGGCGAAATACTTTTTTCAAAGCCGAAGACCATTCCCATGGCTATTGCGCCAACAGAGAATATGATCATCACTATCGGAAGTATGAACAATGAGATACGTAACCCATAGTTATTGATGATGCGCTGGTTCACAAAAGTCTGCATCACAAGGCTGACCACATACACGAAGCCAACGAAGAACGAGTTGAAGTTTGTCAGGTCACGTACATCGGGATACATTTCCGTGAGTAGCTTCTGAAACGAAAACTGACTTAACACGAACATGACCATAGACACCAGTAGGAACACTGAGAGCAGTACAATGAAATTGTCCCCGAAGATCCTCGTCAGTCTTGACTCGCGCCGAACGGTTACGCTAACATCGCGCGGGTCGTTCTTGGAGATGTGAAAGCGGCTTGATATTACGAACATCAATCCCATCACGATCGCCATACTCAAGGCGCAAACGAAAAGGTAGTTGGACGTGTCCTTGACGTATTGGTTCGAGATAGGAATTACAACAATGGTCGCAAGGATGGCGGCGATGAGCTGCCCTGTGTCGATCCATCCGATGATGCGCTTTGACTGTCGGAAATTGAAAAGACGACCAAATATTCCCCAGAAGCTCAGAAGTAGGACGGCAGTCATGGGACCAGTCATGCAATAGATCGCAAAGACATAGTAATCCCCGTAGTCGCGGTTGCCAAAATGCATGAGCCAATACATGCTCAGCGTGAAGCAGAAGATCGCCACCACGCTGCCGATTGCCAGGGTGGTGTACTTTATGAAATTCTGGGCGGTAGAAAACAGTGCGGTAGTGACAATACCGAGAATACCTGCTATGACAAAGGCTTCGTCGAGGTAATCGCCGAGCTGGTTCAGGAAGAGGGAATCGGCTGTTACCTGGTAGGTTGCTATAAAAATCCCCATGAAGAAACCCGTACAGAGCATCAGCACTATCTGCTTCTGCTCCTGGCTCTTAATCCTCAGGGCTTCAATGAAACGGTTCGCCATGTCTACCAAAGGTAGCAACAAAAAAACCACGCATGGCGTGGTTTAACTGTGCGGGTGTACACTCACCTATTTTTTCGCAGATGTCGTGTCCTTGCTGGTTGCAGGGCCACCTTTTTCAGCCTTGAACTCCGTGTTCAGGCCTTCGGTGACTTCCTTCGAAATATCCAGACCATCAACTGCAAACAGTACGTCGCTGGTAGGGTCAAGTTTCAGAACAACCTGAAGTCCTTTTTCAACACCATACTTCTTGAGGTAAACAGTGATACGGTCATAAAGCTCCTTGTTCAGTTTAGATTCCTCTTCCATGAGTTGCTGGCTCAGAGTCTGCTGATACATCTGGAGATTTTGCTGCTTTTTGCCCAGGTCTTCTTCAGTTGCGCGTACCTGGCCAAGTGTCATGCTTGACACGTTGCGCTGGTATGCCGCGATTTCATTCTGAAGGCCCATTGCGCGATTGCGGTAGTCCTGGTCCATTTTCTTGGTTTTCGCCTCCAAGGCTTCGCGCTGTACCTTGAGGTAATCATAGTTTTTCAGAACACTATCTGAACGGATATACGCAATTTTAGCGTCTCCAAGGCTGGCAGGCTCCGAAGATGCGGCAGATGCGGGTTTTCCAGATGAAAAATGCAGATAAAACAGGACTAGAACAGCCACCAACAGGACTGCATTCAGGATCAGGGACAAATTCTTCATTTAGCTGAGATGTTTTGAGGGGGCAAATATGATAAGAATCTTGAGAGTTGCCAATTCCCCTGTCAACCTCAGTTGCCCCACGCCTATTCAGCTTCCTGGTCCTGGGTTTGGAACGAATAAAGATTTTCGTCCAGCTTCAGATTGTCGTCGTTGAAATCACGCACGAACCTGGATATGATTTCGGGCGTCACCTGCTCAACGTGTAATCCGACATCGAGGCTTATGCCGAACTCAACATGAACATCCTGATCGACATGCTCACGAACTTTGACCGACTCTTCCTCTTCCAGTTCCATGATCACCTCGGCCATGAACAAACCAATCTCTTCCTCGAGTGCGTCGAGAGATTGAAGATTGCCATCATCATCTTCATCGTAGGAGATCTTCTTATACTCAGGGAAGTGCTGCGCGGCCCTGTGTTCCGCTACTTCAAAAAGTTCACTTTCATGATGGAGGCGCAAGGTATAGATCACCGCGTCATAGATCACCTCGCGGCCTTCGTATAGCCCGATGAAATAGAAGTGGGCATATTCTTCCGACTGCTCATCTTCGCTGTCCAGCACGTAATTACGTCCTGCAGACAAAATGCGTTTTCGATAAGAAGCAATCGTATCCTGATCAAATCCTTTGTTCTTCAACGCGTCCATGTAATTAAGTTAATTAAAGATGCTCACAAAAAAAACGTGCAAGACGAGAAAACACAATAGCTAAACAACAAATCATCTTAAATACTGATGACTTTATTAAGAAAAAAATCAACAACGACTTCCGCCTTCGGCGGACCGACAGATCACCATATCAACCTATCAACAAATCATTAAATGGATTTGTACCAGGTAGCGTACATCGGGTAATTCTTTGCTGTACGCTGAATCACTTGCTTCAGTTCATCGCTTGTATTCGTGAGGAACTTCGCAGGAGTGCCACCGTAGACGCTACCCGCCGGAACCCGGGTTCCTGCGAGCACCACCGCGCCGGCTGCAATAACGGAATTAGATTCAATGACAGCATCGTCCATTACGATGGCGCCCATTCCTATTAACACATCATCATGAATAGTACAACCATGTACGATGGCGTTATGAGCAACCGACACGTTACTTCCTATTGTTGTCTTTGCCCGCTGATACGTGCAATGGATGACAGCGCCATCCTGAATGTTGGTATTGTTTCCAATGGTAATGGTGTGAACATCACCACGCACTACCGCGTTGAACCATACCGTACAATAATCTCCCATGATGACCTCTCCCACTACCGTAGCGTTATCCGCAAGGAAGCACTCTTTGCCAAACTGCGGTGTGAAGCCGCGCACCGTCCTGATTAATGCCATGCCTGTTGTTTTTCCAAGATTATCGGATTGTAAATCTACATGACAAGATGTCACGACAAAGGAGAAATCTATTATTTTTGCCAATTCAAAAATATCTCTGGAATGCAGCAATTGATCAGTGACATAGGAATATTGGGCGGGGCGGAAAGCGAAAGCTGTGAGACGGTAAAGGTTTCGGAAGACAAGCATCTGGGAAACAGCCGGAAGCTCTATATCGAAAGTTACGGATGCCAGATGAATTTCTCTGACAGTGAGATTGTTGCATCGATCCTCGGCGAGAACGGCTTTGACACAACATCCGATATACAACAGGCGGATCTCATTTTTCTGAACACGTGTTCCATTCGTGAGAAGGCGGAGACAACGGTCCGGAACCGGCTAGTGCATCTCAATGGATTGAAACGGGGCCGACCCGGATTACTGATTGGCGTTCTGGGATGCATGGCCGAACGTGTTAAAGCAAAGCTTCTTGATGAGGAGCAGATCGTAGACCTCGTGGCCGGGCCGGATTCCTATCGCGATTTGCCGAAGATGATCGAACGGGTTGACGATGGGCAAAAGGCAGTGAACACATTTCTGTCGCGCGAGGAGACTTATGCAGACATCAGTCCGGTAAGGCTCAACTCCAATGGGGTAACTGCATTCGTCTCAATCATGAGGGGATGCGACAACATGTGCACGTTTTGCGTGGTGCCTTTTACGAGGGGTCGGGAGCGCAGCAGAGATCCCGAATCGATCGTGGCAGAAGCCCGCGATCTTTTTATGAGAGGTTTTCGGGAAGTGACGCTGCTGGGCCAGAATGTTGATTCGTATAAGTGGAGCGCTCAGGAAAACAACAAGGCATGGCTTGAAAAACAGGGAATCACAGAGGTAGTAACCTTTGCTCATCTGCTTGAAGCCGTAGCTCAGGTAAGCCCTGAACTAAGGATCAGATTTTCCACTTCGCATCCCAAGGACATCACAGACGAGGTATTGCACGTGATGGCGCGATACGAGAATATCTGCAAGTATATCCATCTGCCACTTCAGAGCGGCAATACACGTATTCTCGAACTGATGAACCGGGGCTATTCGCACGAATGGTATCACAACAAGGTTCTGAGAATCAAAGAGATACTTGGTGATGATTGTGGTATCTCTTCAGATATGATCACTGGTTTTTGTTCGGAAACTGAAGCTGAACATCAGGACACGTTGCTGATGATGGACAAGGTGAAATTCGATTTCGCCTACATGTTCTGTTATTCGGAACGCCCCGGCACGCTCGCTGAAAAGCGGTTTAAGGACGACATCGCTGAAGATGTGAAAAAGAGACGACTTGAAGAGGTCATAGAACGACAGCGCCTTCACTCGCTCGAGCGGAACCAGCGCGATGTCGGCAAAATACACAGGGTACTTATCGAGGGTTTTTCCAAGCGTTCGGACAATCACTACCAGGGGCGAACCAGTGCCAACAAAGTAGTTGTGTTTCCGAAATCGAATTTTAACAAGGGACAATATGTTAATGTACTGGTAGAGGAATGCACAGGCGGAACGCTGATAGGTCGTGCCGTGTAGCTCTGCAATGATTTAGTTAACTCACTTTATCTACGGCAACGTAGAAAGGAAAACAACATGGCGATCACAGACTCAGATATACAAACAGTAAAACAACGTTTTGGGATTATCGGAAACTCTACCCTGCTGAACAATGCAGTAAGCGTAGCGATGCAGGTGGCCCCCACCGACATGTCGGTGCTTATTACCGGCGAAAGCGGGAGCGGTAAAGAATCCTTTTCAAAAATCATTCATCACTTAAGCTCCAGAAAGCACGGACAATTCATTGCTATCAACTGTGGTTCCATACCTGAAGGTACCATTGATTCGGAACTGTTCGGACATGAAAAGGGCTCATTCACAGGAGCCCACGAGGCTCGCAAAGGTTACTTCGAAGTGACCAACGGCGGTACGATCTTCCTCGACGAGATCGGCGAAATGCCGCTCGGCACGCAAGCTCGTTTGTTGCGCGTGCTGGAAAACGGAGAGTTCATCAAGGTGGGTTCTTCAAAGGTTCAAAAGACTGATGTGCGCGTAGTTGCTGCCACCAACGTGAACCTTATGCGCAACGTTGAGGAAGGCAAATTCAGAGAAGACCTTTACTATCGACTCAGCACGGTACCCATATACGTTCCGCCGCTGCGTGAACGGGGAAAGGACATTGAATTGCTGTTCAGGAAATTCGCATCTGACTTTGCAGAGAAGTACAAGGTGAAACCGATCGGGCTGACTGATGACGCAAAAGAGGTATTGCTTCAATACAGGTTCCCCGGCAACATCCGCCAGTTGAAGAACCTCGTGGAGCAGATCTCTGTGCTATCCAATGATAACAAAGAGATCTCGGTGGAGCGCCTTCGGCAATACCTGCCAAAAGAGAATACGCTTCCTGCTTTGTATAAGTCGGCTGCCGGCGATGGCGATGGGCTTTCGGAGAGGGACATTCTGTATAAGGTCCTCTTTGACATGAAGAAAGACTTTAACGAATTGAAGAAGCTTGTATTGGATTCTTATGGTAATCCAGGCAAGGCTTCACAACTTGTTAAAGACCACGCATCATTGTTTGAAGGGGTGGACGATGTGAACGAGGAGGAACAGTCGCCGGTGGTGCTGAACCTTTCGCCGAATGATGCGCGGCACCATGAGCATGCCGAAGAGGTACATGATATCTCGCACGAGGCTGAGGACGATTCACTTTCGATAGAGAAAAAAGAGAAAGAACTCATCATTCGCGCCTTACGGAAGAACAGCAACAAGCGCAAATATGCGGCACGGGATTTGGGTATTTCGGAGCGCACGCTTTATCGGAAGATAAAGCAGTATGATCTGGAGGACTAAAAAATTAAGAATTAAGAATTAAGAGTTAAGAATTAGCAGTCACGACCTGCGGTCGTGGCGTGCAATCAGCCGCAGGCTGGCGGCTAATTCTTAACTCTTAATTCTTAATTCTTAATTGTCACTGTCGTTTTAATAACTTTGCCCTTGATGAACCAAATGCCCCGGACAGCGATCAAGAGATTAAGCCGCCTGACAGCACCAGGTGTCTGGTCTTTCTCCATAGTCCTGCTGCTTTCACTGTTCTGTGGTGGATGTGGCGTCGGTATCAAGTACGGGATGTCTGGCCAGACGACGACGGCTTCCACAATTACCATCTCCGAGTTCTACAACAATACCGATCTGGGCCAGGCTAATATCGGTCAAACCTTCACCAATCAGTTGAAGAACTACGTCATTCAGAACTCCAACGTATCAGTGGTTGCAGAAAACGGAGAATTGTTGCTTGAAGGGGAGATCTCCAATTATCAGATTACGCCGATCGCTCCCGTTGCCACCAGCAACCCAAACCAGGCCAACCTTGCGTCATCCACGCGCTTAACCATTACAGTTAAAGCCAGTTACGTGAATACACTCGATGAAAGCATGAGCTTTTCGGACAAGACATTTTCCTTCTACAAGGACTTCCCCAACACGCAAAATATCACTGATGTTGAGGAACAATACACACGTCAGATTTTCGAACGGATCGTCAACGACATCTTCAACGCCTCTGTGGCCAATTGGTAAAATTTCCTAATTTTACTATTCATCCTTTTTCGAACCCTGGTGGAAAAGCAACAATTCGCCGAACTTCTTGGCCGATTTTCTAAGAGCTCTGAAAATGAAGCGCTTAACGTGATGGCCTTGAAAGAATATTTTCCTTACTGCCAGGTGTTCCATGCGCTTTCTGCACGCACCACAAAAGATCATCGCTTCTATGAACAGAAGGAGGCGTTGCAGCTTGCTGCAGTCTATGCCGCGGATCGTGCAGTGCTCAAACAGGCTATGGCCGACGACTATTTGCCAGTTGGGAAAAGTACTCCACCCTTTCTTAATATTACTCCTGCTAATACAATTGATTCTGAGCATCTTATTGATTCCAGAAGCGGTATAACCGAGGCTGATATGGACCTTCCGGCCGAGATTGCGGAGCCGGCTGCTGAGCCGACAGCAACTTTGCCGGACCTTACCAGGGCGAGGCATACCGATGCCGGAACGCTCAACTTTCAGCAAAAGGCACAAGCGCTTCAGGCAGAGGCTGCTGCGGCTGCCGACGTGCAGGCTGCACAGGCGACGGCACCTGAAGCCAACGAGGACAGAGGGGTTGTAGAATTAAGGAATGATAAATCATCTGCGACCCCTGATGGATCGTCAGCATCCGATTCAGTACCGGAAGTAGTCTCCGAGGCTGCCCAAATATCTATTCCGCAGTCGGCAGCGGCAACGACCAGGGAGGTTGCTGTGGTCCCTGAAGTAGCGGAAACGAACGTCGCCGATCAGGTTCTCAGTGACCTGGAAAGGCTAAATCAGTTAAAGCATAACTTCGAAGCGCTGTTTGAGGCGAATAAGGCCAGCATCCTTCTTCGCGATGCAGCGAGAACCGTTGGCGCCACGCCTGCAGATGAAACAAGCAAATTGCAGCAGGCCCGCCAAAAGCGCATTGCTGAGCTTGTGAGCTCGCTGGATCCGGAATTGAATGGCCAGGTCGGTGAACTGGATTATGCTGTGGGAAGTACCAAGAACATCCTCGAGGAAATCAAGAATAACAAACAGGAGCTGGAACCGGAAAGCCAAAAGCAGAAAGACCAGCTTCAGATGATCGACGATTTCATCAATACACAGCCCAATCTGGCAGGCAAGGACAAGTCAGTCCCGGCGCCGGAAGATCTGTCTACCATCAAAACCGGGGAGTTCAGCGACAAGATCGTGTCTGAAACTCTTGTCGATATATTGATTAAGCAGGGAAAGAAAGACAAGGCCGTTGAAGTGTTGAAAAAGCTGATTTGGAAGTTTCCACAAAAAAAGGCTTACTTTGCGGCTCAAATTGAAGACCTGAAAAAGTAGCCGGGGTATGTACACGCTGATCATTTCACTAATTATTCTATTCGCAGTTCTCCTTGTGTTGGTAATTCTTGCCCAGAATTCTAAGGGCGGCGGGTTGACCAGCCAGTTTGGTGGTTCATCTGCCTCTAATATCATCGGTGTTAAAAAGACCGGAGATTTGCTGGAGAAGCTTACCTGGGGCTTTATCGTGGCGATCGTCGTGTTGATCCTTTCGACAAACTTTGTTGACAACAACGTGACTGGCCCAACGAACGATGCGCTTGAGCGCGCGGGCGAACAGGCACCTGTACAGCAGCCTAATCTGAATCTTCCCGGCGCAACTGATGAAACGCCTGCTGCAGATTCCACTCCAAAATAATCTGATTAAAAAAACACGTAAACGTGCTTATCTTCACGAGGTAAGCACGTTTTTCTTTTATGGGCATTTTCGGTTTCTTCATCCTCGCCGCAGCAGGCTATTTTCTCTACAGGAACTACTTTACCACCAACACTTACGAGACCAAAGACGAGCGCTATAACGCAGCACGGGCACAACGGCAGAAGGAACTTGACGGCCTGCTGGACAAGATCAACCGGCGCGGAATGAGCAGCCTGAGTGAGCGGGAAAGGCAGCGCCTTGATGAGCTGTCGGGGAAATAGAACCAGAGTGAGGAACAGTGTGAGAGTGAGGAACAGTGTGAGAGCGAGGAAGGGGTTTAGAGTGAGGAGGCGTTTTGGGTTGTTAGCCAGGTAAGGAATAGTAAAAAGTCCGATGAAGTCTGGACGAGTCCGATCAAAGTCCGATTCGACTCCGATGAAAGTCCGATGCGACTCCGATGAAAGTCCGATGGAAGGCCGATGACAGTCCGATCCAAGGCCGATGAGAGAAACAGAGTGAGGAACAGTGTGAGAGTGAGGAACCGAACGACCTCCGCTCTCACACTGTTCCTCACTCTGAACTATTTAGGGTGTTTGGGAAATGTGTTTTACAAATAGTCTCTTTGCTACTGGCATGAGAGTTTCTGTGAAAGGGAATTTCATTCGGGCCAGGATCAGGTAAGCTGCCGGATTTGGCAGGTCCTTAAATTTCTTCACCAGATCGAGTTTAAGGCGTTCATACGTATTGGCCGGGTTCTTCTCAACCCGTTCAATAAACTTCGTATTAAGGCTCCTCAGCTGCTCCTGGCTGCCCTCATAGATGCTCATCTGATACCGGTAGATCGTCGTCTCCTTTTCCGGCGGTTCGGTAACGAACAGGTATCCCTCCTTGGCATATAACGGCGTCACCCCTACCGGTGAGATCTGACATTGCGACTCGACGTATTCATAGATCACAGAACCCTCCTGAAGAGAGTCTTTGATCTGAGGGAGCGCAAAGCTGATGATAGATTCCAGTTCTGACATTACCGTGTCGTCGTTGATCATTTCCCGATACCGAAGCTCCAGCGTCTTGATCTCTTCCAGGGACAGTTCTTTGGGGAACGATTCCCGGAGCAGCGCCTTGTTGTCGCGCAGCGCCTGCAGATTCCGGTAATGGAAAACCAGGTCTGCGAGAAACGGATAGAGCTCCACCCTGCCGAACGATTTGCGAACCGTCTGCAGGTAAGCCATCAATACATACTTCTTATACTCGAAATCAATGAGGCCCTGAGTGAGCCAGTCCTGCGACAACTTTTCCATGGAAGAAGCAAAAAATAGTTATGTACAATTTAACAATTCCTTCATTGGAGAACAAGGAGAACCCAGCGTGAGGAACAGGGTGAGGAACAGTGTGAGAGTGAAGGGAATGCAGGCTGGGAGGCTGGGAAAGTGCGATGCGACTGCGGGAAAAGTGCGGTGAGGGACTGGGAAAGTATGGGAGGAGAGCGTTGCGAGTGCGGTAAAAGAGCGGTGAGAGAGCGTTGAAAGAGCGTCAAAAGAGCGTTGCAGGCAGGGAAAAGTCTTACCTCTGGTAAGTCTCTGGTAAGTCTCTGGCTGGGCGGCGGTTCAGCAAGTACGCCGTTGCGGGGTAAAGTTGCGGATGTGGTGATTTGGAAAGGAACTGCCATCCTGGCGCATCGTCCGATTCAATCGGTGTCAGGTTCAAATAATTAAGTGTCAGTTTCTGTCAGATTTCGAAGAATTTGTCAGTTATTCGCGCTTCCAATCGCGCTGGCACAATAGCTGATAGGCGGTTGTCATCATTTTTTGTAAACCTTAAAAACACGTAATACAAATGGCGAAGATCAACTTCAAACCAAATGAGGACCGGGTGCTCGTTGAACCCGCTGAAGCTGAAACCAAGACTGCATCAGGCATCATCATCCCTGACACAGCAAAAGAAAAACCACAAAAAGGTAAAATCATAGCTGTAGGCGAAGGCTTGAAGGATAAGCCAGTCACTGTTAAAGTTGGTGACAATGTTCTTTACGGCAAGTATTCCGGAACCGAGATCAATATCGACGGCAAGGAGTATCTCATCATGCGGAACTCTGACATCTTCGGAATCATCTAATTGTCTAACCTTAATAAATAAAATAACATGGCTAAAGAAATAACCTTTGAGACCGCTGCGCGCGATAAGATAAAAAAGGGTGTTGATAAGCTGGCTGACGCGGTGAAGGTCACTCTTGGACCTAAGGGCCGTAACGTTATCCTCGACAAGAAATTTGGTGCTCCTACCGTAACTAAAGACGGTGTTTCCGTTGCCAAGGAAATCGAACTGAAGGACGCAATTGAAAATATGGGCGCACAGCTCGTTAAGGAAGTTGCTTCCAAGACTGCTGACGCTGCCGGTGACGGTACTACTACTGCTACTGTTCTTGCACAGGCTATCTACGCTCACGGCATTAAGAACGTAGCTGCAGGTGCTAACCCTATGGATCTCAAGCGCGGTATCGACAAAGCTGTTGATGCTGTTGTTGAGCACCTCAAAAAGCAATCAAAGAAAATCAAAGATTCGAGCGAAATCGCTCAGGTAGCTACAATCTCTTCCAACAGCGACGAGACCATCGGTAAGATGATCGCTGACGCTATGGATAAAGTTGGAAAAGACGGTGTTATCACTGTTGAAGAAGCTAAAGGAACAGAGACTGAAGTGAAGACTGTAGAAGGTATGCAGTTCGATCGCGGTTACCTCTCTCCTTACTTCGTAACCAACACTGAGAAGATGGAGGCTGACCTCGATCAGGCTTACATCCTTATCTACGACAAGAAGATCAGCAGCATGAAGGAACTCCTTCCTGTTCTCGAGCAAACAGCTCAGACTGGCAAGCCTCTCGTGATCATCGCTGAGGAAGTTGAAGGCGAAGCTCTTGCTACCCTCGTGGTAAACAAGATCCGTGGCGCACTCCGCGTTGCTGCTGTTAAGGCTCCTGGCTTTGGCGACCGCAGAAAGGCTATGCTCGAAGATATCGCTATCCTCACAGGAGGTAAAGTGATCGCAGAAGAGCAAGGCTTCAAACTGGAGAATGCTACTTTGGACATGCTCGGTCGTGCTGAAAAAGTAAACATCGACAAAGACAACACAACGATTGTCAACGGTGCCGGCAAGAAGGCAGAAATCCAGGGTCGTGTTGCCCAGATCAAAGCGCAAATCGAAACCACTACTTCTGACTACGATAAAGAAAAACTTCAGGAGCGTCTCGCGAAGCTTTCTGGCGGTGTAGCAATCCTTTACGTAGGTGCTGCTACTGAAGTAGAAATGAAAGAGAAGAAAGACCGCGTAGACGATGCGTTGCACGCAACACGCGCTGCTGTTCAGGAAGGTATCGTCCCAGGTGGTGGTGTAGCTTACATCCGCGCAGTAGAATCTTTGAAGAATACTGCTGACCTCGGCTTGAACAACGAAGATCAGGCTACTGGTGTAAACATCGTTCGCCTTGCTCTCGAAGCACCTCTCCGCACGATCGCTGAAAACGCTGGTCAGGAAGGTTCTGTGATCGTGAACAAAGTTCGCGATGCCAAGAAAGACTACGGCTACAACGCACGCGACAACAAATTCGAAAACTTCTTCGACGCAGGTATCATCGACCCTACAAAGGTGACACGCCTTGCGCTTGAGAACGCAGCTTCAATCGCAGGTCTGCTCCTCACTACTGAGGCAGTTGTATCTGAGATCCCTGAAGAAAACCCTGCACCTGCTATGCCACACGGCGGCGGCGGAATGGGCGGCATGATGTAAGAATCATTATCTATCCAATACTTGAAGGGCTCTACGGAAGTGGGGCCTTTCTCGTTTTGTGCCGGGGCCAGAGAAATTAAGAATTAAGAATTAAGAGTTAAGAATTAGCCGCCAGCCTGCGGCTGATTGCATGGCACGACCAAGGTCGTGGACCCTAATTCTTAACTCTTAATTTTGTCAGGTTCTTTGAACGTCTTGTTAATTCCGGTGATCCGGTGTTCTCATTAATTTGCTTTGGAAATTATTTCACAATGAAGGAGAACGTCATCAAGATCAAGTCTTTTGAGTTTGCCGTCGAGATAACCAAGGTTTGTCGTGAATTAATGAATCAAAAGGAATTTACCTTAAGCAGACAACTACTTCGGGCGGGCACATCTATTGGCGCGAACGTGAACGAAGCATTGTTTGCAGACAGTAAGCGTGACTTTGCTTATCGATTGGGGGTTGCTTTGAGAGAATGCAGCGAAACGATGTTCTGGCTTCAGCTCTTAAACGCCACTGACTACCTCTCATACCAAACCTTTAAGAAACTACATGATCGTGCGGGCGAGCTACGGAGAATTCTTAGCAGTATTGTGAAGACAACAAGGGAGAAATTAATTAAGAATTAAGAATTAGCCGCCAGCCTACGGCTGATTGCACGGCACGACCGAAGGTCGTGTTAGCGAATTCATAATTCTTAATTCTTAATTCTTAATTTTCGGCACGTCTTAATTAGAAACAGATGAACTCTATCGGAAACTCCCCTCTTCTTAAACTCGAGCGAATCATTACGCCCGACAGTGCCGATGTTTATGTGAAATACGAGGCGACGAATCCAACGATGAGTATGAAGGATAGGATGGCGCTTTCTATGATCGAAGGAGCTGAGCGACGCGGCGCGTTGAAGCCGGGCGGCACGGTGATCGAGTTTACCGGAGGAAGTACGGGAAGTTCCTTAGCCATGGTGTGCGCGATCAAAGGATACAAGGCGCACCTCGTCAGCTCGGATGCCTTTTCAGAGGAGAAATTGCAGACGATGCGTGTATTCGGCGCACAGGTCGAAGTGATTCCAAGTGAAGGAGGAAAGATCAACGTTGGCCTGTTTCAACGAATGAACGCACGTATTCAGGAGCTGCGCCAGCAACCTAACACCTTCTGGACAGACCAGTTCAACAATGTCGACAACAAAACCGCCTACCATCAGATGGCGTTTGAGATATTAAATCAGACGAACAATAACATCGACGAGTTCATCACCGGCGTGGGGACCGGTGGTTCCTTTTCCGGAACTGCAGAAGTCCTTAAAGAGAAGCTGCCCAATATCAGGTGTATTGCTGTCGAGCCGGATAAGGTTCGCGCGATTTCCGGAGGCGACACCACCGGCGCGCATAAACTCGAAGGGATCGGGACTGGAATTCTCCCCCCTACCCTGCGGAGAGATCTCATCGATCAGGTAATCGCGGTAACCGATGAAGACGCATACGACACAGCGCGAAAGCTTGCGCGGATCGAAGGCATCTGGGGCGGCACAACTTCAGGTGCCAACGTATGGGCTGCACTACAACGCGCACGCGTGCTGGGACCTGGCAAGAAGGTCGTCACGATCATCGTTGATTCCGGAATGAAATACCTGCGCGGAGACCTGTACAGATCCATATAGTGATCTCGTGATTGGATGATTTGGTGATTTTGAAATGCGGCGACGAGCCGGATGTGAATTGGAATCTAAGGTGCAGCCTCGGATATTAGTCGCAGAGATTGCTTCTGATTGAGGTTACTCTATTTAGAGATTACTCCAGTCAGAGATTACTCTATGAAGGTCTGTGGCTGAATTGAAAGTGCAGCGGAGTAGTAGTAGTCGAAAGTGGTAGGGTCGCCGAGGGAAGAAAATGCAGGGTCGGGAGTTTGGGGAGCTTTAGAGTTTTCGGGAGTTCGTTGATTTGAACGTTCGGTACTTTTGTCAGGGATTGTTTTGGACGGTTTGTGCTTCGTAGGCTGTTTAATTCCGAGACAGGGGAGACTGCTGCTTTGCTTTCCCACATTTTAAATTCGTTGATGTGTGTAGTCGGTCATATGCAGGGTCGCCGAGGGAAGAAAATGCAGGGTCGGGAGTTTTAGAGTTTTCGGGAGTTCGTTGATTTGAACGTTCGGTACTTTTGTCAGGGATTGTTTTGGACGGTTTGTGCTTCGTAGGCTGTTTAATTCCGAGACAGGGGAGACTGCTGCTTTGCTTTCCCACATTTTAAATTCGTTGATGTGTGTTGTCGGTCATATGCAGGGTCGCCGAGGGAAGAAAATGCAGGGTCGGGAGTTTTAGAGTTTTCGGGAGGTTCGTTGATTTGAACGTTCGGTGCTTTTGTCAGCGATTGTTTTGGACGGTTTGTGCTTCGTAGGCTCTTTAATTCCGAGACAGCGCGGAGCGCCACAGGCAGGGGAGACTGCTGCTTTGCTTTCCCACATTTTAATTTCGTTTGATGTGTGTTGTCGGTCATATGTAGGGTCGCCGAGGGAAGAAAATCCAGGGTTGCTGGTAAAGTGTCGGTTCGGCTGCTCCGGAAGTTTCGCTATGTTAGTCGGATTCCTGAATCAATCATTCAGATAGAGAACACTCAATTGGAAAGTGCATACTGAAATGCAAGCGCGGCTGAAGTATCGAGTCCATTAGACGGCAAGGTAACTGTTACGGTATCGCCAGTGATCTTGTAGCGCACGGACCTTCCTGTTGATAGCATCGTCATCTTTCCCCTCGGAATGTTTCCCTTCCACTCCACCGTAGCCGTACTCCTTTTATTTCCGACCGGCACTTTGTTTCCGTCAGTAACCTTTTCACTTTCGTCCATCAGTACAATTGCGTTTATCGTTCCGTCTTTATTTCCCGTGAACCAGGTATTGCCGGAAACATAATGCACGACAGGCCTCGTGTTATAAATACATTTGCCATTAACAGAAAGCCATTGCCCGATGGCATTCAGCCTGGAAGTCTGATCTTCAGTTAACAACCCTTCGGGAGAAGGTCCAACGCCCAGCAGCATACTGCCGCCCTTTGCAACTACTTCCACGAGCATGTGTATTACAGTAGTCGGCGATTTGAACTTATCGTTGGGTGCATAGCCCCACGTATCTCCCAGCGTGATGCAACTCTCCCACGGTGCCTGCAACTGATAATCGGGAATGCGTTGCTCAGGCGTCTGATAGTTTTCGTATGGGCCGTGGACGGTGCGGTCCACTACGAGAATTCCGGGCTGTGCCTTGCGGGCGTCGGCGGCGATCGCGTCCATGTCAACGGACTGGCTAAACGGTGGAATGGCCGCGCCCCAGCTGCGTACTTCTTCTGTCACCGTTTCGAGGGGACGAACCCATCCTCCGTCGAGCCACAGGATGTCCATCTTCCCGTATTCCGTCATCAGTTCGTGGATCTGATTGAATGTATACTGTCTGAATTGATTCCATCGCCATGGATACTTACGGATGTCGTAGTTCACGTTTCGATCGGATGTAGCATAGTACGGCCACCAGAAGTATTCAGAATGCCAGTCTGGTTTGGAGAAATAAGCACCGATCATGAAGTTTTGTTTGCGGAAGGAGTCAAACACATGCAATGCAACATTGGATTTGGGATGACTGCGGAAAGGACCACTGCTAATCTTGTAGTCCGAATACTTCGTATCAAACATATTGAAGCCATCGTGGTGCTTGGTAGTGAACACTACGTAACGCATACCCGCAGACTTTGCTGCTGATGCCCATTGATCAGGATCGAATTTTACAGGATTAAACTCTTTGCTCAGGTCCCAATACCACTTCTTGAATTCCTCGTAAGACTTTGTCGTGTCGCGCTTCACCCACGGCTCGCCACTTAATGCCCAGGACTCGATCATTCCCGGAACTGCATAAACACCCCAATGTATGATCATTCCAAATTTCTGATCACGCCACTGTTCGAGCCGCTCTTTCACCAGCGGATCTTCCGGCCAAACATATTCAGTTGATTGTGGATGCACATTTTCCTGTGACCATGCATTAACGCAGCAAGTCAGTACTATGGCCAGTGATGCCATCGACCTGGCAAATGAACGAATGATCATATCAATACAGTTTATTAACAGCTCTTAACAAGCTGTGCTGAATTACAGTTTTTGCATTAAAACCAATCTCCGCGTAATACATCTTTACCAAGTTGTTCCAACAATCTGGCATTCACTTTAAGTTTTGGTTGTGATGGCTCATCGGAATGCGGCTGCAAGTCATCTTCCTTAATACTACGATCTGCATGTTGAAATACCTCAAGAAAGGTTTTGACATTTCTACTCATTCTCGAATGGTCTGCATCGACCCGGTTAGTCACATAAAAGTAGAAGTACTTTTCTCTCAGATCATGTATTAAAACAACTTTTCTCTGTCCGTGGTAATTCTTATAAATTACCTCGACCCAATTCCTGTCATAATTTACGGCAGGTTCAACGAATCCAAAATCAGCAACGAGAAAATCAAAACTGGTGGTTATTATTGCTATTTTCTCCTTAATAAAGTCGCTTGGCTCCGACATGAAATAGACTTGTTTTTTGTTCGCTACTCGTTCTGCGAATTTCCCACAAACATACCGGGAAGTGAATGAGTTGTCTGGTGATTCATGTAAACAATCCTGCCATTGACCCACACGATCTCGATGCCTGTCGACAGCGCGGAAGGATCTTTCATCGTCGCGTTGTCCTTAACGATTGCCGGGTTGAACAGCACCATATCGGCATAGTTGAACTGCGCCAGCACACCGCGGTCGCTGATGCCCAAATGTTCAGCTGAGAGGCCTGTCATCTTGTAGATTGCTGTTTCGAGTGGAAACAGTTTCTTTTCGCGACCGTAGTAGCCGAGCACGCGTGGGAACGAGCCATAGCCGCGAGGGTGCCCTCCTGCGTAGCCATCCGAACACACATTGCTGTGCTCCCACTTCAGGAAATTAGAGATGTCTTCCTCCGACATCGACGCGCCGGCCATCGTTGCTCCGTCTGACTCACTTTCTCTGATGATGCGCATCAACGTTGCTGACTCTGATTCGTTGTTCATCGTGGCAATCTGTTTGAAGGTCTTGCCCACATAGGCGGGCTTGCCATCAAAAGCAAGAATCACAGATTGAGATGGATCGAATAGCTCGTCCGTTGCGTACCGGGCGCTGACCTCATTGGTGAAATCCTTTTTCGGAAAGAGTACCCGGGGAGTTGAAACCCAGAGACTATAGGGATACACGTCGGCGGTGATGTCGATGCCTTCTGCGCGGGCACGTTCGAGGCGGGCGATGATATCGCGTGAGTCGCCCCACTTGCTGCGCATTGCGATCTTCAGGTGCGAAATCTGAACCGGGATCTTCGCCGTCTTACCGATGTCGATAATTTCTTCAACAGCCCGCTCAATATTTATGTCCTCGCTTCGCATGTGGCTGATGTACCGGCCATGATTAGCCGCTGCAACCTTTGCCAGGTCGATTACCTCATCACGCGTCGCATAGAATCCCTCTTCGTACTCGAGGCCGGTGGACAGTCCCAGTGAGCCCTCCTTCATCTCGTCAGCGAGCAGGCGTTTCATTTTGCCTATCTCGGTGGTGTCGGCCTTGCGATATACATTGTCCATCGCCATTTCACGCAGAGAAGCATGACCTGTGTAGGTTGCTATGTTGACGCTTGCCGGTCGCCTTGAGATCCTTGCTTTAAGCGAATCGATGGGATCCGATCCGCCGTCCTGACCGATGACGATAGTTGTAATTCCCTGGCTGATGGCCGCGATCCCTTCGGGGTTCTTCGAAAGGTCGCGTTCGTGATGACTATGGCTGTCGATAAATCCCGGAGCAAGGACATATCCCTTGCCATCTACGACGGACTCTCGTTTAAAAGGATGAAGATCGCCAATATCGCCAATGCGATCGTCGACAATTCTAACGGCACCCTTATACGCCGCAAGACCGGTACCATCCATGATTTCAACATCCTTAATAAGCTGCGTGACAGGAAGTCCGTACGGTTTGCTGTCCAATAGCCTATCAAGCAATGATATGGCCCGAAAGTTCGAAGAGTTGTCGAGAATGATAAAAGTCTGCCTTGATGCGACCTTGCGTTCTATTAGAGCCCGGAAGCCTTTGTATCCACCGCTGTGCGAAAAGGATTTCTCAACCTCGTCGATGTTCCATCCGAATCCGTAAGCAGAAGTAGTGCCGTCATTCAATGTGGCTGGTTTGAACGCTTCGGCAAGAGTTGACTGGCTCACGAGCTTTGAACCATAGAGTGCCAGGTCCCATTTGAGCAGATCTTCCACCGACGAATAAACATTGCCATCGCCGACGATGCCATCGAAGGCAACGAGGTCATCCAGCACCGGCTTTCCACCTTTAAATCGGAATCCCCACACGCGGGAGGCCGGATAAGTTTTCATGGTAAGATCGTAAATGAAGCTGTTGTTCATGCCCAGCGGCTTCGCGATACGCTGTGAAAAGAACTTATCACACGTTGTGCCCGAGACCTTCTCGATTACGGATGCAAGTGTTGTATAGTTGGTATTGCAGTATTGAAAGCGTTCACCTGTCTTGAATTCAACCGCCGGCTTTCTACTTGCAAGAATGGCAAGCATTTCCTCGTTGGTGAGTGTATCCATCAGGTTCATCTGACGATCGGCAATAGTTAAATACTCGGGAAGACCGGACGTGTGATTCATCAGGTTGCGCAGGGTGATTCCCGTATACGGGAAGCCGGGCAGGTGCTTTTGAACATCATCGTCGAATGATAACTTCTTTTCTTCCTTCAGCATCATCACCATCATCGCATAGAACTGCTTGGACACAGACGCCAGGTTGAAGGATGATGTTGTGGTCAGTGGCTTGCCGGCCGGTCTGTTTATTCCGAATGCTTTTGTGTAAATGACCTTTCCTTTTTCCGCCAGTAGTACCGTTCCATTGAACAGCTGACGTTCGTGCAGATAGGTCAGCACTGAGTCGACCTCCCTGATCTTGTCTTTCCATTGGGCCTCCGCCGAGAGGGCGAAAATCATCATCGCACAGAAGAGCCATATCCTGGTGGTGCCGGTTGTGACGTGCATGGTCATTGTGTGATTGGTGAGCCCGTTGAGGGCAGGACAATATACGGAAGACGGGCGATCCTGCGCCAGAGGCGCTGATTCAAACGGGCTACATCTGTTCATTGGACCGAAATTTTGATGTTTCGTCTACCTCTGCGGATTCCCCCGCGCTGCGACTGTGGGAGATTGCTATCTTTGTTAAAATCAAAACTTTACCCAGGTATATGGTCATCCACAAAACCCTCCAGGATTTTATTGTTTTCCTGTACGTCCATATCTCTCAGGCCGACAATTCATACGACCCCAACGAGATGGCGCTCATCAAAGCAAAGATGAAAAAGCTGTACCCCGCGGCGACTGACATTGAGCAGAAACTGTATACGACTATTCGTGAGTATAACACGTACGACAGGGCTAAGCTGAACGATTTATTTAAACAGTCAATCGAGCATTTTGGAAAGGAAGGCGCCCTTGAGTCGACTGTTCACGCCGACCTCAACGATATCATCCTTGCAGATGGAAAGGTGAAGGCAGATGAGACGCGTTCACTGGATCGTCTGCGTAGCATCATTGATCAACATGCCGTGGCATGAGGCGACTTCAATGGATCGTGCTGATCTTTGGGATCGCCTGCCTTTACTGCGGATGCTCTAAGCCTCCCCATATACACGCCGGAGGAGTCATAGATGAATCGAGCGCTGTGGTCCGGGAGGTAAGGCTTATCGATACCATTTCGCCCACCTTTGTAAGGGAACTGCACCTTGAGCAAGTCAAAGGAAGTGCGTTCCAGTATATCTCAGGCAACCAGGTTAGTTACTTTGCCTACATGGCCGATATCGACAGTACGCTGTCTGCCTTGAGCAAACTTGCATTTCCGTTGCGCGACCATACGGCTGATGTCAGCTATCACGCCATCAGTATTGATGAATGGCTCGCGCTCAGGCGTACCGTAGGAATTGCGGAGCAATCCGGCGCCGATTACTTTTGGGACATCGACCCTGAGTCGTATGAGCTCTACGCCAGCACGAAAGTTGAGCAGCACCTTCTGGTGGTGAACAGGCGCAGCAGGCAGGTCATGCACAGAATAGAGTGAACAGTGTGAGGAACTGAATCCAGAGTGAGGAACAGTGTGAGAGTGAGGAATAAAAACAGAGTGAGGAACAGTGTGAGAGCGATGGTATTATCACTCTCACACTGTTCCTCACTCTGTTTTTACTGCGAGTCTGTACAGCATCAGTGCCATGGCCACAAAGAAGCCCGTGCCTACGATGAAGTAGACACCTTCGCCCAGGGCGCCCGTTATGGTGTGCTCCAGGTTCATACTTGTCATGAAATCGGGTACTCCTACTGAAAGTATGGCAACGACTACTCCGGTTATGGCACCACCTGCGATGAGTCCGGTAGCGAATAAGCTTCCGCGACTAAGATCATCGTCGGCGGTCTTTTCGTTCCTGCGTTCTGCTCTCCAATCAACATAGCCTTTCACTGCACCGCCGGCGAATATCGGTAGTGTTGTAGCGAGCGGTAAATACAGACCGATGGCAAAGGCCAGCGCCTTTATGCCGCATAGCTCCAGCGTTATAGCGATGAAGACGCCGACAATAACAAACTGCCAGTCGAGGTTGAAGGAAAGTATTCCCTTGGCAAGCGTGGCCATAAGGGTTGCCTGCGCTGCCGGATACTTATCGCTGCCTATAGCGTGCGTGATTCCCTGCTTCAGCATGTCGGGTGTAGGTGTATCCAGAATGTGGACGACGAATCCGATGGCAATAGAAGATACAATGGCCCCAATAAAAAGGGCGAGCTGCTGATAGCGTGGGGTAGCTCCGATGAGATAGCCCGTCTTCAGATCCTGTGAGGTACCCCCTGCGTTAGCAGCGGCGATGCATATCATGCCACCTACTACCAATGCCAATGGTTCATATACTTTACCTGACCAGCCAACGCTCGTGAAGATGAGGCATGTTCCCATCAGGGTGGCAATCGTCATTCCGGAGATAGGGTTATTGCTGGTACCCACGAGTCCAACGATACGGCTGGACACCGTAACGAAGAAAAATCCGAATACGACGATCAGGATACCAATAATCAGCTTCTGCAGGAAGCTATCGCCGGGAATAATGCTGCTTGGCAGAAAAGCCACAATGAGAATCAATGCTGCGCTTCCTATAAGGACGATTTTAAAGGACAGGTCTCTTTCCGTGCGCGATACACCGCCGTCGGTGCGCTCTTTCATTGACTGAAGACTCTCGCGAAATGAAGAGATGATCGTTGGAATAGTCTTGATCAGCGTGATGAAGCCGCCTGCTGCCACAGAACCCGCACCAATTTGTCGGATGTATGCGCGATATATGGCGTCTGCATAGCTGCCGAAGGAATGCGTTTGAGGATCCCACCCACCCGGACCACCGGCAGTGTTCAGGTCGGCGAGATAGCCGAGCTTAACCAACTGCTGGGCAATGGTTGCCGGGTCTACAAGACTTGTCAACAAAGGAATCAGGGCCCACCAGGCCAGTACCGAGCCCGCGACCAATACACCGGAGATGCGTGGGCCGATGATGTATCCGACGCCAAGATATTCAGGGGTGATCTCGCCGCGCGTGGCGCCGGCCGGCCAGTATTTATTCAGATGTGAAGTGGCAATTGCAGGCGTCTCGGCAATGATGTGAAATACCTTCTGGAGGATGGCGTAACAGAAGGCAATACCCATTCCGACGAAGGCCGTCTGAGCAAACATGCCGCCCTTCTCTCCTGCCTGCAATACGGACGCGCAGGCTGTGCCTTCAGGATACGGAAGGTTGGCGTGTTCTTTAACGATGAGAGACCGTCGTAAGGGAACCATCATCAATGTACCGAGCATGCCTCCAAAAGCGGCGAGTATAAGGATGGTCAGGTAATCGAAATAGGCATCGCCGATACTGACGCCGTTCTCGCCAGGCGAGAGAAAGAGAAAGCCCGGCAACGTGAAGGCTACACCTGCGGCAATGGATTCTCCCGCCGAGCCAGTGGTTTGGATGATGTTGTTTTCAAGAATGGTAGTGTTCAGAAACTTGCGCCCCAGGGTAATGGCAATCACGGCGATGGGAATGGACGCAGTGACGGTTAGGCCGGCGCGCAACGCCAGGTATACTGTCGATGCGCCGAAGAGGATTCCAAAGAGCGATCCGAAGAAGACAGACTTGATCGTAAACTCGGCCATTGAAACCTCAGGAGCCACATAGGGGCGGAATATTGGATCATTTGTTGACCCCGCCGGCTGCGGGACAGGCCCCGCCGGCTGCGGGACAGGCTTGTTAATCCCGCCTGCGGCTGGACGAGTCTGTTGATTGGAGTGCTCGCTCATAATCAATTTTCAGTTTAGAGGTGGTCAGGTGTTGATGTTCAATCACAAATTCCTTCGGCCAGTTTGTAGTGTGTCAGGTAGTCGATTCTTTCATGGCAACGGCGTTGTAAATCACCATCAGCAGGGTGCATACGAGTCCAATGCCCGTGAGGATGTACCACATCATGGATGGATTGGATTGCATGTAGGTGGCGCGGAGCCAGTCGGAAACCGGGCCCGCACCGAATGATCCCAGGGCTACCGGAAGAAACGCAAACCCCATAAAAGTGCCGACCTGTCCTTTCGGTGCCAGGCTGCTCACGTACTCATAAAAGCGCGGTGTCTGCATTGCCTCTCCTACTGCCCAGATTGCTACTCCGATGATGGCGGCTGCGAGACTTGCAAAAAGGCCAATGATCGACCAGGAAAGGGCCGACACCAATAGCCCAGCCGTGATAGCCGTGATGGGCTTCCAGTTTCTCACAAGTGCTGTCATGGGTATTGTCAGAAAAATGATACAGGCCGCATCGACGGTTTCAAGCAATTCGAAGTTTTCGAAATGCAGCACGTCGGTGCCGTACAAAGGCAGGAGATAAAACACGTGCCAGAACATCAGCCAGTATCCAGACATAATCAAGATAAGTGACATGAATTTGAGATTGCCAAATACGACAAGCATGTCGGCGAATACTTTTCCAAATGTTTTCTTTGGTGTTCCTGCGGGCACTGGTGGCTCCTTGAAGAAAATGATGGTGCCAATCAGCAACAGGAATGTAGTGAACGACGACATGATCAGGACGTATTCAATTCCCCACTCCTTCCGGACCTGCAGGGCAAGAATAGGTCCCAATGCTCCCCCAAAGTTCACGAGGGTATAATAGATAGAAAAGCCGAGGCCCTTGGTCTCCTCACGCGACGTCATCGCTACTGTGCCGACAATGCAAGGTTTGATTAACGATCCCCCTACTGCTGTCAACAACAATACGGCAATAATGTATGGCTTCTTTCCAACGGCGTTGACGATCGCTTCGCCGTAGGCCATACCTGCGAGTCCGATGAGGAAGTATCCGATGGTGAAAATGAAGAAGCAGGCGATCAGCGTTTTCTTAAACCCATATTTATCGACCAGTACACCCGCGAGCACAGGGAGCAAATAGATAACACCACTAAAGAGTCCAGCTAAGGTTCCGGCCTCTTCGACGAGTCCTACCTTATGAGCCAGGTAGACGGTGAGTACGGCTTTCATGCCGTAGAAGGCAAGGCGTTCGAAGAGCTCCAGCGTGTTGGCGATCCAGAAAGTGGGTGAAAATCCATCACGGAGTTTCTGGAATCGTTGGGCGATTACCATGTAAAAAGGGTTTAGGTCAGTTGGAGAGAAGGTCCTGCGCACGGCCCATCCAAAAGGAAAGGGCGATGTCAACAAATCGCCGTCAAAGTATGGTAAGCACTTCACATTCGCAAGAGACGCCATGCAAACGGTTGCTTACCCTGAAGTATGGAAATCTGGCCAAAAGCGCTATCTTTGAGGCTTTTAACTTAGTCTATAGATGCGGCTTGTTCTTTCGGGGGTGCTTTTTGCACTCCTCGCCACGCGAAGCGTACTCGCGCAGGTAAACCCTTTGTTTGCACCTTTCGATTGCAGAAAGCATACTGAGTCATTCGATGTTATAGCGCCTTCGCCATTTGCTGTGGAGATCAGTGATTTTGAAGACTCCGTCCGATTTATGGACGATGTCGCGGAGATCGAAGAGGTTGGCGACAACTGGAAAGAGTGGGCATATGTCGAGAACTTTGCATTTGGTAAAGACCGCGGCGCGATGACCATGATCACCGATCTTAATGCGCTGCATCCATACTTCAGGGATCAGATATCAACGCTGATACGAAACTGTAAGGCGAAGGGAATAGAGATTGCTGTTGTCGAAACATACCGGACGCACGCGAAGCAACATGAATACAAGACCATGGGTAAAGGTTATACCAACTCAGGTGCCGGTAAATCGAAACACCAGTACGGACTGGCCGTAGATGTTGTCCCGATTATCAAGGGCGTACCCGTGTGGAACAATACATCGTTGTGGCGCAAAGTAGGAATGCAGGGTGAAAGGCTCGGACTGCGCTGGGGCGGCAGGTGGAGAAGGCCATACGATCCGGGACATTTTGAATGGACAGGTGGTGTTGCAACGGGTAGCCTGCACGCAGGCATATTTCCCGAAGTACCCGATGCACTAAAACGCTATCCCTGCCTCGACGACGACCTGGAACTTTTGAAGAAAAGCTGGGCCGCCTGGGAAACTGAACAAAGCTCCTTAACCAGGAAATAATGCGCATCGCCTTTCCGGATCACTTTATATTCGGAACAAGCACTGCCGCTCCCCAGATCGAGACGGCATTTGAGCACGATTGGCAGGGCTTCAAGGCCCGCGACAACTTCGTGTTTGACCGCACAACGGACCACGAAAAGCATTTAAAGGAAGACGCCGATCTTATTGCCTCTCTGGCGCCCGGTTATCGCATGAGTTTGCAGTGGAGTAAGCTGCAACGTGAGGCCTATGGGAATTTCGACAGAGACACCGCGGAGACCTATCACACCTTCCTCAGGGACCTTCGCGAGCGGGGCATCAGCATCATGATGGTGCTTCATCACTTCACCAACCCGCTTTGGTTTTCGAGAACAGGTGGCTGGGAGAAACCAGAAAACATTGCGTTGTGGGTGGACTATGCAAAAAAGGTTGTCGACGAATTTGGCCAATACGTTACGTCGTGGAATACGTTTAACGAGCCTAATGTTTACGCCAGCTACGGATGGATTACAGGGTTCTTTCCACCGTTCAAGATCAGTCCGTTCCTCGCCGGAAAGGTTGTTAAGAACATGTCGCAGGCCCACGGCGCCGTGTATCAATACATCAAGAGCAAATATCCCGACTCGCCCGTTGGCATCTCTCATAATGCAACTCTCTTTCATGCTGAGAATATATTAGGCTGGTTTCCAGCGCGTCTCGCCGACTGGTGGTTTATGGACTATGTTCCCAATCATTTTAAAGACGTAGACTTCTTCGGCATGAGTTATTACGGAAGGATTCCACATGATCCTATGCCGATAACTTATCTGGACACGCCACGCAAGATGAAGGACCTTGGTCGCCGTCATGATGATATCTGGGAATACCACCCAGAGGGTATGCGCACGTGTCTCGACCGCTACTGGAATCTCTATAAGAAGCCTATCATCATCACGGAGAACGGTGTATGTGATGAAAGTGATTTCTTAAGAATGCAGGCCATACAGGACTACGCGGGAATAGTGCACAAAGCTATTTCAGATGGTATCGATATCCGCGGCTACTATTTCTGGAGCACGTGGGACAACTTCGAATGGCACCTTGGTCCGTCGATGCGATTCGGGCTGTATGAGTGTGACCCAAAGACGATGAGAAGAACGCCCCGCCCCAGTGCGCGGTTGTATGCTTCGCTCGCGCATACAAAGAAGATCGTGCTTCGGAATGAGAGCATTCCTGTTTAGAAATTCCCCCACAAAATCTATGATGCTGATTAACATGATGCTGCAATAGTCCAACTGCAACGTCTCGGAAAGTTAGTAGCTTTGTTCCATGAGGAAATGCATTGGTTTGTTGTTGATTTTGCTCTGGGCAAGCACCCCATTGCTGGCACAGAAGAGTATAATTTATGTAGGCACGTTTTCACAGCGGGGGAGTCAGGGCATTTACGTGTTTCAGTTTGACCGTGCGAAGGCGACATTAAAGCAGCTTCAAACTGTTCCCGGACTGGAAAGTCCTACATTCCTCACTGTCGACAAGAGCGGCCGCTTTCTTTACTCCGTTAACCGGGGACGGGCCGATGTTAACGACAAGGGGGGCTCCGTGAGTGCGTACGCCATCAATGCAAAGACAGGTCAGCTTAGCGGGCTCAATACCCGATCGTCCTATGGTGATGCGCCATGCTTTATCTCGCTGGACAGGACTGGCAAGCACGCGTTTATTTGCAACTACCTGGGAGCAAACATGCTGGTGCTGCCCGTGTTCACGGATGGGCTACTGGGCGTTCCCTCCGATTCGAAGAAGTATTTTGGCAGCGGCGTAAATGCTGATCGTCAGACGGAGCCTCACATACATTCCTCTTATCCGTCGCCTGATAATCGCTTTCTCTATGTGTGCGACCTGGGTACTGATAAAGTTTATGTGTACCGTTTTGATGGGGCAACGGGACGGCTAAGCGATGCAGAACCGGCCTTCACCAGTGTGACGCCCGGAAGCGGTCCACGCCATCTTGCCTTTCATCCAAATGGTAAGACCGCCTATCTCGTGGAAGAACTGACTTCGACCGTTTGCGTCTTTGGAGTGAATACAGAAACCGGAGCTCTTCGAGTGATGCAGGACACCGTGCGCGCTCTTCCCTCCTCTTTCACGGGCACCAATACCAGCGCCGACATACACTTTCATCCCAATGGCAAGTTTCTGTACATGTCTAATCGCGGACATAACTCTATCAGCATGTTCAGCGTAGGTCCCGATGGGATGATCAAGCTTATCGGCACGCAACCCATCGACGGCAAAACTCCGAGGAACTTCATGATAGAGCCTAAGGGCGAATTCATGTTTGTAGCCAACCAGGATTCAGATACCATTGTGCTGTTCCGGATTGATGGAAAGACGGGCAAACTTAAGCCAGTAGGAAAGCCGGTATCCGTGCCAGCGCCTTCGTGCGTCGTGCATCTCGCCCTGGCGTCAAAGTAGCAGTCCAAATCCGCGATTGGCTCCTGGCCGGGCTGTGGCCGCCGGAAGTGGGCCCCTTAGGCAGAGGCTTATCGTACAACGAATAAACATGGTACGGACTTTATCCGTCTATCTGTATAAGGTCTTTAAAGTCCGTGTATTGTCTCTGTAAGATCTGGATATAGATTTCCAAAATCGACGGAGCAAGTTGCATTATACTGTCAATCAGATATTTACGAATATTACAAAATTCCAGAATAGGCCCGTTTAAAACGGCGCCTGCGAATATTGCGTATCTCTGCCCCGTAAAAACTCCGTTGCCCATTCGGGCAGTCAAGATGCTGACCCAAAATAACTTACACCTTATTTAGAATTTTTCTACGAATTGATAACCTTGAATTGGTTTGAGTCGTACATTTGATACGGAAATTTCAGCCTTGGAAAGCCAAATCACAGAAACGCTCGTACTAACGCTTAGCCGGACTTCCGGAAGCTTCAAACTCGTTGTCGGCGATCAGTCTTTTACCCAAACTACCTGCGAATTCCTTCTGACTTTTTCCTGTGTACAGGGAAAGGACATGAATGAGTATATGACCAATCTGGCTTCTGAATACGACAATGTCCGGGTTCCCCTATCGGGTTGTGGTAAGTCGGTGACACTTGGTCTTTCGGATTTTGCAAGGCTCCGCAGTCTGTACAGCCAGCGCATGTTCGAGTTAAAGCTCGAAGATCTTCTCATGCGAAACGGCATTTGCTCTGTTGAGCAGTTCTCACGCCAGTCGGCCTAGAAGTAGACTTCTTCTAAATTACTTTGATTTCGCACCTTTTGTGCAAACGTTGCGTTGCTACAATGTATTTTTGTTTCATCAACGGCGATCAATTTGCCTTTCAAACTCATCGAACATGAAAACTACCTCTGTACTTCGACAAAAGACATCGCTTCAGGACAGCGTACTGGATATTCTGAATAAGCAAATGGCAGTGGAAGCCCACTCGTCAGCGACATATCTTTCAATGTCGGCATGGTGTTATTCACAGGGTCTCAGAGGCTGCGGCGAATTCTTTCGCAAGCAGGCCGCTGAAGAGCGTGAGCACATGATGAAGATCTTTAACTATATCGCAGACTCAGGTGCACTCGCTATCTCTCCGGAGATCTCAAAGGTTGAGCGCGGCTTCGAAGACCTTCGATCAATTCTGGTGATGGCTCTTGATCAGGAGATCATGATTACGGAAAACTTCAACAAGATGTCTGAGCATTGCCAGAAGGTTCGCGATTACCAGACTGCACGATTCCTGCAGTGGTACCTCGACGAGCAGTTCGAAGAAGAGCAGCAGGCACGTCGTTGCATCGAAATCTTCGACCTCATGAATGCCAAGGATGCATTGTTTGATATCGACAGAGAGATACACGACCTCAAGAAGAAAGATTAGTCGGAGCCCAACAAAGTATAATCTGAGGACGCGATGCCGATGCATCGCGTCTTTTTTTATGTCCACTCTTTCCCCGTGCGAATGAGTGGCTGTAGCACTCAACATCGCCGGATGCATGCTTTCGTCGACGAATAGCACATGTTACCAGTCGATTCTTGCGTTAAGGTATAGTCTTTGTTATCTTGCTTGTTATGAAATACACCCTTCTCATTTTTTCAACGCTCATTTGCGTCTTCTCCGCCAATGCACAAAGTGATATTATCGCGCTGGGAAAAATATCAGACGCCCGCACAGGCAAAGGTGTCAAAGCCACCATACGATATAGCAGCATTCCTACTGGTGGCATCAGCGGTCGCTTTAATGACAGCACTTTCCAGTTTCCAATTTTCGGTACGGCTAAGTATCAGATAACAGCAGAAGCCAAGGATTACAATCCCAGAACAGTGATCGTCGATCCGAAAGATATCGACGCGCAGCGCAGAGTTTTGCGCGACATCTCGCTGACGCCGTCGGGGCAGACAATGACGTTGACAAACCTCATCTTCCCTCAGGGAAAATCCACCATAGATCCCAAGTCATTTGGCGAGCTGGATGAAGTGGGACAGATGATGAAGGAGAACTCGAAGATGGTCATACAACTGGAGGGCCATACGGACAATCAGGGTAGTTCGAAAGCAAACATGGAATTATCTGAAGCCAGGGTTGAATCCGTTAAGAAGTACCTTGTAGGCAAGGGCATCAATAAGGACCGGATCAAGACAAAGGCTTTCGGCGGCTCACAGCCTCTGAAGAACGAAATGACGCCTGAAGCACGCAAGATGAATCGCCGTGTCGAAATGCGCATTCTAAAAGCGTAGAAGGAAGCTTATTTTCTTTTTTTTGCTACAGACAGAAGATGCCTCCGGCATCTAATGCAAAAGCACAGACAGGAGATCCTCCGGGATCAATTGCATAGGCATCGAAGTTCCTCCGGCATCAAAGTATATTAAAAATGCAAAAGCCAGGTTTCCCTGGCTTTTGATGTTTAGATATCAAACTCTATTGTATCGCCTACGCCGAACGACTTATCGTCCTTTGGTTTCGTGCCGTCTACTTTTTCTTCTTTACTTTTTTCCGGACTTCCGAAGAGGCTTTGCTGGTTTTCGGCTTGCTGACTTGCCGGGTGCTTTTGGTGCTTTGCCTGCTGACTTTCCGGTTGTCTTGCTTGCTGGTTTTCCTGCTGTCTTGGCTGCTGGCTTTCCGGTTGTCTTGTTTGCTGGCTTGCTTGCTGACTTTCCGGCCTTGGTTGCTGACTGCTTTCGGGCTGGCTTTGGGGTTGACTTTTTGGCTGCCCCCTGAGGAGCCTTTGCTGATCCTCGCTGAGGTGGCTTGGCTTGCTTTGGAAGAGCTCCGTTGGTTCGCTGCTGTGCTGCTCCGGCTGCTCTTTTTTTTTTGCCTGATCCCCTTCGGAACCGGCACCGCCATCTTCATCTTCACCAGCGTCGTCGCCGGCGCTGGCCTCTTCCTGGTCTGAGACCAGTGTTACTTTCGTAACCCGATCAAGCGACAGGCGATTGCCGACTGCCTTCCATCCCTTCACATCGATGAGCTCATCGAGATTCATGACGTCAGTCTTCTTATCCTTGTTCTTACCTGAGATGAAGTCCACTTCAATCTCGGCTGACTCGGCGGTAGTGGCCAGTATTAATCTTGAGCCAATCGCTTCGGATATGAAATTGAATTCCTTATCGAGTGTCGTCGTTTCGATCATGAAGCGCTTCACCATGTAAAGCTTCGACTCGCCATCGACATAAATCGCCGATACCGGACGTGCAGGATTAAACTTCTGTACCAGCAACGTCTTCTCCGGATCGAAACGGTTCGAGAGGTCGTAGTTCGTGATCTTGTAATTACCGTTGCGGGTAAAAGTAATCAGCTTGTCGTCGGCGTCGAACTTGCCAAGGTACTTGCCCCGCTCCTCGCGGTTAAGTCTGCCTGCGGCATCGTCGTACCAGAGGCTCAGCTTGCTCAGGGTTGAGGCACCAGCCTGCAGCAGCTTAACCTTTCGGATCGGATACTTTGTAATAGTATTACCCCGCGCGGCGCGGCCCTTCACCTCCAGTTCAGCGAAGTCGTACTCAAATACCTTCTTCCGTGCCGTGCTGGACTGAGACAACGTTACCTCTACTGTCTCAGCTTCTCCATTAGGATTGCCCGAAACATAATGGATACGTGAGTTCTTATCATCGGTCGCGATCGGATATTCCTTATCGCGCGTCATGCCGGGCATGTTGAACCGCTTCGAGAAACCCTTTCCCGACTTGCCATCGGTGTAGACCACGTTATAAACCATGCGGTCATCATTCTTCTTCCATATGCCGACATACAGGATGTCTTTGCCCATGAAGACTTTGTCCGCGATGCGCGAAACCTTCGCTTTGCCATCCTTTCTCACGACGATAACATCATCGAGATCGGAGCAATCTGTTACAAACTCGTTATTCTCGTCGCGCTTCAATCCGTATCCGATGAAGCCATCAACGCGGTTAACGTAGAGCTTTTGGTTATTAGCGATAACATCTGTTGCTGCCACTGACTGAAATCCTTTGATCTCCGTACGGCGCTCGCGACCCTTTCCATACTTCTCGAGAAGGTTCTGGAAATAAGCTATGGCGTAGTCAGTAAGATGTTTGAGGTGATGTTCTGTCTCCTTCAACTCCTTCTCCTGATCACGCATCAATTCATCGGCCTTGAAAGAGTCGTATTTAGAAATGCGCTTGATGCGGATCTCTGTAAGGCGGACGATGTCATCGCGGGTGATCTCGCGATAGAATTTCTTCTTATATGGCTTCAGTCCCTTGTCGATCGTCTCGATGACTTCCTCCCAGCTTTCGGCTTCTTCGATATCGCGATAGATACGCTTCTCGATGAATATCTTTTCAAGGGAGGAGAACAGGATCTTTTCCAGCAACTCGGATTTCTTGATTTCGAGCTCCTGGCGGAGCAGTTCCATTGTTTGCCCCGTGTTGACCTTGAGGATCTGGTTCACCGGCATGAACTGTGGTTTGTCATCGACAATCACGCAGGCGTTGGGCGAGATGCTGATCTCGCAATCGGTGAATGCGTAGAGCGCGTCCATGGCTATCTCCGGCGACTGACCTGGCTGCAAATGGATCTGGATCTCAATATCCTGCGCAGTCTTATCGATAACCTGCTTTACCTTGATCTGACCCTTCTCGCTGGCCTTCACGATGGATTCCATCAGCGACGTCGTTGTCGTGCTGAATGGAATCTCCCGGATAATCAGGGTCTTCTTGTCGACGATCTCAATCCGAGCACGAACCTTGATCTTGCCACCGCGCAAACCCTGATTGTAGTCCGTGAAGTCGGCAATACCACCTGTGAGGAAGTCGGGGAATATCTTCGGGTTCTTGCCTTTCAGAACATCGATAGATGCTTTGATCAGTTCAGAGAAGTTGTGGGGCAATATTTTGGTTGACAACCCTACGGCTATGCCTTCTACACCCTGAGAAAGAAGTAACGGAAACTTTACGGGCAGCGTAACCGGTTCGCGTTTGCGTCCATCGTATGACAGCTGCCATTCAGTAGTCTGGGCGTTGTAAGCAATGTCGAGAGCGAACTTCGACAGGCGCACTTCAATATAACGGGGCGCCGCGGCACCATCGCCGGTGCGAACATCACCCCAGTTTCCCTGCTTGTCAAAAAGAAGATCCTTCTGACCTATGTTAACGATGGCCTCTCCTATGGATGCGTCGCCGTGCGGGTGATACTGCATCGTATTACCGATCACGTTGGCAACCTTGTTCAGCCGGCCGTCGTCCATTTCCTTGAGCGCGTGCATAATACGACGCTGCACCGGCTTGAAGCCGTCTTCAATCCGCGGCACCGCTCTTTCCAGGATAACGTATGAGGCATAATCCAGAAACCAGTTCTGATAAAGGCCATCGATAGCTATAGAATGAATGACATCCTCAGACTTACCATTACCATTGGTGGGCTGTGTCAATTCGTTTTCCTCGCTTTCGTCGTCAGACTTTTTCTTCTTACTCATGGTTGGCTCAAAAAATCAATATTGGTTATACGACACTTTTGCAGACCTATCGTTGGCAACAGTTATCGTTTTTAAAATCCTTCTATAAAGAACCGGTTTATTCGATTGACCGGCTCTAAATGTTTACGATTAACAGACTTACTTATGTGATCAACCGGCTTCCACTTCAGTTTCTGCCTCCGCTTCGATCGCCGCTTTCTTTTCAACTTTATCCATCTCAATACGGAGGTTGCCGATGATAAACTCCTGGCGATCCATGGTGTTCTTGCCCATGTAAAACTCAAGTATCTTTGCCAGGTGGCCATCGCCGAGCAATACAGGCTGAAGTCTGATATCGTCGCCAATGAAATTACCGAACTCGTCGGGCGAGATCTCTCCTAGTCCTTTGAATCGTGTGATCTCCGCCTTCGCTCCTATCTTGTTGATGGCCGCGACTCGCTCTTCGTCGGTATAACAATAAATCGTCTCCTTCTTGTTTCGTACACGGAACAGCGGCGTCTCCAGGATGAAAACGTGTCCAGCCTTCACCAACTCGGGGAAGAACTGAAGAAAGAATGTCATGAGCAACAACCGGATGTGCATTCCATCAACGTCGGCATCGGTGGCAATGATCACCTTATTATAACGGAGTGATTCGATGCCATCTTCAATATTGAGAGCGTGCTGCAACAGGTTGAATTCTTCATTCTCGTAAACCACTTTCTTTGTTAGTCCAAAGCTGTTCAGTGGTTTACCCCGCAAGCTGAATACGGCCTGAGTGTCTACATCGCGAGACTTTGTGATGGATCCGCTGGCAGAGTCACCCTCAGTAATGAAGATCATTGAGTCCACACCCTTCTCGTTCTTCTCATCGAAGTGGTAGGTGCAATCGCGAAGTTTCTTGTTGTGCAGGTTGGCTTTCTTCGCGCGCTCGTTGGCCAGTTTTTTAATGCCCGCGATTTCTTTACGCTCGCGTTCGGACTGAAGTATCCGCTTTAACAGCGCTTCTCTGGTTGCCTCATTCTTATGCAGATAGATCTCCAGCTCGCGTGCTACAAAGTCGCCAACATAGTTTCGTACAGAAGCGCCCTCGGGAGCCATGTTGGTAGAACCAAGCTTCGTTTTTGTCTGGGATTCGAAGACCGGTTCCTGTACCCGTACTGCAATCGACCCGATCACGCTGGCACGGATATCGGCAGCATCGAAATCCTTTTTGAAGAAGTCGCGCACACCCTTCACAAGACCTTCCCGGAATGCAGCAAGGTGCGTTCCACCCTGTGTTGTGTTCTGGCCATTGACGAATGAATAGTATTCCTCGCCGTACTGGTTGCCGTGAGTTATTGCTACCTCGATATCCTCACCTTTGAAGTGAATGATCGGATAGCGCATCTCCTCATTATTGGTCTTCTGTCTAAGCAGATCGAGCAGACCATCCTTAGAGAAATATTTCTGGCCGTTGTAATTGATGGTAAGGCCCGCATTGAGGAATGCGTAGTTCCACATCAGGTCCTCCAGATATTCAGGAATGAAGTGATAGTGCTTGAACATTGTGTTGTCTGGCTCGAACTCCACGAACGTTCCGTTCTTTTCTTCGGTCTTTGAAAGTCTGCCGTCGGTGATCAACTCTCCTTTCTTGAATTCGGCAGTCTTAGTCTGACCATCGCGAAAGGCCTGCACCTTGAAGTAGTTGGATAAGGCGTTTACTGCCTTGGTACCCACGCCGTTAAGACCTACTGACTTTTGAAATGCTCCGCTGTCGTATTTAGCACCGGTATTGATCTTCGATACAACGTCCACGACCTTACCGAGGGGAATTCCGCGGCCGTAGTCGCGCACGGTTACACGCTGCTCAGTGATCTTGACGTCGATGGTTTTACCGTACCCCATCATGTGTTCGTCGATCGAGTTATCCACGACTTCCTTTACAAGGACATAAATACCGTCGTCTTTGGAGGACCCGTCGCCGAGTTTTCCGATGTACATACCCGGTCTGAGTCTTATGTGTTCGCGCCAGTCAAGTGACCTGATGCTCGATTCATTGTACTCAAACATGTTGGGAGACTTCTCGTTTTTTGCCATAAGGTTTCAGAAATAAAGATGAAACAGTGACCGGGACGTTAAAAAACTGCGATCGTTAGTCCTTCGAAAAAATCCAATCTGAAGGTGTGCTGGTCCATCTAATTTGGGTCAATAAAGTGAATTTTGAAAAGAGTTCAATCAAAAGCGACCTGCGGCGAACTACAAAGATTCATGAAGTAATTAACCGTAAAGTACTGTCTGTTAACAGATAGCACATCCAATTGTAAACAGTCAATTCAGCTCGCGAATCTTTTATAAACCAGGTAAATTGGCCATGAGATTGTCCAGGCAATGAAGAGGCCGACGCTGAAGTATACAATGTACCGGATCTGATTATAGTCAAACTTTTCGCCGCTGTTAAACAAGCCGACGAAGTTCATGGAAACGATGAAGAAGAAATTGAGGGCGATCACGAGGCCGTAAAACCAGGTTCTGAACTCGGGCTTCGTTACAAACACTTTGGCGATCGGAAAGACCATGACATTGACCAGCGCGATTAAAGCCGTCATCGTATAGAAATAAGTGTCGCGGCCGACGCGAAATACTGAGGCCCCTTCCTCCTGCACCACCACGGTCTCAGGGAGTCCGGCATAGTTGAACAATAGGATTGCCAACGTTACCAGCATCGAAAGAAACCAAACCGCCTTAAATAACTTTAGGACCATGTTTGTAGATTTGGCTGCAAATTAAAGGATAAAAAAACTTGAACTTCAACCGGTCGACGAGCATTAGGTACAAATTTGCCATTTCCATTATAACCATTTTACTGTCAGCCGGTTGCCAGCCCAAAATTCCGGAATTCACGAATGTTGACATGGTTCAATGGAAAGCCGACCATATGGCCTGCGACGGAGCCCGGATGACGTCGAAGGATGTTTTCACGAGTCAGAAGGATAAGCTTCTCGCTCTCAGTGAGTCAGACATTGTCAGCACTCTTGGAATTCCGGATGAGCAGGAGCTTTCCAAGCGCAATCAAAAGTTTTACTATTATTATCTTGAACCTCATGGCGAATGCGCAACCGACTCTGTGGCCAAGCCCGTGCGGCTGGCAATCCGTTTTAATGCTGTTAGCCTGGCCAAGGAAGTTCGAATTGAAAAGAATTACTAACTGTAAACCAGCGTTATGAAGCACGTTTCTGTGATTGGTTCTGGAACTATGGGCAACGGAATCGCCCACGTATTCGCTCTCTACGGATATTCGGTTAAACTGATTGACATTCACGAGTCTGCTCTTCAGAAAGGTGTGGCCAACATCGATAAGAACCTGTCGCGGCAGGTCGACAAAGGCACGATCGATGCGGCACGGAAGGCCTCCGCCCTGGCCAATATTTCTCTCACTACATCCATCAGTGAGGGCTGCAGGAATGCCGACCTTGTTGTTGAAGCTGCAAGTGAGCAGATCGATATTAAGCTCAACATATTCAAGGAGATTGATGGTTGTGTTCCCCCTCATGCAATCCTGGCATCCAACACTTCATCCATTTCAATAACGCGCATAGCATCCGTGACGAAACGCGCTGACAAAGTGATCGGTATGCACTTTATGAACCCTGTTCCTTTAATGAAACTTGTTGAGGTGATCAGGGGATATAAAACGAGCGACGAGGTGACATCAACCGTGATCGAACTGTCCAGGAGACTGGATAAGACCCCCGTTGAAGTGAACGATTATCCAGGCTTCATTTCAAACCGCATTCTGATGCCGATGATCAACGAGGCCATCTGTTCGTTGCATGAAGGCGTAGCCGGTGTGGCCGAAATTGACGAGGTCATGAAACTGGGTATGGCGCATCCTATGGGACCGCTTGAACTGGCCGACTTCATAGGACTGGACGTGTGCCTGTCTATCCTGCGCGTGCTTCACGATGGCTTCGGCAACCCCAAGTATGCCCCCTGCCCTTTGCTCGTCAACATGGTAACGGCCGGACACAACGGAATAAAAAGTGGGGTAGGGTTTTATAGGTATACGCCAGGATCAAAAGAGAAGAAAGGGGTAGGAATTAAGAATTAAGAATTAAGAGTTAAGAATTAGCCGCCAGCCTTCGGCTGATTGCCGGCCACGACCGCAGGACGTGCCTGCTAATTCTTAACTCTTAATTCTTAATTCTTAATTGATGTTCAGGCTTACGCCTGCCATGTATAAGCCAGCCGATCTGTCGGCGGCGTAGAATTCACGGGAGCGGTTGTTGAGAACGTTGCGTGCGTTTACAAACAGGTTAACGTTGCGTGTAAGGCTCCAGTTGGCTTTCAGGTTGACCAGAAACTTTCCGCTTATGTCGCCCTGAGGGTTAGTGCCTCCGTTGTCGTCGCGGTCGTATTGAGTATGAGCGGCGTAATAGTACCCGTTCATGTTGACATTCAGTTTGCTAAGCAGCTTTGCGTTCAGATAATATCCACCATAGAACGACGGCGTGTTCTTGTGATCGCTGTCGCTGTAGGTAACCGTTGGATCAAGAGAAGGCGAAATGTAAGACGAAGGCATGTCCTTCGACTCGGTCTTCTGTACAGTGATAAATGGCTTGAACTGGATCTTGTCGTTCGGCACGATGTTAAGACCCAGAGTAGCACCATTCTGAATTCCCTTTAACGGGATGTTTGCAAACTCCTCGCGGATAGGAACCAACACACCCACATTCACTACGTTTGTTAACTGCAGTGCGTAGAAGTTGTCGGCCACCTGGTGGAAAACATCCAGATCAAGCTGCATCGTTTTGGTAAGTTTTACGCGATAGCCGAGTTCAACCATCTGAACCGTGAAGAGGTCCATGTTCTCGTTTCCGGCGCGCACGTAGTTAACGCCTAACGGAGTGGGTACCTGCAGGTTGATAAAGTTTGTCGCAATGAATGAACCGCTGTTCGAGCGTGTGAACGCAGCGCGAATGATATTGTTTTCATTCAGCTTGTACGTCGCGGCCAGCTCATAGGCGAAGTAAAGATCATCCGGTACGGAGAACTTATCGGCGCGGATTCCTCCGATGACGCGCAGGCTCTTCGTTATGTGAGCATCGGCACGAACGTATCCGGCAGTTGTTGTGATATCACGGTCCCTGCCTCCGAGGAACGTAGGTCCATCCGCAGCATATTCAGAGTCATCGAAACGCACGTTCTGATAGCTCAATCCGGGAGTTACAGTGAAGTGTTTGCCGATGGCGAACTCGTACTCAGCGGTAGCGTCGGCCACAGAATAGTCGTATTGATTCGGTGGCGAGCTGATGTTGAGATTATCGTTACCATTCACGTAGCTTGTCCTGATTGACAGACCATGAATCTTAGCAGCAAGGTTCGCGTAGTAGTTGCTCGATTCGTTCGTTGTGAAGTAGGTAGCACCTGACAGGAAGATCTTTTGAGTCTGCGCGCTTTGAGTACCGACCGAGAGATCAAGTGATACTTTATCTGACGGTTTTACATTCAGGAAGCCGTTCACGCCCCACCTGCTAATTGAGCGGTCGGGATGAGGGAAGCGAGCATCGGAGTTGTCGACAAATGATTCGATCGGCGCAAACTGACCTGTAGCAATGTTGTAGTAGTCTTTATCAAAGCGATTGCGCTCCTGGAAGTTACCCGAAACAGCAAAAGACAGTTTATCGCTTACCTTCGATCCAACCGTTGCGTTTGCGATCATAGTTTGCGCAGTGCCATACTGAGCGTTTGCCGTTACATAAGTCTTTTCTGTCGGGCGTTTTGTAATGATGTTGATCACACCCGTTACGGCGTTTGGACCGAACAGCGGAGCTGACGGGCCTCGCACAATTTCGATGCGCTCCACGTCATTCAGATCTATCGGAAGAGTTTCCCAGAAAGTGCCTCCAAGGTTATGATTGAAAACGGGCCGGTTATCGATCATGACGAGGGTCGCAAGGTTTGACTTTGCGTATGTTTCACTGGTCCTCAGCATGTTATCGAATCCGCGGATATGGATATCATAAACTCCATTGGCCTCCTCGCGGACGATCACACCCGGGGCCAGGCGAAGTGCCTCCATGATGCTGGTAGCGCCCGACTTTTGGATTTCTGCATTGGTAATTGTGTAGCTGGAAAGCGGGGCATCGAATACAGTCTCATCTTTACGGCTAGCTGAATTGATGGGAATATCCAACAGCTCTTCAAGTGAGAGGGCGAACAGGTCAACTTCTTCTTTTTCACTGGTTTCCTGTCCAAAGCTTACCGTGGTCACAAGGACACATGCAAGCAGGGATAGCCTGATAGATAACTTCATAAAAAATGGGGGTTTGTTCTAAAAATGAATTGTCCTCTCAACGGCAAATCATGCCGGCTCCGGGGAGGGACAGGCGCTTTTGGGCTAAGCGCGGGTCTTTGTTAATAATCAAAACAAATTTGCTACAGACACTGAAAACAGGCGTTGCCGATTTGGTCTAAACATTACACCTGCCAGACTTGGGGAGCTTTTACCACAGTACAATCGGTTACAAAAGGCACAAGCGTTTATAACCGCCAGGACGGCAGCTCATTAATGATCACGATACTACGCTTGAAAAGGTCTGGCAGATTCTCCTGCCCTGATCAGGCTTTGCTCTTCAGCAAATCACGAATCTCTGTAAGCAACACAACATCCGCCGGAGGAGCTGCGGGCGGTGCCGCCGCCTCTTTCTTTTGCATGGAGTTGATGCCCTTAATAATCAGAAAGAGCACGAAGGCGATAATCAGGAAGTTAATGACGGCAGCCAGAAAGTTGCCATACTTTACAGTGCCCATTATGGTTAGTTCCTCCAGCCTGCTGAGGTGAGCAAAGTCAAGAGCAGGCTTCAGGATAAGTGGAGTAATTACATCTTCAACTAGTGACCCAACGATCTTCCCAAAGGCGGCGCCTATGATCACACCGACAGCGAGGTCGATAACATTGCCCCGCATGGCGAAGGCTTTGAATTCCTTTAACATATAGTTGAGGTTTGGTTTTTTTAGAAAAGTAACGAGTAGCGCAATAGCATGCAACCGGGGGCTATGCTATGATAACGGATAGAGGGCTCAAGTGGAGGTGTAAGGCCGAATCAGTAAAGTTCTAAAAGTGTTGGGGTTGCATCGTTGTAGAGGTCGATGTGGAGGGGCATGTCGATGTGGAGGGGTAGCAATGCGTTAACCGTAAAATGTAAAACTCTGAATTTAAAATAATGTAAAATGTAAAAGTTAAACGCGGGATAACACCAAAGCTGATGTTAGTTAACAATGTTCAAAGGGTTGCGCAGGTTGGAATAGTCCGTGAGCTCAACGCCGGCGCTGCCGATGAACATGTTCGCATTGATTTTCACTGGTATACGGTTCTTATCATCTGAGAACCAGGCAGTGACAGAGTTTTCTCCATCGAACACCTTGTTCTTTGGCATTACGGGTTTGAACACAATTGTGCGAACCTTTCCTGCCTTCACCTTGATCGTTTCCTTCCCTGCATAGACAATCCTGAAGTTGTAGAACTCGTCTTCGAAAAAGCCTTTCACCGAGATCGTATCGCCGATCTTGATACGGGAAAGGTCCATGTTCCGCAGATAGAGGAAGCCGGCCACCATGTCCCGTACTTGTGCAGGCGCATCGAAGTAGTTGGGTTCCTTGAGTTTACCGGTCTTTTTATCCAGCGTCTTTACCTCGATCTTGCGATTGACGTGGTCAAAATTCGTCCATTCGTCTTTACGATACTTACCTTCCCGAATGAACCGATAGAACTGATGAGGTACGAGGGCGGCGGTATCAATATAGGCCCCCCAGCGGTCGTCAACATCGGCGACCCAGTCTACCATGCCGACGGTGCGACCATAGACGTCGATCTTAAAGCAATCGCGATTGTTGATCTTGTGATAGCGGGAATCAATGTTAACGCTTCCCTTTCCGACATTGAAGATGCCATAGGTCATCTTGAAATGGATGGTTTCCCCGCGTCGAAAGCTTTCGTTCTTGACCGGCGGATATGTCCGGTCCTCCTTCACGAAGGCACTGAGCACGAAAAGCACGAATACGCTGAGGAAAGCTTTATTCATCATCCAAATCAAAAAAATACAGGCCTATCCCGACCTGTCGAAATTCAAACCATGTGCCAACCGTTCGTTTAACCGCCCCTTCCTTAACTATTGACGATTATACTGACACATTATTGTCGCGTAAAGCATCATTGAGGGAGGTTTTTTTATCGGTACTCTCCTTGCGCTTGCCAATAATCAGGGCACACGGCACATGAAATTCGCCAGCTGGAAACTTTTTCGGAAGTGTTCCCGGAATAACTACCGACCGTTCCGGCACGTAACCCTTATATTCGACAGGTGTAGGGCCGGTGACGTCAATAATTTTAGAACTACCTGTGAGTACCACGTTAGCTCCCAGCACTGCCTCCTTTCCGACGCGAATTCCTTCCACCACAATGCAGCGTGAGCCCAAAAATGCACCGTCCTCGACTATAACGGGAGAAGCCTGAACAGGTTCCAGAACTCCGCCGATTCCTACGCCACCGCTCAGGTGAACATTCCTGCCAATTTGTGCACAACTTCCAACGGTTGCCCATGTGTCAACCATCGTGCCTTCATCTACGTAAGCGCCAATGTTAACGTAAGAAGGCATCATGATTACGCCTTTGCTAAGGAACGCTCCGTATCGTGCGACCGCGTGCGGTACCACCCTAACGCCGAGTTCTTTATAGTTCTTCTTCAGTTTGATCTTGTCATGAAACTCAAAAGGACCCACTTCAATGGTTTCCATTTGCTGGATTGGAAAATAAAGGATCACTGCTTTCTTCACCCACTCGTTTACTTTCCATCCACCTTCTGCAGGTTCTGCTACGCGGAGCGACCCCTTGTCAAGCATTTCAACTACACTGCGTATTGCGTCTTTGCTCGATGATTGTTCAAGTAGTGAACGGTTGTCCCAAATAGCCTCAATCTGTTGTTTAAGATCCATTGCGTTATATTTAAATCGGTATGCAAGAAATAAAAAAAAGGAGAATAGTCCTTGCTTCACTGCTTAAACCCGTTGACGATACGAGGATGTATGAGAAGCTTGGTATTTCTCTGGCAGACCAGTACGATGTGACCATTACAGGTCAACCCACATTTGCTTCAATATCAGCGGGTAATATTTCAGTGCGCCCGCTGCCTCGCTTTAACCGGTTGAGCATAAGGAGGCTACTTGCACCGTATTACGTGCTACGTGTCGTGCTCAGTGCTCGTCCGGATATACTCATCATTTGTTCGTCGGAACTGTTACCCCTCGCGTTGGTAGTTGGCATTTTCGGCCGGACAAGAATTGTGTACGATGTTCAGGAAAACTACGCAATGAATATCCGTCATGGCACAGCGTGGCCGCGTTTTGTGCGTCCATTACTGGCGGCGGGGGTGCGTTCAATTGAGTGGATTTCAGCTCCCATTGTTGATCACTACCTGCTTGCTGAAAAGAGTTATGCCAGCGAACTGCGATTCATCGGGAGCAAATTCACCATTGTGGAAAACAAGGTCGTGCGTACAGCCCTACCGTTCGGCAGGTCATTGCCGGTGAAAACACCTCAGAACTTCAATGACACAGGGATGAAGCTTTTGTTTACCGGCACACTGGCCGATTCGACCGGCGTCTTCGAGGCGATTGAACTGGCCAGGAGATTACACTATGTGAATGACAATACAAGACTACGGGTGATCGGCTATGCCGCCAAAGCTGACGTTAGAACCAGGTTGAAAGAACTCGCAGCTGCTTGCTCGTTTATACAGCTGGAAGGTATTGACCAACTTGTGCCGCATGGCGAAATACTGTCGGCGATAGAATCGGCTCATTTCGGCATCATATCATATCCACGAAATGTTTCAACCTGGTCTTCTTATCCGACAAAGCTTTATGAATACCTCGGTCGTCGGTTGCCCGTCCTGCTCGTCAACAATACTGAATGGGTAAACTACTGCGCGCCGTATGGCGCCGCCGTTGTGTTCGATCCCGACAATATCGATGAGCGCGCACTGCTCACCGCGATGACAAACAACAGCTTTTACCTGATCGAACCTAAAGAGGTGTTCTGGGACAGCGAAGTGCCCAAATTATTGCAGGCCCTCAGGCAAGTGTTGAGATAACTGCAGGCAGGATCGATCGTCGATTTCTGCAATTTCGTATCCGCTCATGCATCAGCACCAGTGGGGTTAACGAGGCTTGAAGGATCCAGAGGCAGGTCGATCATCACAAGGCATCCCCTACCCGGCTGACTCTCTATCTCAAACGCTCCCTTAAAAACATCCACGTTTGATTGAATGGTATTAAATCCGAACCCCCGCGAAAGGTCGTCCTTGTTCAATCCTATTCCATCGTCTTCAACGACAAGGTTCAATGAATCGCGATGAAGGATGATCTGAATGCGCATCTTCGTAGCGTGCGCGTGCTTGATCACGTTTTGAACCAGTTCCTGGCAAATACGAAAGATGCGAACTTCCAGTTCTTCAGACAGGCGCACGTCCAGGCCAAGGATTTGCAGGTCAACGGCAAGGGTACCCGACGCGACCACCGGTGCGACGAATGTCTCCAGCGCCGACTTCAAACCAAATCTGCTGAGAGAAACCGGAACCATGTTGTGTGATATACGACGAAGTTCCTCGATCGCCTCATCAAGCAGCTTGAGGCTGTCCTCAAATCCCTTTGCGCGCTCAGGTACCCGCTGACAATATTCGTACTGAAGTCCGTTAAATCTCAGTCGCACGCTGGACAGCAACGAGCCGAGACTGTCATGCAGATCACTGGCAATGCGCTTGCGTTCGCTGTACTGCGCCTGCATCAATGCGCTGACGTGGGCGGCCTTTTGCAATTCAATAACACCAGATAACCTCTCCTTCTCTGCCATTTCTTTGCGCAGGTCTTCGTTCAATTTCACGGAGTGCTGGTGAATACGTGCGTTCTCTATCATGACCGCTCCCTGGTTTGCCGTGATTTTCACAGACTTGACGCGGTCGGATGAATACCAATTGTTGCTGAATACATTTTCGAGATAAATCACCATTGAAAGATGGCCACTGATTGTAACCGGAAGAATCAGGAAGGACTGAACACCCCTTTCTCGCAGCTCATCAATATTACGCAAGGCCTGTTCAGCTTTGAGCTCATTTACGACAACGACATTTTGTGATTTAAGGGCCGTGAGAATCATCGAAGCAGGCACAAGCGTTGTCTGCCCGCTTTGATGAAGCAAAGAAAGCTCATCATAAAAGGCACGTTCTCCCGTTTCTTCTACCAGTTCAACGACAACCCGAGTTGAGCCAGATGTTCTCAGCAACAACACCATGAGCTTTGATACGAGTGAGGTAACTTCCATGTCGCCGCTCAGTTCGTATTGAATAGTTTCGATGTCAACTACCTGCGGAGCCCGGCTTGACTTAAAAAGAATAGCTTCGAACTGTTGCATCAGCTGCCTGCTCTTTGCCACACCGTTCCATTCGTTAAACGAATCGATTGAAGCATGAAGAAGAGTCCGGGCCTGAGGATCCTCCACATTTCTGCTCAGCAGGAATTTTGCCCATAGCTCGGCGGTGACGGCGCGGTGATAAATGTTTGATCGCGACGAGTGAAATGACTGACTGAATAAATGCAATGCATTATCGTTCGCGCCTTGTATTCGCGACCACTCAGCATTTATCAGCAACCACGCGGGTTCATAGTTTGATGGAGCGAAAGATTTCCATGACGCGAACAAACTCAATACCCCGGCAATGCGGACTTGCAAGTCCTGGCGCACGGATTCAGTATATCGATACCAGTTCTGCGTTGCCGAAAGGAACCAGATCATCAGGTTTGCAGGCAACAGTGGCGAACCTTCCTGCAGTTTGCAGTTGGCATGCGCTTCACCGGAGGCACTAACGGCGAGATCGAAGTGTCCGAAGAGGAAATAGTATTTTGCCCAAACATAGTGGCGATAGAATTTTTCCTCCTGAATTGTAAGGCGTCCGGCCAGAGACGACGGGTTTTGCCTGGGGATTGAAAACACAGGCGTTTCTCCGGTCAGATACTGGATGAGACTCTTCTGATAATGGGTAATGTAATAGGTGAGCTCCATTCCAGGATACGACTCTTCGAAATCCCAGCGTGAGAGTCCTTTCAGTGGTAATCCAGAGATGAGATGGAGATTAAGACGGTGCGTCTTCAGGATATAAAGCCCGATGAGATCGCCGGACTTTTGCCCCGCTTCCGCCGCCGCAGAAAGCAATGCATCGCTTTCAGCGAAGTCTTTAATCCACGGCTGAATGTAAAATGCATAAACTCCAAATACGCGACACCTGAGTGTTATATCGTTGAGCTCTTTGTTTAGTGCCGGACCTTTTGAGCCAAACTCATATCCCCTTTGAATGTCGCCGGAAATAATGAGCATGCGTCCATAGGAAACGTAACCAATGGCCTTCACTGCAGAAGGTCTTTCATGATTGCCCCCAAGAATTATCTGCAGTGCTGCCCAGGTCATCAGGACGTCAGAGGTGTGATGCAGGCTCATCCCTCCAACATATAACAATCTCAGTACGGCCTCCGAATGTTCAGTGTTACGCGGGAGATGGGAAGCGTTGCCTGGGAGCGCTGTCTCTTCCAGCGAGAGGATTGCCTTTAAACGCCTAACTTCTTCGAGCAAATGCTGCTCCTCTATGGGCAGCACCAGACCAAGCTCGCCAAGACTTTCTTTTAAGATCCATACAGCCTTTTGATAGCGGGCCAGGTGATTGTTGATCGTCAGCTTCAGCTCAAACACTTTAGAGCGCTTCAACGGGTCAGCTATACGTGCGAGCAGGTAGTCGAGATGAATTTCGGCAAGATCATATTCACGCAGTGAGTATTCAATCCTGGCGCGTTCCATGTATACCAGCGACACCTGGTCTTCGACTTTCTCCCATACGCATTCCTTCAGCAGTTCGGCACTCACCTTCAGGTGATAGCGTGCTCTGTCGAAGGCTTTGTCAGACTGCAGGATCTTACCCACCTGGTAGTTTACATCCGCGACGACTTCCATTCTGTCATCCGATCTCACACGATCGATTGACTCATTAAAACTGTCGGCCATGAGGATCATGTCCGTGTTGCTCAGCTGTTCCAGGCCGCGCTCGTAGAAGAGGTTGGCGATCCTGTAATGCAGGTCCAGTTTTGTATTCTCTGACAGCTCATTATAGATGAGTTCCCCGACATCCATTTTGGAGAAGCGGACTTCCTGTTCATATACTTCGAGAATGCCGGCGTTGGTTGCTTCATTCAGGAGCGCTCTCATGCGCACTTCGTCGCCTGACAACCAGTCGGCAATAATGCGCTTGTTGAAACGTCCCATGCACGACATGATGCACACTATATCGTAAGCTTCGGGCGACAGCTTTTGTATCTGCCCGAGCAGAAGATGTTGCAGAACCCTGGCTTCGTCCTGATTCAGTCCCTTTAAGACCATGTTTTCTACGCCAATCTTTTCGATGCGCAGTTCTTCCAGCAGTTGAGCAAGCAGACTGGTCTTGTGCTGCAACTCGCGACAAGCGCCGATCCAAACCAGCTTCTTGCCTGATACGTTTAGCAACAGATATTTCAGCAGGTTAATACCAGACGCGTCAATCCATTGTAAGTCGTCGGTGAAGAGAAAAACCGGCCGATTGTAGAAGTCGGAAAGAAATTCAAACAGGCGAAGGAAGAGCGGGTATAACTGGTTCTGTATTGTCAGATTTGAACGAGCCGGAAACGAGCCTTTCATTCCGAAAATCAGTGACAGTTCCGGAACGTAGTCGATGAGCAAAGGAAAACTTTCTCCGAGATATCGTTTCAGACGATCGGAAAAATCCTGCAGTTCAGCCTTATTGGATTTGTTGTAGAACTTATTCAGATAATCGGAGATACAATACTTGAAGCCAAAGTAGGGTATGTTCTGATGACGCTGATAGTGCCGGGCTATAAGGACCGGATGTGTAGACCCGACGCGCTGCAAATAATTTTCAACGAGCAATGTCTTCCCTGATCCACTGGACCCCGACACGAGTATGCACGACAGTGAAAGCTGAGCATCATCCTCCAATTGCCTGATAAAACAATCGAGCTGGTCGCTTACCTCTTTCGTTGTCACCACGCGTTGCCTGATCCTGCTAACGCTCTTTGTTTGTTCTATCGCCATAGTTTCAAACGGCTACTTGCTATTTCTCTATCGCATCATACAGCACCTGCTGAATTTTGGTGCGTGTGTTCAACTGGTATAACCTGGTGTTTGCGCGGGTGGGATTGACGCGGTTTGATAAGAAGATGTAAAGTAATCCAGTATCAGGATCCATCCATGCAAACGTTCCGGTAAAACCAGTGTGACCAAAACTTGCTGCGCCCGCGTCCTTAGCAGTGTTGCTGTTTTCTCCGGTGTAAACAAGATTTGGCTTGTCGAAGCCGAGCGCACGTCTGTTATTATTTTCCGGAAAGCGGGTCTTTGTCCACTCCTGCAACGTCTGTTCTTTGAGATAGCGCCTGCCGCCGTACTCGCCCCCGTCAAGATACATTTGCATGAGCTTGGCAAGGTCGTTCGCATTTGCAAAGAGTCCGGCGTGACCTGAAACACCGCCCATCATGATGGCATTTTCATCATGGACTGTTCCATGAAGGGGTTCATGCCGGAAATAGTAGTCGTGCTCCGTTGGTACGATAGCACTGAGGGGATATTTTGACAAGGGTTTGAACATAACCGACGTCGCTCCCAGGGGAGCATAGAAGTTCGAACGCACATAAGATTGAAAGTCGGTGTCGATCCTGCTTTCAATGACGCGCGGCGCGAGCATGAAAAAGAAGTCAGAATAGACGTACTTCTTCTCTGCCTGCAGCGGTGACTTACGAATGCCCTTCACCATTTTATCGGGATACTTCCGGTTGAGATACATATGATCCTTGAGTCTGATCGGATACCGTCGGGACGAATCCGGCCTTATCGTCGATCTTTTATACTGGCCATTCTCTTTTATCGTGTTTTGCCAGAACGGAATGAATGGTTTAAAGCGGGCCTGATGCGTAAGGACATCATACAGGGGAATATCAGCTTTGTTGGAGTGTTTGAATTTTGGAAGATAATCTCCCAGTGTGGCATCAATGCTGAACTTGCCCTCGTCGTACAGCTTCATCAAAGGAGGCAGGCTTGCCGATATTTTCGTAACAGATGCCAGATCATAAAGGTCGTCAAGCTTTACGCGCACCGTGTCGCCGTAATCGTGAAGACCGTATGCTTTGTACAGTATCACCTTTTTGTCTCTGGCCACAAATACCTGGCATCCTGGAGTGGCCTTGGCTAGCAACGCCTGATTTACGAGGGAATCGATGCCTTTCATTAATACCGACGAATTCATCCCTGCATCTTCAGGCAGGGTGTATTTGAATCGTATTCCTCCCTTTACGTCAAGTCCGAAGCCAGCGGGGAATTTGTTGCCAATGCCCACAGGCAGTCGTCCGCTGGCGCCGATTCCACCAAAGATGAGCTGGGCGGTAAGGTCTTCAGCATCGGCATTGTCCTGGTACGTTACGACGAGTGCTTGCGCGCGATCGATCGAGTCCAGGTGATCAATGGTATAAGGGTTCTTGAAGACCGCTGCAATAGTGTTTGGTTGTAAAGCTAATTTTCCAAGAAAGCTTTTTACAGGCTGATTAAACGAAACGCGGTTGTGCGGGCGTCCCGGATCATCGTGAATACCCATGATGAGCTGGGTGTAGCTCTTCAGTTTTTGTGCGAGAGAATCCAGATATCCCTGTCTGGCATCGCCAGGAACTACGAAGTGATCGATCTGCGTATAGCGTGCCAGTGATTTCTGAAACGGCGTGATACGATTACGTCCAAAGGATATTGATGCGATGCTGACCTTGTCGAGGTCGCGAACAGGTATTGCACCATGATCGTTCTTTAGTACCGTGATTGCCGCCTGCAGCAGATTACGATTGAGCAATTTCGCGCGGGATTGATTAAGGTCCTGTGTGATGTTCCGCATGTCGACCATTCTTGTCCTATGGAGACCAGCGCTGTATTTGATGGCGAGCATCTTAAGGCATCTTTCGTCTATATCACGCTGACTGATTTTCTTCTCTTTGATGGCTTTGCCGATCTCGGCTATCGTGCGTGTCACGTCTTCGGTAAACTCCAGCATGTCGTTGCCTGCGAGTATGGCGTCTCTGTCGACGACTCCCGGTGGATTACTGGCCGTAACTCCACGCATATTCATTGCGTCGGTTACAATCAGCCCTTTGAACCCGAGTTCTTTCCGAAGCAGTTCCGTCACTATCGGACGAGATAAAGTGGAGGGCACCCCGGAATTATCCAACGCGGGTACGTTCAGGTGGGCAACCATTACGCCGCTTATACCGGCACTGATCAATTGACGAAACGGATATAATTCAAGTGAATCAAGTCTCTCGCGTTTATGCGTGATCTGAGGTAGTGCGTAATGCGAATCCGTTCCTGTATCACCATGTCCTGGAAAATGCTTCGCGGTAGAAATGATTCCGTTGTCCTCCATGCCGCGCATATAGGCAATGGCTTTGCGTGATACGTTGTTTTTGTTTTCGCCAAAGGAACGGAAATTGATTACCGGATTGGCTGGATTGTTATTCACATCACTCACCGGCGCAAAGTTTACCTGCACCCCTGCCCTTTTGAGCTGTCTCGCTACTTCCACTCCCATCTGATAGATAAGACTGTCATTCTGAATAGCGCCCAGCGTCATCTGGTACGGAAAGGAAATTGTACTATCGAGTCGCATGCCCAGGCCCCACTCTGCGTCCATCGCTATGAGTAAAGGCACTTTAGACGCTGCCTGATAAGTGTTGATCAGCTTTGACTCCCGCACGGGGCCGCCCTGAAAGAATATAAGACCACCGACTTTTTGTTCCCGAACGAGCTTCAGGATCTCCGCGGTGTGCTTCTCATCTTTATTTGAAAAAGCCGCGACCATGATCAGTTGTGCGATCTTCTCCTCAGAACTGAGTGTGTTGAATACAGAGTCAACCCAAGGATGGTTGATGTAATCCAGGAATCGCGGATGAGTTTGCTGAGCGTGCGCTTTTACGGCAATCATACACGTCAAGGCAGCAATAACAATATTGCTCCATGTACGAGTTGCACATAGCCATGACGTTACAAAACCGGACGATGATCGCTGAAAGCGGTGCTTACAAGGATTCTTCATAGAACATTATACAAATATGACGGGAATGTACCGATACCGTGTTGCCGAATAAATATTAAACAGGTTCATTAATGGGTTGAGTGGCCAAAATGGATGACCGGCGACCCGTAGCAGACCACCGGATTAATAGTGGTATCCATGAACGGTCTGACATGAACGCCGAGACATGAACGGTCAGAAATGAGTACCCCGCTCCGGTTCTCGGAGCGGGGACCCTTATAAACAATCAAACCCAAATTACATTAATTACCAGCCGGAAGTCTGTGTAAGCGTGTATCCACGCTCCAGATACTGACTGATTTCGTTGTTACCCACCGGTGCGAGGTAAACGCGATCGGTGAATGGATCTCTGTTCGTGCTGTTTTCGATGACATAATAGCCCACCATGTCGGCAGCATTTGTTCCATTATAGGTCACGATTGTGCCGTCGGCTTTTTCAACCTTCAGTATGTTCACCTTTGCCGGCACCAGCCATTCGGGAAACTCCGTTTGAAAATTGACCCACGGTCCCCGTAGCAGGTCAGGATTCATGGCGGCGTCCATGTATCCGATTTTTTTCCAGCGCTTGAGGTCGAGCAGTCGTGTGTGCTCGAAGATAAATTCCATGCGTCGTTCTCGCCTGATTTCCCAGAGCAGTGGCGACACCGTTGGATCGCGGTCCGGATCATCAGGAAGTGTTGCCAACATTAGCGGTGCTGTTTTTACCACTCCTTTTGCAAGCGCCGCTGCATCGAGCGGACGGTTGCGGATGGCATTAATAGAAACATCAATATCCGCCTGTGTTGCACCGGCCCCTCCCACTGTCTCCAGTTCGACCTTTGCTTCGATCCAGTTCAAAACCACTTCGGCGAGACGCAACACCGGAGCGTCATTCGTATTAGTGTTCGATCCATAACGGGCGGGATATGTGCTGCCGGCATAAGTCGGTCCCTCCCTGTCGATGAACTTATCGGAATACAAGAGTGAAGCGGACTGTGAACGCGGCACATCCCAGAACGTGGCCTCAAATCTGGAGTCACGCGATTTAATCAGGTTGCCAATATTAAACTGATCAGCATTCGCTACTGACGACAGCTTATAGGGTTTGCCATCCGTGGCGATGAATGATCTGACGAGATCAAGGTTTGCTGCCGGTACCTGGCTCTCTGTGATATTCGAATAAGAAGCAATGCTGTGTGTTACCGACAATGCAGCATCGTATTGCCTGTACATTAATACTTCCGGATTGCCGGCGAGGTTCTCAGAACCAAACAATGCTCGGAAGTTGCTACCAAAAGACCATTTCCCGGATTTCATTACCACATCTGCAGCATCAACAGCGAGTTGCAGATACTGTTTGGCTTTTTCTGAATTGCCCTCCTGATACTTCTGCCACGTTCCTTCGAACAGCATGAATCTCGAGATAAATCCCGCAGCAATAAACTTGTTCAGGTATTGACTGTTCGATCCGTCGAGAACGCGCATGTTCGCCAGTACGTACACGAAATCATTGTAGACCTGATCCATTACTACTGTCCGATCGTCACGGTCTTTGTACATGATATCAGTTTCGGAATCGAGCAGAAGATGATCGTAATAAGGAACATCTCCGAACACGCTAACGAGACGGCTATACTCATAGCCTCTGAAGAAGCGTGCAACAGCGCTCCAGTGTTTGTATTCTTCTTCGCTGAGGTAAACGTCCTGCATGCTATTGGTGCGGTCAAGAAACAGGTTGGCCTTTCTCACCCAGGCAAAGTCCCAGGTAGGACCCGCATAATTTGTTAACCAAAGTGCTGTTTCAGTGGCAGACGATCTTGAGGGCGGTGCCTGAGTTTCAAAGTTTGCCTGCTTACCCGTAGAACTCAGGTCATCAGAAAATGTGTAGCCACGCATCGGCGCATAGTCGACCGTGAAGCCGGTGTTGTAACCCACGAAGAAGTTATTGTAGAAGCCGTTGGCGAAGAGCCTGAGATTGTTCTCACTGGTCCAATAGCTGTCGTCGTTCTCCTGTGTCAATGGCGGCCTGTCAAGAAAATCGTCGCAGCTGCCGGCCAGAAGCGCGATCATCAAAAGTATTATAGAAGTTGTTCTCATGATTCGAAGTGTTTAGAAGCTCAACTGAAGACCCATAGAAGCACTCTTGAAGGTCGGAATACCAACTCCGGTACGACCGAGGTTGTAGTTTGTATCGTTCCACATGGAGTAGCCAGCCACTTCTTCCGGATCAATCGGCAGATCGCCGAGATGATCGAACGTTATGAAGTTCTCCAGCGAGCCATAGATGCGAACTTTGGTGAGGTGCACTTTTTGAGAAAGTGACAACGGCAACGTATACCCTAGTGTGATGTTCTTTACTCTCAGGTACGACATGTCGAGCAGGTATCGTGTCTGCGGTTGCATGTTCAGCGTAGTGTTGCTTCCCGCCTGATTGTACGGCCTTGGATAGAAGGCATCAGTGCGGTCCTCGCGCCAGAAATCTCCGGCGAAAGCCTGAGGCATGGCACCGTCTGCTGAGTTGTATCCCGGAATAGCCAGGAATCCATCGCCCCATACTTCACGCTTTCCAATGCCCTGCAGGAAGATGTTCAGGTCGATTCCCTTGAAGGATGCACCAGCACGGAAACCGAATTCAAATCGCGGCGTGGAATTGCCTATCTTCTTAAGATCGCCATGATCGTCCGTCAACCGGTTACCATCATTGATAACACCATCACCATTAAGATCCTTGAACTTCACATCGCCGGGTCCGAAGAGGAAATTTCCTGCCTGAAGCTTGCCCTGCGTTGCTGCTGTTTCATCAGCCAGTTGATTCACGGTAAATCCATCAGCTGATTTTACAGTGACCAACTTACCTGCTGCATCATAGGTAAAGTCATCGGTCTGATACAGACGATCTGTTTCATAACCCCAGATCTCACCGTAGGTTCTTCCTACATAATATGATGGAACGGCAACTGTACCGATGCTTTTTGTGGTGCCATAACTGGTGATCTTCGTTACCGCGTCGGCAAACGTTGCTACAAAATTCATTCGCAAGCCATTTTCAAACTGGTGCGCGTAGTCCAATTGAAGCTCGATGCCTTTTGTTCGCAGGGAACCATAATTGCTCTGCGGCGCCAGCGTTCCGAAGGTTGCCGGAATGCCTTCCTGCGGAACGATCATGTTATCGGTATCGCGCATGAACCAATCGAATGTGAGTCCCAGCGCGCCGTTGAGTACACGTACGTCGGCACCGAAATCGAGTGTCGTAATGTCCTGCCAGGTCACCGACTGTGAAACGGCAAGCGGCGTACCGTAGCCCACAGGTGATGGCGCGACAGTTTGCGCTCCGAACTGATAAAGCTTTGCATTGGAGATGATCCAGTTGTTAAACGCTCCGTTGATCGTTGGAATGTAGAGACTGCCCGGAACAGACTGATCGCCGATGGTACCCCATGAGCCGCGCAGCTTGAACTCATCCAGAAATCTATGTGCCCATCCCATCCATGCTTCTTCGTTAACACGCCATCCTGCAGAAAACGAAGGGAAGGTTCTCCACCTGAGGTCGGTGGGAAACTTCGACGTTCCGTCATAGCGAAGGTTAGCTTCGACAAGATATTTTTCCCGGAAGTTGTAGTTCACGCGACCGAAGAATCCCAGCTGCGAATCCCAGTATTCGCCACCACCTGCTGTTTGTGTTCCGGTTGCGAGATCGAACTGAGGATTTGAATAGTCAGTGAGCTGTGTTGTCTGCGACCAGCTGTTGGAAGTCTCATATGAGACACGGTTCATACCAAGCGTGAATTTGAATGCATTGGAGGTATTGATGTTCAGATCATATGTCGAATAGAGGTTGATTGTATTCCGCTGGTTGTTGCCCGCATAGCGATATACGTGATCTGGATTTGCGCCAGCAGCGGTATACGTTGTTTGATTCAGCTCGAACGCAGGAATTGCACCTGGTGTTGTAGAGGCGACTTCCTCGCCGGCATCATTCACATATATGCGGTTTCCATTCCCGTCAAGCTTGGGGACGGCAGCGCTCCATGAATCTCTCCCTGTGAAACGAGTACCCGGACGTTTGTTGATGTATTCTTCGTTCGCGTGGTTATAGTCAAACTTGATCATCCAGTTCTTTACCGGTGTGATCGTAAAGCCGGCAGTGAGGTTGGTGTAGTTTGTTTCCTGGTAGGCCGTATTCGACGCAGCCATTTCTGAGGCAGGGCTACGGATAGGATCACCATCTTCTGTTGTCATTGGATACGTTGCCGCCCAACGGTACATATATAGCCAGGGATCGGCCGTTGTAGAGTTGGTTGCATACGGATAGTACTTTGTTCGCTTTGAATAGATCGCGCCCACGTTAAACTTCAGCCAGTCCGTTACTTCGGTTGACACCTGAATGGAGCCATTGTATCTCTGGAACTCATCCTTTTGGGCAGGCTTGATCATTCCACTCTGGTCGAGAAATCCGAATCCGAAGTTGTACGTTGTTTTACCACTCTGACCACTAACCGATAAGTTATGTTGCTGCGTGGGCGTCCATTCCTTAACCATATAATCGTATGGATCGTACATCCTCAATCCGATTTTGAAGTTGTTCACGTCGACATACCAGTCGCGGCCGTATAGCATGGGATCGTTAGGCTTAACCACGCCGCCCCAGTTGTCCTGCCATGTCTTTGCTCTTTCATAACCCTCGCGTGTAACGATCCAGAATGCGCCGGAGCGCGTCGCGCCTGCGCGCTCAAAGGCGAGCATGGAATATTCCATCGCATCGATCCCACCCATCTTCATGTCTTTCGAGATGTTCTGAAAGGCAAGGTTGCCGGTATAGGATACGTTTACACCCTCTTTGTTTGCACCCTTTTTGGTTGTGATCAGGATAATACCGAAAGCGCCTTTGGCTCCGTAGATAGAAGCGGATGCAGCATCTTTCAGGACAGATATCGATTCGATGTCGTTGGGGTTCACGAGTTGAATGGAAGGAATCTCTACGTTATCGAGCAGGATCAATGGAGAAGAACCACCCGATAACGAAGCCAGCTGCCCGCGAATTCTGATCAACGGGTCGGACCCAACTTCACCACTCGGGATAACGATGTTAAGACCAGGCGTTGTTCCCTGAAGACCACGCCCTGCATCGGCAATTGGCCTCGACTCCAGAAGTTTGGTATCAACGGATGCGACGGCGCCGGTAAGGTTGGTTTTCTTTTGCGTGCCATATCCCACCACGACAACTTCCTGTAAGCTCGCAATGCTCTCGTTCATGACGATCGACAGCTCACGCGAATCACCAATTGTTGCCTCCTGCGATTCAAAGCCGATGAAGCTAAAGACGAGAACGTCCGACGGTTCAGCATTGATCGTAAACTTTCCGCTTGCATCAGTTACCGTTCCGACAGACTTGCCTTTCAGGGCAACGGTAACTCCAGGAATTGCAACCTTATCGTTGCCGACGACGGTACCCGAAACGGATCTTGTCTGCGCCATACCAGGTGGATGAGTCAGAAGCAACACCACTGCGCACAAGTAGCATTGTAGAATTTTCTTCATAGTTTGATTAGGTTAATGAGTTAAGGGAGAGCACGCTGCTCAATGACCAAATCTTTCTATTTATAAAAGCAGTTACATCCCTGAAAATGGTGATTTGGAAATATCACTGGTTCGCGGAAGGTTAGTCTTGAGTCCTGAGTCATGAGTCATGAGTTGTTGTTAGTACTCAAAGTATTATAGATAAATGCCTATACAATCTTTGCTCAGGCGCACTATCATACTTTAAATACTCTGTACCCACTCAGGACTAAGGACTCAGGACTAAGGACTAGGGTGAGGACTGTACCGGATTTCCAAGCGGCACTGTCAGGCAGTGATACCGCACCAGACCATCCATGGGACGCTGGACGACATGTTGGATAGTGAATCCAAAGTCGTTGGCTGCGCGCGTGAGATAGTCGCGAAAGCGAAAGGCAATAGAACCCGTGAAACTCAATCTGGTCACTCCATCTTTCTTTTGATAAGGGCAAACGTAATACTCAAAGAACTTTCTGAAGTTGCCTACGATGATAGATTCGCACTCAGGTAGTTCCGCGTAATTCAGCAGGAACGGAGTGAATGAAGCCAGGAAGCGGTTTGGCAGTGGTTTATTATAGATCTGGTCGAGTATCTCTGTACGCTCCAGCTTGTACGTGTTCTTAAAATCATCCAGCATAGAAGCCGGTAATCTCTCCTGTAGCAACAGTGCGATCAGGTCTTTGCACATAACGGTACCGCTACCCCAATCCGAAAACATGTAACCTAATGAAGGCCTGATGTTCGTGATTTTCTGTCCATCGTAAAGGCAGGAATTGGCTCCGGTGCCAAGTATGCAGGCAATTCCCTGTTTGTCCTGCAGTAAGCTCCTGGCAGCGCCGAGAATATCGCCGGAGACTTCTGTGGGAAGGCGCATGTTCAGCGTTGTATCGATCGCAATACGTACCTGGTCCGCTTTAACTGCCGAACCACATCCTGCGCCATAGAAAAAGACCTTGTCAATTCTGGTTGCCAGCGGAAGTATCTTTTCACGAACAATCGCAGCGATTCTTTCCTGTGGAAGAAAATATGGATTAAGGCCTTCAGTGACTATTGAAGCAACCGAAACACCGGTGTCATCAACAAGCCGCCAATCAGTTTTTGTAGAGCCGCTATCTGCAATGAGTAACATATTTGTCGGGCGAGTGGAACGCGTGCGACGGATACCTATCCATCCGGACAAATATTACTTCTGAGGCTACTTATCGCATCCCCGAAAATGGGGATTTAGGAAAATCACTGAATCAGTCTTTGCTTGTACGCGTTGGTGATGAGTTCAGCAGTGTTGCGTGCTCTCAATTTGTACAAAAGGTTCTTGCGGTGGGTCTCGACTGTGTTTTTGCTGATGAACAACTTGTCGGCTATCTCATGGGTTGTAAGGCCTGATGCGATACATTCCAGTACTTCACTTTCGCGATCGGACAGTTTCTCGGCGGCCTGCTCATAAGGCATATGCCGGATGAACCCGCTGAGGAGTGTTTTGCTGACTTCATCACTAAGGTAACTTTCTCCCGACCTCAGAGTGGCAATCGCTTTTAAAAGGCTCTCCTTCCCGGTGTTCTTCAGCACATAGCCCAATGCTCCGGCTTTGAGAACATCGGAAATAAAATCCCTGTCATTGTACATGGAAAGGCCCAGAACTTTAACGGAAGGATGCTTCTTTGATAATTCGCGCGATGCCTGGATGCCGTCCATTACCGGCATGTTGATGTCCATGATGACGATATCGACCGGTTCCCTATCGCAGAATTCAAGGACCTCGTGTCCATTGCTTGCCTCGCCGACTACACACAAATCGTCTTCGTCAACGAGAAGGGACTTTAGTCCGTCTACAAACAACTGATGATCGTCGGCTAGCAGTAATCGGGTCATGGCTAAAGGGAATGATAACAAGGTAACACAAAGAATCTGAAACCTTCCAGCAACGCTTTTAAAATACATGACCGGTTAGCCGGCCCTTTGTTGATCAACGTGTTGTGACTTTCCGGGGTTGCTGGCGGCGTGATCCTTATCCGAATAATGTAATAAACAAGTGCGGCGGTAATTGCACACGCCAGTCATCGGCCTTGGGAGAGATAACAACGACCTAATTTATTTTTTAGGTTAGTCTAATTAATGCTGTATATTTGTACTAACATCGTATTATGGAATCTCGCCGTGCTTCCCAAATGAAATCACTTAGTGAGGTGAATGCCTCGATTGATGCCACGAATCGCCGGGGCTGGCGGAAGTTGCTTGCCTTTATGGGGCCGGCCTACCTTGTGAGCGTTGGTTATATGGATCCCGGTAACTGGGCAACAGATCTTGCCGGCGGGGCCAAGTTTGGGTATGCGCTCATATGGGTATTGCTCATGTCAAATATCATGGCGCTGCTACTTCAGAGTCTCAGCGCGCGACTGGGCCTTGTCCGACAACTTGACCTGGCACAGGCTTCCCGTTCGACGTATAGCCGTCCCGTAAATTTCTTTCTGTGGATACTGGCAGAGATCGCCATTGCAGCGTGCGACCTGGCCGAGGTGCTTGGAATGGCCATCGGATTGCAGTTGTTATTTGGTCTTCCCTTGATCTGGGGTGTGAGTCTTACAGTTCTTGATACACTGCTGTTGCTGGTTTTGCAGAGTTACGGAATGCGAAAGATTGAGGCGTTCATCATTGCCCTTGTGGCGATTATCGGTGGTGCATTCCTTATCGAAATGTTCCTGGCAAAGCCTGATGCAGGCGCACTGGTTCGGGGATTTGTTCCGACACTTCCGACAGACGAGGCACTCTATATAGCCATCGGTATCATCGGAGCTACCGTGATGCCACATAATCTGTATCTGCATTCGTCGCTGGTACAGACGCGTCGTTTTGATCAGTCGCCGCGCGGTATATGGACGGCGATTAAATACAACATCTTAGATTCTGCCATAGCGCTGAATGCCGCGTTCTTCGTAAACGCTGCGATATTGATACTTGCCGCTTCGACATTCTTCCGCGCCGGCATGCACGATATTGCCGACATACAGGATGCACACCGGATGCTGGCACCATTGCTCGGGACTGAGCTTGCCCCCCTCCTCTTTGGTGTGGCGCTGGTTGCAGCAGGACAAAGCTCGACTATTACCGGAACCCTGGCGGGTCAGATCGTTATGGAGGGCTATCTCAACCTGCGTATTGCCCCATGGTTGCGCCGGCTCATCACGCGTCTTATTGCTATCGTGCCCGCGGTGATCGTCATTCTTATCTATGGTGAATCGGAAACGGGCGCGATGCTGATCTTTAGCCAGGTTGTTCTTAGCCTGCAGCTCGGGTTCGCGATCATTCCGCTCATTCACTTCAACAGCGATCGCGAGAAGATGGGTGAATATGCGATCAAGCCGTGGATGAAGATCTCTGCATGGGTAATTGCCGGCATCATCGTGTCGTTGAATGTGAAGCTTGTGCTTCAGGAAGTGTCCGGATGGCTGAGTGAAGCTGGCGACAATGCGTGGATCCTTTGGATTACTGTGGTGCCTATATGTGTGGCGGCTGGATTTCTCCTCCTGTATATCACCGTGAAGCCATTTATCGACCGCCGTGTTGAGAGGGATACTACCGTACCTCACGGCCAGGCTATCAAACTTGATGTTGGCAGCGGGCCGGTATACAAGCGAATAGCCATCACGTTAGACTTCAGCGATATCGACAACATGACCATACAAAGTGCGCTTGCTCAAGGTGGACCGACCGCGAAATACGTGCTGCTGCACATCGTGGAGACGGCCGGGGCCATGATGTATGGTAGTGATATTCTGGATCACGAGTCGCGCAATGACGTGTTATCATTGGAGAACTATAGGGACCAGTTAATCTCTAAAGGCTTCCAGGTGGATATTCAGATCGGATACGGCAATCCCCGACGTCGTATTCCGAGACTGGTAACGGAATTTAATGCCGATCTTTTGGTGATGGGAGCTCACGGTCACGAGTTCTTCAAAGATCTCATCTTTGGCACTACCGTCGACACGGTGCGACACAGGGTGAAGATCCCGGTGCTGATCGTGCGGGTTTAGAAAGAAATTGATAATTTATAATTGATAGTTTAACATCCTTCAGATTGTGTGGCGACCCGAGGCATTCGTGTCCCAATTAGTGACCGTGGAAAACCGCAAAATGTAAAACACTAAATGTCAAATGTAAAAGTTTACGGTAGCTAAACGGCGTTGATTGATAATTGATAATGTATGGGCGGTACGGTGGAACAGAGTGAGGAACAGTGTGAGAGTGAGGAATAGTGTGGGAAAGTCCGGTGTGACTGTGGGAAAAGTGCGGCCGGAGTCTGGAGGAGACTGGTGAACGATTGGTCAGAGATGGGAGAAGTGTGGAGAGCAATGAGAAAACTGTGGTTGGAGATAGGGAAACTCTGGTTCCAGAGCGTAGGAGGTGCGGTCGTAGTGCGGCAACAGTGCGGTTGAACAGCATTGAAACAGCGGAGCACCTGGGGTAATGACGGATGGCTGGTGCCTCTCTGGTGCCTCTCTGGTGAGGAGAAGGTTCTCGTAACTTCGTTGCTAACCGTAATTTTAGATTCCAAGCGGGTCTGTAAAATAAACTGTGTCAGTATTACTATTGAACCGATGTTGGAATGTGGGTAACTCCAACGGGTACTGTTG
>NZ_JBBCAU010000006.1:0-527897 GCF_037203685.1 Chryseolinea sp. T2
ACTTAAAGTTGCAACCCTTTAAACTGCCAAAAAAGAAAATATACTCTCTAAGGAAGTTGTTTTTTAACATAGAAGGGATCATCCGTCTGTAGCAAAAAAGCGTTCGATGAAGCACACGTGCGACGCACAAATCACCAATGAAACACAAAATGCTCATCGCACGTCACGCACGCACCTTCGTCAATCATCAATTCAACGCATCACCCAGTTCTCTCTCGTGCTCATGGATGAACTCCGTGAGTGCGCTCGTGGCAGCGTTAAGTTCGTTCGCGCTGATCACCATTTTCTGAGCAATATCAGGAAGCTCATCGCTACTGATCAATCCACGCTCCAGCAATTGTGACAACCCCAGGATCCTGGCGAGTGGTCCGCGAATCTCGTGTGATGTTCTGTGCGCAATCGCCTCAAGTCCCACCAGGGCCCGCGCGTGAACGATCTCCAATGCTTTCCTTGCTGAGATGGGAATGGAGAGATAAAGAAAATATTCATGAGAACCATCAGGACTCTCGACGGGTATAGCCAGCATATCAACCCAAACATCAGACTTCCCGGCCGTCTTCGTCTTTACTTCTGAACGATATGGTGCACCAGCATTCAGGGCCAACACCATTTCCGCGATCAGCGCTTCATTAAATTCGGTATGAAGATCCTGAATGTCCTTGCCCACAATTTCGTCCATGCGATACCCGAGAACGTCAAGGCATTTCTTATTGACTGACAATATTCGACCTCTCTTATCCGTAGTGATCGACATCAGATGCTCATCGATAGCGCGTTTATGAACCTGCAGATCGATGGTCTTTCGTCGAACGGCAAGATCAAGGTCCTCAGTACGGGCATACAATTGTTGATTTGAACTTTGCAAGACCTGGTTCATCGCGGCAATTTCTCCTACAGCCTCCCGAAGGTCACCAGCATATTTGAACGTTGTTGATCTGAACAACAATAGCAATGAAGCCACCCATATCCCACATAGAAAAATCAACGCATTATTCACGAGAAGGTAAGGTGTATCGGCCGTTGGCTCAAATGGCATGCTGTTATCCAGTACTACGTATAGGAGGTAGTACAAGCAGCAGGAAACGAACCCAATGATCATCGTTATCCATCTTTCAAAAACGATGATGCTGCTGATTGCCAGAACGAGCAGTACATATTCGGTGCCCGTTCTTCGGTCCGACACGGCAAGTGCAAATACCACCAATTGAGTAACGTGTATCGTGACAAGCCGGGCGGCACTATAGTGTCGCTCGTAGTTTAAGAAGAGTACGACAGCGAGCACTGGCATTACGGCAAGACCCTCGATCGCTCCCGACGCACCGATGGCCGTGAAAATGCCAACGTAAAGAAGTGTCGCGGCGGCTCCAATGATGACAAGTCCGTTAATCACATGCAGACGCATTTGCTGCAGGTGACTCATCATCGGAGACCCCCCGATATTCAAAAGTTTACTCCAAACGTTTGAAAACGATCGATTCATTCCAGTTTACAGAATTGCCAGATCAAAAGACCGGCGTCCGCAAAAAGGTACCTGAGGGGAGCAGTGGTACTTGCAGGTGAACGCTGTCTTTCCAAAGGCGTGCAACGGTTTTCGCAATCAATTGCTTTAATTTGAGGTGTCTTACGACGCACGCGAGGTCGCAAATCACGCAGCAAGTTACGCAACACAACATAAATACTACCCTCACTTTATGAAGAATATCGTTGTTACATGCGCAGCACTGTTAATAGTACATCTAACTCATGCGCAGATTACACCAGCGGCGGCCGATTCAGCAAACGTAATCAGACCAGATACAATAGTTCGTTCACAGCCGAAAGACCAGCGCCCGGTGGTGAAGCGAATCAGCCTGGGGGGGTCCACCGGTTTCTGGATCCAGCCATCCCGGACGCACCTTGAAATCACGGCCCTATTAGCATACCGCTTCCCGAAGATACTGACACTGGGCCCAGGCTATCGATATATTTACACCCGCAACAGGATTTATGGCAAGAATCTCAACAGCTACGGCCCGAATTTTTTTGCACGTGCTCAGCTCACCCGAAGAATTTATCTTTGGAGTGAATGGGAACACCTTCGAACCGAATATGCCGTCCAACTGGCGAACTCTTCAGTTGAAACTCAATCAGACGAATTAAACTCATTCTTCCTTGGCGCCGGATACGTCCGTCAGTTAGGCAGAAAGGGCAGAGGTGGCATCAGTATTCAAGTGCTGTACAACTTCCTCTACAACCGTGAAGAGAACAGCCCGTACTACAGTCCCGTTATTTATAGAATCGGTTACTTTTTTTGAATAAAGTATACTGCTGCCGAATTGTTGCTTTGGTTTGATTGCATCCGAAGGTACCATCGGCTGCTAGTCTTGTTGGGATGCAGCGTCGCCGTAATCATCAATATTGCGACGAGTGATCATATTGCCTGCTTGTTCGTCAAGCCAGGTCATTTTTCAAAAGGATACACATTCTTCCAGTCCTTCGCCATATCAATGAGCGTCCATCCCTTTTGATTGGCTTCGTCTAATGCCTCGTTAAACGTACCGATATGTGATTTTCTGTCGTAGGCCCACTCGCGTGTTGAATCGGTATGATGAACATACAGTTGAAAATTCTTTAACGGATTGGCATCCGACCATCTCATCATCTGCAGGTCACCGTCTGAATTGCCGGCGGCAAACACCGGCTTGCGACCGATATATCGCTGAATACCTACCGGCTTTCCATCCTTGTCATCGATAAGATCGATTTCAGGAAGTCGCTTCAACACTGGATTACCATTGTTGTAGTCGTACTTGAGCTTAACACTACTGCCCACCACCTGATCACGCGGAATGTTATAAACGCGTTCCGCCCACGGACGCATGAACTCAATGCCACCACCAGATACAATAAAAACTTTGAAATCATTCTCCTGAAGATATTGAATGAGCTCAAGCATGGGCTGAAACACAAGATCAGTATACAACTTCTTCTTAGTGGGATGTTGCGCAGTAGTGATCCAGTCAGAAACGATCTTTTCAAACTCGTCGGTTGTCATTCCCACATGCGTGGTCATCACAATTTCAACAATTCCTTTCTCACCCTGCTTCATCAAGGCAGGCATATCATTTTCAAGAATTGCTTTATAGGGTTGCTTTTTTTTCCATTCCGGATGTGAAGGTGCCATCGCCTTAATCCGATCTATTGCAAAAAAGAACTGAAAGTATATTGGCTGCTCCGACCACAAAGTACCATCATTGTCGAACGTGGCGATGCGATCGGGAACGTCGATAAAGTTCTGACCGGCCTCATTCGTTACATCCTTCACATAGTCGATGATCGCGCTTTTCGTTGCACCGTCATTCCACGATGGCAGAGGATCGAATTCCGTGACAGGCTCAACGACAGCCGTTGCCTCTTTCTTCGTACCAGGCGTACATGAAACAAGAGACAAACCAATCAGGATCACCCAACCTAATCGAGCAATAGCGAGTTGATTTATTTTCATAGTTATAATTATTTATGTTGATCGATGGCATCAAATGCAAAGGGATGTATTCACAGGACATGCCTTATCGATATTAATTCTTGTTACACAATCTATTGCACACTTGAAGACCCGAAGCAAGCTAATGCAGATTCATGAAAGGGGAAATGGCAATTTCCGGCTAACAGTTAACTGACGCCACTCAGCATTTCTGTAATGTAGCGTATTGCTTAAGTATCATTCATATCAGGCGTTCTCTTTTCTCTTAATTCCTGAGGAACAAAGATTTAATTTCACATGGGTTGGCTCGCCAAACGTGATATTCACTAATCATCCCATACACGCATCGCAAGTTTAACCGTGAAACACGGTATTTAACTTCTTGAATCATCCCTTATGGTCTATATAGGCAAGAATTGCCGAACGGCACCTTTCTGGCTGATTGAATCGAAAGGGAAATGAAAACTTAAAACGACCCATCATGAAATTAATGTACAGAAGAACCGCTGCCCTGATGCTGGCACTGGTGCTCAGCATCAGTAGCCTTATTGCGCAGCAGAAGAAGCCTAATATCCTCGTCATCTTCGGCGATGATATTGGCGTACCACAAATAAGTGCTTACTCGTTAGGGATGATGGGATATAAGACGCCCAACATCGATCGTATTGCCAAAGAAGGAATGTTATTCACGGATGCGTATGGCCAGCAGAGTTGCACAGCAGGTCGCGCATCTTTTATTCTGGGCATGGAACCGTTCCGCACCGGTCTGCTCACCATTGGTATGCCTGGCGATCCCCATGGAATTACCGACTGGATGCCGACTATTGCCAACGTTATGAAGGCTCAAGGTTATGCGACCGGACAATTTGGGAAAAATCACCTGGGTGATCAGGACCATCACCTGCCAACCAAACATGGCTTCGATGAATTCTTTGGTAATCTTTATCACCTCAACGCTGAAGAAGAACCGGAAGGATATTTCTATCCAAAGGATCCAGACTTCAAAAAGAAATATGGCCCACGGGGTGTATTGAAGACAACCGCCGATGGTAAGGTCGAGGACACTGGCCCGCTGACTTCTAAACGCATGGAAACAGTCGATGAAGAGTTCCTTACCGCTGCAAAGGGATTCGTCGACAGGCAAGCAAAGGCCAACAAGCCATTCTTCATGTGGTTCAACTCTACCCGTATGCACATTTTTACACACCTCAAACCTGAATCAATGGGCAAGACTGGTGTAGGGATACACGCCGACGGCATGGTAGAACATGATGCCATGGTTGGCGAATTGCTGAAACAGCTGGATGATCTGAAGATTGCGGACAATACTATCGTCATTTATACCACTGATAATGGAGCAGAAATCGCCCTGTGGCCCGACGGTGCTATGACTCCGTTCAGAGGGGAAAAAGGTACTACGTGGGAGGGTGGATTTCGAATCCCAATGATGATTCGTTGGCCTGGTGTCATCAAGCCTGGTCAGATAAGCAACGAGATCATTTCATTAATTGACTGGTTTCCCACGCTGGCGGACGCAGCAGGGGCAGGTGATATTAAAGCAAAGATGGCCAGTGGCTTTGCTTCAGGTGGTAAAACCTTCAAAGTGCACCTTGATGGATATAATTTTGCACCATACTTAAGAGGACAGCAGCCTAAAGGCCCACGTGATAATATCATGTACTTTGATCAGGGAGGAAATTTGAATGCCGTTCGCTGGAACGATTGGAAGGTTAGCTTTGCAACCTATTCTGAAGGCAACATTGCCACGGCTACTCGCGAAACAACAAACTGGGCGATGATCACCAATCTCCGTATGGACCCTTATGAGCGTGGTTTGAAAGAAGGCGGTGAGGCCATGAAATTCTTCGGGCAGCAGATGTGGCTCCTTATTCCTATTCAGGGAAAGGTTCGCGACTTCTTCACTGACTTTGAAAAGTTTCCATATCAAACCGGAAGCACACTCAATCCAGGTGGCATCAATTATGGAACCTTGCGGCAGCAGGAAGCTTTAAAGCGCCTCAAGGAGATAGAGTCTTTAAAGCCGAATTAATCCCCCAACTTTAGTACAAGACTCCCGGAAATTAGTTTTCGGGAGTCTTTGCGTTTTACAACGGTACCGCTATTCAAAAGGGAGTACCGTTTTTATAAGCACTCAAAATAGCGACAAATGGGAGCACTCGATCAAATCAAAGAGCTAAAAACCAGGATACAATCTTCCATCATTGGCCAGGAAGATATCATCACAAAGATACTAATCGGCCTTCTGACAGATGGTAACGTATTGCTCGAAGGTTTCCCGGGACTTGCAAAAACGCGTGCCGTAAAAAGCCTGGCAAAGAATCTCGACTGCAAGCTCAGCCGCATACAGTTCACTCCCGATCTTCTTCCTTCTGACATTACCGGCACCGAAATCTATCAGCCCGAATCACAGGAGAAATTCATCTTTCAGCCGGGTCCCATCTTTAGCAATCTTGTGCTGGCTGATGAAATCAACCGCGCACCAGCAAAGGTTCAGGCAGCTTTGCTTGAAGCCATGGAAGAACGCCAGGTGTCCGTCGCTGGCAAAACACACGCGATGGAAAAGCTGTTCATGGTACTTGCCACGCAGAACCCTATCGAGCAGGAGGGCACGTATCCCCTACCCGAAGCCCAACTTGACCGGTTCATCATGAAGATCGAGATCACGTATCCAGATGCTAAAGACGAAGGAAAGATCATGCGCCTTAACCGCGAAGAATCCAAAGGCGTCCAACAGCAGATTCAAACTACTCCTCAGCAAACCATCTTCGATGCCCGCAGCGAAATAAATAACGTCGAAGTTAAAGAGGCAGCCGAAAAATATATCGTTGATCTCGTCACTGCAACCCGTTACCCTGATAAGATCAACAAAGATCTGGCACGATGGATCAACGTGGGTGTGAGTCCGCGCGCAACGATCGCCCTGGACAAATGTTCCCGTACCGTTGCCTGGCTTGCAGGACGTAACTTTGTCACTGCTGATGACGTACGCTTCATTGTTCATGACGTGCTAAGACATCGTCTCATCCTCAGCTACGAAGCAAACGCCGATGGCGTGAATGCTAACAAGGTCATCGATGCGATCCTCACTAATGTAGCAGTAGCCTGAACGTTATGGGTGCAGAGAAACCATCAGGGGAAATCGTCGCTTCGCTGGAAGACCTCATGGCCTACGAATATCTCGTGCAGGCCGGCAATCTGTTGCCTAGCCATCCGGTCTATTCCATTCTTGCAGGACGCCACGCATCCAAGCTCAGGGGCCGCGGTCTCGACTTCGAGGAGGTCCGCCAGTATGTGCCCGGCGACGACATCCGTAACATTGATTGGAAAGTCACTGCCCGTACGGGATCTACTCACTCAAAAGTATTTAATGAGGAAAAGGAACGTCCAACGTTCATGGTTATCGATCAGACCAGTACCATGTTCTTCGGATCTCAGCGCTTCACAAAGTCAGTCATTGCTGCACAGGCCGCAGCGCTAGGTGCCTTCTATACAATCAAGCGTGGCGATCGCGTGGGCGGTCTCGTCTTTTCCGACGACGAACATAATATCGTCACTCCAAAACGAAGCAAGGCACTCGTTCAGTACTTTCTTCAACTGGTATGTACCGCCAACGAAAAGCTCATCCATCGAAATAGAGTAAACGTCAATACTGCGCGACTCAATGAGATGCTGGATCGCACACTGAAGAGTGTCACGCACGACTATGTTGTAACGGTTGTAACGGATCTCTCGAATCATGACACTGAAACGAAAAAACTCTTACAACGGCTATCATACCACAACGATGTAATCTGCATTCACATATCGGATCCAATGGATGAGCAGCTTCCCGATGGGAAGATCATACTCACAGATGCGCAGCATCAGATCCAGTGGCAAAATGACAAACGCAGCTGGGGCACAAAGTATAAACGCTCATCTGAAGACTTCAGGCGAACCTTGAAGGATGAGCTGAGAAGATATGGCGTACCGGTTGTATTCTACACTACGGTTGACCCGGTTGAGAAACAGGTGAGACGTGATATGGGTCAGTTAACGTCGCAAAGATGAATGACGACATCGGCACATTGATCGAACCACAACCGGTACAGTTCACCTGGGGCGCACCAGGATGGTATGTGCTTGCCGCCTCGCTGCTGTTGGCCATTGCTGGTATCGTCCTGATGATCATTCGTCATTACAGAAAGAACAGGTATCGCCGCGAAGCAATTGACTGGCTTGCCCGTCGTGAAAGTGAGATGACAGGGCAACGCCCTGACCTCATTGTATATGATGCAACCATGCTGGTGAAACGCATCGTGATGACCCGATATGGCAGGGAACATTCCGCGACACGGAAGGATGAGTGGATTGCCTTTCTGAACGAGGCCTGTAAAGCTCAGCTGTTTTCCACCGCAGATGGTGACTGGCTAACGCAAACACTATACGCTGGGGGCCAGGACATACGGAAAGAAGACGTAACATCCTACCTGGACAAAACGAAAACGTGGATCAAACGCCATCGCTATGCACTTTGAGATCGCATACAAATGGGTATTCTTCCTTCTTCCGCTTCCAATATTGGTGTATGCTTTATTGCCTTCGCTTCGTAAACGTCGCCTTGGGCTGATCATTCCATCTTTCCTGCGGGCTGCAAATCTTTCGGACCAGGCTCCGGCAAGAAGCGCATGGATCACGCGCAGGAATTTTCCAGGCTGGCTCATACTAATACTCTGCTGGGTCTCATTGCTCGCAGCAGCCTCTTCGCCAAGATTGGTGGGCGAGCCGGAAAAGAAAACCAAACTGGTGAGAAGCTTTCTCATCGCCGCCGACATTTCATTCAGCATGGCCGAACGCGATTGGGTCGTCGATGGCAAACGCACCACACGCTGGGAAGCAGTGCGCAGCATCATGAAAGACTTCATCAAAGAACGGAAGAGCGACCAAATGGGTCTCGTCATGTTTGCTACTCATGCATATCTGCAGGCACCTTTAACAGACGATCTCACTACCATCAACTGGCTACTCGACGAAACCGAAGTAGGCATGGCGGGGCAGATGACAAGCATTGGCGAAGCAATTGGCTTCAGCATCAAAGTATTTCGTGACGACACAGTCAAACAGAAAGTAATGCTCCTGCTCACCGATGGCGTTGATTCTGGCAATGATATTGCACCGCTCGATGCGGCCCAGGCGGCAAGAAAAGATTCCATTGTTATCTACACGCTCGGCATCGGCAAGGCGCAGGGTAGCGGCGGCTACAACATCGACGAGAAAGGACTGACCGAACTGGCCTCCATCACAGGAGGAAAATATTTCAACGCGATGAATGAGGGCGAACTGAAGAACGTCTATGCCGAACTGAACAAACTGGAACCGATCGAATTTGAAGACGAGCAATATAAGCCGGTGGAATTACTGTATTACTATCCGTTGCTCGCTGCTGTTGCATTCGGGTTGGTGTTCCACCTGATCAATGGAGTAGTTCACTTGTTTCGACGAACAGCAATAGGATGAAACGGCAACCGGAAAAAGATATATAATAACATGGCCGGCGAAGAATGATAAAGGAGCTTGAAAATATTGTCATGTCTTTCAATTGGGAGGAGTTTCACTTCCTTCGCCCCCGTGCGCTTTACCTATCCATACCGTTGCTGGTGATCGTCGTGCTTCTGCTCATCGGCAACAAAACTGACAAGCGCTGGACAAAAATGATCGCGCCGCACCTCAGGCCATTCATGTTCTCAAAGGGAAATCCCTGGTCGATTGCATTGCCGCTACTGTCATTCGCACTTGCCACCGTACTCGGAATAATCGCCATTGCCGGGCCGACGTGGAGTCAGAAAAAGGTTCCGGGTCGCCGGGTTCATGCCGTAACATTGATCACGCTGGATCTCTCTGTTTCAATGCTGGCCAAAGATATTCAACCCAGCCGCCTCGAACGGGCTAAATTGAAGATCGAAGATTTTCTCAAAGCGAATCCCGGCTCACGCATCGGACTGCTCGCCTATGCTGGCACGCCTCATCTTGTATTGCCATTCACATCCGATTACAAGATCATCAGGCATCACGCGGCAAGTTTACACAACCGGGCCATGCCAGTGCCCGGTACCAACTATGACCTGCTGGTGGAAAAGATTGATACGGTTATGAAACGCATCGACGCACCGAGCACCGTGCTTTTACTAACTGATGTTCTTGATCAATCCATGGCCACGACATTGGCCAATTGGGTTAGCCGCGTTCCTCATCATTTGGAGATCGTACTGTTTTCATCGCCACAAGGCACAACCGTTCCAGGCCACTCCAGCGTTCAATCGGCCCAGGACAATTCTGTCATTCAGAACCTCACACAAAACGAAAAGATCACTGTAACGCCTCTGACCCTCGATCCATCAGATGTGCAAAGCGTCGCTGACCGAATCAGGAAGAGTCTCATCTTCCAAACCGAAGATGAAAAGAAGGAAGACGTTTGGGATGACCGTGGATGGATACTCATCATTCCTATCCTCGCGTTGACCTTAATATGGTTCAGGAAAGGATGGGTAATTCAATGGTGCTGGCTACTGCTTCCTGTTTGTCTTGGTTCATGCGGGCTCGACAGTAAGCATCCCGACTGGTGGTACAGCAAAGACTACCAGGGCCAGCTGCTGTCGAATGCTACGCAGTATGATTCAGCAGCCGAGCGTTTCGAGTCAGATAAGTACAAAGCCGTCGCTTATTTCAAAGCAGGCAACTTCGAAGCCGCAGCTGATTTGTTTGCCCTCGATACCACTGCAACGGGTAATTACAACCGGGGCCTCGCACTTGTTAAGCTTGGCAGATACGACGAGGCGATGCACGCCTTCGACACCGCAGGTATGATCGATCCGTCATTGAAATCAAAAGTTGATGAAAGCCGCTCTAAGGCACAGGTACTCCAACACAAGAGTGACAGCGTACTTCAATACGATCCCGCTTCCGCAAGCCAGAAGACAAAAGATCTGAACGAAAAGAAACGGAAGAACGATCCGCTAAAGGAACGTAAGCCGGGAAGTGAAGATGAGAAACTCAGTTCAGATACACAGGTGAAGAAGTTGCCCAAGTTTGGCAACCGGGTAACTGATGAAACCATGAGCAACATTCACTCGGCAAAAGAACAAAAGGAACCACCGAAGGATTTCAAGTTGGAAAAGCAGGGAGGCGAAACGAACGTGATCATTCGAAGGTCTGAAAACGATCCGGGCGAATTCCTGCACCGACGTTTTGAGCTTCAAAAGAAACGGGACTACCCACAGGTTAAACCTTCAGCTGATCCATGGTAGCACGTACACTGATCGTTCCGCTGGTGAGAACACTGGGCATCTTGATGCTTGTGCTTACGACTTCACGCGTACAGGCACAGAGTTGCTTCGCGACGGCGCAGCTTGATAGGCACAGTGTATACGTGCAGCAACCATTCAAGGTCACGATTACCGTAATGACCGCCACCTGGTTTACAGCCCCTGTTGAGTTCGACAATCTCCAGGTGCCCAATGCCTTCGTATTGCCCTTCGACAGAAATTTCCCGGGCATGTTTGATCACAAGGGTAAACAGTACGCCGGCATTCAGTTCTATTTTATTGTGTTCCCCTATCGCGCCGGCGACTTCACGCTTCCTCCCATCACCGTGCATGCGACGACACCACCGGAGGGCAGCAGCGAAAGCAAAGCCATCACCATTAAAACACCTCAGCTGCGATTTGTTGTCAAACCGGTTCCGGCCGACGCTAAAGACGGATGGTTTGTAGCCAAATCTGTCAGTATCCATGAACGATGGAATAAGTCGCTAACGCATCTCAAAGTCGGTGACGTGATCGAACGAACAATTACCATCAACGCGAAGGGTACACTACCGCAGTTTATTCCGGCTTTGAAAGAACAAGAGCTTAACTTTGCGAATGTCTATCCGCAGGATCCTGAACTCAAAGATCTGCGCGACGAGTACGACGCAAACGGCGAACTCACACAGAGCTTCATCTACCTGATGGAGAAAGAAGGCACGTTCTCAATTCCACCCATGACGGTTAGCTGGTGGAATCCGAATGCGCGCAAGATGAACAAGCGCAGCCTGCGTGAACACAAGGTCACCGTACAACCCAATCCCAACCTGGGTATGGTGGCAACAATTAAAGACAGCCTCGAAGCAACGCAACGACCAGCAACAACAGCTACTGCGAAGAAACCGTTCACGATCATGGGCATGAAATGGTATGTGTTCGCCGCCTATGCTTTGCCCGCGCTTGCTGTTCTTTATTTCCTTTTACGACTAGTATGGAGGTTTATCCAAAAGGAACGGAAGCGCCTTGCGCAGTACCGTAAAAGCGAGCTGTACTGGTTTCGCCATGTGTTCCGGTCATCATCGCCCAAAGAGTTCTGGATACGATTGTACGAATGGTGGGACCGCGTCTATTACGATGAAAAAGTAAATGGCTTTGCAGAAGCTTTCGAAAGTGCGGGTGATAAGCAAGGGTCGGATGCCATCTCAAAGGCAAACGAGGAGATATATCATAGCAGTCAGTCCACTCAGGCTTCACACGAGATCAAAGGGAGGCTGTCACATTTGAGGAGGTGGATTATTGGAAAGCAGCGGGAAGAAAAAGAATCAATGCCAGAGCGGCAGCGGGAGTGGTAGGTAGGTTGATATCGATCCCTACTGGATCGAACTTCCCCTCCCAACAATCCTCATCTTAGTGGGCCTGGATAACTTATAATCGACCGAACGCTGATTCACACCGATGCGTCTGTTCACATAGCCCTTCCGGTAGTCTGTTACGCGTGCCTCGAATTGAATGATATCGCCCGAAGTTAAAGTTCCAAGCGCCTCGAATCCTTTCGTCATGGTAAACCAAAGATGGTCTGTAACGACCTTGCCCTCTTCATCCCGGATATCTTTCAGCAGGATCGTCGTCTCGGAATACCCCTTGTAGCTGATCTTCTTCCCTTCGCGCTGGTACACGCCCTGAAACTTCTTCCTTACGTCATTTATTTTCTTCAGCCCCGTTCTCATGGCATTTAATACTGCGAGGTGTTCCGCCGGAGCAAGATACGACATCATTCCGTACCTCTCCTTTCCGGATCCTGACAATAAGAGTTGACTTTTTACAGTCCATCCTGCCCGTTCGACAGTTCGGTAACACTCTCCAAAAAAATCCAAACACGGACGCGACTTTAGGCGTGTGATCGCTATGAGCTGCATGAAACCAACCATCACATTAATTCTCTTATCACTGGCAACATTGAGCCTCGCACAGGTCCGCATATCAGGCAAAGTGGTGAACGATAAAGGCGAGCCACTGATCGGTGCAAACATACTATTGAAGGACACCTATGATGGAGCAAGTACCGATGCGAACGGAAATTTCAGTTTCACTACCGACGAACACGGAGCCCAGATACTGATTGTTACATCCATCTCATTCGAGCCTTTAGAGCATGCGGTTGATCTGAGCAGAAACATCGAAGTATCGCTCACAATGAAAGAATCTTTCAACGAACTGGAAGCCGTAGAAATTTCCGCGGGATCATTCACGGCCGGCGATGAAAAACGAAGAACAATACTGCGCGCAGTTGACATCGCTACAACAGCAGGAGCCACTGCCGACATAGCCGGTGCGTTGAATACCCTTCCCGGCACAACCAAAGTAGGAGAAACCGGTCGTCTCTTCGTACGAGGCGGCGACGACAGCGAAGCACGCACTTTCATCGATGGCATGCTGGTGATGAATGAATACAATGCCTCCGCTCCCAACACGCCTTCACGCACACGCTTCATGCCCTTCATGTTCAAGGGTACAAGCTTCAGTACGGGTGGTTACTCTGCGGAATACGGACAGGCTTTATCATCAGCATTGATCCTCAACTCAAAAGACAAAGCCGAAATGAATCAAACCGATATCGGCATCCTCTCTGTAGGTGCGGAAGTTGCCCACACGCAGGTGTTTGAAAAGTCATCGGTTGGAGGCAAGATCTCTTACACTTCCCTGGCGCCTTACTACGAGCTTATAAAACAACGCCTCGACTGGGAAGAGCCCTATTCATCCCTGGATATCAATGCGGCCTATAGACAACAACTGGGAAGAAAAGGTGGCATGCTGAAGGCATACGGAAAGTACAATAACGCACGTCTCTCATACAATCAATCATCCATAGCTGATCCAACCAAAAAGTATCTCTACGAAATCAACAATGAATACGCATACGGCAATCTTGCCATGCAAACTCCATTAAATGAACGATGGAGTCTTCGGGGTGGTATATCTTTTACTCATAACGTAAACGATATGCGCATCGCGAAGCTTCCCATGTACGAACAGGAAAACGGAGTACACGTAAAGCTGGTGACCGAAAGCTCGCTTAATGAAAAGGTTGAAGTCCGTATCGGTGCAGAAACGATCTCGAGAAATTATTCAGCCTCCAGACAGGACTCTGTCTCCGGCCTAACTCAAAAGGCAGCATTTGACGAGATCATCACCAGTCTCTTCGGCGAATCAGAGATATACCTCTCCGACCGCCTTGTTACCCGTGTAGGTGTGAGGACAGAATACAATTCACTGAACCGTAACCTGACCGTCGATCCTCGTGTATCTCTGGCTTATAAGCCCTTCGACAAAGGACAGGTATCGTTCGCTTACGGCATCTTCCGTCAAAGCGTAAAAAATGAATACCTGCGCATCAACAACGACCTCAACAGTGAACGCGCCGAACACTTCATTCTGAACTACCAGCTGACAACCGACAACAGGACATTCCGCGTGGAAGCCTACTACAAAAAATATCTAAGTCTCATTAAATATTCGCTACTGGAACCCTCTCTCATGAACAACAACGGATCGGGATATGCCTCCGGTGCAGAGATCTTCTACCGCGACAATAAATCAATCAGGAACGCTGACTTCTGGATCTCCTACTCCTTCCTGAATACCAAACGCGACTATCTCAACTTTCCCATCGAAGCCACACCCTCATTTGCATCACAGCACAATTTCTCTGTTGTCTACAAACACTTCATCACAAAACTGAGGTCACAGATCGGTGCAACTTATTCCTTCGCCTCTCCCAGACCTTATAATAATCCAAACCTGGAAGTCTTCAACAGCGAACGTACTCCGGCATACCACGACCTGAGCGCCAACATCAGCTACCTTCCAAAAAGCTGGATCATCGTTTATGCTTCCTGCACGAATCTGCTGGGACGCAACAACATCTTCGGCTATGAGTACAGCGCCGTTCCCGGTTCCGACGGCGTGTATGCCGCCCGTGCCATCACTCAACCCGCTAAACATTTTATGCTAGTCGGTGTTTTTCTGACGATCTCGAAAAATAAGTCCGTTAATCAACTGCCCAATCTCTGAATTGATCATATACAACATCATAACAATCAAACATTATGAAAACCATCTTAACCTCCGCTTTCATCTTATGCGCATGCCTGATGCAGGCACAGGACAAGTATACCAGCGCGATGCTGAAGAACATCGACGCACTGTACAAATCCAAAACGTCGGAAGAATATCAGTCATCCGTGAACGCATTTGACCGAATCGCTTCAACCGAGAAGAACAAGTTTGAACCTTACTACTATGCGGCGTTTGGCAACATCATGATGGCCGTTAACGAAACTGTTCCCGGAAAGAAAGACAACTATCTCGATCTCGCCTCTGCCAATGTTGATAAAGCAAAGACGATCAAACCAAATGATTCGGAGATCATTGCACTGGAAGGATTCGTGCACATGATCCGCGTTACCGTCGACCCACAGTCGCGTGGACAGGAATACTCAGGCAAGGCATTCACAGCATTCAACAAGGCCGTTGCCTTGAATCCAGAGAACCCACGTGCCCTCGCCCTGCTGGGCCAAATGCAGCTCGGAACCGCACGGTTCTTTGGCAACGACTCATCCGAGGCATGCGCAACGTCGGGAAAAGCACTCGAGAAGTTTGCCTCGTACAGGCCTGCCAGTGCCCTCGCACCACATTGGGGACAGGTCATGGCCGAAGAGGTCAAGTCAACCTGCAAATAATTATCCGCTGGCTTTAAAACAATCAGCCCGAACGAATTATCATTACAGGTAGTTGAATCATTGATTACCATGCCGTACATCGGCACTGAGACGATCAATCATACCATTAGTTAACATGCAGGCATTCAGTTGGCAAGTGTTGAGTCGCGAAATAAAGTTCCTCGCAAGCATCGCGGTGATCAGCGTCGTTCAAACGTGGTTCAACTGCCAGCGATGTCACACGGATCCGCGCTCGTACGCCCTAATCAGTTTCTTTTGCTTTTGCATTTGGGTATTGCTCTGGCGTGGAAACGCGTGGATGACGGATTACATCGAAGCTCGAATTCCGTGGCTGAAGGAACCGGTTAAAAGACTGGTAGTGGGCATCGTCACTACACTGGTATACACGATCGGCATCGTGTTACTGATGATGTATATCTTCCGGTTGGTATTTGATTTTACCTTCGGGAATGCCCTTCAGTATACACTGATATATTCGATGGTCATTACGCTGATCGTGTGTCTGTTCCTTCACGGTCGTGCCTTCTTCCTGAACTGGAGTAAGGTTGAACTGGATGCAGAAAAACTGCGAAACGAAAATCTTACTGCGCGATACGAAGCGCTGAAAGGTCAGCTGGACCCGCACTTTCTTTTCAACAGCCTTAATGTGTTGACGAACCTGGTGTATCAAAGTGCGGATCAATCTGCAGCATTCATCAAACAACTCTCGGAGGTATATCGTTATGTACTTGATATCCGTAGCAGGGAATTGGTGTCAGTGGGTGAAGAAATTAAATTTGTTGAGGCATATGTATATCTGAACAGGATCCGCTTTGGCGACAAACTCAGATTTATAAACAACGTCAGCAACACCGATGGCCGCGTGCCTCCACTTGTTATTCAAATGCTCGTCGAAAACGCAATCAAGCACAACGTAATCTCCGAGGACGATCCTCTGACCATAACGGTCTCCCAGGTAAACGACGTTATCGTAGTTGAAAACAACCTTCAGCGCAGAGGCATTGTTGAACAACACACTAAAGGAATCGGACTCGATAATATATCAAAGCGATATGAGATGTTATCGAACAGAACTATACTCATCGAGGAAACACCCACCTCATTCAAAGTGACGATCCCAATACTCCAGATAGTATGAACGTACTGATCATCGAAGATGAACCACTTGCCGCACAAAGGCTCGCATCGCTGATCGATGAGCTGTTACCCAACGCAGAGGTCTTACAGACGATCGACTCGATCAAGAGATCTGTCCAATGGCTGAACCAAAACGACCATCCTGATCTCATTCTGATGGACATTCATCTTGCTGACGGAATCAGCTTCGATATATTCGAAAAATGTACAGTGTCATGCCCCGTGATATTCACGACAGCTTACGATCAGTACGCGCTCAGGGCTTTCAAGGTAAACAGCATAGACTACATTCTTAAACCTGTTGACAAAACAGAGCTTGCACAAGCATTAAAGAAATTCGAAACTTCAAGATCGGGACAGACAAGTCCCGATCTACTCACCAACATTCAAGCAGCGATGCGTATGCTGACGCGTCGCTTCAAAGAACGATTCATAGTGAAGGTGGGCGACAAGCTGAGGTCGATCGAAGTCAGCGATGTTCAATTATTTCTAAGTGAGGATAAGACAACCTTCGCTCAAACATCCGATGGACGCAAGCACGTTTTAGACCATCCGTTGGATGAGATACAGGGGTTGCTTAATCCGGAACTGTTCTTCAGAGTGAACAGAAAATATATAGTCGCCGTATCAGCTATTCGCGACATCAGCAGCTATACGAACAGCCGTCTCAGGCTATTGCTGAAAGTCACCCACGATGATGACGTTATCGTGGCGCGCGAAAGAGTGAATGAGTTCAGAGAATGGCTCGACCGATGACACCGGCTGGTCCGGTGAGAATGGCTGGACTGGTGGGAATGACTGGACTGGCGATCAGAATGTCTCCGATGCTGCGAGATAAAATCCCGACGACTTATCTCCAAAGCCAAAGTCGATGGCGAGATTGGTCCGCGTCTTCTTGTCTACCATTACACGAAGTCCCATGCCGTAACCAGGCTTGATTGCTTCAAAAAGATCCAGCGACTGCGTAGGGTTGCTGGCTGTGGTAGCATTCAGGAACAGTACGCCGCCGAGAATGCCGGTGCATTGTGAAATAGGAAATCGATACTCTGCCTCTCCATAAACCATGTTGTTGCCACGGAAGCGTCCCTGCGTGTAGCCCCGGGCACTTCTGCTCCTTTGGTCGTACGCTGTCGCCGGAAGGATCATGTATGGGAACTCTCCCTTCGGGGAAAAGTTCGCCAACACCCAAAACGCCAGCAGGTGTCTGGGATAGCGGACGGACAATGGATGAAAGCTTCTCCATTCGAGAGAAAGGAAATTTGAGTTGGTCTTGTTGCCGAGAAACTTAAATGAACCACGCCAGCTCACCATCAGGAAGTGACCTCTGTAGGGGTTGATCATATTGTCGCGCGTATCAGATATAACGTTCACGTTCAGCGCTGACGAGAAATACTTTGTCGTGCTGAAACCGTAGTATGTATTATAAGCATAGTGACTGGTGAGGAGTGTATCGCCTGGTACCAGGCTCAACTTTTCATCGTCGATCTTGAAGTAGTAGTCAAGAAAATATCCAACGCCCGCATAGAATGACTTTCCAATTTTGTAAGAGGCAGATTGATACAATCTCGCAAAGTTAAAGTTAATAGGCTGAGCCAGCGAATCGAGCGACGTCTCCATACCCATAAGGTTGAATTGATAGTCGACAATTCCACCCTTTGGCGCATTGGTACCCAGGCCATACGTTGGTTGTGAAAAGACAAGATACCGCCAGTCGCCCGTAAAGAAGATCTTGTTGTTCTTTGTATAGACGCTGTTCTTCAGGAGGTACAGTTGTTGACTTTTGGTAGTGAATTGCGCGCTGCCCGATAGCAGCGAGTACTTGGTGTAATCCTGGCCCAGCTTAAAAGCATACTGTCCCCCGAGCCCCACCATGAATCCCGTTGCAGGGTTTGAACCGATGATTGGAATGAGCAGGATTGATCCCTTTTTATCAACCTTTACGGGAAGCTTTAGCGCAGTTCGGATTAAGTCACTTACATCCTGCTGAACGCAAGTTGAGTCGGTGGTGTTTACCAGCTCCTGTGCGAACAGCGCTGGCGAACTGAGTATACAGATCAGGAACAATAAAATCAACCAGCCAGACGATGCTGAGAGGTATCTTTGAGAGGATGCGTACATAAAACGGACCAGACGTCGTTTCCGGCCTCACGATCTCCATTCGCGGCGCTCGGCGATCTGTTCGTTCACAAAGATAGCCGCACCGTTACTAAAGCACAAGGTGGGAAGCTTATATAAGAAGAACCCGTTAAAACGGGAAGCCTGTCAATAAGCGACGCAAGGTTGTGAACACAGGCAATTAATCCGTGTCCGACAACGAATACTTCCTCAACAATTCATGATTCGATTCAAAGGCACGCTGATCGCCGTTGATATTGACCTGTTTCTTTGGAATGGTCCCAATGATCGTGCCCACCAGCGCACCGAAGCCGCTGCCGAAAAAGGCACCCCATCCCGCATTATCTGCGGCCGAATAACATCCATCACAAGACTCGCCTCCTCCGGCATATGCTGCTACACCACCCACGACCAATCCGGTCACAGCACCAATCAACGCTCCGCGACCGGCACTCGCCTTACGTCGGAATACCAACTTTTTTATTGACACTGCAGGTATTCGCATAGATTGTTCATTGGTGTAAACAACCACCGATGAATCGCCCACCTCTCTGAAAATACCTTTGATCTTATTTCGGTGGGTGGTTAATGTAATCCAGGCATAGTACACTTTTGCCTTCTTCTTTTTTTCCAATGTACCGCTTAACGCGGATGATGAAATCAGAATCAACGCTACCGCTAGCTGCAGCAGCCGACGTGTTGAATACATAGTATGGTTGGGTTAGATTGACTCAATATCCGACAAAGTGCGGCGGTAAGGCATACATGCGCAGCAGGTCACAACGGGCTTTGAACACTCCGGGGTTTCCGTCGATGATAATAAACTCTTTACGTACTGCACCAAGTCCCATTCCCAACAATGCACCCAATCCACTACCCACGATCGCGCCAGCCAACGCTTTCTCCTCAGCCGTATAAGTATAGCAGAACCATCCGCTACAGGGCTCATCATCGCCGCTTGCAAAACCAATTATGCCACCAAGAAACATTCCACTCAACGCCCCGCCCAGTGCACCTCTTCCGACGTTACCTTTTCGTTTAATTATGATTGATTTAATAGCCCGGGCGTTGATTCTCAGTGAACCATTAGAACCTTTAAGATGAATCGTGGAATCATCCACCGCTGCCAGCACACCGACAATTTTCTTTTCCTCGGTTGATACACGCACTATCGCATTGTAGACTTTTATTTTTCCGGGCTTTTGACCTTCCTGGCCAAAGGCAGCAGCGTTTAACAGGAGCACAAACATCACATTCATTGTGATGCGCATAGGTTGGCGGTAGTAACAAGATATCGTAGACATTGGAAAGGGGGTATCGAAGTTTATCGGAGGAAAGTTTTTTTGAAACAAATTGGACGCACCCTCAATATCCCACATACCCCGGTGGCAATGCGTACTGGCTTAACCACTCAGCGCGGCGCCTGAACATTTCCGGCCTTCTTCCAATGTCAACCTTTGCCTTGGCGGCCGATCCGATCCCCATTCCTATCAGTGCACCTATTCCTGCGCCCAGCACCGCGCCAGCTATAACCCTCTCCGGACCGGACTCTCCAATGCATGGATTTGAGTCGCAGGTGTTATCACTGCTGGCAAAAGCAACAAATCCGCCGACAAGCATGGTGGTCAGGGAACCAAGCAATGCTCCTCTTCCGACATTTCCCTTTCTCTTGATCACGATTGAATTGATAACGCGTGCATGAATTCTGACAGTGCCGTCACGGAAAATAAGATGGATTGTGGAGTCGTCAACCTCTTTCAATACACCAACTATCTTTCGCTGTTGTGTCGATACGCTCACCAGCGCATTGTAGATCTTCTCCTTCGGTGGCTTAACTGACTTCTGACAAAACGCGGTTGAGCTGACAAGCAATGCAGTCGCCGCGAGCATTGAGTTTATTGTCGCACGCATAATTATAGAGGTTAGTCTTGCACTTCTTTTAACACACCTACACCGGAGTTTAACTGAGTCGGCAAATGGAGGATGGCAACGTATAGCTTTACTTTTTGTGGCTTAGCTTTCTCCTGTCCTAAGAATGGGTCTGTTATTAATAGCGGGGCTATAACGAACAACAGGAAGGCTTTAGAAACAGAGGTCATAGCGATCTTTAGAAAGCATAAGTGCAGGGTCGTCGCGATCGCTTCCGATCGCCTCAAATCATTCCGCGATGACAGGAATAAAGGTACATCCAGGGGCAGCCGACTTAAGCAGGGAACAGACGCGCTTTCAGCAATTGGAAAAAGTAAGTTTTGCAGTTTTTGCAATCTATCGACCACTGCTCACGTGGCTGTGCTAAAAATCAAATGTCGTGGGTAATTCCATTCCGAAATTCGTATACTTCGTAAACAGATGTCCTTTACAGGGTGAACACGACGAACTAAAAGATCAATAGCTCACGCGCACTTTGGAATGGACCGACACTCAATAATCATGAAAAGAATTCGCACAAGCTCTTTGATACTGGCATCACTGTTCGTCTTGTTAACTCTAAGCAGCACAAAAACCATATCGCAAGCTGATTCCAAAAAGCCGCTCGTTGTGTTTGTGGTGGGCGATCATGAATACAGCAGCGAAGCAACGATGCCCCTGCTGGCCAAAGAGCTGGAACAGAACTATGGTATGCGGACGAAAGTGCTTACGGCATATCCTGACTACAAGTCGGAAGAGAATATTCCGGGTCTCGAAGCGCTAAAAGATGCCGACCTTGCAGTATTCTTTCTACGATGGCGACGACTTCCCGCAGAGCAGATCAAACACATCGACGAGTATTTAAAGACGGGCAAGCCCATCATCGGATTTCGAACCACTACGCATGCGTTCAACTATCCGAAAGGTCATCCGCTGGAGAAATGGAACGCCTTTGGTGAATTTGCCCTTGGTGCTCCTCCCGGCTGGGGCGGACCGGCAGACCATACACACTGCGGTCACAATTGCACGACTGATGTTTCCGTGATCGAGGCCGAGAAGAACAATCCCATACTGAAGGGCGTCGATCCGAATTTTCATGTGAGCTCATGGTTGTATAAGGTACTGCCCGATTACCCGGCAAAGGGATCGACGTGGTTGCTGATGGGCAAAGCGATCAATCCGAATAAAGCCGACTTCAGTGACAACCCCGTAGCCTGGACCTGGAAAACTGCTAATGGTGCAAAAGTCTTCGCCACGACGATGGGACATCCGGCCGACTTTACCGTAGAACCGTTTCAACGCCTGCTGATCAACGCTGTTCACTGGACATTGAACAAGCCGGTGCCTGACAAGTGGAAAGGCAAGATGAACATCAATGTTCCTTACAGGGCTCCTTAACGGCTGTATTTGCAAATCAAAACTCGGCAATTCCCATTGCGTAAAACGCGCAAAAAAAGGCGCTCGCTTCGCTCATCTTAGAGAGATGATTTTGATCAACGGCGATGTTCTCATCATCGACGGGTGTATATTTCATTACTCATGTTCAAGCCGACACCCAACCTCCTTATCGCATCAGGAAACATTTCCATGAGGGCTTGTTGCCTCCTGCTAATTGTTTTCTTACTCACGCAGTGCAGCAAAGAACCAGAAGCGAAAGTCAAGGTCAGAAAGAATGCGCACATCCTCCTGATCGGTAACAACCTTGGGTCGCGGATGATGAACTTCGGTCACTTCGAAACGGAAATGCACGTTCGATATCCCGATAGCACATTGTTCATCCGAAACATGTGTGATGGCGGCAATACACCGGGTTTCAGACCACATGCCTCACGCGTGTCGCCCTGGGCATTTCCCGGGGCCGAAAAGTTTCAGACGGAGCTTGCCAACTATTCCGATAGCCAGGGTCACTTTGAAACGGAAGACCAATGGCTCACGCGCCTGCAGGCCGACGTAATCATCGCCTTCTTCGGATTCAATGAGTCGTTTCAGGGAGAAGCCGGATTGCAGAACTACAAGAATGAGCTCGAAGCATTCATTCAATACACGCTCACACAGAAATACAACGGCAAGGCTACACCGAAACTGGTGATCGTCTCTCCTATCGCATTTGAAGACCTCTCGTCTAAGTTTGATCTTCCAAACGGCCAGCAGGAAAATGCCAACCTGAAGTTATACGCCGATGCTATGCGGGAAATCGCTCAAAAGAATAACGTTCCGTTCATCGACGCCTTCACACCATCATCAGAGTGGTACAAAACCACGGAGAGTGATCTTACTATTGATGGTTCACAACTCACCAATGAAGGTTATGTAAAGTTTTCGAATCTATTGGCCGACGAGATCTTCGGTCACGGCAAGCCAGCCGCCGAAAGCAACCGTGCTCTCATCCACGACGCGGTTATGGAAAAGAACTGGATGTGGCACAACGACATCAAAATACCCAACGGTGTTCATGCATACGGAAGAAGATTCAATCCATACGGTCCCGAAAACTATCCTGCCGAGATCATCAAGGTACGAGAGATGACGGCCATCAGAGATACGGCCATCTGGAAAGCTGCCAAAGGCGAAAAGATGGACCTCGCCGCCGCCGACAGCAGAACCAGCAAGCTCCCCGAGGTCAAGACAAACTACAATCCCGAGAAGAATGGCAGCCTCGAATATCTCTATGGACAGGATGCTGTGAACCAGCTTCACGTGCCCGCCGGCTACAAGATAGAATTGTTTGCATCTGAACACGAGTTTCCTGAGCTCGCAAAACCTAATCAGATTTCCTTCGACAACAAAGGTCGCCTCTGGGTATCGACCATGCCGACGTATCCGCATTACAAACCCGGCGACAAGCGCCCCGACGATAAACTGATCATACTCGAAGACACCAACGCCGACGGCAAAGCCGACAAGGTCACTGTATTTGCCAGCGGACTTCACTTGCCAAATGGTTTCGAGATTGCTCCCGAAGGTGTCTATGTTTCACAGGGGACAAACTTCGTATTGTTGAAGGATACGAACGGCGACGATAAGGCCGACGAGAAGGAAATCCTTTTAAGTGGCTTCGATGATCACGATACACATCACGAGATTCATGCATACTGCGCTGACCCATCCGGCGCGCTGTACATGGGTGAAGGTGTTTTCCTTCATACCAATGTAGAAACTTCTTATGGACCTGTACGTGCTACTAACGGCGGCTTCTACCGGTACAATCCAACACGAAGACAACTCGAGCGAACAGCGCAATTGCCAATCCCCAACCCCTGGGGTATTGCTTTCGATGAGTGGGGCGAGAACTTCTTCCTGGAAACTTCAAGTCCTAACATGAGATGGATGATGCCCGGCTCGATTAAACCACGCTATGGTGTATCCAGTCCCAATTCACGAAACCTCGTTGAAGAAAAACACCGCGTGCGCCCAACGTCAGGGCTAGAGTTCATTTCGAGCCGTCACTTCCCGGATGAAGTACAGGGCGACTTCCTCCTCAACAACACGATTGGGTTCCTGGGCACCAAGCAGCATACGATTACCGATGATGGCACTGGTTACAAGAGTCATCATCGTCAGGACCTCGTAAAATCTGATGACAGGAACTTTCGTCCGGTAGACCTGGAGTTTGCTCCTGATGGTTCGTTATACATCGCCGACTGGCACAACATACTCATCGGACACATGCAACACAATGCAAGAGATCCATTACGTGATCACTCGCATGGAAGGATCTACCGGGTCACATACCCGTCAAGGCCACTGGTAAAACCAGCGGAGGTTTCGGGCGCAAGCATCGACGTGTTGTTTGAAAATCTAAAACTCCCTGAATACAGGACACGGTATCGCACCCGTCGCGAGCTGAGGGGACGGGACGCTTCAGAGGTTATTGACTATGAAACTAAGTGGATTGCACAACTCGATAAAAACGATGCCCGCTATGAACATCACCTGCTCGAAGCACTGTGGGTGACCTGGGGAATGAACAAGATAGATCAGTCGTTGCTTCGACAACTTCTGCAGGCAAAGGATTACAGGGTAAGGGCAGCAGCCGTCAGGGCCGTCCGCTACAATGGTCATCAGGTACAGGATCAGTCAGATCTGTTACTACAAGCCGCAAAAGATGAACACGGACGCGTTCGGCTCGAAGCCATCGTAGCTGCCTCCTGGTTGCCTTCCGACGCCGGCAATCTCATACTTACTGAAGCCGGCAATCATCCCCTCGACGACTGGATGTCGGAAACTTATGAAGCAGCCGTTGCTCACCTGAACGGAAGGTCCGTTGAAGAAAAGAAAGAAGAAAAGACAGTCACTCGACTCACCGGCAAAGACCTCGATGTATACATGAAGGGCAAAGCAATTTACGCGCGTGAGGGCTATTGCAACACCTGCCACCAACCCGACGGTAAAGGTTTGTCCGCATCAGGCTTCCCTCCGCTGGCGGGTACCCCATGGGTTACCGGAAGCGATGAGCGTCTGATCAAGATCGTTCTGAATGGCCTTCAGGGTCCAATTGAAGTAAACAATCAGCAATACGCCGGCCAGGTACCGATGACACCTTTTGGCGGCTTGCTGAACGATGAAGAAATCGCAGCCGTCGTTACTTATGTCAGAAACTCATTCGGCAATAACGCCTCGGTAGTCACACCAGACCTGGTTAAAAAAGTGAGGGAGAAAACGAAGGGAAAGGTGGGGTTCTATAAGAGCGAAGACCTTAAAAATAATTAAGAATTAAGAGTTAAGAATTAGCCGCCAGCCTGGTGGCTGATTGCATGGCACGACCGAAGGTCGTGGAGGCTAATTCATAATTCTTAATTCTTAATTCTTAATTTCACTTTCAGACCGCACATATGATAAAGATCGGATTCAACATCTTAGCCTGGACCGCCGACGTGTCCGAAAAATCCTTCCCGCTGACAGATCGATTGAAACAGATCGGCTATGATGGCGTGGAATGTTTTATTGGATCGCCCGACGAAAAGGCCTATAAGCGCTTCGGCGATCACGCACATAGTCTGGGACTTGAAACAACAGCTGTTACTGTGGTGGACAAGGATACCAACCCTGCCGATGGTTCTCCATCTGTTCGTGCAAAAGCGCTAGATCGCATCAAATGGGTTATCGATCGTGCACATGATATGCGGGCAACTGTACTGTGCGGACCATTTCATTCTGCGCATGCTACCTTCTCACGACAGGCACCGCAGGAAGAAGAATATCAACGCGCCGCCGAGGTTCTTCATGCTGCAGGTGAATATGCCGCACAGGCCGACATCACTCTTGCCCTCGAAGCTTTGAACAGGTTCGAGTGTTACCTCTGCAATACGATGGAGCAGCTTCGTTATCTATTATCGAAGGCCAATCATCCCCAGGTGAAGGCCATGTTCGATACGCATCACGCAAACATCGAAGAAAAGAAATTGGGAACTGCTATCGGAACCATAGCGCCGGTATTACATCACGTTCACATCAGTGAAAACGACCGCGGCACACCTGGCGAAGGTCACGTACCCTGGAACGAAGCCTATGCCGCTCTCGCCAAGGTGAAGTATTCGGGATGGCTCACCATTGAAGCGTTTTCACGCAACGACCCCGACTTCGCAAATGCGATTAACGTGTGGCGCGAATATGATAGCCCATGGGATATAGCAGAGAAGGGACTCAAATCGATAAAGGAGATGAGTCAGCGCCATGGACTGCTGTGAAAATTGACAATTGATAATTGAGAATTGATAATTATAGAAGGCCCATTTGGGCCTTTTTCATTTCACCAGTAATACGCGGTTTTATCTTCAGGAGAAATATTTCTTCATCGACTTAGGATAGTCGGGGAACGCCAGTTCTGGCTCGGCGATTTCAGGGTGCCACATCTTCTCCCACTCAAAACTATAGAAGCCCTGATAGCCGGAAGAATTCAATGCGCCTATGGCTTCCGTTAGTGGCACGATTCCTTTGCCTATGAATACATAGTCAAACTTGTCGCCGTTCTTGATCGCGTCCTTTATGTGCGTGTGTCTGATGTACTTCTTTAGCGCGGGGAACACGGTAGCAGGTGTTTCACCAGTCACGGACCACATGTTAAAAATGTCCCAAATCAATCCGACGTTCGGGTGCTCCGCGTTCTTCATGACCTGTACCAGGTCGTCTTTATACACCAGGTCACCATGTGTTTCCAGCAGAACTGTCACATTGGATTCTTTGGCATGCCTGGCCAGCTCCAGTAGCCCCTCCGTGATGAGATTGAGCGTTTGTTGTTTGTCCTGATCTTTGGGCAGGTTGTTGGGAAATATCCGAACGTAGGGGCATGAAAGTTTGTGAGCAAGGTCTATGAATTGTTTCCCTTCGTCGAGATTCTTTGCACGTGTAGCCGCATCGGCATGATGAAGTGCAGCCGACGAGCCGAGTCCGCATATCTTGATGTCTTTCGCTGCGAACTTTGTAACGGTGTCGCTGACGGCCGAGCTGAATTCCGGCCGCTTGGGAAGAAACAGTTCACCTTCAAGGCCACGGAACTCTACACCCTGATAGCCATTAACCGACGCCGTTTGAATGACCTGCTCTAATGTCCACTTCGGACAGCCCAGTGTCGAAAAGCTCAGCCTCGGTGCTTTCTTCTTCTTCATAGTAAAACCAAAAGCGACTGCGCTTGCTGATACTATGGTCGTCTTTAAGAAGTCTCTGCGTGACGTTCCGTTTTCGTTGTGGTGAATGGGGCTGGCCATTTTGAAAGTCGTTATGAAGGTAAGGTACGTGTTAATCAATAATTATCATGTAAATGTTTGAATGGAGGAACATTGGCTGGCTGAGCGGGCAGTGAGGGAGAACAATTGCACCAGGGGATTTGACAGCGGTGGCGATGCCGCGATGCCTCAGGGAAACGAAAAAGCTCTTGCATACCGGAGAATCTATATAGCGTTTTAGCCACCCAGCCATTCCAACGACCGCCAACAATTCCTTTGCCTCAGTTTAGCGCAATGAAATTCTATCTTCAAATCGCCGTGGTACCCAATGGACCCGTCTCAATCCTACACCTATAAAATCGTCTTCCGTTACAGGAAGTTTCGCCGTGACCTGAAGGCCGACGCCTTCGAGTCGGAGCTCGTTGTAACGGTTCACGAACCAATACCTGAACCATTGCAAAGACATTGGGTCACCATTATTCGCGAGTTGAATCCTGAATACTTCAACATCGAGATTGTGGACGTTTGTGAAATCACAGAATGATTTTCGCAAACGATCACTCAACATTGTTACAACCAAGATCAAGAGCAATGAAAAGCAACGAACTATATCATTACCTGTTTAAGTATTTGCTGTTGGGTATCTCTATCATGATGGTAATATCTGCAGTTGCTTCCTGGTATACCCCAGAGTCATTTACAATCAATGGCGAACCTGGTACACGCAGCCTGATGTTCACGGCCTTCATGTCTCTGTTCGCAGTCTTTGTTTTTCTTCTCTTCCTCCTCGTCAAAGACAAGTTCGCTATCGTTGAACTGGGAAATCAAACCATAAAGATTATACATCAGGGCGAAGAAGAGGTGGTTTCCTGGATGGACGTGGAACAGGTTAAGCTCATCCAGTTCGTATTCCCGCCGTTGTATAAGCTCAAGGTAAAGTCATGGGACGGATCGGTATGGTTCAATACCGAACCACGCTACGTTTCATTCAATGGCTTCGTCATGGACAGGAGCGATATGGGCGACCTGATCAACAAGAAAAAGCGCGAACTTGGAATCTGAAGTGTACTAACGTTAGATTCATCAACGGCCCGGCTACTGCATTACACAAACATGCAACAGTGTGGCGAACTGGTTTCCTCCAAATGCATTCAAATGCACTTAACTGTAGTCAAATGGAGTTAAATGGCGTAAACCGTTGAATAATAAGGTCGTATTTTATAGTCTGCATGCCTATTCGTTAGGCTTTCGTTAGGCCTTGTGGCTGCTTTGATGCTACTTCGTGGCTGCTGTCCGGCCGTTAGGCGTACGGTAGACGTAGGCTTCAGTTAGGTTTTGTTTAGGCTTTGCTTAGGCTCGCATTAGGCTTTCCTTAGGCTCTCGTTAGGCTTTGCTTAGGCTTTCGTTAGACTTTGCTTAGGCTGGCGTTAAGCTTTTGTTAGCCTCTGCTTAGGCGTTCGTTAGGCTTCATTAGTCTGTCAGGTCCGGATTTAACTTTACAGTCTTTTTGAATGCGGACTGGGCCAATAGCTAATTCTTCGTCTCGTTCCTGATCAGGATTGAATAAGTCTTGAGACACTTCTGCGAGGGGTCAATATTCGCAATGAACTTCAGGATGTTCTCTGGCGTCTCCTCCTGTAGAAAAGGCACTTCCATCTTGGTATACAACAAAACGACATAATTCACCTCCATGCCCGCCTGGGAGCTCACTTCATAGTCAAGCGCGCGCGATCGTGGGAACTTATACGATTTACCTCCCTCAAACTTCTCCTGTTTCTCGATCTTGTTTGGAAACAGATGCGTGCTTTCGCGATCGCTAATGATGAAGATATTCAGAAATCCCTCTTTTGAGGGAAGGATATCAAACACCAGTTCCTCCGGGGACCGGTAACTGTCGCGAATTCCATTAACGCTCATCGTGAAGCCCGGATCGCGGGCCGATGTATGTAGCACCACTGTTGCATCGATCCAGACATCGTACATCAAATTACCGAATTCATTTTTGTGCTTCTCTTCACGAACAACCTTGAACGATGAAATTTCACCTGACACATCAATGGACGTGAGTGACTCGTGAATGTCTTTGAGCGCAAGGTCCTTCTCCGTTTTGTAGGTGAGATTAGATTCAGCCACGTATTCCGGAACTCCCGCCAGTCTTAGCGCTTCGGCCTTTGCCTGATCGATTGCCCTTTCCCGTGCCTGAACAGGAGTAATATCATTGGAGATGACCCACTGGCCCTGAACATCCTGTACCGCCTTTGTCTGTTGGACATTCTGCCCTGTACCTGATGACTGGGCAAACGACGGAACGCCAACACTCAACGCGATGGCTAGACTAAACACTCTTGCTTTCGTCAGAACTTCCATGACATCCATTTTTCATCCAGCTCCGGCGATACAAGCACCTGTGGTCTCTGCAGAATGCTGTTCTCCAGCAATGACGCCTTTGGTATCTCCTGCTCAAGGTGCTGACCCAGTTCATCCAGTGTGAGATTGCCCTGCGTTTCCTGAAGCTTCTTCAGCAGGTGATAAGTGAACAGTCCGTGCGATTGTTTTTCAAAAGGCAGCGACACCTCTTTGCCGCTGGTCGCCGTGAATGCGACAATGTTACCCTCGACGATTTCACTCTTGGGTCTGATCTTCACTGTGCGGGCGGCAAGTAGTCCGTTCTCACCGCGACCTCCTCCGCTGAAACATGCATCAAGGAACACCATGATCCTGCTCGCCTTCGAAGACGCCAGCTTTGAATAAAGGTCTCTGAGTTTGATGGCATCGCTTAGATTCGAGGCCGTTACATCAACAGGTACGAGATAGCTTTCCTGTGTCTCGAGATCCGGTAATCCATGTCCCGCATAATAAAAGATGATCTCTGCATTCGGTGTGAGCTTCGCCAGTTCGGTGATTCTTTCAATCTCGCGACTCATTTGTCCGCGTGTAGCATCGGTAAGCATGAAGGCATGTTTTTCGGAAACGCCCAGCGTCTTCACCACATATTCTTTAAACACAACGGCATCGTTGCGCGCGAACATCACGTTCTGGTCTGCCTGCAGTCCCGTCTGATACTTTCTGTAATCCTCGTTTCCAATGATCAGCGCAAAACGATTTTGAACATTGCGGTCAGTCCAGGGAACATCGACATCTACATCGGACCTGAGCGACATCCTATCGATAGGAATTAACTTTTCGGTTCCGGCATTAATATTGAAAGTTTGCATTTGGCCCGCACTTCCATCAACCGGAATACGAAGAGTGTGGGTCTGTTCGAACTGGCCATGGCCATCGATAATGGATAGTTCAATGGGTATATCGCTACCGTTGTACTTTTTGTTTCCGAAAAACTCATAAGGTATGCTCCGGGTTTCGTTCGGCATGAGCTTATCAATGTGAAAGGTTGACTCTGCTGCCGGAAACACATTCTCCGGTGACTTAAACTCGGCCTTGATATCAACCGCCTCACCCTGACCTTTGTTTTGTAGCATTACTGTCAGAACGATAGGATGTCCCAGGGCAATTCCCTCACCGTCGCCGCTGCTGAAGGTAAAATCCGCTATGGCTACCTCCGGAACTTTCGCCCGCTGAGTATTGAACACGAGTCTTATTGGGTCGGCATCGAAACCGTTGAGTTCTCCAATGCGAATCTCCAGCTCAGCTTTCCCCGATTCAAGCACCGTTATGCCACGAATGGGAAGAGTCACCTGGATGCTTTTTCCTGAACTCAGATCGCCGAGGTCCTTGTCGAACAAAAGCTCAATGCGGTCCTTGAGATTAATCGGCACTACATCTGCCGCGAGCGAATGAGCATTTCCTTTTCCCGTATTGGTAAGTGTAAAATGAATCTCTGCATCCTCGTTGGCGTCGAGAATACTATTGCCATTGCCCGACAGGTCAGAGAAGGTAACATCACTGATCGTGAGGTTGGCCGGTGCAGTGGGCCTGGAAGCATCCAGGATGCTAACATCCTTCATCGTGCTTTTGGGAGCACGTGATATGTATACGTCCTTCGTTGGGCTTGCTCCTACCTGAGCAACAAGCTCAAAACTGATGAGTACGAACAGACATACCGGTATAATTCGATTCATAACCTTAGTCTTCATTAATAAAAACGAAACGCTATTCCAAAACTTGCTCCGATGGTCCCCAGGTTCGCGTCAACCGGGTAATCATCGAAACGGATCGGCGCCGACATATACTCGACGTTCAACATGTAGCACGTGCGCTTTCCAAGATTCAAGCGAAGTCCTGCACCGATATTACACGCCACGCCGGCACGCATAACGCTCAGGCTATCCGGAAGCGACATATCCGACTTCACCGAAATTGCTGAATAGCCAACCTGTGGCTTCAGTTCCCATTTGATCCTGTTTCCAAGGGGCAATGAGATCAGCGGACCAATCATCACGCCCCAGTTCTTCCAGGTCTTGACATTAAAGGCATTTTCCTTCGGATCGCTGTAAATGTAAACGGTTGTGCTGACACCCAGCAACAGGGAAGGAAGATATCCGATGCTTGCATTGACAAACATTCCGCCCTGCATAAGACTTCGGGGAGCATTGGAGTAAGATTCCATGGAAGAAAACATTCCCAGTGAACCACCAACGTATCCCTTATCCGCCTTCCACGAGCGACTCGCCCATTCCTTCCGTTTATCGCGCTCGGTTCGTTCATTGTATGAAGGAGATTCAACGATCACGTTGTGCGTCCGATAAATCTCCACTGCAAAGTATATTTTGCCCGCTAACTCTTCACGATCGGATAGAACGTCCCAGGTGATTCGCTTCGAAGATCCACAGTCAACACTCTCCACATCTCCTTTCAGGCCACGTTCTATCTCCATCAGTTGCCCATCCATACCCAGCATTACGCGCAGGTCGTAGGTTTTGTCTCCTGAACAATCTTCAATATCGTAGGTGATGTCTACCTTATCGCCAACAACTTCAAAATCAACGTTGGTGATTTTCTGCGAATAGGATACGATGGGAATTAAGCTGGCCGCAAATGCCAGTACACATGCAACGACGCAGGCAACGGAGGTATAATTTCGGCCGACGACCATATCAATCAAACACGGTTCAACAAAACTGGTGCAGTTCTGATTTGGCTTTGGGATAACGGCAATACAAGGGGCAGCGTTAAACTTTCCTTTGCCAATTTGAGCTGTCTATAAATTTAACAAATGTGGTTTTGTTTTACCAGTGAAGCCGCGGTCAGGAAACTAAAATTTAATATTCGGCCTTTGCCACGACCCAGGCGGAGAATAAACGGCGTTGTCTGGGAAATTCCCCGACGGCGCGATTCCGATAGTGTCTTTTGATCAATAAGCCCGTTTTCCAGACCAAAATGAAGGGTTCTCTGTTAACTTGGGGTCTGGCATAATAATTCTGTTGAAGGTTTTTATGAATCACGTGATCATCGTCGGAGCTGGTATTTGTGGCCTGGCCATCGCCAGAAAATTATTGGAGGTCGGCAGGCGGGTAACGCTTGTTGAAGCGCGCGACAGGATTGGCGGGCGTATTCATACCATACAGGGCCCCTTCTCACGACCAGCAGAAGCCGGTGCCGAGTTCATTCATGGCCAGCAACCACTGACCATGAAACTTCTTCAGGAAGCGGGAGGTCATGAAATAAAAAGAACCGGCAATCATTACCGATTGGCCGATGGTGTCATGCATGAAGGTGATGTTATGGATGAAGGATGGAACTCCTTCTTTGCTAAACTCGGCGAGTTAAAGAAAGACGTTACGCTGGAATCGTTTCTTCAACAGCACTTCAGTGCTCCTGAATTCGCCGACCTGAGACTCGGAGTAAAGCATTTTGCAGAAGGGTTTGATATTGCGGATACCCATCGCGTTAGTGCCATGGCCCTTCGCGACGAATGGTCACACACCGACGAGGAAGACCAACATCACGTAAAAGGCGGATACCACATACTGACTGACTATCTCGAAAAAAGGGTACGCGAGCTCGGTGGCACAATACTCTTATCGTCACCCGTTGGGGCCATAAAGTGGAAACCGCTTAGCGTTACCGTTGTAGCATCCGGCCAGATGATCGATGGCGACGAGGTAATCATCACCGTTCCCCTCGGAGTCCTTCAGCGGGGTATGCAGGTCGCTGGTCAGGACGGCTTTCATTTTAGTCCGCCCCTGGTGCGGCATAAGAGAGCTATTGATGCAATGGGTTATGGCGGAGTCATCAAGTTCATGTTCGAATTCAGGGAGAAGTTCTGGGAAAAAAGTCCCCGTCAACTGAAGGATGCATCATTCATTTTTTCCGATGCCGAAGTACCAACCTGGTGGACGCAGCATCCGGAACCCACAACACTTATCACGGGATGGCTGGGCGGACCTTCTACGCTGACGACAAATCACGATGCAAACGCATTGTTCGAAAAGGCCATCCGATCACTCGAATACATTACGAAGTGTTCCGGATCAGAAATCAAATCACAACTCAGACACTGGCATATAGTCAATTGGGTAACGGACCCGTTCTCACTTGGCGCATATAGCTTCCCGACGCTCGAAACAAATAGTGCGGTATCGTTTCTCACTCAGCCGGTTGACGAAACCATATACTTTGCAGGCGAAGCCTTTTACGATGGCAATTCCGGGGGTACAGTAGAAGCAGCATTGGCCAGCGCGGAAAAGGTTACTCAAAAAGTTATGGCACCTAAACACGTGACTCGTGGCATCAGCCATTAAATTATCAAAGGCAGTTGTTCAGGCACGACATCCAGAGACGTAAAAACCTTTGTTCAGGATCACTGGAGGCTAAAGTCAGATCTCGTCATGTATAGCCTTGGAATGGCCGGCTACAGGCCACCTATAGGCCATCCAAAGGCCACCTAAAGGCCGGAAAGCTTAAGCAGCGAGCACTTTTCGATGAGCAAAACTGCAACGAACAATAATGAACTGCAACGAACTCGAAAGCGTGTTTTGGGGGTGTTGTATGTTTGCATCAGGAAGCAGCTGAAGCTCCTGAAAAGCGCCAATCGGTATCAGTGTTGCTGTGAAACATAAACAATTAAACATGTCAAGAATAAACGATAACCTTGTGACAGGTGCGGCCATTGAGGTCATAGCCATTGACCCCTGCTAGCGAAACGCGGGAGATGCATCATCATGTGGAGAGGATGATGGCACTAGTACCAGTGCTCAACCTTCACTCCTTTGTTCACCTGACGCACGACCTCTCCAAACTCGTCAATGCTCTTGCCTCCAATTAACGACCACAAGGTGATTTCGCGCATCTCGCCTTTGGCGTTGTAGTCAATCCTGTATTGGTTAAAGGTCATTCCTAATATTCTTATTTTACCCGACGTCAACTTGATCCTTTTGACATCCTGAAATGGAATCCTGTCAACGCCCCGGTAGTGTTTCAATAAGAGGTTGGCAGTATCGTAGTAAATATCATGACTGGTAAAGCCCTTAGATATCAGCAAGATCAAAACGACATAAATAACAATGATGAAGTACAAAAGCGCATTCGGTAGCGGCTCTGTAACAACTTGCGTAATTACGACGGTCAGCGCGATGATCATCACGGCCGGAATAGCCATTTTGTTTAGTCTGTTAGTGGGGGCCAACGATCTTTCTGAAATATTTGACATAATACAATTACAACTTACTTCAGGAAAACAGTTCCATTAACTCCCTGCTCTGCGAACGTACAGACAACTCACTGCCGAGACTCCAAACCTCCTGCGTCCACTCCTTCCACTCGTCGATAATCGGGCTATTCACAGACACAAATACATCAGTATTAGGTGCCATGATATGGATTGCATAAGAAGTACCGTCTAGTGCCAAGCCCTCGTTTGCATGAAAGAGATCTTTCGGAAACCGAGTGAAGACCGGATCCGCTTCAAAATGCTTTAACCTCTCCGAGTATAATTCCACAACATTCCCGATACCTATGTTAAACACGCCGTGCAACAATTCGGCATTGTGATGTTTACCTCTAAAGTCATTGACACCAAATTTAACTCCTATTATACCACCCCAACCGACGAAGGATCTTGACATATGAACAACCCAAATGTATTCTATCAATCTTTCGTCTTGCCTCCAACCTCTTTCGTCTCTAATAATTTGAATGCCCACCTTTAGCTGCGACAAGCCGAGTTTCTCTATGAGCGTTTGCTCAACCCTTATTGCCGAAGTTAGCTCCTGAATTAGATCATAGCCCATTGCACTGACGTTATTTTCGATAAATACTTCATGACCACCTTCATAGCGAAGCCTGGTGTTGGATTTCCCTTAAAATACTATTGTCCTTTGATAAGGATCCCGTGTAAATGAAAATACCGTTCAGGATATGCAAATTGAATCTCGCCATCGTAATCACCTTTAGAAATTTGTCTGACGAGCTTAAATCCGGGCAATCGTTTTCTTTCGTCTGCGGTAAACTTGCTACGACCGTTTTCAAAGAACCCGAGCATCCGCCGAGCAACAACGTAATGGCAACGGGTAAAAGAAACGGCTGCCAGGCCCTTAGGTTTAAAGTGCCGTCCATAGATCAACAAATCAAATATGCCTCGCTATCCATTCTAACAGTTCTGCTCCTGGCAGGAAGATCAACTGCGCGACCACGGTTCCAATGAACCGGGCACCGATCATGTACACAACATACTTCCTGAACATTCCTTCCGAATACTTTCCAATCATAACGTCATCCGTCATCGCAGACAAATGGGGATCGATAAAAGCGAACATGAGAATCGTTCCAAAGCCGTTAATGAACGCCGATAAATTGCTGGCCGTAGTTCTATAATCCGGATTCAGGTACGATGCATATACAGCCGACAGCACCCCTACCGTAAGAATAGCAACGGCAACTACGTTCAGAATAAAAATTCTCCAGGGAAACTCATCATCAAATTTAATCCCTGCAACGTTATCCCTACTTGGAATCGCTATGCTTTCCTTTAAATATAATATTCCTCCCTTCGAAAAGCCATGCAAGGCAAGCCGGTACATCGACTTGTGCACACTGAAATTCAGAACCGCCTTCGACAGAACCCTCTGAAACGTCGGCACCAGTAAAGCGCCAACAATTGTAGCTGCGGAACAGGAAAGTATAATTAACCTGAACGTAATCTCATCGTCAAAGACTCCGGCCTTGATGTTATCCTCGACCGACTTTGCCAGCAACGGCGCCTGAAACCCGTTTGCCGTTCTCGAGACCAGTACGAGGAGATTGAAAAGAGCAAATGAAATGGCAATTCGCCCGGTCCGGATTCCAACAATCCTCACTGAATATGATAAAGTCGTTACCAGGTTGATGATGAATGTGAGCACGAGTACGACTAATACCTGGGGTGTCATGCGTTTTCTATTTCAATTCAAATCCATCTCCTATACTGCACAACCTGTCCTTCGTGATGAATCAAAGTGATCAGATTCTGTTCCGGATTGACAAATACATAGTCCGTTGGCTGCACAAAAGGAACTTCATTTTCCAGCTCGTGAATGTTCTTCACAAATTCCAGCAGGTCACGTGAGTCAAGTCCATACGCCTCTCTCTTATTAAAACAGTTGTGCGTGACGAGATACAGTCTCCCTTGTGGTTTGTGCTTATAAAACGCCAGCTGAAGAAATTCAGATTCATCCAGATCAACTAGTCCGTCGGCATGGGCTGTCAGATTCGGAGTGTCTTTCCATGGCAACTCTGTACCCTGTGTTGCCGCCAACTGGTGAATAGAATCCGGAATTAACTCCCAGCCTTCGAAGGAGGCAATGGGGAAGATTTCCAGAACGGCATTCTTAACTATCTTAAACTCTATTCGTTCAACGTGAACCATCACTGAAATGCAACTCAAACGTTTATACCAGGCAACAAACTATGCGATATTACAAACTCATCTAAATTATGTAACCTCCAATATACTTAACAATCCAACCCGTCGGTGTCTCGAAAATCAAATAATCATTGCGGCCAAAACTGTAACTTATGTGAATCTTCTTCCAACCCGACCTGTTGTCAACATTGAACATCGGCGACACTCCGACATCTTTCAACGGAATGTAATTCTCCTTCCTGTACTCAGCAAATTCTTCGGTGGTCATGATGACGTATTGGTTCCTCGTTCCCTCAAGACTACGCAGGCTAACGTCGTCACTGACGATTAGCGTTGTCTCCGGCGCAAAGTCTTTCAGGCCGGGCGGCACAGTAAACTGATAATCAAATCCAACAAAGACACTATCTCTTTTTGTATGCTCAAGAAGGTATTTATATAGTATCGAATACTTGTCCTTAACATTCTTGTGTCTCGGATTTCGATCTGTCAAATCGTCGATGCCATCTCCATCTGTGTCCTTGTCATGTGGATTCGTGAAGAACTTTCGTTCAAGGATGTCGGTAAGTCCGTCACCATCATTGTCGCTCATTACTTTATCAAGATTAATCTCCATGACAAGATTGTCTTGTATCAATTCATAGTCTGGAGACAGATTGTTGTTCGATTGACGGACCACTGCGATCTCCAGTTGCACCGTTGAAGCATCCTTCATGAGCCTTATCTTTCCATTTGGCTTGACATAAAAGAAGTTGTTGGCAGCGAGCCCGGTATAATAGTGCTTCCATGATTGTCCATCGTCTTCAGACATAGCGATCCAATACCCTGTATTTAGTTCCTCCAGTTCCGGACTCCGATAGAACAATATCCTCCGATCGCCAAGGCTATCATAACGCAGGATCCAAGCATCAAATATGCCAGCCGTCTTTTTTGAGCGACTTAGATTGTCCACTGAATTCATGCATTGCCTGAACAAAGCATCTGATATACTATCGCTATCCTCACCCTTCTTTACAAACCTGGTACAGAGCTCCGAAAGAGAATCATAATACTGTCGAGTTTTTGTCAGCTCACGTGTGCTCTTAAAAGGGTTCTTTGTGTTGAGGCTTCTGATGGTGACGTAATCGTATTTCCGACTATTGATGAAGGCGGTGTCTTCGGGAACAAACTCCTTGTAGACGTTCTTTTCATAATACACGTTCTGCTCCCGGCTTGGGTAGTTGTCTGGGGGCTCCTCAAACACAACCCGCGGCTTCGAGCATCCAGGAATGGCCGTGACAATAAATAGTAGTGCTACTGTCCTTAAGAGATTCGGAAGTGCAGTGTTAAATAGTATTGACTGACTGTTTATCAACTGTTCATTAGTTACTCAAAACTTAGAGCCAACGGAGGGGTATGGATCCTGGGATCTCCAAAGTTAATGATCTCTGAGAAAAACTGTGGAGATGTAGAAAAATTTCCTCACTGAATGTGGTAAAGTAGCGTGCCAGATATAAATTATAGAGTCAGCCGTTTCAAAATGAGGGGAATGGCTAATTTGCTAGAATTCAGAGCAATCAACCCAAACATTATCATGAAAAACGAGGCTATCAAGGTCTTCCAGAAGAGAAAAAAAAACATCCAGGAAACATGGATGAAGTTACAATTGAGCGATGAGTCACTAAGGGAGGACCTAATGACCAACGAAGACTTAAGACGCCAATCGGACGAATTGCTCACTGCGTTTGTAGAAGCGTTAGATGATAATAATATCGATGATCCCCGAAGCTCGAATTTCGATCCCGTCGTAGACATCCTTTCCGCGATTTCTATTTCCCGCGCTAAACAAGGCTATACACCTCGCGAAACTGGTTTCTATGTTTTCAGTCTCAAGGATGCCCTTTTGCATATCCTCCAGCAGGACATCAAAGATCCGCAGGAGTTGTACACGCAAAGTTTAAAAATCATCAAACTGATTGATAGCTTCGGTGTCACAACGTTTGAGACGTTCATCAAAGGAAGGGAAGAAGTTATCCTGCGTCAGACAGACGAGATTACAGAAATCTCAACTCCCGTTATAAAGGTGTGGGATGGAATCGTCGCTCTTCCCATCATTGGTACGCTCGACAGCGCCAGAACACAAGTTGTAATGGAAAGCCTCCTCCAACAGATCGTTGAAAGTTCCAGCTCCATCGCTATTCTCGATATTTCAGGTGTGCCTGCCGTTGACTCACTGGTAGCGCAGCACCTCCTGAAAACAGTAAGCGCCACGCGCCTGATGGGTGCAGAATGTATTATCAGTGGTATCCGTCCGGAGATCGCGCAGACTGTCGTTCACCTTGGAATTGATTTGTCTGGAATCATCACAAAAGCCTCCCTGGCAAGTGCATTGAAGACGGCATTTTCAATCCTTCATCTCCAGGTTATAAAGAAGTAGGTGTTTAACATTCAATAGCGTATGGACAAAATACCTATTCTCAGGATGGGGGACTTACTGTTGGTCACTATCCAGGTTGATTTATATGATCGGATAGCAGAAGCCCTCGAAGCGGACCTGGTGCAGATGATCAACAAGACGGGCGCCCAGGGAGTACTCATCGATATATCGGCAGTGAGTATCATAGACTCCTTCATGGGGAGAATCATTGGCAATATCGCGACTATGTCAAAAGTACTCGACGCCGAAACTGTTGTCGTCGGGATGCAGCCTGCTGTGGCAATTACCCTCGTGGAATTGGGATTGCCCCTTAATGGAGTGTTAACAGCCCTGAATGTTGAAAAGGGAATGACCTTGCTCAGAACCAAGATTGATATCAAATACAACGGTTCTGATGATGGTAACACTGAATAAGGAGTCGATGTCCGTAACGCGGGAGGTAGACGTCATTCCATTTCGAAACCGACTTAAGGAAATGGCTACCAAAATCGGCATGGGGCTGGTCAATCAAACGAAGTTGATCACTGCCGCCAGCGAGCTGTCACGTAACATGCTCAGGTATGCAAACGGTGGATTGATAACACTGGAGGTTGTGAGCAAGGGACGCGAAAACGGTATTCGCCTCACTTTCAAAGATGAAGGGCCTGGCATTGCCAACATAGAACAGGCAATGAAAGATGGATTTTCGACCGGAAAAAGTCTTGGATTAGGCTTGCCGGGAACCCGGAGACTGGTAAGTGATTTTCAAATCGATTCGAAAGTAGGCGTTGGAACAGTGGTGACGATTGTCAAATGGAAAAATGGTTAGTTATACAAGTTACCCCATTTCGGATCGAAGCTTCGTTGCTTATGCCAAACGTGAAATACACTTGCTTTCGTCGAAAGGACGATTCAATGAAAACCAGGTAGCAGAAATCGACATCATCGTATCAGAAATGTGCACTAATCTCATCAAGCATGGAGGCGGCGGTGAAATTCTGGTACGACTAATGCAACAGGATCAGGACGCTGATCTTTTTGAGATCATCTGCATAGACAACGGCAAAGGCTTCGATGATGCTGCCAAAGTGATGCGGGATGGATTCTCAACAACGCAGACTCTTGGCCATGGATTGGGATCCATCGCCCGACTTAGCGATACCTTTCAGATACTCTCCAGGCCTGATTGGGGAACGATATTATATTGCTGTAAACACTCGTCGCGCGTGAACGACTCCATAAAACGCAAAGTCGACATTAAAGCTGTCTGCGTGGCCAAGCACGGCGAGACAGTTTGCGGCGACGGCTACGAGTTGAAGGCAAAAGGATCCGCGATCCAGGTATTGTTTGGCGACGGTCTAGGCCACGGTCCCATGGCACATGAAGCAGTGACGGAGGCTTGTTCGATATTCAGGAATACGCACACTGACGATCCTGCAGAAATGATTCGGGAGATGCATCGCGAACTGCGAAAGTCCCGCGGCCTCGTCTGCAGCATCGCAAGTCTTGATTTAAAGAAGAATGAGTGGACGGTCTGCGGTGTTGGAAATATTATGTCGCGAATATATTCGGGAATAACCTATAAGAACTATATGTCCTACAACGGCGTTGTTGGGATGAATATTCCAAAAAGTTTAAACAACTCAATTGTTCCGGCAGAAAAAAACCAACGCCTGATCATGTGTTCAGATGGCATACGGTCGGGTTGGGACTTGTCCAAATATCCGGCCATACTCAGATACGACAACGCAGTGATAGCGGCGTCAATTCACAAAGACTACAGTCGTAAAACTGACGATACTTCGGTGTTGGTCGCAAGCATTTTGTAAGATGAAAGAAATTGTGTCCCTACGACTGGATAACGAAATGGATCTGATGCTCGCTAACAAGCGGGCGATGAAGATGTGTGAATTAACAGGTATGACAATCATCCCTCAGACCACAATAGCCACAGCGATATCAGAAGTTGCACGGGGCGCGATCGAACATGGCAAACAGGCGGAGTTGATACTTGCCATTGATCAGGAATCAAACAGAAAATATCTCAAGGCGATTGTTCGCGATTCAGTCGACTTCATCTCTAAAAGTTCCGAATCCATGGCTTACGCGCGCAAGCTGAGCCACGATATGGAGATCATTAAAATGCCGCCCGCTTATCGCGTTATCCTCAAGTACCCGTTAGCGTTCGGAGGAACGTTTACTGATCTGCGGATAAAATCCTTCGTCGAATACTTTAAGAACGAGCCGCCTTTGTCTGCCTATGATGAGTTGAAGAAGAAGAATCTACTTCTTCACGAACTATCAGAACAATTACGGCTAAGTGAGCATCAATACAAGAACCTGTCAGACACGCTTCCTGTGATGATGTTCAGCACCAATGAATGGGGCGTTATCAACTTTACAAACCGCTGGTTGAAAGAGTTTCTGGGCGAGATACCCAGAGACCTTTCTTACATTTCATGGGAACAGTTTCTCCACGAAAAGGACTATGACAGGTTTGCCACGGAGTTTGAAAATGTCTTACAGCGTAAAGCAGGCACCGAAGGTCAGTTTAGATTTAAGCACAAGAACGGCCAGTATTTTTGGCACCTGATTTCCATCGTTCCTAATAAGAACGAAAAAGGTCAGTCTACAAGCTGGACTGGATTCATCGTCAATGTACACGATCAGAAAGTCGCCGAGGAAACGGCACGCCGCAATGAACAGCTGCAGCAGGCGCAGAAACAACTCTACAGGAATCAGGAAGACCTTGAGCGAAGGATCATCGACCTTAACAGGAGTAACTATGAGCTGGAGCAGTTTGCTCACATTGCTTCTCATGACCTTCAGGAGCCACTTCGCAAAATCTTCTTCAACTCCGACGTCTTACAGAAGAAGCACGCAGCCTCTCTTGATCAAAACGCTCAACGCATGCTGCATGGCATGACTGCCGCTGCGGGCAGAATGAAGGAGTTGATCAACGATCTACTCTCTTATTCACAGCTCAATCAGCAAACGCTGATCATGGAGAATGTCAACCTGAACGAAGTCATTGATTCTGTATTGAAAGACTTCGAGCTTACCATTGCTGATAAGTCTGCCACGATAAATGTAGGTCAGCTTCCGCTCATCGTAGGGAATGTTAACCGGATAAGACAGCTGTTTGCGAACCTGATCTCCAATTCTCTGAAATATGTGAAGACAGAAACAGCACCTGTCATCGACATCAGTGCCGAAACATCAAACGGTAGTGTGTCGGTGCGCGTGCGTGATAATGGCATAGGGTTCGATGCAGAGTATAAAGAGAAGATCTTTGGTCTGTTTGAACGCCTCCACACGCGTAACGAGTTTCCCGGCACAGGTATAGGTCTGGCAATATGCAAGCGGATCGTGGAGATGCATAACGGTACCATTGCAGCTGACTCCATCCCTGGAGAATATGCAGACTTTGAAGTTACTTTACCAGTTGAACCCAGCGCACAGGTATGAACGAGTCTAATTCGCCAATGATCCTTGTGGCCGACGACGACGTCGAAGACCAGGAGATGCTCATGGAGTATTTTCTGGGTGGCGGCCTGGATCGGAAAGATGTCACCTTTGTTACCAATGGGCGCGCGGCTATAGAATATCTTCAGCGACACGACACCTTGCCGAAGCTGGTTGTCCTTGATCTCAAAATGCCCATCATGGATGGACAATCAACACTCCTCCACATCAAAAGCGAAGAGAAATTCAAACGCATTCCGGTGGTGATGTATTCAACGTCATCCAACGAGCAGGATAGGCGCAAGTGCCTGGTGAATGGGGCGCTGGAATATTTTGTAAAGCCCTCGAGCTATGATGAAGGCGAAATGATGGCCAACAGACTGATAGAATTTTTGCAACGACAGGTATAAGATTGCTCCACAATCTTTATTTGTTGACAATTTCCTTAGCAGGTACTACTTAATTGGATGGGCGGCGCTTTCTTTTGAATCTATGAACCCACGACTCCTGTTCTGACTTCTCCATTTCTTTGGTAGTTCGCCAGTATCACGCCGCTCTTTGTTACCGTGGTCTCAATCAGCTTAAAAGCGACCGGGATTGTCCCTGCTTCAAACAGCTTTTTACCTCTACCCAAAGTAACCGGATGGATCTTGAGCCACAATTCATCCACGATATCATTCTCAAGTAGCAGCTGAATCAGTTTACCACTACCGTGAACCTGAATGTCAGATCCCTCTGTATCTCTGAGTTTAATAATAGCAGACAAGTCTTTTAGAAACACCGTATTCCTCCAATCAGATTTGTCCTTTGTATTTGACAAAACATACTTGGTAACAGAGTTGATACCGCGCCATTCATTCTCACGCTGCGGCCAGTACGCAGCAAAGATCTCAAATGTCTTTCGTCCCAGGAGAAGATCCGCTGGTTGCAATTGTCTCTGAAGGACCTCAACATAAACGTCGTCAAAAAACGGAGCAACCCAACCTCCGTATCGAAAATTACCTGATGTATCTTCATCCGGCATCCCCGGAGCCTGCATGACCCCGTCCAGTGTAATCATAGACAGAACAATGATCTTTCTCATACAACTAAGTTAAATTAGTTACTAAGATTCATCAGTCTTCAATGATGGTTGAATACAATGAATCACGAAAGACGCCCAGCAATTATTATGCGAATGTTTTACCGGTTTACCCGCGAGCTTCAATATTTCGTCCGCCATTAAACCCTTCTGAATACTAACCTCTTTCCGTCGGCCCCGGCAAGGCTCAATTTGGATGCTTCTTCCTGAATATCCATACAAACAACGGCAGTAATACTTCGTAATCGTCCTGCAACGGCAGGCGATCATCTATTCAATCACCAGAACACCTTCGGTTTCAAACTCCTCCAGGTTGTCCATTTTGAATTTGTCTTCGCAGGAAGGTCTGACCTTATGAAACTTCACCACACAATCACCATACGTATCAATTTCATGTCCGGCGTAAACTGTTTCACTGAAGGAAACTGTAACCCTAAAGTCGCTGCTATACTGCTGCGTTAATCTGTTGTAGATTTGCTTGCCCAGCTCGAGCCCGACCTTCAAATACTCGAATTCCTCCGAGGGTTCAGAGATATAGTCGCTGATATGGATGGCATTAATAAATTCTTCATATTCAGTCCTTCGAAGGTCAGAGTCGAGTTGTCCTGGCTCAGAATATTGAAAGTCCTTTACCAGTACGCAGCCCTGTTCTTCGGCAATGCCAGAGTCGACAAGCTCTTTCAACTCATCGGGCAATGTCACTGATTGTTGCTTAAAGTCATGATCCCTTTCCCCGAGCGTCTGACTCATTATTTTGTTAGTACGAATGTTCATCTTAGTGTGCCCTCCGGGCAAACACAAAAGTAGAATTATCGCTGTAATTTCTTAGTTGTTGTCGGGCATCTTGTGATGTTTTTTAACCGCTTGCCACCGTTTGAATCCGGGTCAATACTGACACCCGTAGTAGCGAACATTTTACTTTTTAGATTACATTAGCAATACCCCAAAAGCGCCTCCAGCCAATGAACGATCTTAAAGCGCGCATGCGCGTGATCATAACCGCATCCGCAACGGGAACTCTGCTGGAGTGGTACGACCTGTTCCTCGCCGTCATTCTCGCACGTACTCTGAGCAGGAGCTTCTTCCCGGACAACGACGCCACCGCCTTTCTCGAAACACTGGCTATCGTCGCCTCATCATTCTTCATTCGTCCTATTGGCTCCCTTATCTTCGGTTCCATCGGCGATAGAACCGGTCGCAAGCGTTCGTTCCTCCTCAGCTTGCTGCTGATGGGTTCCGCCACGTTTCTTATTGGCCTGATTCCCAACTATAGCACTATTGGCTGGTTGGCTCCCATCTTTTTACTTATTCTCCGTCTGGTTCAGGGCTTCGCTTTAAGTGGCGAATACGCTGGGGCGATCATTTATACCTGCGAACACGCGCCACCCCATAAAAGAGGCTACTATACCGGCTTTACACAAGCCACTGTTCCAGTAGGACTACTGCTGTGTCTTTTGGTGGTAATACTGGTTCAGTCCTCGATGAGTCCGGAAGAATTTGCCGATTGGGGCATGCGGATACCCTTCCTTTCAAGTGCGCTGCTTGTGCTGTTCGCGTACCTCGTCCGGCGACGGATCGAGGAGACTCCATACTTCCTGAATTTAAAAGGGTCAGGGAATATTGCGAAGTCTCCTGTAAAGGAAGTACTAGTTGATCGCGCCAAGCTGAAGGTGATGCTCAAGATCATCTTCGGTGGTAACGCCGCCCAAAGTGCTATCATGCACACGTCTCAGTTCGTCACTTTGTATTTCCTCCAACGCACTGTTCATATCCATGAGTCCACGACTTACATCATACTCGCAACGGCCCTGCTGGGCGGCGCTCCGTTGTATCAACTAGCCGGAAAGTGGAGCGACACCTTTGGAAGAAAGAAGCTCATCGTCTATGGGATGGTTCTCGCCTTTGTATCAATACCCGTTTCCTTTTATTTATTCCTCAAGCTGGGTAACCCTGATGGACTAACAACTCCACATGATATCGGACTCTCGCTTACTGTATTTTTCATCCTTCTCGTGTTTGTCAATACTTTCGCCAGCGCATTAGTATATGGACCGATGGGCGCGTTTGTTCTCGAATACTTTCAGGGACGAACCCGTTATACTGCGATGGGATTCACTCATAACATCGGCAATGGTTTAATTGGAGGTGCGACACCATTGGTTACAGAGTTCCTGAGGACTGCGCTTTCAGTCAGCGCTCCATTTGCCCCCTTCGTAGGACTGTTGTATCCGATGTGTCTGATTGCTGTAGGGCTGATCGTTAATCCGCTTCTTGACAACGCAGAAGGCCAGACGGAATTAAGAATTAAGAATTAAGAGTTAAGAATTTGCTAGCACGACCTTCGGTCGTGGAAACGAATTCTTAATTCTTTGTACCTTCCCTCCCTTATCTGCCGGAGCGATATTTGCAATCCATTCATATCCCGCGATCAAATGAATTTTGAAAGCATAGTTCAAAACGTTGCACGTCACATTGATTTAACTACCGATGAGATCAAATGGTTTACTTCCATTCTCGAACAAAAGACATTCAGGAAAAAGGAATATGCGTTGCGCGCCAACGAGGTCTGCCGCTTTCAAACCTACGTGGTTAAAGGTTGTCTCAAGATCACGTTCACGGATAAAGACGGTACTGAGAATGTGGCCAAGTTTGCCATCGAAGACTGGTGGGCATTCGATCTGCAAAGTTTCATGACACAAACGCCAGCACTCTATTCCATCCAGGCCATTGAAGAGACTGAGAGTTTTCAGATCAGTCGCAGCAACTACGACCTACTTCACGAGAGCATTCCTAAGTTCGAAAAGTTCTCGCGCATCATGTTTCAGAACTCATACATCCAGCTGCAGAGCCGTATGACACAAAACCTCTTCGCTACGGGTGAAGAAAAGTACTCGCATTTCAATGAGAAATATCCAGGACTGGAACTGCGCATTCCTCAAAAGGAAATTGCGGCCTACCTCGGCATCACACCTGAGTTCCTCAGCATGCTAAGGAAGAAAAGAACGATAAAGGCGATTTCTTAAACTACTTTAATCCTATCCGTTAAAGTATTCCGCTGTTTTGAACTGCAAAACAAAACATGAATACAATGAAACAACTCCTGTTTTACACCGGAAATGAATGGATGGGACTGGTAATACGGCTAACGGTAGCCCTGGTGATGCTGCCTCATGGCTGTCAGAAAATGTTCGGATGGTTCGGTGGCTACGGCTATAAAGCTACGATGGATTTCTTCATCAACTCAATGAAGCTTCCATGGACAGTGTCAGTCCTCATCATAATAATTGAATTCTTCGGACCAATAGGTTTAGTGGTAGGGTTCGCCAGTAAGATCTGGGCTGCTGCATTGATAACGATCATGATTGGTGCGATAGTCACGACCAATTTGAAGAACGGCTTCTTCATGAACTGGTTTGGCAATCAGTCAGGCGAAGGGTACGAGTATCATTTACTGGTAATTGGAATTTGTCTGGCGATCATCATGAATGGAAGCGGAAGACTTTCGATAGACGGCCTACTGTTGCAATAGTTGCCTGGTCGTGAACTTCCGTTAGCACCAGCATGTGGAGCAATTGCTTTGGCACGAACTTCGACACAAGAAGCTACTTCGTCACAAAATCAAACTTGAAGTTTCCGTCTATCTCTCCCACACCCAATGACTTCTTGCGGGCGAGCCAGGTGTGCGTCTGTCCGTTAAGGCCGCGTACGCGCTTCCAAACGAGACTTAGCGCCATGCCGCTGCGGGGGACCTCCTCTTCAAAAAGGAACAACGGCTCAGGTCGGCGCGCATCGTTCTTTCCCATATGGCCTAATAGTGTGGTCCGTGGACGTATCCTAACCGGAGCAAAATCATCGCCAACCCTTGGGATAGCTGCACGCTGCAGCACCACAATTCTCTTACTGAACGCCGGCGACTGGTCAGCAACTGACATGGCTATGAATGGAATTCTGTTTTCCGCCATCAGCGTTCCCGCCTTATAGATCCATCCCTCTACCGCAGGAGCTCCGTTATTAGGCACAACGGTTTGATTACTCAACGATTTGACAAACTCTGTTGTTTTCTTTGCCAGACTTTCACCGTCACGGCCTCCGCCGTAGGGACTCATCACTATCTCTTCGACGCCCCAAACCATGTTGGCCATCTCGTCACGCATAAATGTAACCTTCTCAACCGGCGGCCCTTCGCTGATAAACGAGGATGTATTGGCGAGAAACAACCACCGACTACCCGATACCTTTGTGAGCGGTGTTTGAAAGAAAGCAAAATCATTGTCGGGCGTGATCTCCTGCATGTGCGTCTCCTGGCCAAAAGTGTCCGTCACAACGATGCTGTTAATGCGGCACATATTGCCTCCGCGAAATTGCACCGGAGCTGTCAGCCAATCGTTACCATACACGAGCCCAAATTCCGCAAAGATCATTTTGTTCAACTCGGTCGATGATGACTTGATATCTCCAAAGTCTACCGTAGCATCCTCCATTTCCCATAGCCGTACCGATGGCATGCCCCTGAAACGCACGCCCGACGGAATAACGGTACTGGTATTCGCCGTTCTCTTATCAGCGATGTTAGTCGCTGGCATTGGCGGATTGGATGCTGGCTTCGCCTGAAATCCATGCCACTCAAACCCATCTCCAAAGTATTCTTCCTGAGCAACAACCTTCGGCTGTCCCGATTCATCAATGAATGCAAGTTGTGGCTGATACTCCATGTGCTGCGGGTGCCAGCTGTTTCCATTTGCCTGCTGTCCGTAAACCCGGTTGTACCACTCAACAAATTCAGTACCCGCCTTATTCACCTGATCATTTGACTGCGAGAGAAATGAAGATGCCGCATTGCCGGAAGTGATCGCTCTGATCAGCAGGTAACCATCAATAGCCTTTCCGCTACTCAGTGAATCGATAAGCAACAAGTTCTCCTGATCGCTGTAATACGATGCGAGTTGAAACTTAGTGATCCGCGCATCGTCAGCGGGTAAGTCGCGTGTAAACTGCAAACGCGTACTGTTCCTCAGTTGCGTGATCACCGTCGATGCCGTCGCAGCAGGCAAACGCTTCATCAGTATTCGTTCGAAGTGACGGCCCATCTCAAGGCGCGTGGCCACATCAGGAAGGAACGCCTCATGTTCGATCTCCTTTTCAAATGGAACGCTGGTTACATCAAAGCTTCGCATCTGACCTGAAGAAGATCCAATCCCACTAACCTGCGATTGCTCTGAAGTAATATTGGCAAACGCAGCTGTGCCGGCATCCTCACCTTCAAATTCTCCGAACTGCCACTGTCTGGTAAGCATCCATAAGGCATCGCGGATTTCAAAGCGCAATGCATTGTCGAGTTGATTCTCATTTCTCAATGAACTCTCCAGCCGGTTCCACATGATCACTGATGCTTCCATAATTCAGAGATGATTACAATTAGAGATGATTACAATTAGAGACGACTACAATTAAAGACACTTACAATTAGATATACCTACAATTAGATACGCCTACAAGGATGCGGATTACAATTCGAGCTAATTATTGATCCTCGTAAAACCACCTGTTATTACTCCTCCATGAAATACACCCCCATGAAGAACACCGCCGCCAGTGCCGCCCACATCGGTAACAACAGGTTTGATCATAGGACCCGCCATCCTGAAGTCCAGTGTCGGAATATTGTTCTTGCTGTCAATGGGAGTAACGATGGCGGGCAGAAACTGACTCAGCCATGTGCTTTGAATCAACTCACCGTCTACTGCACGCTTCTTTGCCAGTGTCATTGTACTCAACACGCCATCCACGATGGATGGCCAGTCCCACGCACCCTTAATCTCAGGTGCCACCATCAATAGCATGCACTGTGGAGCTTCGGCATTGGACTGATTGTACTTGATTGAAATGCCGGCTTGCACGTTCTCAAGCGGGACCTTCTCGCGCCAGTCGTCCAGCAGCAAACCGGAAATGCTTTCGTTAAGATTGAGTGGACCACTAAACTCGTATACCATAGACAAGACTTGTGATGATGGCTCAAAGTTCTGTGGGAATGGCACACCGATCCAGTGACTTGAAGTGCCAGCTTTGAACGGCAGCTGCAATGCCTGTAACTTTCGACTGGCTGATGGTGTCGGATACACGCTCCGAAGGTTACTCAAAGTCTGATACTTTCTAACGTTCTCTCTCACCATCGAAAGACCCTGGATCCATTCCTCCATTCCAAATTCTCCAATGGAAGCAGTCAACGACGCGTCGTTATACGTTCCGGATATCGCGTTCTTCTCAGGCAATGCAAACACAGGAAGCGTGATGAAACTCTCTCCAGCAAACCTGCGGGCAAGGGCTGTCAGTTCATCAAACAACTGTTCACCGTTCAAAGTTGTATTTGCATTCAAACCTGCCAATGCCGCACTGCTCTGAGTGGATCGATTTTTAATCTGGTTGATGAGCTGATTTGTTTGATCGATCAGGATCAGGGCATTCACCTTATTGCATATGTTTGGACAACGTGGCAGCGCGTCCCAGAGGCCGCAGAAATAAGCCTGAGGTATAGCACGAATCAATTGACTGAACGACTGTTCAGAAACAGCAGATGGAGGATCTGCCGGAATGTTCAGCTCGAGTGCCTGCTTTGCATCACTCAGTTTCTTCCCGAGAACAGCCAACGGACCGCTGGCAGTATTATCGGCGTACTTTGTGCAAGCAATCTTCAATGCATTGTTGTTGTAAAGCGTAGCAGTGTTTTCCGTCTTATTGTCCGTATTTAAAATGAAATCTCCCGGGCGCATAGGCCTGCTTCTCTCGAGCAGTGCACTGATACTGTTGATGAGTGGAAGCAGTTCCCTTATAGAAAACTCGCCCGCCTTAAAAGCCGCATCGCGTTCGAATGATGCCCCAACGGGAACCTTACCCGCCGCATCGGGATGTTTTCCTGCGACTTCAATGCTCCACCAGGTAAGCAACGTATCCTGTGCACGTCCGGCTGTCTTGCTCAGCAGGTAATAAAAATCAATTGGCTGAATTCCCAGGCTGGCGACGTTAACAGAGATCACGACTTCATCCGAAAAATTAACCCTGATAATAATCCTGTCTGGCGACGGCAGATGATCCGCAAGCCAGCGATTGAGCACAGGTGAGAGTTCTGTGAAAACAGAAGGCGTACCACCAGCGCCCCAACCTGCGACCGTATTGTTCGGTGTGTTAAGTACAAGCCCAAACCGGAACGACAGCAACCTCGAATCACCGGGAACATCAACTACTTCCGGTAACGATATGTCGGAACCTTCTCCAACCATTCGCAATGCAGCGGCAGCTCTTTCAGGACTTCCCTTGACCGTCTGATAAAACGTCTCCGCCAATACAAGGTCACTGACCGCATCAAATTGTTCAGCACACTCATTAATGATCTTTATAAAGCTATTTGCCGCAGTAGTATTTCCAAAACTGGCAACTGTGTCTGTAAATTTCTGCGTTGCCGGCTGTGAGGCCTTCGTTATCGCAAGCCCGTCAAGCACCAGGGAAAGGTTGTGAACTTTCTGTTGCTCACCAATGTGCTGATCGTCGTCCCATTCGTTAAGCTCTATCTGCAAGGGGAAAGCCTTTCTTAATGCCGGAATAAACTGGGGAAGATCCGGCACTTCGTACATGCTGCGCTCAATGAAGTATCCCAATTGTTCATTCAACGAGTGCCCGGATTTCATGCCCTTCAGGAGGCGCATAGCCTTATCGGTACGCTGAACGCTCAGGTTCACAGCGAGTGACTTTGAATCTGCCCCCTGAGAACCTGCATAGTGCTCATAGCCAGCGCGTAGAATGGCTGCCGTCGCTGCGTGCTCCAGTGATGGCGTTAGCATAAATCCGGCCTCACTGATCGGAGCGTTTGAAGGCACCACTACTATTATACCGGTACGGCTATCCACTGCAAGCTTCGTATCCGGATCACTGCCCAGATACGCAAAGATTTGCTTCCTCACCGCAGGCAACTGGTCCGCCGTAAATCCCGACAGGTCTACGAGTGGTAAAACATATCGGTTCGGCAAACTCTCCTGCACGCGCTCTATTTGTGGCGCAGTAATTTCCTTCACTTCAACCCATGGATTAGTTCCCGGCTTGACTGACTCAAGGTATCCAAAGGCACCCACGGTAAGACCTGTTTCAAAGCCCGGCTTCTTTCGATTGTTGAATAACCTCTCGAGAACAAGTCCCTGCATCCAACTGTCTAAACGAAAACTGCACAGGTCAACGTGCTCACTGAAAATTCTTTCCAGACGTTCCGGTGGCAACGTTGTAAGAGATGTGATAGCTTTTATAGTATCCTGTAAATTCTTAACCGGACTGTCGTTGGGAAGGTTCGTTGCGAGCAGTTGCTGAATCCTGGCGTCCACTCTTGTTTGATCGGGAAGCACCTGCTCCAGGAATGTCCACTTACTCTTTCGCGTAGTGAAGCCGCCATTGATATTACTTGCAGCAAGTAAGGCAAGATGTTCGGTGGAAAGATCATTACCCGCATTGATATACTCTGTTTCAAAATCAAGTTTGGCCAGGGGACTTATAGATGCATCCTCCTTCCGAAGCACTGCTGTTGCTGCTTCTATCCATGCTTGCAACAAAGCAAAGCGTGCGGTCTCAAATACAAGTGTAGAGGACCTGCGGGTAACAAAATCGCTGAAGCCCGGAGCAAGATCTCTGTTCCTAAGCTGGTCAACCGTGCGATCGAGTAAGAATGAAAGATAATTTCTTCCCCGCTCATTGAACTGCTTCGGATCTTTGGCTATGTCCGTCGGAAGATCCGTTAGCTTGTAGTTATCATCATCAAAGAATCTTCCAAGCATGCGCGGAATCTGAGCCAGTGGTTCCTGCCATGCGTCAGCACTTTCAAGCCTTGTCTTGTATGCACTGGGCGTAGTTCTTATGCCGACCTTGTCCGTGTTCAACGGCATCGAGAAGGCATTGATGTTCCACAGCAGATATTCACCTGCAACGAGCCGGCGAAAAAATCTGGTAGAACTCGCCTGCATCGCCATTATCTCACGGAAGTCATTCTTCAACAACTGCGGATCGGTATATGCAAATACTTTCTTGATGGTCTTGACCTGCGCCGAGAGTCTCTCCCACTGGCCATCCAGTTTGCTCAACAATCTGACGAGCCTGTTCTCAGACTGACTTGCAGTCGCACCTGCCTTCCATGATGACCAGTTCGTAGCAGGAACAATTCCATATGGCTGCTTGCCTATACGAAATGATGGAAGAAGTCCCCTGCCGGTTACGAAATTCTGAAAGAACGATTTTACATGAGCACGATCTTCGTCCGTCACATTCGGACGCATGTGGTTCTCAAGATAGTAACCCAGTGTGGCAGGCCACAACGCTCTGTTGAGCATCAACGCTTCCTGCCCTTCGAAGCCATCACTGTTGGGAGTTGTCCTGAACAAGTCAGCATTAAGACCAAGCGCCAAAGCCAGTCGCTTTCCATCTGTGTTGACATCATCAGTCTTCTTTTTGAATTCCACATCAAATGACGATTCATCAGAAAGTCCGCCGGGTCTGAATCCCGAAGCTTGTCCGGGTAAATTATTGGTAGACGTTCCATGTGGCAGTAATGCCATTCCCTCGGACTTGTACTGATGATTGATAAAAAGTGAACTGAGATTCTGACTTCCCTGCAATGCATCAGCACCAGACTTTAATCCCACCACCACTAATTTTGAGATGCCCGATGTCGATTCCTGGCGTGACAGCGGTACGCGGATTGCGAGTCCCATTTTCTCGGCCTCTTTCAAATCTGTTAACCATCGTAAGGCAGCTGGCAGTTGCAGTACCCGACCCTGCTCTGTGAATGCCTGTTCATCCTGTTCGTCGGGATCGAATCCCATCTGAACATAATCTGGCACAGGTCCGCCAATGACTTCGCGCGGAGGGAGATTGACATCTTCAAAGAACAACTTTACCACGAAGTGTTCGGGTAGCATGTCCGTTGATGGTGGCATCGTCCAGCTGTCGGACTTCAGGCCGGGATTTGGAAACTTGTTATCGGGAATGGTTACGAGATTGTTTGGCAACTGATCCGGGAACTCGGCAGGCTTCATGATCCTGGCGATCCAGCTCGCACGATGAGGCAATGCCACGGATCGCAGATCTCTCCACGCACTCAATTGCTGCTCTCTCTTTGTTGCTTCGTTTCCACCCGTGCGCGCTGCTCTTTCTGCATTCCACATGGACTGCCAGAAAACCTTAGCTGCCTCCATTTCCGATTCTGTGAGCGCAGGCTCATGAGATTGAAGAAAAAGATCATCCGGAAATATGCGGACCCACAACTCGAATTCATCCTCCACCCTAACCAGACGTTCTACCGGAACTCTTACTCTGGGATCAATCTGATTCAGTTCATGGATAACACGGTTAATGCCAACCTGGCGCGAATTGGAAAGTATGAATGCTGGAAATGCCTTCATGCGCAACGGCTCACCTGGTGGCCGAAGGTCCTGAAGAAAAACTCTTCTCAGTTGCTGCTGCGCGTTAGGCAGAAGATTGTTTACATCAACTAATACATTCGCGTTAAGATTTCGGGTGATGTGCTTGATCGTGCGGAAGCGAGTCTGAATCTTCAAAGGCATCAACAAGATTGGTCTTGAATCATCAATGTTGCCAACGGTAAGGTTAACGGTTCCCAGGGCATTAAATGCTTCGCGCGAAACCTGTAATGCCTGCTTTGCACTATTGAGAGCAGCAGACAAATTCGTCACTTTCTTTTTTATCTCCACTTCCTGACCGAGCAACACATGCCCTGCAGGTAAAGAAGCAAGCGAAGCAGCCTTCAGAAATTCCTCGACTTTAGTTTCCCACAAGTGATATTCCTGCCGCGCAAGATAATCAGCAGCTGATGCCTGCCTGAACACAAGTTTCGACTGCATGTATTGCTTCTGTGTTTCCTTATAGTCCGCCATAACTACGTGTTGAGAGTTGATGCCTTAGAAACCATTTGAGTAGCGTGCACAAAGATCCGTACCGGTTTCTGGTTAAGTATTGCTGCCATCTGAGCCGAGTCACCCAAACCTCCGGTCGGTGAGTTTGTGATGGGACTCTCCCCTTTTCCCCAAGCCAACGCGTTTGAGTTAACAGGACTCGGCGGTATGTCCCGCTGCAAATCAATGTGACTAGTTACCTTTGAAAGCTTTGGCCAGCTGAGATCATTCCATCTATCGTAAGTACTGCTTTCAGTCTGATCAAGACCAAAATGCATCTCACCGGGGCGCTCAGCAATGACGAAATAGTAACCACCATCATTATCGTCAAGACCCATTGCCGCTGCCTTTGACAGATCGAATCCCGCGAACAAATAGTCTGGTGACATCGTCGATAAAAAGATAGGCAGCTTTGGAGGGTCCGACATCCTGGGACTACGGCTGTTACCTCCATTAGACTTTTCGCCCTTCTGCGCATAGACCACCAGGTTGGGATAGTTCTTCACCAGCTCCGCCTTAATAACAAACACCAATGGATTTACCACGCTGCCAACCGGACCGTTTGTACCCAGCCCGTTGTTCACTTTCCAGTTTCTGATAAAGTCGATGTCGCTGTTATCCGCCGCTGACGATGGCGTATCAGATTTATCCCAGAACCTTCTGAAAAAGGTGGCATTCATATCCGCGGGGTAACCCCGCCAGAGAAATTCACTTGCCATTTCATGATTCATACCCGCGAGGTATGCCTCTATAAATGCAGAGTTCGATTGTAGCAGTACAAAGGAGTTTGGCTTGATCAGGTCGAGGTTCGGAATGAAGAGCTCCGGTTGTGCCTTGCCCAGTAGCTCATACGTGGGATCGGTAAAGAATGGATTGAAACTATTAGCTGATATCTGCTCGTTTTCAACGACAGCAGCAGGTGCAACGGCAGGCATAACAGCCTTGTACCTGTTTTTAAAACTGTTTGATGGAATGATCCTCGCCATCACCTTAGCTGATATCGCCTGAAGATTTACAGGCGCAGGTTTGATGATCAACGGTTTCCTCAATAAAGTATCCTGAAGTTGTTTTACCATGGCGGACAGGCCGCCCCTGGGTATGTTCGTCTCAGTCGCTAATCCTCCAAACCAGTTGGGGACCTGGAAGTTCGGACTGAGGCGAATGCGGATTCGGATTATGAAGAGATTGAGATCGAACTTCGCAAGCTTCTCATTACTGTTAAAGTTCTGAAACGGGGGCGCCGGGTTGAAGATGAATGCTTCGAAGAAGAAAGGCAGCGCAACGGTCGTCATAGATATGTTGGCGATTGCAATTGGACGCGTCTTCTTCATGATAGGTCCGTTGGTGCGGGTCATGCGTCTGAAGGCAGGCTGCACGAATACCGTATCGGCTTTGTACCCGTTGAGTTGACCGGCAACTGAGAGTCCCGGATCATCCGAGACTACCATCGAATGAAAAGACTGTGTCAGAGCGAGGAACTGATTGGTTTGTGTTTCGGGACCAGTAGCCGCGGCGTTGAACCTTTTCCTGAACGTGGCGTTGGTAACCTCCTGGGCAAATCGCAGCCGCTTAAGCTCAGTATTCAGTGTTTTGCGCTTGTCCGTAAGTTGTTCCCAGGCGCGGCTCACGAAGTCCTCCTGGTTCTGCCTCACCATTTCAGCACCCAGACCTGCTGCCACGCGAAAGCCCGGATCGAGGTTGAGCTGCTCCAGCCAGTCCGTTGTCTTTAGCGGATCGACCGTCGCAGTTCCTTCTACGTTGGCATACCACTTTCCATAGATCGGTGGTACGAGCAGCGGATCATCAACATCGTTGCCCGGTATCTCGGCAGCCCACTGAAGATTGGACTTCTTTATCACGCGATACTGCACACCCAGATTGATCAGCCCTGCGAAGCGCTTGACAAAGTCCTGCTCTGTGGTGCCTCCCCGCCTGGTGAGCGGCATGGATGGCAGGATGTTGGGAGGTGGTGGTTCATCGGGGTCAACGGGTACGATAAGCGCACCTTCAAATGGCAACTTACCCTGCCGACCTTCTATGTCAGGCTGAAGGTTGCCGTTGTAGTCAAATGAATTTCCGTAGTTGATCTCAGAGGCATCCATCCACAAGCGTCCCGCTTCAGTCTTAGACAGATCCAACGGTGTGATCTTCTCTGCCAGCGCTTCAAAGTCTTCGGCTCCTGTGCGAAAACTCCATTCATAATAGACGGGTAGTTCAACTGCGTCAGCACCGCCCCACGATGGTTTGAATCTCCCGGCTGCTTCAATCTTTGAAAGATCGTGTCCCAGTCCTGCCAGTCTTCCTTTCTCAAAAGCAGGAACTACGAACGCATAATACTTTCTGTTTGCGTCAAGCTTGCGGGGGCACATAATTCTTGACACACCAAGATTTGGATTACCATTGAGTATCTGCCCTATCGTTTGGTTGCGATTAGCATCGGATAGATCATTGTCTGTTGCAGTTCCATCGTTTATTTGTACATGCGCCCAGGCCCAACTTTGTTCCGGTTGTGGGAGTGCCTGACCTGCGACATCAGCGCCGATCAATATCTTCGCCGTTCCCCGATCATCAGGCTGAACCATCCGTTGAAATTCAGATTCCTGCAACACGATGAGTGCGATCCATGGCCTCAATCTCCTCTCACCTGCTGCCTTAGCGGGTGAATACCGCCAGGGAAAGTCCTCTTCATAAAACTCTATATATGGAAAGAAATTAGGTTGAAAATTACTTATGCCTGGAGCTGGATCGGTTTTAACAATTGCAGCTCTGTCGATACCAACAATATCGCCCGGACCGACCAGCACTAACTCCTGCTGAACCGTTGCTCTCTGAACATCATCACCCAAAATGCTAACATTCAACTTCACTCCCGCGCGCTGAGCGGTGGCCGGAGTTTCAACCAGAGGATCAGGCTCTGTAATCTGCTTCGCCAGTCCCCGCCGCAGCCATGGAATAAAAATGTATTGTTTCGACATGTGGCAATGATTATGATCGTAGTTGCATTTGTAGTGATCGTCTTTGTATAAGCAGTGATCGTCTTCGCATAAGTAATAGTCGTCTTCGCATGAGTAATGATCACTTATTGCATGAGTTCAGACTCGCGTACGACATTCAGCTTACGTCTCGGATCTATCGTCTGAAGTTTCCATAGTTCATAGTGCGCAGCAGTCATGCTCGTCTGTCCCTGTACTTCGGCAACTCTCGCTCCTGTGGTGGCATCAGTCAAAACGAAATTGTCGGCCTTCATCTGAGGAGCGCGACTAACGGACTCCCTAAGCGCTACTGCCCGTCGGCCGGCAGCGGACTTAGCAACCGAGTTGTTCCTCGCCCAAACATGGAGATGATCAGGAGTCAGATTAGACGACAACACAATAGGCGGTCGGGTACCAGTAGCCGGATCCGGCTGCGGTCTGGGGTACAACGGATCCCTGATCTTGTCGTCATAATTAATGTCGGCAACACGCACCGCTCCGCAGCTTACGGACGCTGAGTCAGCATAGAACTGACCGGCATTCATCCGTTCAAATGATTTGCGTGATAACTTTTCGGCATCCTCCATCTGAATGAACATGGCTGGAGCAAAGAAATCCTCGAGCTTATTGTCTGACGGCGATGGCTCGCCTTCCGCCTGCACTGACAAGTCAAACTTTTTCGGACCGTTTACCTTCTGGAATCCAAGCTTGTCAATCCTGACGCCCAACGGCGTTACCTGTTGCACCACTTCCATCCGCGATAATGGATCTGCCACAATGGGTTTGGATGTTGCTTCTGATTCCTGCTGTGCATCCGGGTCTGTATTTCGCAGAATCGTATGTGTAGCCAGTCCGTTAGGCAAGGCCGCCGTCCAGTTTGCCTTGTCAGTAACAGCTTTCTGAATCAATGGTACAACTTCAACAGTCTGACTGATCTCTGATACCTCTTCGCCGGTAGATTTGTCGAAGTCGACATCGTAATCCCAGATCCAGATCTCGAACGTAGCCGATCCGCGTATACGCCAGGGGTTGGTGCCCGAAAACTTGCCCTTTACTTTGACGCCTGCGAGGCTGCTGTCGCCCCAGAAGATGCCGAGCTTACCTTCAAAGTCTACGACGAAGTAGAACGGATCGAAGTGGAACAGTGCATCCAGTGACAGGCTGCTCTCAAGCCTGAACTTCGAAACCTTGACCTTGAGCTCAATCTTAAACCCGGCCTGGAACGTATTGGATGTCACTGCCAGATAAAATGAAAGGTTTATCTTGGTGTGCTCTCCCGACATCAGCGGAATCGCTATCCGCTGTGGCTTTGCCGGCAGATTCAAACCAGCAGGCACTTCGAAGTCAGGATGCCATCCCCCCAGGGCGATAAGGAACACAGGATCGTTTCCCCATCGGTATCTCACATACAACTCTCCGCGTATATCAAATATCAGGAAGCGCGACGCATAGATCGCCGCATCCATGGAGAATATCTTCTTACCGAAATCAAGCGCCACAATAAAGTTTACCTGCAGCTTCACGATCTGCTTGTCGCCTTTCTTCACTGATACCTTCAGCACACCTGCAACAGCAAGCTTCACCGGCGACGGCACTTCTATCAATAAGCCGACCTTAAGATCCACCAGATCTGATGCGCCCCATACTATTCTCGCCAGGAAGGCAAACACATAACGGTCCTGCGCCGCGGGAAAGAATGCATTTAGCGCCTTTACAATTGCTGGCGCATTTCCCACGGGATTATCAGGAAACAAAACTGAATCAATCCGGTCGTCTCTGATTGCTGTTTGAAAAGCTTCGAGGTTCATGCTTCGGTTAATGGCAACCAGAACTCCGATTCCTTTCACCTTGAAGCCGAGTGGAGTGTCAATGGGCGGACTGAATTCAAGCGTCGCCAGAATGAGGAACGAGAAGCCTTTGCTTCCATCCGGGAGCTGAGTGAGAATGATGGCAAATACTTTGAGCGTTAACTCATACTTTTCGAGTTTGATCTTAAGCTCGCCGGCACCATAGTACTGATGATTAGCGGGATCGAACGATAAGAATCCACCGCCCGTAACGGCAGAAGCGTTCACTAAGAAGCCAACAGCAGTTGGTGGCTTGAGATCGACTCCAGCGTTGGCAAACCCAAGGTTCGCCTTTTCCTTCTTTGCAAAATCCAATGAGAATGCGAGGCCCAGCCGATCGACAGTCATTTGGAACGGACCCAACTTTGATTTGATCAATGCTGATGCTTCCACTTCCAAACCGCTGAGCGACTTCTCTTCATCAGTCAAAGGCTTGGCGCCCAGGTATAGCGTTGGCACCTGCAATGCCTTGAAATCTTTATCGGCGATCCTGAAACTGAAGAGCAATCCATCGGTCGCATCGATGCCTTCCACTGTTAGTTTCTTCCTTTGTAAAGAATAGGTAATGGTTGCGCTGAACTTTAGTTTCATGCCGCCGCTGTCGGGCAGCAGCTTTTGAACAAACCCGTCACGGCCTTCACCGGTAAATCCCAGACTGAAGTCTTTGAAGGTAAGACTGAGTAGTAAATCAGCTGCAGGCTGATTATTTACAGTTACTTTCTTTACTTCAATATCAAAGAATAAGTCACCGCTTCGTCCCTCTTCTGTGCTCTGGGTTTCATCTCTGTTTGCAAGCTGTTGAATCCTTACAAGAGTTCCCACAGGGAAATCGTTATTACCGATCCCCTGGAAGTCAGTCTTATGTCCCCAGATAAATGATTGAGCAAAGTCTGTCGGGAATCTTATACCGAAATCACCAACGTCGGAACCGAAGTCGCCCAGGTTAAGGTTAGCATTCAATACATATTGAAAACCTTCCGGTTCGCCCTCTTCCGTACCGGCTGGAAAAACAGGGATGCTCGTAAAGGAAACGACAACATCTCCTGTTCCAGGTCTGGTGAACTCACCGGTCTCCTGGTCGCGCTGATCATTATAGAAAACCTCGCCGGGAACAAACTGCATCTGAAGAACGCGATTAGCAAGTTTGGCCGCGCGTGGAAAAGAATCCAACGCAGGCGCAAGCTCATAACCCTGATTAAAAAGGAATGAGCCGACTTTGTCTACGCCGCTAAGCATGCCTTTGCTTCTCCTGACAAATTCAATGATTGACAAAATCAGAAACCATCCTCTTGTACTTCGAAGGGGATCATCAAGTTTCTCATCTCCCAGCGGCCTGAAAAAATCAGAATTGAGACTTTTACCTATGTCGTCAGTATGTTCAGATTTACCTGTCAATACCTGCAGCAGTCTGACCAAAGGATACAATACCAGGTCCAGGGCACGCTTTACCTCTGTAGATTCCTCTGCGAAGATACCGATGGTATCAAACAGTGTGGCAACCGTTGGATGTCTCTTTCTGAAGTAGGTGTGAGTAAGAAACCTGGCCAACGCGCGCATGGCGTTGAGTTGCGCGGCCTTCACTTCATCCCCAATCATCAGTTCTCCGTTGGGGTCCGGGTAATCGCTTTCTTTTAAGAGTTCGTCGATTGCCTCCCAAACCTTATACAATTCTGCCAGCAGCAATCCAAGAGCTATGATGTTTCCGACGTTGGGTACGTCCGACTTATCGAGTCCAAGTTTGAGTCGCAGTTTGTTTAACGCATTCAGAACAAAATTCAGCTTCTCCTTGGCCTTTTGTTTACTTGCAGGATCTTCTTTTTGCTTCGCCCCTAACTCCTTCAAAAACTCACCTCTGAATTGTTCATCCTCGACTAACTTCGATAACGGAGACAGCCATTCGTCGACGGCGTTGATCGCTTTGGTAACCCGATTCATGAAGAGGGTGTATTTAATTTACTCGTCTATGACTCAAGGAGTCTATTTAATTAACTCAAATATTACTCGAGGAACGTTGCCCATTAACTCATCTATTACCCGAGAGCGTTGCCCGTTAACTCATCTATGGTTCAAGAGGAAATACAGGCTTTTCTGTTGCCGGCTTTCGCTCCAGTGAAACTTTGTATTGTACAAATGGCTGTTCAAATGTGCCCGTATCACCCTGATCTGATGCTTCGAGGAACGGACTGAAGAACATGGAATGACGCGATGAAAGCTTTCCATCCTTTCGGCTGAAATCAATTATGGCGACATGACTATACCAGTTCACAAACCGGTTGATATGTGATCTGGAATAAAATGACGAACGCCGGAGCAGCCTGTCAACTTTAGACCCGAAGGCGTCACCGCTGTTCTCGTTTAGAAGAAAGTCTGCTTCAAGGTTAGCGGGCTTGTTAGTCAAAGAAGCAAATCGTTGCGCATCCGGCCGGGAGTCCATGAGCACATTCATTCGCCAACGGAACGATGGATCCGGTGTTTCCTTTTTAAAGACAACGCGATTCAAAACGACCCGTGCATCATTCTGCTTGAAGGCAATCAATGGCCAGTCACGCAACGTGAGCAATACCGGCTTTGACGCCAACGCCTTGCCTATGCGGAGCGGATAGTGACTTGGCCGCGCATCGATAAATTGTCCGGGTGACTTCTGGGCCCTGAGACCAATCTTTTTTATGTCGTCTTCTTTCTCCCAGCCGATACCCGTAAGATCGATAAACTCTTTATTAAGGCCACCGGACAATGCCAGTTCAGCAATACCGGAAGGAAGGATACCCATGAGCGCGCCGGAAGGTTTAATATTCTTCAGTGAACTGGAAACCATTTGTACAAACCTCGATGCCTGAGGCTCGCCTTTCACCCAATAGTCCATCTCACTTGTAATACCGTAGTGAACATCACCAGCGAGAAACAAAACCTTCTTCAAACCCGCACAACGCTTAAGCATCGCTTCGAATCCCTCATTATGCAACGACCAGTGCTCAACGTCCAGGCTATGGTCGCCAGTATGAACGCCAATCCTTCTGTCAATGTTGAACTGAGTCTTCACCGGCCCGGTGAGACTCATAAAATCAAGCACCTTCGGAATGATCGGCTGACCGATTGACTCAATTGCTGCAATGCCAAGCACTGGCGCTCCCGATACCACAATGGCCAGCTCCACTCCGGTTTCCGCTATTACCGGCTCAGGTATCATTTCCTCCAGTGCTTTCTTCCCGATAAGGTTTGGAGGGAAGTTCAATCCTTTTGAGAAGTCACGACGCGTGCGTGTATCCAGTACGTATACTTTGGCCTCGCTGATCTTCAGAGTGCAGTTCCAGGGAATGAATGGCTTCTCAAAGTTGGCAAAGCCTAACGCTTCGTTGAACGCCTTCGTAAGATCTTCACCAATTAATTTTCTTGGAGAGATTAACTTTTCACTTGCATCGAACGTGCCGAAAGTCTTGACCTGATCTTCAATCATCGTTAACAACTTCTTGCGGTCATACTTCGCAGGAGTAGTTTCATCCCATCCCTTCGGATCATTTCCCCAAGCCTGGAAAAGTGCATACGCCATTAATCCATTGCGTATGATTGTTTCACCAAGTCGTGTTCCAAGTGCCTGCTTGGCCCAGCCTCCGTTCATGTACCAGTCATCCGTGATATCATGATCATCGAAGCTCATTATGTTTGCCGTGTTGGCAAGCACGCGACGAACAGCCTTCAGATCTTTTCTGAATTCTTCGACCAGCTCCCGCTGATGTGGTTCATCGGTAGGTGACTTTTTCTCACGTCTGTTGCGATAGTTTTCCTTTGCCGCCTTCACGATCGGATTGTCGTGAATCGCTATCTTCTTTCCGGCAACATCGAGACTGTACCATTCCTTTGACAAGGTTGGCTTCTTCTCCTTTTTTTTATCAGCATCTTCATCGCCTTCGACGATTTCGTATTTGAGGTACGGCCTGGTTTCATCACTCGTTTCTACCTGCAATCTGTCGAGGAAGAGTTGATCGATGGTGGGTAACTCCTTCGGCCAAAGAGCATCACACCATTGCAATAGATACGCGGCACTAAACTCAGCAAATGATAACAAGTGGTTCGACTCATCTCCGGTAAAGCCCGAATAGAAATTAGTGGCGCGCCGCAGCGGGGGAAGTGCATCAGAGGTTACCTGCATCCAAACGAAGTCGCTATCGGCAGTTCCCTGCGCGAGGAAGCTTTTTGTTGGATCGGCAGGAAAAGGTACCTGTTCCGTCTTTTGCAGCAGGAAGTTCCCGACATCGGTATAGTGTTGAATGAGGAAGTCTGAACAATCATCAGCATAGATCTGGTCGCCCGTATGAAAGAAGTAATGCGGGCGGGCAACCGGAGTAAGCAGTCTGTCTGGATCAACGAAATCAGGTTCAATAATCTTAGCCATGATGGCCAGCGCGTCTCGACCACTGCCATGGGGCTTGCGACAAGAACCATGAGCAATGCGTGTCTGATCGAGCTTCGCCGGTGGCACAATGAAGGAAGGAAGTTGGCCAATTTTAAATCCCAACCGATGTGGTTCTTCAAGCAGGCCCTTAAGATTACCAGTTTCATCCTTCTGTTTTAATGATATGAGCGATTGAGGATTTGGGTCCGTAGGGCTTGTCCGTGTGTCGTGAAAAATCAGATTGTAGGAGTAAATCTGACCGGGCGTAAACAGTCCTGCCGATTCAATCACAGCAACAGAGATGTGAAGGTTCGCGCCGATGGCACGGCAGGGCTTTCTTTCCGATTTGAATACCACCACCTTTTCCGGGAAGTCGGGGGTGGAAGGCACGCAGTATCCGGTGTATAGCTCCAACTCAATATCGCGCGGCTCCTTTAATGCGATCCAAACGGAAACGATCTCCGGTTCCACTCTTCGTACTATGGGGCCGCAGATAATGAGCGGCACATCGCCAATTCTGGCGCTCAGCTTCTCGGAAATGGGCATCTCAACGAATGTTTAAAAATCTCCCAAATCAAAATGTCAAATGAACAGACCTTCAGGCAACGCCAACATGATAGCAAGGTTGCTTAGAAAAAACTTGTCGTCGAATGATCTGTAAGTACACTAAGGACAAATGTCCTTCTGAGGAAAAGAAGCCACGGGCACCACGCTATTGCTGAACATCTGATTACACCTCACCCGGGGACTTAAAACTGCGAATTAAGTTTTGAAAAATAAGTTGAGAATTGAAAGTGATTCACCGTGAAGTTCAGATTTTTTAAGCTAAAAAATGTGGAACCAAATTAGTTCCAATGTATACTGGCCATTAAGAATCAGAGTGAGAGTGAATGTGAGAGTAAGAAAGCAATCCCTTTCGGAAGTCACTTCTGGGCATTTTCTTTCAGAAGTCGCTCATATTCGGGCAGCTGTTTCTTATACTCTTCGACGTTCCAGACAATGTTCCAGCGCCGGACATATTCGGCCATAGGACCAAGGCGAACTGCGTCCCTTCTCTCATCTACGTGATCGGGATCTATCATCGCTGCTACGTACAGTTGTTTCGTCTCGCTGTTTGTATGAAGCTGCGTTCCGTATGTCTGCTTATTACCCTTTCTCAATGCCACACGATCCTCCAGCAATGCCAGCTCATCGCTACCAGCGTCTCCCTTCTTCACCGCCTCACGCATCATCGGCAGATATTTCTCCTGCGTGGCAAGATCAGAATGTTGTATTACCAGGAATAACGCCTGGCTGGCAGGCTTTCCTACCTTGCCAGGGCCAACCCATCCCTTTTCATCCAGTATTGGTTTTACTCTGACGAGGTTAATGCTGTCTGTGTGTTGCATCACCTTGCCGAGGCTGTCTACACGAGGGTGATCAAAGCCCAATTTATTTGACTCTGCTATATATAAACGACGAATAGCCTGGTCTTCCTGAAGAATCTTTAACAACTCGGCCTGGAGTGGTTTATCATAGTTAGCTTCTATTGAATCGTTCTTCACTTGCATTTTGGCAACCAGCGGCTTCCATTGAGCATCACTATGCAGGCTGGTCAGGTCGCTATCGATTGTCAGGTGCTTTACATTGGCCCAACCGTGCGTCATTGCCAGGTTGACAAGGGCGAATGCATCTTTACTGTCACCGGCCAGCGCAGCGGCGCAGGCGGCGTTATACAAATCGCCGGCTAGCTTCTTTTCAATTTTAAAAGCCCGGCTGTATGTAGTGTGTGACGCCTTATAATCTTTAGCCCTGTACAATGAGTCGGCCCTGCGGACGAGTGTATTGTAAGACTGTGCGAAGAGTGAGATGCCAGATGCTATTAATAACAACGAGAGTAGAAGGCAGCTTTTCATAACGATTGTAGTAAATAAGTTAAGGCAACTTATCAGGTAACGATTTATTCAGTAACGACTTCAATAATAAAGAACTTATCAGGCAACAAAAAACATCTTATCAATTATTAAAGCAACCCTATCAGTTCAGCAACTGCATAAAGATCTTTTCACTGATTCCTTCTGATCATTCTTCCCTTTTTCCTCATGTGCTTTTCAAACGACTTTCGTTCATTCGGATTATAATATTGGATGTCGATATCATCGTTGATCGTTGGCTCGAGATTACTGAACGTCCAGCTGATTGTTTTGTTCACTTTGTCAAACTGATGGTTCGCAGGGCTGATCGCTTCAACAGTACTGACTTCAATACCATGCAGCTTAACTATTATATCTGCGCGTCCGATGTTATCATACCAGCCCGCGCCAGTGCTTAACAAATACTTTACAAAACGCGAGTGCCCACCATACGTGGACCCGGCTTCTACAGTATAGTTCACGGTAATCGTTTTTGATTCAGCCTTGTTGAACTTCACCGGCCACACATACCAGGCGTAATTTCCATTCTTTAACAGACTATCAAGTTCATCGTATAGTTTGAAATCAAGGTGAGGCTGCTTATCGAACCATCTTTGGATCTTATTGTATCCACTTTGATAAGCTGCGTCTGTTCCCCTGGTTACCTTATCTGTACCCGGCTTCACACCGTAATGATTGTCAAGACTGTCAGACTTTCGCTTAAACTCTTCATCGGCCCAGGCACCGCGTACGAACCGGTCATATGCCGGCTTCATTTCTTCAGGCACCTGAATATCATCCCGATCAAGCTTCACACCATCTACATATATTTCAAACGCCTCCCTGTCGTGAAGGTCATAGAGATACATGTTCCAGTGAAATAAGGTCATTACCGGGAAGCCTACCGGCAACGTTAAACTATCGCCGGTATTGACCATGTTAAAGGTGCAATGCAGGAAGGATGAATCGGCATGCATGTCGATCTCGACGACTTCAGAAAGCATGCGCACTTCGCAAGGCCTGGCGGGGATTATGCCTTTCAGGGTGATTGGATTGGGGGCAACGTCCGTCCACGCGATGGTAGTCAGGAAGAACAGTAATGTGAAGGCTATAATTCTCTTCATAACGGTTTGCTGCACAACGGTTGGGATGGACAACAGCAAGCGCTAGCAGTCAATTAGCTTGTTAAGGTGGAATATCGGCAAAAAATCTCTTATGTCCTGCAATCTGAAGATACTTCGTTCTCAATGCCTGAGATTGCCTTGAATGTCAGCCTTGCGCTACTATCCGACGAATTCCAACGCCATGGCACGGATCACAACTGTACTGGAAGTCTCGCTCTGACAAAGAGCCAGGGGCTCCATTTCATATCCAATTAAATCGGCTTTATATCCAATATGTATCCAACATGTATCGAAGATGCATCCTGGATGTTTTAGTGAACTCCCCATGTTCCTGGCTACTCAAAAAACTGTCTAACGCTGAGAAATGCAAGTTCTGTTTCAGTAAAACGCCCTCTGGCTATCGTTCTTCCAGATCGCTTACTCAACAAGTCAATAATGTTGGCAACGCCGGAACACAATTAATCTTAATTGGTTAAAAAAACGAATAAAAGATAAAAAATGAAAAAGTGGATTTTTGAACTGTTGTATACTTGTCTCATGAACGCGCGCAGTTTCATGGGCTTAATTATCGTGTGCCCTGTTTACATGATGAATTATTTAAATATTTCTAAATGGCTACCCAAGATGGGATTATCCAATTAAAGGGTCGCGTAGGCAACATATCTTTCTACAAAACGAAAGATGGATACGCGGCCAGAAAGGCCTCGGGTGTTGATGGCGTCAAGGTCAAAAATGATGACCGCTTTGTCAGAACACGCGAGAACATGAAGGAGTTTGAACAAGCCAGTAAAGCTACTATGGCATTCCGCGCAGCGTTTGCGCATGATGTCAAGATCGCCGGCGACGGTGGTCTTGCCCGTAGGCTTACTTCGCTGTTTCACAAACTCCTGCGGCAGGACGCGGTCAATGGCCGTGGGTCCCGCCAGGTACTTCCGGTAACAACAAAAGCCCTGGAAGGTTTACAATTCAACGATGCCTCGTCGCTAACGAAAGCTCACAAGGTGCCGTTCACGCCGCTTGTGAACCGTGCGACGGGTAATGTATCGGTTGAGATTTCCGCATTCTCTCCATTACACGATCTATCGAAACCCGATGGCGCAACGCACTTCGTATTGCGATCAACAGCAGCGGAGATCGATTTCGAAACGCAAAAGTATGTTGCTGTAACTGCCCAGACGGCGCCAATCGCTGTCGATTCGGGCACCACAGGCGGAATAGCATTGCAGCATTTAATTCCAGGCGCAACGAAACCTTTGATCCTGACATTCGGGATCAATTTTATTCAGATTGTAAACGGGATTGAGTATGCGTTGAAATCGGGCCTGCATTCCGTAATGCAGGTAGTGAAAGTTGACACAGGTATTGCAGTTTAACTCTGAATCAAAATGCTGTAGAACCATTGTTATCCAACTGCGATGGCATTCAGTTGGCAATGAGCTTCAGGGATAAAGTACAAGGCCAGAGTTGTAGGATAATGTACAACGATAACCGCACAATACATGAGCATACCTGGTATCAATGCCCAAACATTGGATATCGAATTTCAGTCTTATGTATCATGCAATATGTATCGTTGGTGCAGGACCTGCGGTACAAAATGCTATGACAAAGGGCTAAGTGCTTGTATTGCTGAACAGCATGATGACGAGAGTGAAGCTGGAAGTAACGGTGTGACTATTAACAGGGGGCTGGCGCTTGCCGGCCCCCTCCTTTTTGTATATTGATTGACATAAGACCAGCTGACTCTATTTCTTGAAACCTTCATCAATTTTACTTTTATTAATAAGCGTCCTTACAATAGCCTGTTCAAAGGATGAACCACCAAAAGATCTGAACGAATCTATCGCTTACTTTGAAGAAAACTGGAGCCCTGGCCAACTGCGCGAATTCCAGCTGAAAGATGAAGAGACGGCCGTTACCGGGCTGCATACGACCGTGGGGATGTGGATTAGAAATAACTGGATTCTTGGCGACCGAAATCCTCCTCTCATCCGCTTCTTCGACTCGTTACATTTCAGACATCCTGACGACATTTCCTCTACGATACTGACCTCTCTTCACCGAAAGCTCAACAACAAAGACATTGATCTGCAAGGACAGATTGCTGACCATGAAGCCTATTGGAAACCCATTGTCGAATGTGAGGAACAGCTGCAAAATGCAGCAGTAGAATTAAACAACAGGTTGCAGGTCGGAGATACTTTGATTTTGCTGTTTCCGGTAGACAATTCTGACAATGACAGAAACGCTTTTGTGCATGCTTGTCCCGATAACGAATGGATCTTTGACGAAAACAAGGATTTACGTGTTGAAGGCATTGTGACAAGGAAGTTCAACATCGGCAGCCCAACAAATTATTTCATTGACTACAACGTAATAAGCATGAACGACGAAAATACAAGAATCCTCATGGAAAAGGTGGCATTGGGAGACACAATAGATTTTCAATTAAATATCTTAACTGTCCCGGAGAATTAATCTTGCAATCTCTTTCCAGGCGCACAACGACAAGTAACTATTCCAGAGGGTCCGGGCTCAACTAAACGATTAGAGTTATGATACTGACATTATTCAAAGAAAGCCTCTGGCAACAATTCGGCGCAGGCATCAATATGCTTAGGAATGCCATCACCATGTGGCCCGACGAGAAGTGGGAACATCCACGAAAGTTCTTCGACATGGCCTATCATACATTGTTCTTTCTCGACTATTACCTCACGAATCCACCGGAAGGATTCAATCCACCTCTACCGTTCACGCTACTGAGCGAAATGCCACAGGATCGGATCGACGATATCATGCCTGATCGCGTTTACACAAAACAAGAGATGCTTGATTACGCCGATGCATGCCGAAAGAAGTGCTACGCCGTCATCGATGGACTTACAGAAGAAAACATTCAGGCACGCTGGATTGAACCCGATGGATCAAGGAACCTGTTGATGATTGAAATGGTGATGCTGAATATGCGTCATGTACAACATCATGCGGCGCAGATGAACATGATGTTGAGGAATGAGATCGGCGATGCCCCGGGGTGGATATCGAGAGCGAATTAAACAACGTTTCTTCAATGATCCGTGCTTAACTTCAATGTCTTTATATCGTGCTCAGGATCATAATCAACGGGAAGACTCTCCGCGACCAGTTCCCAACTCCAATATCCCTGCGACGAAAGATTCCCCTCCTGCAACACCATGCCGTTTGGTTCTACGGCTACTTCACCTTCTATCAATCGCAATCCCGATTGTTGTGGAACCGTGAGCCCAACACTTTTGGGGTCTCTCCTTCGCAGATAATCCAGCGGCTCACTTTCATCAACGTACGTTATGCGCAACTGACCACTGAATAAAATGACCGGATGTGAAGGAGTTGAGCTCACTGAATCGAGAAAGCGATTGTAGTTGATCAACGTCGGCACTCGTATCTTATCCGGAAATAGTCTGGACTTCACCCTCAACACGGTGTCACTATACGTAAAATTCGCGTCATCTCCTGAACTGCTTCGCTCGTAGCTGAGTGTAACAAAGAAGCCCTCTTCTTTCAATCTTTGATTATAGAGCGCGCGCATAAAATGCAATTCCGATCCGTAGTATGCCTCTAACCGGTTAGCAGCAAATCGCCTCTCCTCCTGAGCATCACTGGGTGTTAGCTGTTCATAGACCATCTGGGCGCGATACTTCAAACGGTTCAGGGCCCGGTTGTAGGTGAAGTTCTCCAGAAGGCAGGTGATCCTGTAGCCAAGTCCGAGATTTTCTATCACCAAAAGACTGTCAGCTGAAGCAGACAAGATGCCGCCCTTGTTATTGAAAAAGAGAGCGCGATCATTTACGATTTTGCACTTGTTCGCATTCTTACTAAGGCCGATAAAGAGTTCTTTGAACGTCGTGAAGTCAGCTAATGAGCGCCTGTGAACTTCACGTTTGTCCGTAACCACTAACTCCTGAAGTAAGGTTGCTGCCGGCTTGAGGATAATAACATAGGGCCGTTCATCTGAGGCTTCAATGTTGATGATCCAGGTTTGATATCCAACGTAAGAGACAACCAGCCGGTATCTGCCCTTCGCCACGTTTGGAATAGCAAAGGCTCCTTCGGGATTTGAGATTACTCCATAAGAAGTGTTGGCAAGAAAAACACTTGCCGAGGGAAGAGGTTTGTTATCCGGTCCTCCGAGCACCTTACCCCTGATCGTGTAGAGATCCTGTGCAGAAGCTGACAGGCAAACAAGAGCTAACGCAACTTTAATGATGCTGTGGATCACAACGTTTTGATGTATGCACTAAGATACACCGAAAGGAGATTAAAGTAGTACGACGGATGGGCTCAGCTGACAAAGATTTCAAAAGTTACCGAAGGGCCAGAATTGAGGCTATCGACTAGCACCTACTTCTCCTTCGACGGCGGTAAAGGTATGTCGCGACGCAGCGACACTTCCTTCCTTAACATCCGCCCCGCATAGCCTGTGAGATATAAATAGTAGTCCTCAGGAATATCATCTTCGAACCTGAGAAACCGGCTCGCACCCACAGGCGGATCCTGTGACACTTTCATGATGGCCGTGCCTTCATCAACCTCATCGAACATGGCGACATAAATCATAGCTGCACCATTTGAGATGGCCGTTGAAAGCTGGCGCCAGTAAAATGTGCCACGCTCCCTGGGGATCTGGTCGAATGGAAAATCGGGATACAGATTAGACCACGAGAATCCAGGGAACACTGTCGGTGCGTACTCTACTTCATTGTCGCGGCACCAGGCCATATCGCCTGTCTGTACCTCGGCGTACGACTGAAATTCAATGGCTTTCTTGTATCGTCCCACAGTCCAGGGATGGATAATATCAACACTCCGTATAACATCGTGAAGTCGTGGATCCGGTTCGGTATCGGATGTCAGCGTTCTCCAATAGGTAGGAACGCCCAGCATCACAGAACATCCTCCATACTGTTTGTCATTCTTAAGGAATTCAATGAGCTGCCCGATGCTCTTCAATGTGTAATCACGCCCGGCAAAGCCAACACCCCATAAAACAACCAATGGCCTGCCATTGTGATAAAGGTAGGGTTGTTTATCACCACCGCTGGTGATCTTCATACTGTCGACCAGATTCTTCCAGTCTCTTATAATCAACGGGACGTCTATGCTATCGCGCATGCCCGAGAGATCATACATCACAGCAATTGCCCTGCTGTACTTTCTGGAGGCGACCAGAGCATCCGACAGTACCTTATTGAAGTGATTCCGAACGAGACCATTCTTCCTTGCATTGGCAACAAACCGCTGCATGAAAACGCCATCGATGCCGTACTCTTTCATCCATCTGAACCTCACGTCGGTCGTGGATGCATCGTTATCGCTGGGCAGGTACGCATCACTTCCATCGGCATGTTTGAACGGCGTCTTGTACATCCTGGGATACTCTTTCGACTCTGGCCACATGTCGATCTTGCAATTGCCGGGTCCGAATGTTCCGCGCTGCACGTAATGACCCCAGCCTCTGCCAGAACCATCTTCAGGCGTATTGTGCCACCCCTGGTATCCGGCCATGATAAGGCCCTTATACGACGGATGCAAAGAAGTTCTGCTATGCTTTGACTGTGCTGCAAGCGTATTTGGGATCAGAACGAAAACAATAGGAAGAAAGGAAACAATAAGCAATAGAATAGTAAGTCTCATGTGAGTCTGATAACCAAAAGTGAACACAAAGATTTTACAATACCAATGTTATATTGAAGTTGTAGTCTATCGCATCAATGACTATTTCATCTTTATAACATATTCCTGACCTGGCTTCGTCGCCAGATCATACTCGTAAACAGTTCGTGTCGTCGTCGCGGTTGGCGACACCCCATCTGCAACAACGGGATCATTACCCGCCGGTGTAGCGAAAAACTCATTGGGATTCCTGCCACTGGCAGCCTTCAACAATTTGTCGTTAACGACCTCATAAGTTCTGAGGCGACAAACACCTCCCAGCGCAGATTTAATTTTTACTTCAGAGAGTTTACCCGCCTTCCACGTTATGTCCAGGGTAAATCCCCCACGCGCTCTAAGGCCGGTAATCTTTCCGTTCTTCCAGTCTACAGGCAAAGCAGGAAGTAAGTGAACTGCACCGTCATGACTTTGCATGAGCATCTCGGCAATACCCGATGTACATCCAAAGTTGCCATCGATCTGAAACGGCGGGTGCGCATCCAGAAGGTTCAAATAGGTTCCTCCGCCCTGCTCAGCACCATCGCCTGCGTACGTGAGCTGATCACGGATGAGAGAATACGCCCTGTCGCCGTCGAGCAGGCGCGCCCAAAGGTTAACTTTCCAGCCCATAGACCAACCGGTAGAGCGGTCGCCCCGGTGCTCTAATGACGTCCTTGCTGCAGCGAACAAGGCAGCGTTTCTGTAAGGAGAGATCTGATTGGATGGATACAATCCATAAAGATGCGACACGTGGCGGTGATGATCATCGCTTTTGTCCCAATCCTGCAACCATTCCTGCAGCTGTCCCCACTTGCCGATGTGCATGGGCATCAGCTCGCGTTGCTTCGCCTGAATAGAATCCGATAGTTCACGATCGAGAGAGAGAATTGCCGATGCTGCGATAAAGTTCGAAAACACATCATTAGTGAGTTGTGTATCCATAGTAGTTCCGCCTGCAATGGATACATCAGTCATATGAGCATTCTCCGGCGACATTGAAGGGACTACGACAAGCCAGTTATGAGTCGGTTCGTGTTGCAATACATCCGAAAGAAATAATGCCGCGCCTTTCAGGATGTAATAATTTTCCTTTAAGAATTCTTTATCACCAGTGTACAAATAATGTTGCCAGAGATGCTGCGATAACCACGCACCGCCCATTGGCCAGAGTCCGTAAAAGGCCCCATCGACAGGACCGGTGATTCTCCATAAATCAGTATTGTGATGAGCATTCCATCCACGGGCATTGTACATCGTTCGCGCACTCTCCTTTCCGCTTACCTCAAGATCTTTCAGCATGGCAAACAGCGGCTCACCCATCTCGCTCAGGTTCGTCACCTCCGATGGCCAGTAGTTCATTTCCGTGTTGATGTTTATCGTGTACTTGCTTCCCCATGGTGGATTTACTTTATCATTCCATTTGCCCTGGAGATTGGCAGTCTGAGAACCTGGCTGAGAGGAGCTGATCAGCAGATAACGTCCGAACTGAAAATATAAACTAACCAGTGCAGGATCTGGCTTGTTCTTAAACTCCTTCAGCATGACATCCGTTGATCGGTTCGCGCCCGACGAACCGAGATCAAGAACCACTCTGTCGAAATACCGGCGGTAATGTTCAATATGGGCTGCCCTGAGCTTATCGAACGACTTCCGCTCCGGCTGATCAAGATACTTTAATGCGCGCGCCTCCTCGTCGCCCGACAAGTCGTGGTAGTTCACAAAGTTTGTTGCCATCGAAACGTAGATGATCGCTTCGTTTGCTTGTTCTATACGTACCGTCGAGTCCGCTGATGTTACCTGACCTCCCTTAACAACGGGATGCATACGCGCCTGAAAACTTACCTTCCCTGTCTTGCTGTCCGCATTGCCCGATACACCTTTGAGAACCAATTCAGAATTTACCACTGCAACCTCATGAATCTTCTGAGGACTATTCATGGTGAGGGAACAACTGATACTTCCAGGTTTGTCTGCCGTAAGGCGAACAATAATCAGCTGATCCGTAAACGACACAAACGTTTCGCGCCGAAATGTTGTACCGTTCACTTTGTAGGTTGTGGATGATATCGCCTTAGATATATCAAGTTCCCTCCGGTAGGAAGTATATTGTTCGTGTCCCGGGAAGGCGATCAATAAATTGCCGACAGGCTGATAGGGCATGCCGTTGTTCGAGTTAGAGGTCTTTGGAGGCACAACCCTGAACGCAGCATCTTGCGCCTCTTTATACTTTCCTTCGAAGATCAGCTTCCTGATCTCCGGCAATGCCTCGCGAAAGCCATTGCTGGTTACGTTGTTTCCCGGTTCGCCTGCCCATACAGTTTCTTCGTTGAGCTGAAGCACCTCCTGCGATACTCCTCCAAACACCATGGCCGCCAGCCGGCCGTTGCCAATCGGCAATGCCTCATTCCAGTTGAAGGCAGGCTTCTCGTACCAAATGAGATTTGACTGCGCCTCTGCTCCAAGGCAAAAGAGCATGAACACAATAAAGAAAGTGTAGTTTAAAGATCTGAACATTTCAATAGAAAATAGTGAGGCATGAATTTACATAAATTGACGCCATGCGAAACGAACGAATTTTCTGTCGATAGGCACATTGCCATCTGTGTCCAGCTCAACGGTAAGGCCATACAAATGCGGTTCCTCCGGTGTCCACAGGTCGAGCTGATCTTCAACCCGCTGCCTTAGCAGGAGCTGTGCAGAAGAACCTGCTGCAAGTTCGATCACTTCTGATGCTGAAAAATTTAAGACCTCTGCTCCCAGCGTCCAGCAGCCGGAGAATCTTTCATCGTCGGCGTCATTTTTCTTCCAGGACCGCACTACCGCTGCCCCCGTGATCTTATGACTACTATTCGAATAGTTATGAATGGTCGCTTTCACTGTAAGCTCTTTAGTCTTCAGATCGGGGTCGACGTAAACATTTTCAATCATCATCTCCGGTGTTGCCACTACATGGACGTCCTGCCATATTCCCGTTACGTAATTGCCCCACAATGAACCGGTGGCATGCTGACTCCTGCTTTGCTTGCCACTTTCATTGGAAAGGCTCTCCTTAGCCACTCCAACGATAATCTCATTCTTCCCGCGGTGCATAAGGTTCGTCGCATCAATTTCTGTTGGATGAATCAGGTCAAGATTCTCTCCGGCGAGTTGACCGTTAATATATGTCTTGCTTATGCCTGCTATAGCTTCAAAGTGAATCCTAAGCATTTTTCTGTTCCAACTCTCAGGCAGAACGAACTCACGCTTCATCCATCCGATGTTCGCCTTCTCCCATTCCTCAGGATATGATGGATAGGTCATAAAGGTGCCCTCGTGCCCTTTTGAAAATGTGTTGACATTCCAGGGCGATGGTATCTTAATAGGAACAGAATCCCAGTCAAAGCGCTTGGGCAAAATAAATCCTGAAAGATCGTTTTCATAAACGGGCATGAAGTTCCATTCACCGTTGAGGCAAAGCTCACTCCTGAAAGGAAGCTCTTCACTGTTCACCACCCCGCTCAGAGGACTGAACGTGTATTGAGCCCGTTGCACGCGGGTATCCTCACCGGGATCACAACCAGTCAACGCAAAGACCAGCATTGCTACAATAAACCTGGACATATTCTGATTACATCAAAGAATAGGATTATGCTGCTCACAAAATGAAAAGGGTCTCCGTAACTGAACCGGCTACGGAGACTCCTTGTCATTACGAACACACAGCTGCCGCATTGCGTAAACCCAAGAATGCAAAGGACATGTGCTGTTGTATTCTGATACTCCGATCAGGGAATGTTTACTTCGAACACCTTGCTGTAGTTATACTTGCCCTGAGAGTTGTCTGTACGTGTTCCTACCCTGACAAAATGTTTGCCCGATGGCAGATTCTTCAACGTGTCTGAAAATGTTGTTGCGGCAATCGCAGCATAATCCAACCCACCGAGATCGTGGCTGACATTGGCATCGTTCACAGCATTGCTGACCGCGGGAACCTTCGCCACCACAGTAACCGAACGGGTTAATTTCTGTGAAACCGAACCTGGTTTGGTGAGTGTATAGTCGACGACGACATTCTTCCCAACCACGCGCGGAGTAGATGCGTGCACCGTTGCAAATGGTGTTACCGTGAAGCTCACCTCTGTTGCGCCGCTGATGGTAATGCGAGCCGTGTCTGGCATCACAAATGGCCCTTCGATGGGAATCACGCGGTAGTCATTCTTAAACAACTGAGTGTTCCTGAAACTTCCATCGGCCTTTCCCCAGAAATCAATAGGGATCACGTTGACATATCCACTTTCGATAAGGCGAACCCGGAAACCATTGGGCTGTTCCGTCTGTATCCCTTCGCCGGTTACATTATCAATTACCTGTCCTTCTATACTCGCGTTGGGACCATCGTAATTATCTATATCTGTATTGAAGCAGGCCGAAAGCAACATCACGCATGCTGCAATCGCCACACCATTCAGGATTTTCATATACTCGGAATTAATAGTTTAATAGAGTGGATTCTGAACAAGCTTTGGATTCTTCTGTATCTCGCTTGGGTCGATCTTTTCATAGTACAGCTTTGGCCAGAAGGTGAGAATATTGCCCACCGGCACCTTGGTAAACACATAGCTGTTCGACTGCAGGTCGTAGTAAGGATAAAGGGCCGTGAGCTTCGTGTTCATGATCAGCTGATCGCCCGTGTGCCAGCGACGGATGTCCCAGTACTTATGGTTCTCCAGCGCGAGCTCTGCCTGACGCTCATGACGTATGCGATCCTTTGTCACATCACTATCGTTCAGCAGGACAACGCCGGCGCGACCGCGGATGAGGTTTATGGCCGTCTTCGCATTTGCAACATCACCCAGCTCAATTGCTGCTTCAGCATAGTTAAGCAGCACCTCGGCGTAACGCATGTCGATCCAGCTCTGAGTTGAATTCCATCCGATAGCCTGATTCGGAGGCATGTTATAGTTCATGTACTTCCGGTTGTAGAAGCCGGTGATAGACCGCTCTCCCCCACCGATACCATTCGTTGAAATGATCTTCTGTGTTCCGCTGGCGTCTATCTTATGCGTTGACGTGTTGTACAGTTTATTGTAGTCGCCGGTGGTCACCGTTTTCCTTCCATACACCGTAGCAACATTTCCTTCTGCTGTTGCATCATCGATAACACCTGCCTGAATATCGATCACGGTTCCTCTCCAAATTGAGAATGGCATCACAACAGTTGCCAGGCAACGGGGATCTTTGTTCAGATAGATATCTGCCGGATTTGTATAATGAGCAGGCGTACCGTCTGCCTCGGTGATCTTCAGCTTACCCGACGAACCATCAGTATATTCAAACAGTTCAACCAGCTCGAGAGTGGGATTCATACGTGAGCTGTAACCCCACGCTCCGCGTACACCATATGGCAGGTTCCACATGTCGAACGAATGTACCATCTCAGGGAATCGATAATCCTTCACCAGAAGTACTTCGGGATTGGACGATGTATTGAGAAACAGATCGGCAAAGTTCTTCGCCTTGTCTGCATCAGCGTTATAAAGTGAATACTTGTTCGATTCGATAACCTTCTTTGCAGCATCGAACGCCTTCTGAAAGTATCCGTCTGCTTCGGTGGAAGCTATACCAACGAGGCCGCCCAGCTGCACGTTTCCATAGCGCGCCTCCGATCCGGCATACAACATAGCCCTTGACTTGAGTGCCAGCGCTACGTTCTTGTTCGCGCGTCCACGTTCATTGTTGTCCGGGAGCAAAAGGGCTGCGCTGTCGAGCTGACCCGCTATGAAATCATAGATCTCCTTCTCCGTGTTTCTCGCTACCTGAAGCTCGTCGAGATTATCACCCGTAAAGTTCTGTGGTTTCGTGATCAGCGGCACCCCTCCATAGCGCTTCACCATAGCGAAGTAATCGTAAGCACGAAGAAACATTGCTTCTCCCAGATACCTGAGCTTCTTTTCCTCAGTGAGATTGGCAGTCGGAACGTTGACAATAAAGCTGTTGACGTTTCTGATAGTTGCATAGGCGTCGTTAGCGTTGTTGTTACCCATCCACCAGTTCCACCATGCGCCGTCGCCAACATCACCACGCGGCTCGCAGCTCAGTGCTTCGCCTGATGCGTGAGACGGTGTAACTCCCGACGACCAGTTATTGAAACCATTGTTGGCGCTGAAGTTGAAATCTTCAATGGGCAATGCCGTATAGAGGCTTGCCATGTAAGCGGTGATCGCCGATTCGTTCGAGAACACCTGATCATTGGTAAGGATGTTCTTCGGCTTGATATCAAGCTGATCATCGCACGACAATAACGCGAACGTAAATATTGCAGTAAGAATAAGTTTTGCTTTCATCGTTCTAAAGATTAGAAAGTGAGATCCAGTCCGAGGTTCATATTCCTTGTGATCGGATACATGTATCCATACAGATCCTGGGGATGTTCGGGATCCATCATAGGCAGCTTCGTCCATGTAACAAGGTTGAAGCCGTTGGTGAAGACACGCAGCTTCTCAACACCAATTCTTGTGAGGAACCTTGCCGATACTGTGTACCCAACTTCTACGCTTTTCAGACGCAGATAGGTTGCATCCTTGATGTTGTATGGCGAAGTGAGTCCGTTAGGGTTAACGCCCGACAATCTCATCGGAGGATATTCACCCGAGATCCACTGACTGTTCAGGTCTGAGTTATCGGCGCGATGCCACGCATCATAAAACTGTGCAAGACCGTTTCGGCCCCAGCTGTAAGGACCTGCCAGTTGTTCCACCAGCTGCACAGAATACTGCGAAGCACCCTGGAACAGAATCGTTGCATCAAATCGTTTCCACGTCAATCCAATGTTCATACCATAAGTGATCTGAGGGATGCTTTGGGTGTTAACGACCTTGTCTGCGGTCGTACCTTTTGCAATAGGTACTACGTCCAGGTCGTCGATGATGCCATCTCCATTTACGTCGCGGTAGCGAAGGTCACCTGGTAACACGAAGCGATTGCCCTGACCATCTTCAATGGCAGCAGCATTGATTTCATCCTGGTTCTGGAACTGACCATTCAGCTCGTATCCCCAGATGATGTTGTTGTTTCGTCCAGCCACAGAGTTGCGCCAGTTCAGATATGAGTTGCCGGCGGCGGCCTGTTCCTTGTGTTCCCAGCGCGTCTGGGTATAAGCGAACATACCTGAAATGTTAAAGCGAAGTCCCTGGAACTCCTGGTTCGTTCCCAGCACCAGTTCGAATCCATGACTCACGTCGCTGTTGAGGTTCTCCTGGGGCAACGATGCGCCTACTGATTTAGGCAGGCTCAGGATACGCGTATCAAGCAAGCCTCTACGTTTACGATGGAACATGTCATACTGTACGGTCAGCTTACCATTCCACAGAGCCGCGTCAACACCTATGTTGCTTGTTGTCGCTTCATACCAGGTGATGTTCGGATTAACCATACCGATGAAACCAAGACCGGTTGTGAGGTTCCCATTGAACATATAGCTGAGTGGGCGCCCGTTAAAAGTTTGTGACGTTGGATAGGTGTAGCCAGGAATAAACTGAAAGCTTGATGCAGCATCATCACCCATCTTTCCATACGACGCTCTGATCTTCAGATTTGAGACAAATGGAAGATTGTCGATAATGAAGTTCTCCTCTGAAATTCTCCAGCCGGCAGACACCGCCGGAAAGAATCCCCATCTCTTTCCTTCCGGAAACTTGGATGAACCATCGTAGCGGAAGCTTGCCTCGATAAGGTACTTTGAATTGTAGTCGTAGTTAACGCGACCAATAATCCCCTGGTTGGCCAGCTCATAAATACCGTTCGGGTCAGAGCTGAACTGCTGTACCGAATTACCGGCATACAACTCATCAACAGCATCTACGGTGAACTGCCTGTTTCCATAGAAGTTATTGTTCTTCACGCGAAGGTTTTCATAGAGAAGCAGACCTTTTACGTTGTGAACGGAATTAAACGTGTGCTCGTAGTTCAGCGACAACTGCATCGTCGTCTTCGTGTTCTCCGTGAACGATTCGCTCATGTTAGAGGGCGAATTGATGTAGCTGGGATTGTACTTATCCGATGCTGCATCGTATGTGTACAAAGGATATTGCTTCCTGAAGGTCTTATTGGTGTAGTTGTTGTAGTCATGACCGAAGAGGAAACGAGCCTTCAAACCATCTACTTTGGGTATCTTGTAGTTGAGGGCAAAATTACCCTGGAAGGTCTTTGTGAATGTGTCACTGTATCCCGTTATGTCGGAGTGGCTGTCGGCATAAGGGTTACGTCCGTCTGAAAGCGCCTGCAGATACAAAGGGTTGTTGTTGGCGTATACCGTCAGCGTTGGAACCTGCATCCAGATTTCCTTGTAAATCTCCCACGATGATGTGGAAGGTGCCTTCTTGACATCTGAAATACCACCCAGACCAAGTTCGGCCTCTAGATTGTCCGTGAGCTGAACCGTGACATTTGATCTTATGTTAAACCTTTTGTAATTAAGGTCGCCGCTCTTAAAGAGTCCCTCCTGATCAAAATACCCCAGTGACCCGAAGTATTTTACTTTCGCGGATCCTCCTGACATCGTTATATTATGATGCTGCTGGGGAGAGTTGTCACGAATGAGTTCATTATACCAGTCGGCGCTTGGGAGTTTACCGCTCCGGTAGTCATCAATCTGCTGCTGAGAGTACGAAGGAGCGATACCAGAATTCACCTGGGCCCAGTTGTAGCTCTCCGTGAATTCGGCGGCGTTCATAGGACGCAGATACTTGGTAGCATTTTGCCAGCCGTATGTGCCTGTATAGGAAATTTCAGTCTTGCCCTCTGATCCTTTTTTTGTCGTGATGAGGATCACACCGTTAGCGGCCTTCACCCCATAGATGGCAGCCGATGCATCTTTCAATACGGTTACGCTGGCAATCTCATTCGGGTCGAGCTTGGCAAAATTGTCGCGTTGAATACCATCGACTATGATAAGAGGAGTGCCCCAACCACGTATGTCAAAACTGGAGTTGTATTCGCCAGGCTCACTGCTGCGTTGCATCACGCGTAAGCCCGGAATCTTTCCCGCCATGTTATCGGTGAGGCTCATCGTGGTCACTGACTTCACATCCTTATCGGATATGGTGGCAACGGAGCCGGTGAGGTTCGCCTTTGTACTGGTACCGTAACCCACAACGACAACTTCATTCAGTGTTGAGACTTCTGGTGCAAGCTTGATGTCTATAACGGAACGGCTACTGACGGTGATCTCCTGGGTAGCATATCCGATGAAGGAAATAACCAGAACTGCTTCAGGACCTGACACATTGAGTTTGTACTTGCCTTCCGCATCGGTTGTTGTTCCCGTCGTAGTGCTTCGTTCGATGATGTTAACGCCGGGCATGCCCTGGCCTGTGTCGTCAGTAATGGTACCAGACACCATGAATTCGACGAAGGGCTGCGACGCCGGTAAACTGGAAAGTACATGATTGGTGGAGTATCCAGGAGTTGCATGTCCGGATACCGTAGCTTCTGACGTTCCTTTGACGCTGGCCATCTGGGCCTGAATCGAAGGAATCCACCCCAAAGAAAGCAGCAAAAACGCGTAGATTTTTTGCATAGGGTTGATGGATTTAGGATTGTGAATAGTAGTGTTGTTACCGATTGCGAATGCCGAACAATCGTTATCGGTGCGTCCAAACCTATGCGGGAGGGTATTAATTCCGTGTTAACAAACCTCTTAAGAGAGTCCGTGCGGCAGATTTTTTTCAAAAATTGAACAAATAATCTGTATCAGGCCCGGAGTCCTGGGCTAATCAACCTGATAAGTCCGTCTGTTCCGAACATCTGGACTGACTCTAAGTATTTGAAAAAGGTATGAGATTGAAAGCGACCTTATGGGTAAAGGAGAGATGTCTGGCAAAAGAAATCACTTACATCGTACCGCAACACCGCAACTAACAACGATGATAGTCCTGGTCAACCGCAAAAAAACGAACTGTTTAAAATCGAAGGTCATCAACGGCACACTCTTTATATATTATATATAAGAGTCCCGGTTACTAAGGACTCAATACTAACGACTCAATACTAATGACTCAATACGCTTTTTGCATTAAATTAGGCGGGCCGGTAAAGGAGCCTGACGTCTTCCACCCATGCGACGGTTATTTCCATTTGTATTCATATTATCAATCACTTCCTTTTACAACGTAAGGGCACAGCTCATTGCGCGTCAGCCAGACTACGGCCTCGAATTCAGTTCTTATGAAGTGAAGACAGATCATCGAACAGGGCTAAGCCTTAAAAAAGGTGAGGCCTATAATTTCAACGGAGATTTTAAAGTGTCATTCGATCTGGCATTCCGGCGCATTCACAATGCATACGGATATATCCTTAGAATTATTGCGAATGATTCTACTAACCTCGACCTGATGGCGGTGCCTGAAGATGACGACTTCGGCGATCTCAATCTTGTTATAAACAATGAGCCAACTCCATTGCGGTTTGATTTCACGGACGAGAACCTGAAGCCACTTCAATGGACGAACGTTTCGATCCAGTATTCTGCCTCAGGCGGCGAAATCACTTTGCGATGGAATCAGCGTGAGAAAAAATACAAACATGATCTCACAGGACTTTCAGCATTTCGATTCCTTTTCGGAGTCAATGAATTTGGCAAATTCAGCACCACTGATGCCCCTCCAATTGTCGTAAAAAATATTTCCCTTGAGGACGGAAGCCAGCTTATAAATAAATGGCTAGTGAAGGAACACGCCGTCAACAGCGTATACGACAGTATTGATCGCGATGTGGCGCTCGTGAAAAATCCCAGGTGGCTCATCGACCGGCACATCAAATGGACTCACCTCAAGAATTTCACGCTGCAGAAGTATCCATCGATCGCCTTCAACGGCGACTCAGCAATTCTGTATGCTATTGATGAAAAGAGCCTGACTGTTTACGACCTTAACACGCAAACCATAGTACGCACGCCAAATAAGAACGGTAATCCAGTAAATACCGAGGCGAACCAGTTGTTATATGTAAAGCAAACGGGCTCACTTGTTAACTACGACGTTCTGTCAAACCGGCTAAATCCATACAACTTTACCACGTCATCGTGGGCTAACCGCGACACTACACACTTTGAAGTCGATTACTGGCACAACAATAAGTTCTTCAGTCCAATCGACAGTTCATTTTATACGTTCGGCGGATACGGTCACTTCAAGTATAAGAATGCGCTTTATAAGTTCGACGCAGCCAAAGATCAATGGACAAAAGTGGAGACGAAGGGGTCCATAGCGCCGCGATATCTCGGTGCGTCAGGAACCAAGTCAAATAATGAGGTATTGTTTTTCGGCGGATACGGTAGCAATAGCGGCAAGCAGGAGCTTTCACCACAGGCGTATTACGACCTTTACTCCTATAATCCGGCGACTCGTGAATTTAAAAAACTGGGTGACTACGAGCCGCCGGTTGCCGGTGAGGACATGGTTTTTTCTAATTCTCTTTTGATCGATGAAGGTGAAAAATGCTTCTATGTACTCAGTTATTCAAAGAGCAAATATCAGAATGTCGTTCAGCTAACACGCTACTTCTTTGATCAGCCAAAGCCAACGGTGTTCCAGGATTCGATACCATTTACGTTTCATGACGAAGACTCATTCTGTGATCTTTTCTATTCTGCCAAATCGAATGAGCTGATAGCGGTGACAGCTCATAAAGACAAACAACTTTTTGATGTGAACATCTACTCTATTGGTTATCCTCCAATGCCGGGTGAAGCCGTGATACAGGACGAACCAGGAAATGCATTATCCAAAGTTCTTTTGTTTGGAATAGGTGGAATCGTGGTAGCGGGTGTCGGGTACGTTGCGTACAGAAGAAAGAGAAAAGCTGTAAACACGCAGACAAGCCATGGCAATCCGCTTCCTGCGGTCCCTCAGACACTGCTTCAGGATACCAATCATGAACAGCAAATGCACATTGGTGATGTTGTGCGGGTGCCAGAAGAACATCCTGCATCGTCCATAATTCTTTTTGGCGGGTTCCATATGTATGATGCCAGCGGACAGGACATTGCGCTGAAGTTCACATCCACGCTGAAAGAATTATTCCTCCTGATACTCCTGCATTCTATAAATGATCACAGTATTTCAGGATCGTTGGTTCAGGAACTGATTTGGCCCGACAAAGACGACATTGCCGCCCGTAACAATAGAAACGTCAACCTAAAAAAGCTCCGCGATCTCCTCACGGGCATGCCAGGAGTAACTATAGAAAACAATAATTCGTTTCTGCGCGTGGTTCTCGACGACAGCATCTTTTGCGATTATCTGGTCGTTTCAAGACTTCTTAACAGTAATGATCCCGGACAGATTAAAGAACGTGACAGAATTGATCTTATCATAAAGCAGGTTCACCGGGGCAGCCTGTTGCAGGACATGCAGTTTAACGCACTGGACAACTATAAGTCTGACTTCTCCAACCGGCTTATCGACACGCTGATAGAGTTCGCACAACGGCTTAATCCAGATACCGACGACAAGATCCTGATTGATATTGCCGATTGCACCTTTTCACATGATCCTCTAAACCAGGAAGCGCTGGTCATTAAATGCAACGTACTGAATAAGCGCGGAAAATATTCTCTTGCAAAAAGATCGTATGATGTTTTTGTCAAGGTTTACAGAAATCTGTATGCCGAGAACTATCCGAGGAGTTTTGAAGATATTATCTCACAGACTTCCCGACTTGAAGGGTAAAACGAGGATCGCCATACTTTCTTTGATTACCCCATCTAATCATTCCGCAACGTTTCCACCGGATTAATCAAAGCTGCCTTGATTGACTGAAATCCAATGGTAACGACAGCGAATACCAGCGCGGCAATGCCCGCCGTTGCGAACAACCACCACGGCATATTTATACGCGATGAGAAGTCGTGAAGCCATTCTCTCATGAAGTATCCTGCAACTGGCAAGGCGATGAGCACACCGAGAAGTACTAATTTCACAAAGTCGGCAGAGAGCAATGCAGCAATCCCTGTTACCGACGCCCCCAGCACTTTCCGAATGCCAACTTCTTTTGATCGCTGCTCGACAGTAAAGGCGGTAAGTCCCAGAAGCCCCAGGCACGAAATAAAAATGGATACCGCAGCAAAGATATTTGCCAGCTTTCCCATGACTTCTTCGCTCTTGTAAGTCTGCTCAAACACCTGATCAAGGAAAGTATATTCGAATGGATAGCCAGGATTAAACTGTTCGCACACGCCTTTCAAGCTGGCAATCGCCTCTGGAATCTGACCTTGTTTTGTTCGTACAAATATTCGTCCGCTGCTTGGAGGATGAAAACGAATGATTGTAGGTTCAACAGGTGAACGAAGTGAGTTCATACTGAAATTCTTCACCACTCCCACCACCTGACCTTCATCTCCATATACTTTGATCTTTGTTCCCAGGATATCACCACCCATGAGTGCGGCCGCTTCTTCGTTTACAATGTAACTTGCCGAATCATTGAAAGCCTGAGAGAAGTCGCGACCCGCAGCCAGTTCCATTCCAATAGTCCTTACATAGTCATGGCTCGCATTGATGATAAAGAATATGGGATGACTGCCTGGTGTTTTCCCCGGCCAGCCAACACCGGTCGTGTTGTTCATGACCTTCAATGGGTCCTGTCCGGATGAGGTTACGCTTTCTATTCCTGGCCGCTTCATGAGTTCCTGCACAGCCGCTTCATACCGATCCTGCAACGCCCCTTCCCGTGGCAGATAGAGTAGCCCTTCCCTCTGCAAGCCCAGATTTACTGATCTCATGTGATCCAGTTGAAGAAACACTCCAATAGTTGCAACGATCATTGTGACCGATATTGCAAATTGAAATACGACCAGTGTTTTGCGAATTGTAATATAGCCTTGCCGTTGTCTGAATGACTTGAGCGCGGCTACGGGATTGAAGGATGACAGGTAGAAGGCAGGATAGCTGCCTGCGACGATTCCTACGATCAATGAAATCAAAAACATCCCGGCAACATTGAAGTCATCGATGGCGAAGTGCTTACCCGTTAGCCCATTGAATAGCGGCTTCAACAGGAACATTGTTCCTAATGCCAGAACAAACGACGCTGAGGTCATTGCGATCGACTCAGCAACAAATTGCGTGATCAGCATCCTGCGTTGTGCCCCAACAACTTTTCGTACGCCTATTTCCCGCGCGCGTCGTGCCGAGCGTGCCGTGGCTAAGTTCATGAAGTTAATACACGCGAGTAACAGGATGAATACAGCGACGACAGAGAAGATTCTTACGTAGTCAATCTGGCCTCCAACAAGGTGTCCATCGCGGTAAGTTGAGTGCAGATAAACATCTTCAAATGGTTGCAGGAACAGTTTTGTTCCTTCGCCCTCATCATGCCTGATAAAGTGATCTGAAACTTTAGCGTTAAAGTTCTCCATCGATGATCCTTCGTGAAGTTTCATATAGATGGAGAAGCACATGAAGTACCATTCATCTGCAATCCCCAGCCGGTCGGTGAAATCCTTTGCCGGCAACAGCACATCAAATTGAAGAGACGAATTTTCAGGTGGGTTGCTAAGTATACCTTTGATGGTGAAGTCCTTTCGGTGATCGATCGTGATGACTCTGCCTATTATGTCATTGCGCGATTGCCAGTCGTCTCCGAATAGGGCGCTTGCCATGTGCTCAGTGATCACCGCCGAAGTCACATCATTCAATGCGGTGTGGGGATCACCCATCAGGAATGGGAACGAGAATACTTCAAAGAATGCCGGACTGACATAGCCTCCTTTATGTCGGAAGTTGTCATCACCGGTTGTTACGACGAACTGCTCCGAAAGCATCGCCCACGTTATTGTTTCTACTTCCGGATATTCTGCCTGAATCGTTTCGGCGACTGGCTGACCCAGCGATGGCCAGGTATCTATCTGGCCGTCGGTGATCATGTGCCGCCATAGCTGATAAATCCGATCGCCGTCCTTATGGAATCCATCGTAGCTGAGCTCATCTTCAACCCAAACCAAAATAAAAAAGCTGCAGACGAGTCCGATCGACAGTCCGGCTATGTTGATAAAAGCAAAGCCCTTCTGGCGGGCAGCATGACGGATCGCGAATTTGAAGTAGTTCCGGAACATAGGCGGGCAGGCTAATTGTAAAGGGATACTTACAATTTAGCGAGAGGTTTCAGGATCAGAAAGGAAATTCACCTCACCTGCTAATAAACGCCTCCTTACCGTCGGGGACCCATTTTTGGCTACGCCCCTGTTAGATTCACGCCGGGATCAATTTCCGGCCATCTTCTTATCGTATGCCGCCTGAAGCTCGGCCAGAGACTTGTCGTAACCTTCTCTGTCCTTGAACGCCTCGGGATTGTATGCATCTCCCGCCTTTCTCTTTTTGTGAAGATTAAACTGGCTGGCGTGTGATGCCACCCAAAGATCAAATGATAATGACTTCAGGGCCTTTAAAGTATAGGAATAGTCTTTCGCGATTTCCGGATATTCAGCTATAGCATCGAAGTGCTTGTCCGTTACGATCGACGGCATGTTTGCTATCAGTACCCGGTAAGTTTTCTTTTCATCCTTTACATCGAGTAGATAGCTGCAGGAACCCTTGGTGTGTCCGGGATGATGGAGCATGGTTAGCTTCACATTCCCCAAAGCAATGACATCTTTGTCATGAAGTTTCTTATCGACCTTTACAGGTTCGAACATAACACTGCCGCCAAATGCATAGTCGGACAGGCCGCCGTCTTCCATAACAGGCACGTCCTTTTCGTCAACCATCATGCTGGCACCTGTTGCTTTCTTAATAGCCGCCAGCGCACCCGTATGATCAAAGTGTGCCTGCGTTGTGAGAAGTATTTTAATGTCATTGAACTTGAAACCCAATGACGTTACGTTGGATTTAATAACATCAAATGAGCTGGCCAAACCAGTATTGATAAGGATGTGTCCCTTCGGTGTTGTGATCAGATAGCAGCCGAGGTCATACGTGCCAACCCAATAGAGATTTCCGGCAACCCTGAAAGGCTCATACGCCTTCGACCATTCCGGATTGCCACCGGTTGGTTCTTTCACTTGCTGACCGAAAGATATTGTGCTGCAAAGGAGTAAAATGACAAGACTTGCGGCGCTCTTTATCGCATTCAACATAAAAAATGATTTGAAGGCCCAAGTAAAGAATTCGGGGATTCCAAATCAACAATTCGAAATCAACAATTTAATGATTGCCTTGTTTCCTGACTACTTACTGTCGTCGCGATATTGCAACGCTGCGGGTATGGGCTGCGGATTCATCGAACTCATGGTGCCGGGCGTCAGATAAGACATCCGCAATTTGAAGTCTTCGTGAAAATCTACGCCGCCACCTGAATACTTCCAGTCATCAAGGTGAGTTGGTGTCAGCTCACGGTTTCGATCGATGCCCATTACGCTCACGATCAGGGTTGGTTGCATGTATCCTTCACCTTCGATAAACCTCTGAGTTCTTTCAACAAGGCCAGTGTTCCAGTTGCCTCCGTCGAGCACATAAAGAACATCATACTTTTCGCTACCGCCTGGCTTGTAATTGACAGGGGTAAACACCTGGATCAATCGTTTCTGATTAAGAATCTTTGAATTTATGGAATCGAGTCTTCCGGTATATGCGGTCTGCAGCACAGTATCCTGACCGTTGGCGATTCCAGCGAAAACAGTGATGGAAATGGTAGCCAGGAAAGCGCGAAATGAATTCATTTGGAAATGATGGTTAAGGAATATGCAGTATAAGGGCATGCCGAACATGGAACAAGAATTAGACGCTATCGTACCTAAATAGGTTGCAGTAACCTCTACCTGATTACTTGTGCAAAGCGCAGGGTGTTGCCATCAGCATCTGTGACATAAAATTCTCTTCTGCCCCAGGTCTGATCTGTTGGCGACGTATGTACCGGTGACTCCGGCCTGCTCAGCGTATCCAAACCGCGGCCCTTATACTTATAGAAGAGTGCATCAACATCAGTTACAAGGATATTGACGACCGATCCAAACAACCTGCCGCTTTCGTGCGTTGTGAGTTGAAGCTCCATTTCGTCATGACCGAGATCAACGACGGCCGAGTCCAGTGTATCTTCAGGACAGGTCATCACAAAGTCCAGCACTTCGGTATAGTGCTGAACAGCAGCGCGCATGTCTGTCACCTTAAATAGAGGAATGAGTTTCATCGCATTTACTTTCAACCACGCCAGCCCAGGCTCAATAGCCAGACCCGTCGTGAGAACAACTAATCGGTCGTGAGGGCGACAAATCAAAAGAGTACCTAACAAATTAAGCCAGCCGTACAGGCAACTGCCTCACACGTTTTCCTGTCGCTGCAAAAATAGCGTTGCACAAAGCAGGAATCAGAGGAGGTATCGGCGGTTCGCCAACGCCAGTAGGCTTCTCGTTGCTTTCGATAATGTGAACTGCCGTTTCATAGGGGGCATCGCTCATTCGCGCCACCTGATAGTTGTGGAAATTGGATTGCTGAACGGCGCCGGTAGTCACCGTGATCTCACTCTTGAGCGCGAGGCTCGCGGCAAAGGCTGCACCGCCTTCGAACTGAGATTTGATACGCTCGGGGTTAACAGGAATGCCGCAATCCACCACATAATCCACCTTAGGAATGCGGATCTTATTGTTGGCATCAACAGTAACCTCTACAACGCACGCGACATACGTCAGGAAACTTCTGTGAGCCGCAAAGCCCTGACCGCTTCCTTTGGGGAGACTCTTTCCCCAGCCGGATTTATCTTTTACAGTTTCAATCACATTTCGGAAACGCGCGGTGCTCCAGGGGAAGTCCTCGGGCTTCTCACCATAGTTCCAGTATTCGGAGGTAATCGGACCGAAATCAATATTGCGATCACTTCCCAGCAGTTCCAGAACATTTTGAATAGGATCAACGCCACGGGCATGCGCAACCTCATCCAACGTGCAGCCTACTGCATACATATGGTGAATGTTGGCAACCGACCTCAGCCATCCGATACGGGTCTTCGCAGGCGCTTCATGCGTTTCGCAGCATACGTTATCGATGGCAAAGGGCAGGTCGATCATACCCATGCTCAACTCCGCACCGCTGGCCTCCTTTTCCGCCGCGTTTGAAGTACCTCCAATGGGCGGAAACACGGACCTGTGCAACCATGAGGTAACTTTATTATTTGCATCAATACCAACCTTCAGATGCTGAGCCGCAGGGAAGTGGTAGAAATCATGCTGGATATCGTCTTCGCGCGTCCATAATATTTTAACAGGACTCCCCATCGTTTTGGATGCCAAAGCGGCCTCGACGACGAAGTCTGGCTTTGACTTGCGACCAAATGCTCCTCCGAGCAACGTAACATTCACCGTAACCGCCTTGACGTCCACACCCAACGCTTCGGCTAGTGCTTTTCTCGTACCCTGCGGATCCTGCACCGGCGCCCATACCTCGCATACATTGTCGTGTACGTGTGCGAGAGCACATGGGGTTTCCATCGGCGCATGCGACAGGAGCGGCACCATATAATCTACTTCAATAACTTTCTTTGCACCGGCCAGCGCCTTATCAACCTGACCGTTTTCTCTTCTCACTTTTCCTTTTGTCTTGGCACGCTGCAGCATGCCGTTGTTATAGGAGTGAGAATCATAATCAGCGTTTGCCCCCTTGCTCCAGCTTACATCGAGTGCCTTCCGCCCTTCCAATGCCGCCCAGGTATTTTCTGCGACTACCACTACCCCCCCAAGCGGCTTATTCAATGTTGTGGGGAAGCCAGGGGCATTCAACGTAAAAACCTTGATCACACCAGGAACTGCCATCGCCTTCTCAGCCTGAAAAGAAGTCAGCCCTGCTCCTGGTTCAGGATTGCGTTTAACCACGGCAATCTTTGTATTGGGAAGATGATTGCTGTCGAACCCAAACTTTGCTTTGCCCGTGACGATATCTTTCAAATCTACTATCGAGCTCTGCTTCGTTATGTATTTAAAGTCCTTGGGCGACTTCAGCGTAATGCTGCTCTCGTCCGGCACAGGCAATGCCGCTGCCTTCTCTGCGAGATAGCCGAACCCAAGCGTTTTACCCGAGCTATGAACAACTTCATGATTTTGTGCTTTGCACTCGGATGCATCAACACCCCACTCCTTCGCCGCAGCCTGCTCAAGCAATAGGCGCACCGTTGCCCCTGCCTTCCTCAGTGGCGTGAAAAACATCCTTACGCTATAGGAGCCGTCAGTATTTTGATCGCCATACTTCTCGTCGCCTGTTGCCTGCACCACTTTCACCCGGTTCCAGTCCGCCTCCATTTCATCGGCCATCACCAGGGGAAGACTCGTCCGGATCCCCGTTCCCATTTCAGATCGATGAGCTACCAGTGAAACATCGCCGTTACCATGAATGCTGATAAACAGGTTGGGCGAAAAGGTAAAGTCCGGATTGCCTGCAAGTTTCTTCGATGTGTTCGTGCAGCTGAAGCTGATGCCCAGCATCAATCCTGACATGCTTATCGAGGTAGCTTTCAGAAAGTCGCGACGGTTGACTTTATATATTTTGGAGTCGTTGATTTCTACTTTCATTTTGCAGAAGTATTAGAGGCCCTCTTAATTGCTTTTCTGATCCGTTCATAAGTGCCGCACCGGCAAATGTTACCCGACATGCCCGCTTCGATCTCACTATCATTCGGCGCAGGATTCTTTGACAACAACGAAACTGCTGACATGATCTGACCTGTTTGACAATAGCCGCACTGCGGAACATTCTCCGCTATCCAGGCTTGTTGAACCGGGTGAAGTTCCTCGCCGGAAGAAATACCTTCAATAGTTGTTACCTTCTTGTTCTCTACAGACGAAACTGGCGTGGAACAGGATCTCACAGCAGTGCCATCAAGGTGCACGGTGCACGCTCCGCATTGGGCCATACCACAACCATATTTTGTCCCTGTAAGACTTAGGTTATCTCGAAGTACCCAAAGCAAAGGCGTATTGGGTGCGGCCTCTACCTTGTGCAATTCACCATTGACGTTGAGTTGGAAAGTTGCCATGACTGGGGATTGATTTTTTTGAATCTAATGAATTTAAGAGACGATACAAAATGATACAAGATTAGAAGTTAGTGAGAAGTTAACTTCAGCTTTTTTACTATTTTCAAGACCTTCAAACACTCACAAACACCTAACCTGTGAAGAATAACTGGTATCTCATCTGGCTTCTCGCCGCAATGATCAGCTGTCAAAAAGAAAAACCGAAAGGCTGGATTGATCAGGCCCGCTTAAACGACCAGAAAGCTGAAGACTGGTTGACCACTGGTGGTAATAAAAACATGCAGCATTATTCTCCGCTGGATAAAATCAATCGGGAAAATGTTAAGGAGTTAGGTTTCGTATGGGAGTATGATGCTACTACTCATATTGGCAATGTGCCTCGCGGATTGGAGGCTACCCCTATCGTTGCAGATGGCATTATGTACACATCAGGATCGTGGGGCGCGGTGTATGCACTCGATGGAAAAACCGGGAAAGAGCTTTGGGCATTCAAGCCGAAAGTCGATCCATCATATGTCCGAAGGTCTTGCTGTGATGTGGTAAATCGCGGAGTGGCTGTTTGGGAAGACAAAGTCTACGTAGGTACACTCGATGGCTTCCTTGTTTGTCTTGATGCTAAAGATGGCAAAGTCCTCTGGCAGGCGGATACATTTACGGATCGCACGAAAGCGTATACGATTACCAGCCCACCTCAGGTAGCCGGTAGTATCGTGATGATTGGCAATTCAGGATCTGAGTTCGGCGTTCGTGGATATGTCACTGCATACGATCTGAAAACAGGTGAACAAAAGTGGAGATTCTTTACCGTACCTGGAGATCCCGCCAACGGAAACGAAAGTGATGAAATGGAAATGGCCGCCAAAACGTGGGATCCGAAATCTCACTGGCAAAGCGGTGGAGGTGGAACCGTATGGGGCGAATCGGCCTATGATGCCGAACTCAATCTGCTTTACGTAGGGACCGGCAACGCAGCTCCATATCCAATCTGGTTTAGAAGTCCTTCGGGAGGCGACAACTTATTTCTCGCTTCTATCCTCGCCATCAACCCGGACAATGGCAAAATGGTTTGGTACTATCAAACAACACCTGGTGAGATCTGGGATTATACAGCAACGCAGAATATTGTATTAGCAGATATCGAGATCGAAGGCAGGCAGCGTAAGGTCTTAATGCAGGCACCGAAGAATGGATTCTTTTATGTGCTGGACAGAGCAACGGGCGAACTGATTTCCGCCGAGAAGTATACACGGGTGAACTGGGCGAGTCACGTTGATATGAAAACGGGACGCCCGGTGTTGACCGAACAGGGACAATGGTACAAAGACAAACCAAAACTTGTAGTTCCTTATCTCGGCGGAGGACACGTGTGGCAGCCGATGTCGTTCAATCCGACAACAGGACTGATGTACATACCCGAGCGTTCTGTGCCACAGGTTTTCAAAACGTTCGATACATACGAGTGGTTGCCCGATGTTGATAACACAAATCTCGACTATGCAGAGATGTGGAAGTTCAGTAAGCACGTAGCTGATCAGGTGACGAAGGCTGAAGACACCATTCGCTCAGAGAATTTGCTGGCTTGGAATGTTGTCACCAAACAGGTCGCATGGAAATTTCCTGATGGCGGACCAGATGGCGGGATCATGTCAACTCCGGAGTTGGTGTTTCAGGGAACGCGCACCGGATATCTCAATGTTCATGATGCAAAGACCGGAGAAAAACTAAAATCCATTTTTACAGGCAATGGCATCATGGCTGCACCCACAACGTATAGCATAGACGGCGAGCAGTATGTGGCTGTTATGGCCGGCTACGGTGGAGCCGAGACCAGCGGATATTTACCCGACGGAGTTGTTTACCAATACGAAAACAAGACGAGGATCCTTGCTTTTAAACTGGGCGGCGCTGATGTGCCGCTGCCTCCGAAGAAAAATCCTGTTGTAAGACAGGTACCTCCGGCGACGAAAGTACGTGAGGAGCTTGTTGAACGCGGTGCCTACCTCTATAACTTCTATTGTGACATCTGTCATGGCAAGTTTGGAGATCGCCACATGTCGCAACACCCTGATCTGTCTAATTTGCCTGAGGCCAAGCACAAGCTGTTCAGCGATATACTATTGAAAGGTATCCTTGCACAGAATGGAATGGCCAGCTTTAGCAATTCGCTCAGTGAAGCTGATGTAGAGGCTATTCACAACTTCCTGCTTAAGAAGCAGCTTGATCTATACGAAAAGCAAAAAGGTAAATAGACAAAATAAATAGTACCCGTATGTCTTGAGCTAACAAGTATGTTATTGTTCAGGAAGAAGGTCGGGGCCAATCAACGAAAGCCCTGATTGCACTGTACCTGGTAAATTCGTGTGTTAACAAATTGTTATTCACACAATACTGGCGCATTCTTTGATACTTTTGCACACGACTGGCACTAACGTTACACGAATGAAACGTGTATCTGAGCTGCCAACCCCTACGTTATGCGCAAAAACCGATCACCACTCTACGCCCGCCATTTCTTTGCCCTGATTTTAACTGGATTTTTCCTGTCGGCCTGCTTCGATGATCATTCCGGCGACGATTCCCAGAGCCTGGTTTCGCTCGATCCGCTGGCAATCTCCTTTAGCTCGACAAATCATTGGGTGTACGCGACCGACGTTAACGGTGAGGTCCTGGACGTTCAAAATACTGTTGGCCGTAAGCAAGTGACTCTAACCAGTACAAGGTATGTCGATAAATTCAACCTGAACATTGTAACTGGCACAGTCGACACAAACGGAAAGACTTATCTGCAAATACAGACCTACGCCGATGTATCGCCTGGGTCATCCTTTGAGGTCCGGTATGGTAACGGCGGCATGGTATTAACGGATCCGGCCAATGTGAATTTCAGAATAGCGGGCTACGACGGACCGAAATACGGAATCAACATCACAAACAAAGGTTCCTATTTTTCCTATGACGTGGCTATGGCGGGCGACACCTACGAGGCCAATCTTCAGTTGTGTCAATTGCCTTCCGATGTACTGCTTACCACCTATCGAAATGGCACTCCTGTCTATGCGAGAATCCCAGGAGTGAAAGGTGGCGATGTCTTAAATCTTGACATGGACACAAATTTCACTCCGTTCGAACATCAAAGAAAGCTCGACTTTGGCGGATATTATAATATCGGGTGGGTTCAGGGCGCATACATTGAGGGGAACAAATACCTTCCTCAATTCTATTTCGACTTGATCGAGACTGATCGTCTTGCCGGCACAAAAGATGCCACCGATCAACCGGTGATCGGGTACGTCGATGGTTTTGACAGCTATAGCATGTACGTTGCCAACGCCCAACCCTCGGGCTATGTTTCTTACTTTAAGCAGGGCGACATTGAGGATTCGTTTGATTCGTTCACAATGCCAACCTTCACTTACAAAACGATCAATACCGGCTTACGCAACTTCACCTTTGAGTTCTCTGAAGATTATTCCTACTATGAAGCCAATTTCAGTAACGAATCGGCTACTTTAAGCATGAACTGGTCGATACACACGCCCAGCGGTGTAGCAGTCAATATCGGTGACCTGCCGCGTGAGGTCCTGGCGGAGTATCCAATGATTGATCCTGATACTTTCTGGTTTGATGGAATTAAGTTAACCAAGGTGATCAGCGGTGAGTCGTTCCATGATAGCATCCTGCGGATCGGCACTCCTCAGTCACCGGAGTTCGAATACTATACCTTCTCTCCCAATTTATAAATAGGTTCATGCTCCTGAAACCAGCGGTGAATTGCGCGACACATTCTGGCGCAATCTCTTCGCTAAAGATTTCATATCAGTTCATCAATAGAACAGGATCAACGCCAGCGCGAGTGTAGTTAAGTAGTCCTTCAACTGATAGCGCAGCTTCTTCAATGATTGTGTGAGGTGATATCCGATAGCCTTCTCGGACAAGTTTAACGTGTCGGCGATCTCGGGAATGGATCGCCCCTCCAGTCTGTTCAATTGAAACACAGTTCTTGACTTTTCAGGCAACTGCTGCATGGCCGCTTCGATAGCGTCCATCAGGTCATCAAACTCTACTGTCTTTTCTGTATTATCATCCGAGACCGGAAAGTATTTCAGGCAATAGTCACGATAGCTCTTACGAACCATCTGTGCTTGAATGTAGTTAAGCGCTTTGTTCTTAACTGCTGTGTAAAAATAGGAAGGAAGATGCTTGATGGAGTGAGATGCGCGCTTGTCCCACAAAGAAATAAAAAGGTCTTGCACTATCTCTGCCGTTATTTCTTCTGAACGCACTCGTGGAAAGGCCATGTCATGGACCTTTTGCCAATAGCGTCTGAAAAGTTCTGCAAAGGCGTCTTCTCTATCATGCCGGATAGCTTCCAGCAAATCGATATCAGTATATGAAGACAATGCTGCCGCATGGTCGGTCGACGCATGTTCACTGGTGGCCCGGGCATTGGTCGCCGCTTTAGGGAGATCAACAGAATGATCATTCACCAATCTTTCAACGCGCTTGTCATTAACACTGAGACGTTCCAAATCCTGAAGAATCGATTCATACTAATTTATGGCAGTGGGCCCGGAAAACCTAGGAAACGATTGTGAAATCGATTTTTTAGCAAAAATCTCATCAAACGGTTTAGGCAATTGTCGATGTGAACTGTCTATAGTTAGAAGGAGAAAAGTTATCAAAGCATGGATCAACAGATGTTTCAACAGATGCTGCGGCGTTATCTAACAGGTGAGGCCTCCGGGGAAGAGATAAAGATTGTCGACGCGTGGTACGAAGCGATGGGCAAACGCGATCGGTCGTCACTTAATGATGTTGAGAAAACCGCGTTAGAGCAACGATACTGGTCTGTTATCTCCAAACACGTTGCGCAAACAAGAACTACCAATCCGTCAAAGGTGATGCCCTCGGGCACGCGCACGAGACGCATCGGATGGTATTCAGTTGGCATCGCTGCCTCATTGACAATAGCAATAACCTTCTTTTTCTTCTTAAATGATAGCAGGCGACCTGTACTTAACAAAGATACATCCGGCCAGCAGTATGCCTCTTCGGTATGGACACAACTTGATAACATAGGTAAAGCCGTTAAACTATTTGACCTCCCTGATGGCAGCCGCATTTCTCTGGAACCCAATAGCCGGCTGAAATATGGAACAGCATTCAATCAGGAAGTACGTGAGGTGTTCCTGGAGGGAGAAGCTCATTTCGAAGTGACCCGTAATGAACACCGTCCGTTCCTGGTTCACGCAAAAGAGGTGACAACCACCGTACTCGGAACGAGCTTCAGAGTTAAGGCATTTGATGAAGACAAAAACATCATGGTCGCAGTGCAGACAGGAAAAGTTGCTGTTCAGGCTCATCAGAATATTAAAGGAGAGGCTCCGCAGAAGACGGAGATGATCCTTACACCCAATCAGCAAATCGTCTACAACAGAGACGAAAAAACCATGCAGCGAAGCATCGTTGATGTACCACAGCCTATTCCTGCCGAGGAAAAAACCAGGCGCATGCGTTTCGAGGAAGCTCCGGTTTCCGAAATATTCAAGGCACTTGAGAAAGTTTATGGCGTTGACATCCTCTTCGACAAAAACAAGTTCTCTTCGTGCGTGCTCACAACATCGATTTCCGACGGTGGCATTTACAACAGACTTGACATTATATGCGAAGCAATTGGCGCAGACTATACAATCAATGACGATGAAATTGTAATTACCGGCCCAGGATGCGAGTAGTGAAATGTAAATCAATTGACTTGAACCCATAGCCCCTGACAGCAAATGGACTCTTACTTCAACCAAACCAACATCAATGCATGAAGAATTCTACTTAACACCCTGAAAAAAGAAGCCGATGATGTTGACGCATCACCGGCCCTTAAGCTGTTGTTCGGACGGGTCCGGACAACATTAGTTTCTGCTCTTTTCACAAAACAAAAACTTATTGAATGTATGGATTATTCCAGGACTATCCAACAGGTATTCTATGCCCTTATGAGGATAACACTACCACAGATCTTTATGATGATAGCGTTCACCACGCTGGTGGCCGCTGCTCCATCAAGGGGTCAGGAAATATTGAACAGAAAGGTTTCCCTAGATGTTCACGACAAAGACGTCAAGGCTGTTTTATCAGAAATTGAAAAACAGGCTTCTGTAGTATTTACCTATCGCTCGAAGCTCATCAAGCCCACGCGCAAGGTATCTATGAATGTAACCGATGCTCCCCTTGCTGACGTGCTTAAGGAACTCTTCGATTCCGACATTCGCGTGCTTGCGATGGATGACGAAGAGGAAATTGTATTGAGACCAAACCCCGACGACGAAAGCTTTCATATAGTAGCTCCTTATGAGCTCAGAATCTCCGGTAACATCGTCGACGAAAATGGCGAAGCATTACCGGGCGTCAGCATACTCGAGAAAGGAACTTCAAACGGAACAACCAGCGATGGCTCGGGAAACTTTGCATTAAACGTACGGGACGAGAACAGTATTCTTACTTTCTCTTTCATCGGTTACACTACGCAGGAGATTCCCGTAGCCAACAAGACTGAATTGGCTATTGCTCTTCAGCCCGACACAAAATCACTTGAAGAAGTCGTCGTCATCGGTTATGGTGTTCAGAAGAAAGCTGACATCACCGGCGCCCTCACTTCAATATCACCAAAGGAATTTGCCAATCAGCCGGTAACACGTTTGGATCAGATTCTCCAGGGACGGGCATCGGGCGTGCAGGTCACCAATGAAGGCGGAGCTCCGGGTGGTGCCGTAAGAATTCGCGTAAGAGGTGCCAACTCGATCTTAGGCGACAACAATCCGCTGTATGTAGTCGATGGTTACATCGGCGCAGACTTTACCACGATCAATCCAAATGATATTGAAACCATACAAGTATTGAAGGATGCGTCATCAACCGCTATCTACGGAAGCCGTGGCGCGAACGGTGTCATCATCATTACCACAAAGAAAGGCAGCAAGGGAGGTATTCATGTAAACTTTTCGTCGCAGCTTTCAACATCAAACCGCATCAAGAAACTGAACACACTTAGTGCCGGCGACTATGCGCAAACGATCAATGAACGTGCTGCTGCAACTGGCGGATCACCCTTCTTCACACAGCAGCAGGTAGAAGAATACAGAGCGAAAGGAGGAACCGACTGGCAGGACCAGGTCTTCAATCAGGCGTTTGGACAAGAGTATCAACTGGGTGTATCCGGCGGTGGTGAAAAGACAACCTTCCTGGTTTCCGGAAACTACCTCGACCAGGACGGCATCATCAAGAACTCAAACTTCAAACGTTTCACTCTAAGATCGAACATCAACTCGCAGATCACCGACAAGTTTTCATTGCGACTGAATGTATCCGGAACCAGGCAAAACAATTTGAATAATGGCATTAGTGGTGGCACAGCAAATCCCCTGGTTCAGGCGCTCGCCTGGGCACCTACCACTCCTCCTTACGATGCGAACGGGAACCTGACACTTCGCGATCCAACGGGCTCGATTTTTACCAATCCTCTGGCATTGATTTACGACCGCGAATACCGGAAAGATGTTATGATCGCCAACGTGGTAGGCGGACTTCGATATGAATTTATTCCGGGATTATCCGTCGACGTTCAATACGCGGTTAACTATCTGAACCAACAGGACAAATCCTACAATGGTCCGATCGTTACGAACAACAATCCGAACGCTGGGAGAATTTCAAGTGAACAGGTAACACTGCAAAGCACCAACTCCATCAATTACAGCAAGACGTTTGCTAACGTTCACAAGATTGACGCAGTCGGAGTATTTGAGACGCAGGAGTTCACGAAAAGCAACTTTAACGCCACCGGTAATACCCTTCTGATCCCTTCATTGGGTTACGACAACATTGGTCTTGCGGGCTCTTATCAAATCGGCTCTGAATTTTCCAAGTGGACCTTATTGTCGCTCATGGGCAGAGTGAACTATTCTTTCAAAGACAAGTATCTGTTGTCTGCAACGGTGAGACGCGACGGTTCTTCCAAGTTCCGTGGCGACAATCGATACAGTGTATTCCCTTCCGTTGCTGTAGGCTGGAGAATTTCTGAAGAAGCATTTATGCAGAATCAAAATGTTGTCAGCAATTTGAAGTTGCGCGGAAGCTGGGGGTTGACCGGTAGCCAGGCGATCGGACCGTACGCTACACAGTCAACTTACACGACGACTCAGGCGGCATTCACCAATAGCGTGGCACGAAGCGGTATCATGCTTGGCAATCCCGGCAATCCAAATCTGAAATGGGAAACTACTGAACAGACGAACGTCGGCATCGAAGCTGAGTTTCTTCAGGGCAAGTTCCTCGTGGAAGCAGATTACTTTGTGAAGAACACGGAAGACCTTCTTCTCAACCGGCCGCTACCTGGCTATGTCGGCGCAGGCAACATCGCTGAGAATGTTGGTGTGATTCAAAACAAAGGTTGGGAATTGTCACTGACCGTTCCCGTGATCAGTGGTGATTTCGGATGGACAAGCTCTTTCAACATTTCGAATGTAAAGAATATCGTAAAGAGCGTGGGTGGTATCGCCGACAAGTTTTTCACCAGCTCTAACGTTGGTGCGGGCATGTCGACGCAGGCTGAATTCATCTATGCTCCAGGCCAGGCGTTGGGTGCGTACTGGGGTCTGGTTTACGAGGGTACCTGGAAACCAGATGAAGCGGACCAGGCAGCCCTTAGAGGCGAAAAGCCCGGAGACTCAAGATATCAGGATCTCAATGGCGATAATGCCATCACCGCAGCCGACTACCAGATCATCGGCAGCGCAATCCCAACAACTACCGCCGGATGGAACAACACCTTTACCTACAACGGCTTCTCACTGAACGTCTTTTTCCTGGGAATGTTCGGCATGGATAAACTTAACTACACCCGGGCAGCGGCTCTGGTGGGTGGTGCCGATGCACGCCAGCCAATCCTTGAAGAGATTCTTGACAGGTATATTCCAGGTGTAAATGAAACCTCGAACATTCCTGCCTTCAGCACGACAAACCGTAACTACACGCAGTCGACAAGGTTCATGGAGAAAGGTGATTTCATACGTCTCAAGAACGTAAGCCTCTCCTACGACTTCCCGAAGCGGTTAGTTAAAGACTTCGGTGTACGCCTGTTCGTGAGCGGCACGAATCTCTTAACGTTCACCGATTATAAGGGGATCGATCCTGAGTCAGCATCAGTTAACGGTGCCGATACTGCACAGGGAATTGACTACGGATCATATCCCAATTCAAAGACATACACCTTCGGTGTGAACCTAACCTTCTAAGAAAGATCAAAAAGCTATCAACATGAAAAACATAAAAGTCATATACCTGATAACGCTGCTGCTCACAGGCTGCAGTGGCTTTCTTGATGAAGAATTCAGAGGCCAGATCGTAGGTAATTCCTCTCTGAGTACTGTGGAAGGTCTTGATGCTGCCCTGGTAGGTACGTATAAAGGTCTGGGCAACACCTGGGCTACCGGTTTCCTGCATCCCACCGCTATCGGTGCTACCATGGGTGGTGAAGACGTTACGACCCACAAAGCCAGTAATAAGCAGGAGTTCCGTGAATTCGATCAGTTTGCCGTATCTGCCGGCAATAGCCGGACAGGAAATTTGTACAACGGTTGCTATAAGGCAATTCAGGGTGCCAACAATATCATTACCAACTATGAGGCTACTGTTGGTGATCCAACACTGATCAACAACATAGCGGGCGAAGCATATTTCATTCGCGCTTTGTCGTATTACTGGCTGGTCCGGTTGTACGGAAGCATACCGTTTCTTACTACCGCCGAATACAGCAATGATCTGCTCACCATTGGAAAAACCGCTCCTGCGGAAGTTTATGCGTTGATTGAGTCCGACCTGCTTGCAGCCGAACAAATGCTGCCCATCAAAAAGCGCGATCCGGGAAGACCAAACATCGGTTCCGCAAAGGCATTGCTTGCAGATGTGTACCTGACCAAAGGTGGATGGCCTATAAAGGATCCCACTGCCTATGCAAAGGCCGCAGCTAAGGCAAAAGAAGTGATCGACAACAGGGTTGCTTATGGTTTCGGACTCATGCCAACATTCGATGCCGTCTTCGACAACAACCCTGAAGTGGCAACGCTCGAGGAATACGTCTTTCAGATCTCATCGTTCCAGAGCATCGGTGGCAACACGAACTATGGATTTTCCGCCATGCCTGGAGACATCGCCGGATGGGACGACTACTTTCCTGAAATAAACTTTTACCTCAACTTTCCTGAAGGTCCACGGAAGACAAAAACATTCCGTACCCAGTTTGTCTTGGATGACGGCAGCACACTTCAATGGCAACAAACACAAACCAAGCATCCCTACTATGGCAAGTTCTGGATCAAAGGTGATGTAAAGAACTATGTGTCGAGCTTACCATTTGTGATGATGCGTTATGCGCACGTGCTTACGATCTATGCGGAAGCAAAGGCAAGATCGGGCGGACCTGATCAGCAGGCGTATGATGCCATCAACGCTATTCGTACCCGCGCCGGACTTAGTCCCCTTACCGGATTAGGCGCAGATGCTTTTGCAGCAGCAGTCGTACAGGAACGTGCCTGGGAATTTGCCGGTGAGAGAACGCGCTGGTTTGACCTTGTGCGTTTGGAGATGGTTGAGGCGGCAAATGCGAACAAACATCCTGACGATCTTAATCCGATAAATGCAATTACCCGGGAAGACTATACGTTTCCCCTACCGATATCTGAGACGCTGGCAAATCCAAATCTCGGAGACTAGGTAAAAATGTGAAAGGACTTCAGGCATCGTGTGCGGTTGTGCGGGCTCTGATAATAATGCGCACGGTGCCTGATTATTTACCAAACTGTCAAAATTCCCGGCCACATTCATTCATCCATTAATAATGAGGCCACACTTAGTGCTGGAAGTTCGCGGCAGTGACTCAGCTTCTGGTCTGCATCGCGGATACTGACAGTGTTTCAAATAATTCGTGACAACCGCCATTCACTAACAACTTCGTGTCATAGCGGTTATTCTACTTTTATTAATCCCAATACGTTAATAAACTCAACGAGTTTTTCATCCAAACTCTCTGAAGAATGATGCCAGTGAAAACTTTGCGATATTAGCTTTTCCTTTTGTTTAAATTCTGCGCCCAGATTCCCCAAATTATCCGAATAATCTCTATTCGTATTCATATAAATCAGGCCGTGTTGATCAAATATTATACATTCTCCTGCATCAGGATCCTGAATTATTAAGTCGTGATATCCATTATGAAATATTACTTCTTCGAATTCAGTCATGAGGGCCTGAATTCTGCTTCTTTCTTGATTTCCACTGTAGACAATTGGATTAAAGGGATCTTCGTAGCTTTTAATCCTTATCTCAACAATTGCAGTTAGTGATTCTATAAATCCGGACAACAATATTCTAATCCTGAACTGGTCGTTTAGCTGAACAGTGTACCTTCTGCAATTATCGTCCGCCTGAAGCAAATAGAATGGTTCCCTGGAATAGCTATTAGAAGTACATTTCGGCAGGTTGTTCATAGGATTTCTAATTGGCTATTACGCTGGTATATATCGCGCTCTACCACGGCCCATTCTGTGCGACCGTCGTCCCTTTAATTCAACGAGATAGTTCCAGACACTGCGGAGGATTGCTTCTTCTCGCCCAAATAATAAGTGTAACTAAATAAAGCCTGAACTCCAGACCCGAAATTATTGACTAAAATGGATAGGTATAATTTCCGGTTTTGAAAAGTACCTACTTGCATTGGATACTTTGATCCTCCGCTTCCAGTATCCTTAATAAAGTTATAGAGATTAAATACTATTGTTTTTTCATTCGTCAAAGAGGAGTCATTTGAGTACTCCGGTTTAGAGGCGTCAGTGACAAAATGAAAGATACTTACAAAATCATCAGCATCTCCCAGGCAGATCTCAACTGATCTATCGGCCTCTATGAGTATCGACTCTGTTACTAAAACTTCAAGGTTTCCCATCTTTCTCTTCATAAGTACTACAGTTTTTAATGCGAGTCATGTATGAGCGGCGCAAAATTCATAAATGAGTAGTGGCTGGTATCCCCCAGGTGTACTTCAGAAAGGCATTTGTGCGCGCTCACTTCTTTCTTTTATTACTTTCAGAATGTTCTCCTGAATGTCCGCCATGATGAGTTTGCTCCACAATCCACTATAGAAGTTAAAGCCTGTCGAGAGCCTGAAGGTCGAAGTCAGGTGCAGTTCAACTTCCGAGTCTGATATCTTTTCAATTTCGTACCTTCCTTCAAGAACATCAAAAAATTGCCCACCAACCAGAACGTGCTCATCCAATGCGGCCGGGGGAATTGAGTTAGCATCCGCTTTGATGTCAAATGCAAGTACCTTTCCATTTACCACTTCGGTGACTGTCTCTGTGAAAAACAGTCCACGACCGAAGATTGCTTTTCTTATTCCTCCAACAGCAATGGTGTCGAGTTCAGCTTTAATCGGTCGTGGGAAGCCCATAAACTGAAATAATGTAACGTTATTTTCCTCTTCAGAAATCTCCTTCACTCTGGTTATGTTCTCCCAAACCTGCCTGTCGGGTGAAGTAATTTCAACAGTTGTTTTCTCCGTGAAGATTTTATCAGTTAGCCCGAGGTAGTTCTCCATGGGAGCGATCAGAAACGGAATGAATAGAATTAAAGAGATTGTGAATTTGTTCTTGTTGCGCTCAAAAACGCGTACGCCAATGAGTCCGCCGAGTAGCGCCATGAATGCAAAAATTGGCAGTGCCATGAATGCACAAATTATTCCCTCGAGCCGAAAGAAAACTGACAGAAGGATTAGTCCGATAACTGAAAATACCGGCATCGAAATTTTCATTACAGCTCTTGAGCTCGTCAGGCTGTCATAATGATAGGCTACAAGGAGTCCAATAACGAAGGGCACCAGGAACAGAAACGAAATGGTCATTAAACCCTGGGTATGAAAGATCGAATAGTCGCCAAATTCAAGTGCGAAAATTCCTCTGGCAACGAGTCCGTAGGCTATTCCGTAAGCAAGACCTTTAAGCATGTCCATGATGGGTGGGTCGAATTGTTCAGTATAGTATTAAATCCGTCTTCCGTCTTTAACTTTTATTTGTGAGCCCTCAGCTAAGAATACCGAAATTGGTTTTTCTGATTTTAAGAAATCAAATTCTCTCCCGTAAATGTCTTCGAAATCCACATCAATCAAATAGTCAGTAGTCCTGTAGATGTCCCATTTTGGATGCTCCACTTCATACTCGGAGGTCTTTTCATCTGAAATCTTAGTGTAACCCCAATAATGCTCTGTAATAAATTCTTCTTCGCTGTCGTTCGAAATCGGAGTTGCTGTCTTTTCGGTTACTACCTTTAGTGAATTCCATCGCCTTTTCTTCCACATGTACTCAACAGTTAACTTATCGGCTGCTGACTCCCATGAATGGCTCATCGGCATAGTTTCATAGTTCTCCTTATAAACTGTATTTGCTACAAAAGTCAGTGCTGGCCTTGGCACAATTTCCTTCACAAACACTACTCCACGCTTCCATTCTCCATTGCATTTGTGCCTGACGTAGAATCTAAGATTTACTTCTTCAAAATTTGTATGAAACGGGATCTTGACTCCTTTGATTTTCGTGTTCTTAAACATGAATCCAACCAGACTCACATAACAGGTGCCATTCCATAGATCAATCTCCGTTTTTCGTGGCAAATATTTGTCCAGTATTTTACTGTCGATAGAGTAGTTTGCCATAGCTAGTTTTTTCCACTCGGCTTGTAAAAATGTCCTCGTCATCGCTATTCTGTATGTCGTAAAAATTTACCCAACACTAATATATGCTCGTTGGCGTTTTCTTTTCAATGGGTTGTCATAAGGCTTGGTGGCACCCGGGATAATTAAACTCAATATCAAAATGTACCGCACGACTCTTAGCCTGTGTTACCACCAGCTATCCAATTTAAAACTCGCTGTCAATCCTCGCTCCTAAAGCATGTAATTAATATCTTATTACGAGTCACAAACACGGTGGATAAATCAAACGTATTTTCGGTTAGTGAATTCCAGCTTGAACCGAACTCTTTCGACCGCCAATGATTATTAAACCAATTTGAATAACAATGACAATCACTTTCTTTAAAATCCTGAAGTAAAGTAGTATGAAATTTCCTGGCTATTTCTTCTGGCGTTATCCTGGCTGAAGAATACGCGATGTCAAATTCAATCGAGTCCATAAGCATCTCGGAACACGCCGAAAAGTCTAAACTGTTCCAGGAGTCTCCAAGCAGCTTCCAGTTTTCAGTCTTGCAAATTTCATCAAGCTTTAAAAAACGATTCGTTTCAATTGATAAATCAAGGTCGAATACGGAATAAACGTAAGCATTTCCCCAGATGTACTCGCCCATGTCTAACTCTTTGAATATGTCTCTCCTCTCCATGCTCATAATGGATTTCTCAGAAACTCTAATCATAATGCACTATTTGACCTGAACCCTTTTACGACACGTCGTACCATTGTCAAACTGCACCTGCAGGATGTACATTCCTGCGTCAAGCTGCTCAACCGATATTTCGTCCGATGTATAACCCCGCGTGATCAGGCTTCTTCCTGTTAAATCAAGTAATTGCAGAACTGACCATCCCGGCGCGTTTACATAAATCCTGCCTACCGCCGGATTTGGAAAAACACTGATGGTCTCATTTTCATCTCCAATGCCATTGACGATGTTCACCGAGACAATGCCACTCTCGTAGACGAATGAATAGTTTTCATCAGAACCGCCGGCGATGGTAATGATATACTCGCCTTCCTCGCTCTCCGGTGTTACTTCTGACGTTGCTGTTGGAGGTTGACTTAATACAGCAGCAGTTTCATTACCGGCAAACCCGGAATACGACAATACATAGGGTGGCAGATCCTGACCGGGGCCGATCGCGATATCAGCAACGTCGACGGTGAGAACTTTCCTGGTAATGGTAGCAGTTCCCACATCCTCGCCTTCGTAGTTCGGATCGCTCACCACAGCCTTCACTGCATAAGCACCAGCATCCTTGGGCACGGAACCGTTGGTGAACGTCACGGTCGCGTTCACCTGAACGGGAGTGGTCTTGTAACAGGCATTGAACGGCAGACCGTCATATACTTTACTGAGGAATTCTACTGACGCATTCAGCTTATCACTGAATATCTTCATCTTACCAAAACCGTTCATGACAATGAGGTCGGCAAAGGCATCGCCAATGGCATCTTTAAACATCATGCCGCGCAGCGAACCCATTCCGATTGGAATTGTAAGCGGCTGCCCGAAACTACCATCGGATTGAATCGGCCGGTACTGGATGTCATTATCGTTCGAAGTAACAAGATCGGCTTTGCCGTCCAGGTCGATATCAAAGATTTGCAACACGGAGTAATAGCTGTGCCCCAGTTGGAGGGTAGATGTTTTTGAAAACGCAAACGTGGCATCATTGAAAATAGTAATGACCTCCCCATGCGTTGTACCTTTAGCGACGATGTCTGTATAGCCATCCGCATTTACATCAAAGGCTATAACTTCCTGCGCGGATACAGGCTTTACCATCGTTTCGTCGAAGGTGCCATCACCATGCCCGGCGAAGAATATGATCGTCCCGTTTGCAGACTGCGCCATGACGATATCGGAATGACCATCGTTATTGAAGTCTGTAACGACAGCGCCTGCTATTCCCTGCAGCCAGTCCGTTGATGCGAACTTTCCTGTACCGTCATTAATAAAACATTCGTTTTTTATAAACATATCATCGTGGCCATCCTCGTTGAAGTCGGCGACGAGCGTGTTGAAATGATTGAAAAGTCCATTGCCTGGAATGACAGCTTCCACGTATCCCGACGGCGAGCTCAGGTACAATTTTCCGGAAATGCTGCTGACGGCCAGAATATCGGGCACACCGTCGCCGTTGAACTCCGGTAAAAATATCCGGTAATATTCTCCGGACGCTCCGCCGTCCAGAATCTTCGCTAATGTAAACGTACCGTCAGCGCTTCCATGGTGTATTTCGATGTTTGTGTTGCTGTTCCCATTAACACCAACCATGTCCAAAATCTTGTCGCCATTAACATCCGCGAATTCGACGAACCATGGTGATGTATAAGTCAGTTTCCGGTCAAAAGAATTGACATCCTGAGCAACTGAGATTCCTGAAAACAACAGGCACATCAGTGTGCTCAGCAATTTTGCACGGTTGGGGTTGGGGTACGCTTTCATAGGATGAAATGGTGGGGAAATTTAACAATGACTGATAACGGGTCTGTTTTTTGAGGCATCAAGGTTACACTACATCGCGACTAGCGGCCAACGCGTGGTCTACGGCAAACTTGGACTGATGCCCATGAAAGATAGATAATTCAGCATTTATTTGCCGATCGGTGTAAGACCGAAGTAAGATTCAGCGACACATTGAAGCTTATGATAGCTCTTTTAAAGGCGGCCTTGATGATATGCGAAATGATGGCAAAAGGGGAATGAACGCCGCAATTCGTCCGGCAATGCCGAACACCCAACATCCGATCGTTGTTCAATAGGCGAATTCCTGAAGTGGTGCACCGCGTAGCATGACACGGCGCTGCTATGATGCTGCAATTCTAAAACCGATTGCATTCGTCGCGTCCTTAGTACGCGCCGATACATTGTTGACAGCTGTGTCTTACGGCATTTCTCTTTTATTTGTCAGATAGCTCTGTAAGCTAAATACATTGGAAACAATAGTCCGGTTACCCAAAACAAAAAATTGAATATTCCGTCTTTCATTAATCTCAGGTCCATGGTATGAAATGAATCTTCGGCGTCTTTATTGAATACTTTCCTGTATGCACTAGACATTAACAGAAATGTCAGTAGGGCAAAACATGGTACGGTCAACATTTCAACATTCCGAATACTTGTTCCTGATCTTCTAATACCATAGAAAAGCCCAACCAGGACTAAACTTATTATCAACAAGACTTTAAATGCCTTCTTGTTAAATAGTATTTCACGCTTAAACAGGAATATCAAATGAACACTTAGCGCAATTATTGTCAGGACTATAGTCATTGATGGAGTTCTTTCTGAAGCATGGCTGCCAACGTACGCATATAAAGCGTGCCGGCACGCCAGAGTATTAAATTAAAATCTAACTGTACCGGCATGATTTATATGCTTTGTTGCCAGCCGTTACTATTCTGCAATATTTATTAGTTCAATGACTTCACATTCACCTGTCGACCTGCTTCCCTCTTTGAAAAATCCTTTAGTTCCAAGTTCTATTTTTCCTTTATGATATGGAATAAATTCGTCGTTGATAATCCACATTCGCGCTGTCCCGGTTTTCGGAACAGGCATCGATCTGTCGATAATAACCTCTTCCTTTTCATTTTCAAATTCCGGCCAGATAATAAACAGGGATTGTCCATTAGTCTTGTGCTCTGAATGTTCGTACCAAAAATCAGATCTTATCCCTTGATACGGAAAAGAATATCGCCCACCCTCGTCTATAGAGTAGAATCTATATTTGACTCTAAAATCTGGCTTTCTCTTTATTCTTTCTTCATATGGTGTATGACTGTCCATAGTAATGCCTTACAACGTTTATGCTTATGACGGGTTGGGTTTCCGAAGCGCGTCAGTGTCCCACGTTACTGAACTAAATTAAGAAAACAAAAATTTCAAATCTAACATCACCACAAGCTGGCATAAACATCTTGTTGGCGCCAGTGCTTTGCCCCTCTCAAAACTTTATGGGAAACTTGAATGAACTTCTAATTTGTTGTCCATCGTCAACTTGAGCAGGAATCATTTTCGGCAACCTCTTCAATACTCTAATGGCTTCTTCCTCTTGATTCTTTGCTCCCGCGATTGTCTCAATTACTTTTATGTCGTCCACGACACCATCTTTTCCGATAACTACATTGAGCACAATTGTCCCCGTCTTAAAGTCCTTCTTTTTAGGAGCTTGAAATTCTTTACTAAAAAATTCCGAAATTTTAGAATATGTACATTTCCGTTGCTCGTCAATTGAAGCAAGCTTCTCGCAACCATATGCTATAAAATTCTTTTCATTTATTTCTTTATTAGGTTTAGCGTATATAAATGCCTCTCCATTTACATTCATCCCAATCATTCCAACTCCTCGCTTATAAAACAGGTTATAGTATGAATACATTTTGTCTTTAATTTCATTTTGAGGTTCGGCTTTGACTTGCAATAAATTTTTGAACTCACAAAAGGGTGTCGCGAAGGAGCTTGCAGTATCAATTATTGTGTATTTCCATGTCCTGTCGTATTTCTCCCAAGTTGTTCCAGGAGTCAGATTATTTATTAGCTCAATTGATTCTGCTTTTTTTTCTGAGTCATAGAAATAAACAACTCCGTTTTCCTCTCTCCAGTAACTCGTTTTAGTTTTTCCGTTTGCATACTCCTCAATTTCCTTTAAATAGTATTTGTCTCCCGCTCTTAAACTGTCTCCATTGAAATAAGAAGTGTATGATTCTCCACGAGAAGAGTATTTTATCTTTGTCCCTACTTTTATTGGCCAATATGTCCCAGCAGCGTTGTCGAAACATAAGTCCGACTGTCCGAATATTGTCCCGGTTGCTAAAATTAGAATTAGTGTCGCAAGTTTTATTCTTTTCATTGTTTCTCTTTTTCTCGACAGCATTGGCGCCAACGCCAATGTACAAGGCGTGCCGGGGTTTAGGAGGGTTTATAAATGTAGCGTAGCGGAATGCTAAACCCGACCGCCCTCGGATGTTCAGCACGCAGCACGCAAATTGAAAAGCAAAATAATCAATCAGCACGTACCCCCGTGTTATGGGGCGTTTTTATCAGTCCTTCTTTGTGGGATCGAATCCGTACATAAAGTTGTTCAAGTGCCCGCCTGAACTTTCAAGTCCCACAATATCCATGAGTTCTTCATAATAGCCACAAACTCTTTCTCTGTCTTCCGTATCGAGTTCAAGGTAAAGCACGCGAAAGCGGTCAAGCCCTTTCTTTATTGCATCCTGATATTCTTTATAAGTTGGTGCTCCTTTATTTGCAATCAATTCAAACTCGTCTGCAGATAAATTAATCTTCTCGGTAAGTATTGGTATTAGCTTTGGGTCAGCGATGCCAGGATAGAATATATTTTCCTCTTTCAGAAATTTCTCCTTTCGTCTGAATTCGTCAAATTTTCCCATTGCGTTCTCTGGTGTTTTTAATCGTCCTTGACCACATTCAATTTGAACCGTGATCGCGGCTTACCTACAACATTTCAAATATACGCATTGCGTATATAATCCTTTTATGAGTACCTCTGCTTCGCAGCATGCGCTCATTAAACTCGTTAATCTTCGACGATGCGTTTCCATGGTTCTGCGTCTCCACCAGGAAACCGCAGCCAAACATTGTACCTAACCGCGCAATATATTCCCCTGATGATCAGTATTGAAGCAGCGTCGCCTCAGGTCTGTTGCGAAATAGCCACCCGGAGCACCATTATTCTCCAGTAGAAATTGAGGAAACGTCCCCTCTCCAAAATTGATTAATTCCATCTCTCCGCAATCTTAAGATCCCGTAAACAACCGGATATATCCGGATAGTATCCGGATAGTTTCAGATGCATCCGGGTAATACGATCACCGGGAACTAAAAAAATAAGGGGCTGGTAAAGATTACCAGCCCCAGTAGTTTCAACTTATGTAGCTAAGACATAATGCAGTCCGATCGCCTGCTACGGTAAATCCAGGGTACCTTGTAACGCTAATTCTTGCAGGCTCGCATGATGCAGGCAAGACGATGAAGTAGTCCTGGACTCCCACAATAAAAGAATCACTTTCATGAGTTGGACAAGTTCAGATCAATAGTATTCGAATAGAGATCGGATTTATTTATGTAAGCTTTCCGGCCGTCTCACTGCATATATAAGACCATTGAAAAATACGCCTTGGTGATTTGTTACCACCACTTGAGCGGAAGTTCGAGTTGGTCTACCGAACTAATCACCATGTCCGGTCTGAATGCATAGTGACCAAGATTTTCTTTTCTTGCAATACCAGACAATACAAGAATGGTTTTGTAGCCTAACTGTATTCCGCCCTGGATGTCTGTTTCCATTGTATCACCAATGATGGTCGTCTCCGCCGCCTGGAGTCCAAGATATTTTCGAGCGCCTCGCATCATAACTGGATTTGGCTTGCCTATTACAAACGCTTTGCGTCCGGTGGCTTCCTCAATCATCGCAGTGGTGGCAGCTATGCTCAAATTATTCCATCCTGGCTTTTTGGGTGAAGGGTCTCTGTTGGTTGTGATAAACTTAGCGCCAGCCAGGATCATATCTACCGCTCTCTGGACCATTTCCAAAGTGAAATTTCTTCCCTCACCTAATACAACAAACTCAGGGTCAGAATTAACGAGCGTGATTCCGTTCTCAGTCAAACTTGTAATCAAACCTCCTTCCCCCAGTACGTAGGCTGTTAAATTGTCGCCCTGATCTGCCAAAAACCTGCCCAGTGCCATAGCGCTGGTATAGATATGGCTTTCCGTTACATTGATACCCAAACTTCGGAGCTTTCTTACTGCTTCGAGTTGGGTGCGCTGGCTATTGTTCGTCATGAAGGCAAACGGAATTCCATCCTTCAAAAGTCGGTCTATGAACTTATCTGCGCCTTCAATCAATTTTTCGCCGCTATAAATCACTCCGTCCATGTCGATAAGCAATCCATGATTCATATGTCCTTTGTTTGCGTTGAAGCAAGTAACGACATCTGGAGTTTACGACAGTCCTTTTTGAGATATTTTTGATTGAAAACAGAGGGGGCTTGTTTCCTGAAAGATGTTGACTATTGCAACGGCGATACAAAGACTCAGTGAACACTCACCGGTCGGTGGCGGTCAACGTGGTTGGTTGGTCGGTCATGATCGAGCGAACCAGGTGTTTTAACTGCCAATCCATCGGTTATCTTCGCAGGTGCGTCGGACGTCTTCGGGCTGAATTTGAAATGTTCCTCTTCTTATTTTAAAGCAGTTCCGATGATCACATTTGTCTTCTAATTCAAAGCCGTATCTCAATGATCATTAAAAAACTTGCTGTCCCATTCATCAATGAGAAGCTTCTTCAACAAGTCGAACACTGCTACATCGCCACCGCGGCAATTTCTGAAGCAGGGTTTGATTTCGTTCGTACCCGCATTCCAACCAAAACCAAAATAGAGATTATCACCGGACTGGAGCTGCCCACATCACCGGCTGTACTCCAACGGATCTGGCGCAATTACCAGGGACGCATCACGCTTCATATCCACACGCGCAACCGATTCAACGCCAATCTATATATTTTTGACCTCCCGTATAGGAAGTCTGTTGCATTCGTGGGTTCCGGTGCGTTTACACTGGAGGGAATAAAAGACAACGAAGAGCTCTTCTATAAGGTGAATGATCCAAAGGAGATCGAAAATCTTAAATCATGGTTCGTTGGATACTATGAGTTCGGACAGCCCCTCACTGAAGAACTTATTGCCGAATATGAGTGGCGTTATCCGATAATGAAGCAAAGAAGCTATGCGGCACGACTTGAGCGGGAACAGTTCCTCGATCTGACAACACCAGGGTTCCATTGGGATCACATTAAATTCAAACAACAATTCTTTAAAAAAGAAGACTATCTCACCCTGAGTAGCCACAATGCTCCGTTCACCACGCCAGAACTTCAGGACGCGCGTTTAACTATACAAAACAAATTGATTGCGCTTCATGAACTGATCACTGTTCATCTTCAAAAGCTGGGCTTTCAATCTACGTCCGACCCGAATGCTGACGTTAGTAGTACTGATCCATCGCATCATCCCGATCACAAGCTACGCAGCATGTGGTTGACTTACCGGAGTACCTTATCCAATCCCACCAGAGACCAATCCACCGTTTTAGACAATAGTGCCAATATAAAAATTGTACTGGGTCAAAAAGACGTCGGGGTACAACTGGTTATCGGTACCCCGTTAAAAAATAAAGACGGACGAGAATATTTTAGGACAAGGATGAATGATGTTGAATATCGGAAGGAACTATTAAAGCTACTGCATGGACAAGGTCCCGGCTCTTGGATAGAGATCGCGTGCGAAAGGAAAAATATTGATAGTTTGCAAACCGAAGATGCACTTTGGGAATTCACAAAATCAGATCAATGGATGTATTTCGATTTTATAGTCGGAAAAAATTATTCGCCCGATGCCGTTGAGATCAGCAACGAATTCATTGCGCGTACCGTCCTGAAAGAACTTGCAAATATTTCGCTTATCGTGCGTGCAGCCTCTAACTACCTGTAATCGCCAAATTCAAAATCAATCGCCAATACCACTCCTGTTAACTCACGAATTCGAACTGAGAGCACGGATCACTGGTCAAAAAATTGACCAAAATCCGCTCAAATCAATTGGCACTTTGATTTCAATGATGGCAGTTATCCTGCATAGTTCCAGACGTTCACTGCATTTTTCGGTTTCGCCTTTAGATAAATTATAGGATTGCGATGTTTTCAATAATAACACAACATGCGCAAACTATTGTCTTGTCTTGGTCTAATGTTAGCTCTCCTCAGTACGTGTCTTTGTGCACAATCCAGGTTGACGATCGAGGGGCACGTCATAGATGCGAAAAATGATGTGGTATCTTTTGCAACAGTACTGCTGAAACATGTGTCCGATTCAACATTACTCCAGGGTACTACGTCCGGCGAAAAGGGTGAATTTCAGTTTACTGAAGTATTACCCGGCCGGTACTACGTGCAGGTTCAATTTGTGGGCTATGAGACATTCAAGGGCTGCGCGATTGCACTCGGTACGAAATCCATTACTATCGAACCGATCGTTCTTTCCGAAAAAACAAAGTTGCTAAAGGAAGTGACAATACAGGGGCAGCGACCAACCGTTGTGCAGGAGGATGGAAAACTTATTTTGAATGTATCGAATACAGTGATCGGCTCTTCAGGTAGTGCCATTGAGTTGCTGGTCCAGGCGCCAGGGGTTTCCGTTGATCAAAATGACCAAATCAGTTTGAATGGGAAATCTGGGATTACCATCCTTCTGGACGATAAAGTAACTTACCTTCAGCCTTCAGAGCTCGCTGCCCTACTAAGGTCCATGAATGCCAGCAACATTGCGTCGATAGAGATCATTACCAATCCAGGTGCGCGATTTGATGCTGCGGGAAGTTCCGGTGTGATCAATATCAAGAGCAAAAAAAAAATGCTGACGGGATTCAATGGCTCCGCACAAATGGGAATAGGAATTGGCCGATACCCAAAAATTCCCGCGGATGTAAACTTGAACTATCGCACCAAAAAATGGGTATACTTTTTATCCGCTAACTACAATTTCAACAAAAGATTCTCCGACGTGACTATGGATAGAAGTTCCTATCCGAACGGGGCGCCAACATACTTCGATCTATACACGAAAAGGGTCCAACGCCTTACTACGCGCTCCTGGCACTTCGGCACTGAATGGCAGTGGAACGAAAAAAATTCCATCACGATCTCCACTACAGGCAGTGTCAACAACCGGGATAGCGATGCACTGACAGTTACGAACATTGGCAGCTCGGAAAGTGGCGAGCCTGACTCGACGTTCACTGTTTCCGATCTGCAATATTACAACTGGCGATACCAAACCGCCGCGCTTGGCTTCAAGCACCTTTTCAAGAAACAAGGACAGGAACTTACGTTCGACGCAGACTACTCCATCTATTCATTTGATCTTGGAGATGATATTTCCGTAGAAAAACAAGACGTACTTGCTGCCGATCAATATAATATCACCAGCACACAACCCACCGCGTTTAACGTTATTGCTGCACGACTTGATTATACGTTTCCGGTCAATACTAAAACAACATTCGAGATTGGCATGAAAGTCAGTGAGGTAAAAACACGCAGCGACGTCACATATCGAAACAACCAGTCGGGTAAATTTACGCTGGACACGGCAAGAAGTAATGACTTCGACTATACAGAAATAATCACGGCGGCCTACGCAAATCTAAAAAGTAGTGTCGCTGGTTTTCAAACGCAATTGGGTCTGCGCGCCGAGAGCACTTCATACGACGGAGTTTCAGTCTTGAAGGGTCAATCCATTTCGAGAAACTACTTCAAGATTTTCCCAACCTTTAATACTTTCAAAAATGTTACTGAGAGCTACCGGATTGGCCTGTCTTACAGTTATCGGATAGATCGGCCGGCATACAACGACTTGTATCCATTCGTATTCTATATCGATCCCTTTAGCGGACAGCGCGGCAATCCGAACTTACTTCCGCAGTTCACCCATGCGGTTCAATTCTCACAAACATTTGCAAAAACTTATACGGTGAATCTAGGCTATAGCAATACAAGTCAATACATGGCTTTTCTGATCTTGCTTGACTCCGACAACACCTCCGGATATGCCACACGCTTAAATTTCGATCACTGTTACAATTATAACCTTTCTGTTGTAGCGCCGATAACGCTGTCTCCGAAATGGACCGCGAACGTTAGTATCAACGCGTTTTTTAATCAATACTCCACACAATTCCGCGACAACACTGCGACCATTGCGGCATTCAGCGGTCTGGTGAATATCATTCAGACAATACTGCTCCCCTGGGGCCTTACCGGGGAGATCGTAGCCATATACAATGCACCGAATGTTTCAGGCTTGTTTCAGACCCGGGCATACGGAACCTTAAATTTGGGTTTACAAAAGACGTTCATGAAAAAAAAGGCAACGCTAAGACTGAGCGCGAACGACATGTTTAGCACCACGCAAATGATCAATAACCTCGAATACCCGGGACTTGATCTGGTTATGGACAATCGTTTTGAAACGCGTATCGTTAGACTTAACTTTGCCTATAATTTTGGAATGTCAGGCAAGTCTACGCACAGACGGATTGCTCAAGACGAAGAACAACGACGTGTAAACACCAATTAAGAGCAATTGAATCTGTCTTTTGATACATTCCGCAAGAATAGCTGGACAGCCAGTTTTCTGTTTTGGCAGGTAAGTGCCCTTGTCTTTATCCTTCATCGCTATTTCACGAACCTCTTTGATCAGGCAACGCTGAACTGGCCAGCCTATACAGCATCACTCGAAGCCTTACACGTAAGCCTGACATTGATTACCGTTCCTGTCTTCCGGCGTTTAAGTAGCAGGCCGCCCGGCTCTTTTGGCACATGGTTTCTCTACTCGATCGTCATTGCGATTGCCATCAGCTTGTTATCGACCATACTATTCTCTTTGCTGATCCTCTTCACGCCATCACATTTGAATTTTAGTCCCGACGAATGGTCAACCCGTATCCAGCGATCACTGCTGTTATCACCTCTGATTACTTGGGTCGTTAGCGTGGTTATGCTTGTTGGATTCAGTGCCTGGAGGTTCTTTCAGCAGCATCAGTCGCAGTTGCAGCGTGAATCGAAACTCAGAGAGGAGCTCACACAGGCACAAATGCAAATGCTCCGCATGCAGGTGAATCCACATTTTCTTTTCAACACATTCAATACGATCGCGATGATGATCCGCACAGGCCGCTCTACCGAGGCAAACAACATGCTCGCGATGGTAGCTGATCTCTTTCGTTCATCATTGCAAAACCGGAACCATGATCTGGTACCACTCCGTGAGGAAATAAAACTGTGCGAACAATTGTTGAACATTGAACGGATGCGTTTTGCTGATCGCCTGGAAGTGAAACTAACTGTTGATGCCACCGCCGGCGAGAGCAAAGTACCTGCCTTGATCCTTCAACCATTGATTGAAAATGCATTCAAACATGGGCTAATGGACAGCCTTTCGGAAAGGCAATCATTTCATGTTCATGCGGCTATCGCAGACACGACCCTTTGTATCCAGATTAAAAATACAGGTAGACTGAAATCCAATATCAGGGAAGGAATCGGGTTGAAGAATGTTAAGGAGCGCTTGCGTATTTCTTTCGGAAAAAATGCTGAGCATAGTCTCAGCGAAGAAAACGGATGGGTTATTTCAAAGATTGAAATAAAATCATGAATAAGTTTAAGGTTATCATAACGGACGATGAACCTGCGGCACGTGAGGGATTAACAACCTTACTTGCACCGGATCACTCCATTGAGATTCTTCAAGCCTGTTCAAATGGTTTGGAAGCGATCCAGGCGATAAACGAACATAAACCCGACATCCTTCTACTTGACATTCAAATGCCCGGTGTAAATGGGTTTGACGTAATAAACAACATTAAAGAACATATCCCACAGATTATCTTCATCACAGCTTACGATCAATACGCAATTCAGGCGTTTGAAAATTTTGCACTCGACTATTTACTAAAGCCATTTAGCGATGAGCGGTTCTTTAGAAGCCTGGAACGTGCAAAGGAAATCGTTCGGAATAAAGAAAGCGCCAAAAGGATGGAGGCGTTGCGCAACCTAATCGCATCGACTGCATTGGATAACAATGACAAACTTTTCGATAGCAGCTACTCCAGAACTGAATCCGACAAGCTTATCGTAAAAACGGGAGGCAAAGTTCTTTTCATTCCATGGAAGGAAATCAGCCATGTCGAAGCCGACGATTACGTCATTCGCGTTTACTATGGCGACAAGCTCGCCGTCATACGCGAGAGCATGAAAGCCATGGAACAACTTTTACCTGTGAGGAGTTTTATCAGAACGCATAAATCGTTCATCGTTAACATTGATCAGGTTAGCACCGTAGAAACTGGTTCTCGCGGTATGACTATCAGGTTGATAAACAAAAAAGAAATTCCGGTTAGTAAATCATATCGTGATGATGTTCAAAAACATTTAGGCATTCGCTGAACAAGCGATCCGTTAATGTGATCTGATAGCGTGAAAAGACGATTCTTGCGCATCTGGTGCCTTTGCGTTTTAGTGGACCACCCCTGTTCTCCGTTCCTTACCGCGGCTACGGCTCTTTGTGAGATTGAGTTTTCATGCCCTGCTCCCTAAACTGAAAAGTATAAAACTCGAGGTGTATGCTCGTACCTGCCCCGGGTTCAGTGGAGATGTCCATCTTTCCGTAAAGGTATTTAACGCGTGTATAAAGACTTGTCAAAGCATTCCCCTGCGTTTGCAACGTAGTGTTTCCCAATAACTCCATTCCCACACCGTTGTCTTCCACGGTTATGGAAAGCGTTTCATTGTCGTAGCTAACTTGTACCAGTGCTTCCGTGGCGTGTGCATGCCTGATGATATTATTGAGTAGCTCTTGCACGATCCGATAAATCGCAAGTTCGAATTGCGGGTCATAGCGTGTGGCATTACCCCATGAATCGTATTGAATTGTAACCAGGTTCTTCCCTCCCATTACCTGACAATAGCGTTGCAAGGCGCGATCAAGGCCATGGTGGATCAGAATGTCAGGTAGCAGGTTGTGGGCCATTCCTCTTACGGTTACCGAAGCTTCATCAAGCAACGACATGGCTTTTGCATATTCGGGATGGTGATTGATTACGTGCGCGTGTATGGCTGGAGCATCCAGATTCATCTTAACGGCCGCCAGGATTCCGGCCACTTCATCATGAAGACTGCGTGCCACGCGCATGCGTTCCTTTTCTTCACCCTGCATCATGGCTTCTACAACGTGCTTTTCCTTTTCCCGTTCCGCAAGCTGGAGACGTTGCATATGAAGTTTTTTCTTGTTACGATAATTCACAAATAACAATCCAGCAAAAAGCAAGGCAATCGTGGCGACGGCTGCGATGTAGATGGTTTGTTGTCTGCTCTCTTGCAATTGAAGTTCACTGTGGGCAAGTTCCTTATCCTTTTTTTCCGATTGGTACCTGATGTCGAGTTCGTGGATAGTTTTCATTTGCTTTTCGCCCAGAATACTATCGCCATATAACCCAGACAACGACTGAAAATGATATGCGTTCTTGTAATCGCCTTGTGCGGCATAGAGTTGGTGCAATGCCCGCGCGGCGCTCTCGACGATTTCTTTTGCCCCTATCTGCCGTGCGTCGTCGAATGCTTCGCTATAATAAGCTTTGGCCAAATCATACTTCTTTTCGCCCTGGTATAAATCACCAACACGCTTTTTAATATCTGCCACATCAAATGGTGCGTTGATCTGTTGTGCGTATCGAACGCTTTTCAATCCATAAGAAATCGCGCTGCTAAAATCACCTTGTGTTTTATATAAGTCCGCCAGATTAATCGAAGCCAGTTGGAGGCAATACACATCATCAATTTTACTGGCCAATTGAAAGGCACGCATATGAAAATCCATTGCTTTCTCATACTGCTTCATCTCGTTCCACACCGTGCCCTGGTTGACAAGGGCGGCACACCAACTGGACGAATCACGTATTTGCCGAGCGAGTGTCTCAGATTTTCTATTGTAGTCCAATGCTTTTTCGTATTGCTTCAACCCCTGAAATACATTGCCCGTGTTCGCATAGAGTTTTGCAAGTGCTTGTTTATGCGAGGTAGACTCCAACGTACTCAGCGCATGTTGGTAATAGACCAGCGCGCTGTCCAGTCTGCCCTGATATTTGTGAAGGTTCCCGATATTTACATAGCAAGCGCCTACACCTTTTGTGTTTCTTATTTTTCGGTAAAGATCAAGTGCATCGTAATAGGCTTTCGAGGCTTGATCATACCGCCCGTGTTCAGAATGAACGATGCCGCTGTAGTGTATGGCTTTGGCCTGCCCAAGTACATAACCGCTGGCCTGACCCAGCCGGCTGGCCTCGCGATACAGCTGCAACGCTACATCGCTATCAACCAACTCAAGTGCATAAGCCGAGTCGAGCAGAGCAATTACCTGCACACTGTCAGATAATAAGACATTTTGTTGCGCCAAAATCCTGCCAGGAGGAAATGCACTTACGAGGGCCAAAAAGAAAGCAAACTGAACATTCTGCGACATACCTGGACTGACTTAAGAGAACATGAACCAGCAATGTAACTCATTTGAGAATGAAAAAAGGTGCCCGAAAAGAGCACCCTTACCCATTAATCAACCCGCAAATCAATAATTATAGAAAACAGGTTCCAGCACATTGTTGGCAAACGTATTGACTGTCTTGAAATTGCTGTTTATGGTGGCGCCCTCATCAACCAATGTCAGTGCATACCCCCCACTATTGCTGATCTCAGATTCCTCCATCAACAAACTGGCCGTACCGGTGAGCGCGATACTGGTTTGAATATCTGACAGAAGGACCTTGTTTCCAGCATACTGTATTTTTACATGCTTCATCACATTCATATTGCTGCGTGAATAGAGTATAATACCTGTCCATGAGCTGGCTGTTTTGTCTACGCCTGTAAACACAATCTTCTTGTCAGTTGTGCCGATCGCATTGATGTACCCTCCATCGATATCAACGTAATTGTCGGGAGCAACTTCGATAATCACACCTGGGTTAAGCTTCAGGCCTGCATTGATGGAAACAGTACTCAGGAAGCGATATGGGGTTTTATCGCTAAAGTCTGTCCACGTCACTTCGCCATTTCCGGTTAAAGCCGAATAGGTGATTTCAATTGCGTTACGACCGTTGCCATTTGAAAAAGAAGATTCGCGATCCATTCTCGCTGCGTGATTGGCTGTCATCAAAACAGGCGCTTCGTCGTTATTGTCAAACTTGTTCATCGAAAATCCGGTGATAATTGACCCTGCCATGAAATTGATTCCATATCCCTTGCTGTCAGAGATTTTTGTCTGCTGAATGTCAAGGCGAGCATCTTGCGTCAACGTAAGAGCAGCGGAAACGTTACTGAGCATAATTTTGCTTCCCGCGTTTAGGATATCAACATTAAGCATTTTGTTACTGCTGTTGTTGGAGTAGATGATGATACCCCGCCAGTAGCCTTTCTGGTTTATCTTGCCAGTGAAGGTTACTTTATTGGAGCTTTGGCCCAAAGCAACTATCGATCCGTCCGTGTTCACCGCCAGCATGGCATCTTCAGCAAACCCGATGACGACGCCCGGTTTGATCGTAAGAGATGCATCTACGGCCAGATCTTCATTCACCCAATAGTCAGCCAGGGCGGAATTAACGATAACATCCTCCAGTACGGTAGCCGTGGTAATGTGCGTTAACACAGTTGGATTATGTTCTACGGTAACCAGAACCCGATCCTTGTCGACACCGGTTTCATCGGTAATGGTTAACTCAATCTCATATTCTCCAGGCATATCGGGCGATAATACCGGACGCGCCTGATCACTTGACACTAATATTGCTTCACTTTGAAGCGGCTTTCTAACCACCGTCCACAAATACGTGAAAGTGCTATTTTGATTACCTTTGGAGGCGGTGCCATCCAGGGTAACAGTTTTGCCAATATTCACCCTTTGGTCTGGCCCAGCGTTGGCATCGAGCGTGATTGGGGAGGGTTCTGGGTCATCTGAGCATGAGCTCATCACAAAACCAATAAAAAGAACTAGTACGATTGATTTTTTCAGGATTTGCATAAACAATTTTTAAAACTTAGATGTTTCATTCCGAGCCCAGACCGAGAGGTGACGCGCCACTTCTCAATGGCTCGATAGGTTTGGTGATCAATTAGGTGATGCAAAAGTATGGTTAGGTCATTGGCTGGAAATCCGCACTTCTACCCGTTTATGAAACTCCGTAGTTGTACGGAGATCCGTACTGAAGGCATAAAAAACTCCATTAATGAATTCGATTAGATTAGCGATCATTGATGACCACCAGGTAGTATTAGATGGTCTGCAAGCCATGTTCAATGGCTACCCGGGCATTTCGATCGTACTCGCAACAACTCAACAAGACGAGCTTCTGTCGCATTTGCAAAATCATGAAGTGGACGTTGCCCTCGTTGACATTCAGATGCCGGAGATCAACGGCATAGAGCTATGTACCAGAATATTGAAAACAGACAATTCAGTTCGAATACTGGCTTTCAGTAGCTTTGATGACACTCACTTTGTGAAACAAATGCTGCGGAAAGGTGCGCTGGGTTACCTGTTAAAAAACGCTGCAAGAGACGTTCTCATTGACGCAGTCACTTCAGTAAGCCGCGGAGAACGTTATGTTGACGAGTTCCTGCAGAAACAAATCCTTGATGAATCACTCACGGGTGAACGCAGGTCGATGTACGAAATACCACTGACCAAACGTGAACGCGAAGTACTGAAGCTCATTGGAGAAGAGAATACCAACCAGGAAATTGCTGATAAATTATTCCTTAGCCTGCGCACCGTTGAAACGCACCGATCGAACCTGTCGCAGAAATTGGGCGCCAAAAATGCTGTTAGTCTTGTTAAAGAGGCGATCAAGCGTGGCCTGGTGTGATTCTAAGGCATACGCCAATCTTCTCTCTTTTGCTTGTCGTTCTTATTGATCGTATCCACCTGTTCATCTGGAATATTTGGCCTATTGACAAACCTTGGGATTGCAGTTTGAGAACCAATAGTTCGTTCGGTTCGAAGACAGAACAGCAGTTGTCGGTGTGGTCAGAATTCCAGCGAACGACAAGTATCGCGAAGGATTTGTCAGTTTTATTATGGACAGAACGGTATGAAAACTTCGAACCCAACGAACTCATTGTTATAATACATTCATTTTCCAGTTAGCCTCGGGGGGTATTGTTACATCGGCGTTCATCACAAAAGGGCTTGTCCACAAGAGCCCAAAACTCAAAACCTCCGTAAACAAAAAGCCCGGACAAAGTCCAGGCTCAAGGTTCTTCCTATTGAATTGATCAAGCAAATGATCCAATAACCGGAGCAGCTATCTGATTAACTTACATATCCGCTGCCCTCGGCAGCCAGACCAATCAACAAACCTGTCCAGCCAAAGGCGGGATCAACATATCACCAAATGGATCGGTGGAGCCGGAGAGAATCGAACTCTCGTCCAGAGAAGATAACACCGTACCTTCTACATGCTTAGTCGTATTTAAATTGTAGGGAACGGCAAGGCAAACGACAGCCTAAACCGGACCTTAGTTACTGGTCTTAGTCGCGCTTAGCAACATCACGCGACGCAATTCTGCATTACGACACCGCGATTCAACGCCTGCAAAATGACAACGTTGTGCGATGATGGCTTTCCCGAATCTAATCGGGACGAGGCTAACTTATCCTATCGGATAAATTAAGCAGCCATGGCGTAGTTAGACTCGCCAAGTATGTTGTGGAACTATCTTTCAAGGCTCTCATCCCATGAGCCTGCATGCTTACTTACGTTTTTATACATCCTGTCAAAACCGGTCGGCCCCGGTAACTTCAGCCACGTCCTGGCTGGAGCCATAAATCGGCACTTTCAATGCACGATATCTTACAAATATACGGCTAAAAAAGTTCATGCGGAGTTATGCCTGCCTCCCTCATACAATCTTCAGCGCAACAAGGCTACAAAAGTGGCGAAACAAGCCGGGCAATCTTCTCCGGCAGCCTGCTGGAAATCGAGCGTCTCACCCACTCCGTTGGATCAATCTCGGTGGCGTCATTTAGGTCGTTTTCGAAAACGGTGGCCAGACTCGTCGCAAGCGAAGTATCATAAACGAGTGCATTCACTTCGAAGTTGAGGTCGAAGCTGCGATAATCCATGTTGGCCGTCCCCACAATGGCCAGCTTCCGATCAACAACCATAGTCTTTGCATGGATGAAGCCCTTCTGATATGCATATAACTTAACCCCTGCTGAGAGCAATGATTCGTAGTAAGAACGTGCAGCCCAACCAACGAGTTTGGAGTCGGTAATTGCCGGTACAAGAACCTTTACGGTGACACCACCCAGCGCTGCGACGACAATCGCGTCCATTATACTTTGGTCAGGGATGAGATAAGGCGTTGTGATCAGTATCTCATCTTCTGCCTGATGGAGGGCAAACAGAAGTGAGTAAAGTATCGTTGGATGAGCTGAATCAGGTCCGCTCGCAGCAATCTGCACGACTTTGTCGCCGGGCCTTTCAACAAGTTTATAGTCGGGAAAATATTGCCTGACGTTCTGTATCTTTTGTCCGGAACAAAAATTCCAGTCCCCGATAAACAGGTATTGAAGATAAGCCACTCCCGGTCCTTCGATCATCAGGTGCGTATCCCGCCAGTAGCTACCTCGTTGCCCCCCGTTGTTAATATAGCGATCACTCACATTTATCCCCCCAACGAAACCCTTCTCTCCGTCAACAATAATGATCTTCCGATGATTTCTGTAGTTGAGACGACTTGCTAGCGCCATAAATGTGATCCTGAAGAATGGGAACGTTTCGACACCGGCAGCACGCAACTGTTTGGCTATACTGTGGCGTATTGAACGGCTTCCAAAATCATCATAGATGAACCGGATCTTTACCCCTTCACCCGCTTTCCGGATGAGTACCTCTTTGATGGCTCTGCCGATGTTGTCATTTTCATAGATATAGTACTCAATGTGAATGTGCTCACGTGCCGCCTCAAGGGCATTTAACACGGCGGGAAATTTCTCTTCGCCGTTGGTTAATAAAGTAACTGCGTTGCCTGCCGTGAGCGGACTCATCTCCTTTACCAGATATCGGACGAGTCTTTTATCGGGTCGATCAGCATCAGTCGCCTGCTGATAGGCCACGACTGATCTTTCATACATCTCCTTTTTTACGCGCTGCCACAGATCATAGTCATCGACGATCTTCTTGTTATATAGGGTCCTTTTGCGATAGTTGATGCCGAAAAAGAAATAAAATACCATTCCGCCTACAGGAACAAAGACTACAAGCAGCAGATACGCTAATGTCTTTGCTGTGTTGTTTGTGTCGTAGATGATTCTTCCGCATACAGCAGTCAACAAGAGTACATACAGAACTTCCAGTAAGGGTTGCCAGACCATCTTCAAAATTGGCTTTGCATTATTACAAAATAAATGATCGATTCCAGCCAGGAACGATTGCATCCCATTTTACTACCTGTGTGGTTAACCTCATGAAGGGGCACCTGTTCTGATGATAGAGTCCAAATATCAATACTTAAATAGCGAATCCGCATTCTTCTTGAAAAAATCCAGATTTTCTTACCTGTTTACCCGCCGACCTTTTAACTGATCGGATGACTTCTTAAACTCCTGTAAACTAGCTTGTCACAATCCTCCTTTTCAACCGAAACAGAAGCAAGTATGTGTTAATAAATGATCGTGAATAACGGATCATAGCCTTTGGAAACATTGCGAATTGTGCCGGGCATTTTATCTTGCACCCGATGGAGAATTTTGTTGTTTCTGCGAGGAAGTACCGGCCGTCGGGTTTTGATGAGGTGGTGGGCCAGGAGCACATTACAACAACGCTCAAGAACGCCATCGACAACAACAAACTCGCGCAGGCACTGCTGTTTTGCGGTCCTCGTGGGGTGGGTAAAACAACATGCGCCCGCATCGTCGCGCGGCTGATCAACGGATTCGAAGAAAAGACGGAAACCAATGCCCTCAACATCTTCGAACTCGATGCTGCCTCAAACAACTCAGTCGAAGACATCCGCAACCTGATCGATCAGGTTCGTTATCCACCTCAGTTCGGTAAATACAAGGTGTATATCATCGACGAGGTGCACATGCTTTCGAATGCGGCCTTCAACGCCTTTCTGAAGACGTTGGAAGAACCGCCCTCCTACGCCATTTTCATTCTGGCTACAACGGAAAAGCACAAGGTGATTCCCACCATTCTGTCGCGCTGCCAGATATTCGATTTCAACAGGATCCAGATCAGCGACATTGCGAATCACCTGAAAAAGATCGCAAGCCGTGAAGCCATTCCGGCTGAAGATGAAGCGTTGCACCTGATTGCTCAAAAGGCAGATGGCGCGTTGCGCGATGCCCTGTCGATATTTGACCTGATGGTAACGTATTCGTCAGGAAAGGGCGTCACGTTCAAGTCTACACTGAACAACCTCCACATCCTTGACTACGACTATTACTTTCAGGTAGTGGATACGTTGCTCACTGAAAATCACACGCAGCCACTGGTGATCTTTGATGAGATCCTTCGCAAGGGTTTCGACGGGCACAATTTCATCGTCGGTCTTGCAGAACACTTGCGAAATCTCCTGGTGTCTCAGGATGCCCGCACAACCAATCTAATGGAGGTTCCTGATTCTGTCCGTAAGAAATACGCGGTACAGGCCCGAGCTACTTCACCATCGCTGCTGCTGAGCTGGTTGAATATTGCCAGTCAGTGCGACATCAACTACAAGACCAGCAAGAACCCTCGTTTATCCGTGGAGCTTGCAATGATGAAGATGGCCCACGTTAATGCCGTCGTTCAGGCCGATTCTCTGGGACACGCGGAAGTGTCGTTAAAAAAAAAATTAGTGTAACATCCGGCGACCCGGGTAATACAACCGCCAACGGTGCCGCTGATGCTCCTGCCAACGCTGGAGAACAACGAACTATTCCTGACAGCGGTCAGCCTTCCAAACAAGCAGCCAGCCAACCCGTTGCAAACTCGTCCGGTCCTGTGAACGCGTCTGGCCCCGCGCCCACACCAACTGTTGCCCCACAGGCAGAAGAAAAAAAGCCGGTACGTGCTACGCCACGAACGACAATCAATGTCGGTTCCCTTCTGAAAATCGAACCTAAGAAAGAAGCTGCTGTAGCAGCGCAGGCAGCTGGCCCGGAACACACAGAACCTTTCACCCTTGAGATGCTGCATGCGGCCTGGGAAGAATTCGCCGTCACCAGACGTGCGCTTCAGGCCGAATATCATTTGTTGTCTCAGCCCTTCGATCTTTCCGGAACGCGGATTGAACTTCATCTGCTTAGTCCTGTACAGGAAACGATGCTGAATGGATTTAAAGCCGACCTGATCGGGTTCCTGCGTACAAAGCTAAAGAACGATCTTATCCAGGTTACCGGAGTCATTCGCGCAGCTGATGAAAAGAAGATGATCTACACCCCTCGCGACAAGTTCGAATACCTGCAGGGCAAGATACCCATCCTGAAAGAGTTCAAGGATCGGTTGGGATTAGATACGGATTTTTAAGTATCGGTTACATCGCTGTCGCTGCCACTTTTCAGATAATGGCCAGGCCTGATTTCTGTGTACTTTCCTATTCCGACGAGCCTCTGATCCGATTCAAGGATTTCAATTTTAGTAAACGTCCACGTCTGCAAACAGCGGCCGACTTATCAGAGACTTACCAGAGACTTACCAGAGGTAAGACTTTTCCCTGGTATTACCGCTGTTTCACCGCTCTCCCGACGCTGTTTCTTCGCTCTAACAACGCACTTTCATCGCTCTAACAACGCACTCACAACGCACTCGCTACGCTCTACCAACGCTCTCTTACCGGACTTTCCCAATCTCCTGCCGCACTTTTCCCACACTTCCCCAGTCCCGGCCGATTGCATAAAAATACGGTCGCCGAAGCCGGTTCTAATTATCAATTATCAATTGTCAATTATCAATTAAAAAAGTCCCTTCCTCCTCCTCCCCGTTCCAAATAGCACACCAAAAACTCCTCTCACCAACTCCCGCCCCATCTGTTTGGCTACCGGCGAATTAATTACCTCCTCGAATGTAGATTTCTCCTGCTTTCCTTTCGTCGTACGCTTTACTTCCTTCTGATCCTCAGCACGCGCGGCGTCGTTTTTCATTCGCTCCGTCAGGATCTCGAATGCACTCTGCGGATCTTCCGAGTCTTTGTATTTCCGATAAGCATCCGATGCGTTTAGCTGTTGCTGATACTCACCCTCGGGCAATGGACCCATCAGTGAACATGGAGGCGACAGATGCGTTACAACGGTAGCGGTAGGGATCCCTTTTTCATTGAGTACCGTGATGAAGGCCTGCCCAGTACCCAGCTGAGTGAATTGCTGCTCCATGTCATAAAATTCGGAGCGGGGAAAAGTCTTCACTGTCTCTTTCAATGCTTTCACATCATTCGGTGTGAAGGCCCGGATCACATGCTGAACCCGGTTACCGAGTTGGGCAAGAATGGCTGGCGATACATCCTGCGTGATCTGCGTGCAGAAGAAAACGCCCACACCTTTAGAGCGAATAAGTCTGATGACCTGCTCGATCTGGTCCATGAACGCCTTGGGAGCATCATTAAATAAAAGGTGCGCCTCATCAATAAAGAACACGAGCTTCGGCTTATCGAGATCTCCTGCTTCGGGCATAGTCTGATAGATCTCAGCAAGCAGTGAGAGCATGAATGTCGAAAAGATCGCGGGTTGATTCTGAACATCCGATACATTGAGAATGCTGATCACACCCTGGCCATCAACCTTCTGAAAGAGATCTTCAATGTCGAACGATGGCTCACCGAATATCCTGTCAACACCCTGCTGTTCCAATGAGACAATCTTTCTGAGAATAGTCGATGATGTTGCCGGAGATATCTTGCCATAGTCACCCTTAATCTCTGCTGCGCCCGGCCCCTCCGTTAGATAGTTCAGCAACTTCTTCAGATCGTTGAAATCAACGACCGGCAACTTCTTGTCGTCGGCATACTTGAAAAGAATGTTTAGAACTCCCGTCTGCGTATCATTCAGTTCAAGGATTTTTCCCAGCAAGACCGGACCAAACTCCGTTACTGTTGCCCTCATCTGAGCCCCGACCTTCCCACTTAATGAGTAAAGCTCAACAGGAAACGCTGCTGGCCTGAACGATATTCCCAGGGCCACAGCGCGTTCATTGATCTTGTCGTTCGCAGTTCCCTGTTTGGCCATCCCTGAGAGATCGCCCTTCATGTCAGGCATAAAAACGGAAACACCGGCAGCGGAAAGCTGTTCAGCCATGAGCTGAAGGGTTCTGGTTTTTCCGGACCCTGTCGCCCCCGTTACCAATCCATGACGATTCATCATGCGCAGCGGCAAATTGACTTTCGCGTCAGCCACAATCTCCCCCTGATACACGCCCGCCCCCAAATAAATGGTAGGCAGACTGGTAGAATACGATTTGTTTATCGCCTCAATGAACGCTTCCTTACTCATAGAGTGAAGAGGGGGTTATGGTTTGTGCTGGAAAATGAGAAATTAAGAATTAAGAATTAAGAGTTAAGAATTAGCCGCCGGCTACGCCGCAAGGTCACGACCTTCGGTCGTGGCATTCAACGGCCGAAGGCCGCCTGCTAATTCTTAACTCTTAATTCTTAATTCTTAATTTTATTTCGGTTCCTCAAAATTCTGGAATGTGTAGGCAAAGCCAAAGTTAAACACCTGACTCACCTGCGCCCCTGGGTCCTGGTCGTAGTCGTATACCAGGATGCCACCAAGTCCGACAGTAATAAACCGGTTCACCTTTGCATTCAACATAAGTTCGAGGCGGTGGTCAATGGTTTTCAGCTCAAGCGTTTCATAGTTGGCGTACATGAGGTAGCGCCACTTCAGGTTAATGTTCTCGGCTATGTCCTTGTTAAAGTCGGCCTGCAACTGGAAGGCCAGCCACTCCCATCTTGTTTCGTCGGGAGGAGTGACACCATAAGGTTTTACCGGATCCACAGCGGGTACAAAGCGTTCAGGGTCCTGTACAACGGTGAGTCTGGGCGCAAATGGCGCCAGACGTACGCTGAAGAAATCAACGGGCTTATATTCAAGACCCCACGCTGAAGTGATGTACCCCGGTGCAAGAAAATCTGAAATCAGCACTGCCTGCTCGACCCCATTCGCATCCTTATCATACCGATAACCAGGTGCAAACTGTGAGAGAAAATTAAGCGACGTAAATACCGACCAGTGCTTACCGATCTTATAGCCGTACTTGGTATCGATGAAGATACGGTCTAACGTCTTCCTGAATCCCTGTCCCGAGTTATTCACGAAGCCATACAGGAGGTCAATCTGGTTGTCCCAGGAGTTCTTTCCATGCGCGTAGTTCAATAAATAGTTGATGCGCGCATTCAATCCAAGCGAGTTGGTACCCCCACCGGTCCAGTTGTCAGAAAAGGCTGCCTGATTTATATTAAAGTTAAACAGCAGTTTCTTCTTCCAGTGAGTAAGTGTGTCAGGTTTGACGATCTGTGCCTGCGCCATCATGGGCAGCACGATCAAAGCAATAGCTAAGAGGTTGAGGATCTTTTTCATGTTGCTAGGTTTTCGACAAACGATATATGTTTGAACGAAAATACGGTCAAAAAACCTAACAATGAAAGTTAAATGTTGTTCAGCTTGATCTCGTCAAGCGCCACCTCAGTTAATGGCTTGGTAATAAATTTGATAACGTGGTTGTTGTTGACGATTTTGTCAATGTCACGCTTGTTGTCAGAGCTCGACAGGATGATCACCTTGCACTTGTTACGCACGATCTCATTGAACTTCTCGAACTCATAGAGAAACACGAACCCATCGACGATAGGCATGTTGATGTCGAGAAAAATAAGACTGGGCAAATTGTCGGAGTCATTTTGGTTCTCCCGAAGATAATCCAACGCCGCCTTACCAGAACCCTTAACCTCCACGCGCTTCGCGAACTTTGTGATTTCGATGATCCGCTTACTGATAAAATTATCAGTGTCATTATCATCCACAAGCATGACGAGGTCTATTGCTTTTGTATCAGTTTGCATTAATAAGTGATGAAAGTACGCTTGCAACAGCGCACACTAAGCCACAAAAATATTCTTTTGCCGCAAAATCCTGCATGCAAAAAACAAAAATCACCCCCGTGATGCAATAATTTTGGGCAAAAAGCCGAATTCGAGACGTCAGCGACCCTTCACGATTAGTTTCTCCCCTATCGCAAGGTTGAAATCCTTCTTGTGATTCCAGTCCATCAGCTCCTTAATGGTTACGTTGTACTTACGGGCCACGCTATACAGGGTATCTGTCGATCGAACGATGTGCTCAATTGTAGTCTCATTGGCGACTGCCACACTCGCAGTGGCCTGGTCCTCAGGCGATCGAAGCTTTAATACCTGGCCAGGTTTGATTCCCTCCTGCAAAACAAGCCCATTCCATTCAACCAGATCCATCACCGCCACTCCATATTCATGCGAAATTCCATAGAGCGTCTCCCCGGTTTTTACCGTGTGCGTTTCCTTCCCTTTTGTCATCGGGCCCGGCGAAGTCTTCGCCTCCTCCACGGAATTCAGGGGGGTCACTGTTGTTGTAACAACTGTATTTTGCTCAGATCCGGGAGGGATGAGCGGCGCTCCTGCCGTGGTTGCCCCAGCCACTGATCCGGTTGTCGCGACCGTCGTGGTCTCCTTTGTTACTGTGGGAGCCGTACCTGGAGTATCAACACGCTGTGTAGTGCTGCTCGGAGCATCGCCCGCCAAAGTCCCACTGCCCGTGGTACTCGTGGTGCTCGTCTCTGGCTCGCCTGTAGAAGTTGCGTTAGGTGTTTGATCTTCTTCAAGGCCCTTCTGCTCTGCTAAACCTTCAGTGACTGCAGTCTCCTCTAGTGTCGCAACCTGGGCAGATGAACTTGTCGTTTTTTCAGCTGGAGCATTATCCATTTTTGAATTCGCCAGCTTCTGCTCGTTTGATCCGCCTTTCACTGCCGTCCCCGTTGCAACTCCCGCCGCTACTGCTCCACTTGTTGAGGCAGGATCAACTGTCCATGCAAAACTGTTCTCATCTTCAACCTGAGCAACCGGGCCCTTTGCCACCGAAGTAGCCGGCGCGTTCTTAGGCTTCATTGATGATAGCCACACGGTAGTTCCTGCAGTCAATTCATCGTTGCCCGACATTCTGTTGTAGCGCTTGAGCTTCCGAAGCTGAACTCCGTATCGCTGGCTAACTTTCCAAAGATCATCCCCTGCCAATGCCGTATGATAGTTAACAGACGCACGGGCCCGTTTCTTTCCCAGTAAGTAATAAGTATCCTGCTGAAGCTGATCCCGGCTGGAGATATCATTCCACTTTACAAAGTCATTAAGCTCCACTCCAGCGCGTGTTGCCAGTGCCGCAGCGGTTTCATTTGGCTCAGGCCGGATGGCAGAGATGCCATTTATCTTTGTACGCCCTTTCAGTGCCGATACCGTTGCAGTCTTGGCAGCTGTTGTAGTAGCAGGTACGGCAACCGTTGACGCCACAGGCTGTGAAGGCAGCTCCGGAGGCACGCCGTCACCCTTCATTGGGATGAGCACGGTATATTGCCTGTCGCCAGGAATAGTCCCTCTCTTCGCCCACTTATTGTAATTCATCAGCTCAAGCTCGTCGACAGATACCTCGCGGGCGAGATCTTTCAGATCCTTATCTGCGCTGTTCACAAAAGGAACAACTTTAATCTGGCCGGGTGCTCCGACCGTTGCTTCGAAGGCAATCTTGTGTGCAAGAAACTTCTTCACATACCAGTACGTGTTTGAAGTAATCTCCATACTCTTCTTGCCATGCTGATCCTTGCTTACACTGCGCATCACACCACCTGCTCCCATTTGATAGGCCTGCAGTGCGTAAACCCAATTGTCAAAGAATGTATTGTTCTTCTTGATGTATCGACCCGCCGCACGTGTCGACGAAATTATATTAAGACGTTCATCAATCACCTTATCAACACGCAGGCCCATCTCAACCGCTGTGAAATCCTTAAACTGCCAGAAGCCAACAGCATTCGACACTGACACAGCATCAGCGATCAGAGCACTTTCCTGCAATACGAGATACTTAAAGTCGTCGGGAACCTGCTCTTCGGCAAACACTTTCTCGATTAAGGGAAAATACGTACGCGCCCGCTCCACCTTGATCATATGATGACGTGGTGATTGCGTCAGCGCATTGACGTCTTTTTGAATTTCGCGTCGTGCATCGTCACGGATCGTGAGCGTCATGCCCGCGAATTCCATCTTGTGTGGTACTTCCGGAGTCTGCGCTGCTGCCGTAAGGGCAACAAAAAATAGCGCCAGCGTTAGTCTCATAAGCTAAAAGTTCTGCAAAGATAATTTTCTTATGATTAAAATCCCATCTCTGATGGGAAGAAGTACTTCTTCAACTCGCGAATCTGACCTGATCTTTTTGTTAAATGCATCCATCACCACTCCCTCTCGTTCCATTTTCTCTGATAAAACCTTTCCCTTACGAAGAACATTGTCGACGATTATCACCCCGCCTACACGCAGCTTGTCGATTACCAGATCGAAATACTTCCCGTAGTTCGACTTGTCGGCGTCGATGAACACGATATCAAACGTCTCATCAATCGTAGGAATCAGCGACAAAGCGTTTCCAATCATGTACTGCACCCGCGACGTCAGGCCGGCCTCTTCAAAATATTCCCTCACACGCGACTCCAGCTCCTCATTCTTGTCTATCGTAATCAGTTTTCCGCCGGGCGACAATCCCTCCGAAAGACAAATTGCCGAATAGCCAGTGAACGTTCCGATCTCGAGGACAATGTCCGGTCTGATCATATGACTGATCATCGAAAGCAACCTGCCCTGCAGATGCCCCGACAACATGTTAGGCTGCAGTACCTTTGCATGTGTATCGCGATTGATCTTCGCCAGCAACGGACTCTCTGCCGTCGTATGATCTTCAGCATAACGCTGAGCGTCGGGATTAATTATCTCCATAGTTGAGACAAAGATAAAAGGGCAATCAATAAATATTAAGAATTACCGGGTTATCCACCATCCAAAGCTCAATAGGTCAAACCAACTTTTACATTTTACATTCAAAGTTTGACATTTTGCGGTTAATTTTTTCCCACCCTTGCATACAATTCTGCACAAAAAAAAAGCCTCCCAAAAGAGGCCTTTCCATTACATATCAATTAAACAATTCACTTCGTCATTGGCTCCATGTACAGGTAGCTGAGCTTGTCTTCGTCAAACATTTCATTGGCAGCCTTCTGCATGCTCCGCGCTGTTACAGCATCGATCTTTTCAAACAACTCTTCTAATGCGGGCACGCGGTCCTGTTCCAGAACAGCACGCCCCATCATTAACATTATGCCGAGGTTGTTCTCCTCCGACAGTGCCAGCTGGCCTTTGATCTGATCCTTGGCAGAAGCAAGCTCCGTAGGACTCAAACGCTTTGTACAAAGTTTATCCATTTCACGACGTATGAGCTTCATGCACTTCTTCACCTGACTTGGCTCCGTACCGAAATATATCGCGAACATTCCAGTGTCGCTATAGGCGTGGTAATGCGAGTCGATTGAATAGACAAGGCCATGCTTCTCGCGTACCGACAGGTTAAGTCTGGAGTTCATCCCTGGTCCTCCAAAGATGTTATTCAACAGATAGAAGGGTACGCGACTCGCATGCTCCAAAGGATAGGCATCACGGCCTATCGCACATCGCGATTGCTTGGCACCTCTTTGTAATATCTTCTCCTGTTGTTGATAGTCATTGAACTTCTTTCTTCGGGCATGAGAACGAAGAACTGGTTTCGATTCAAGATACTTGACCGCCATACGTTCAACTGCATCGAGAGTAATATTCCCGACTACGCTGAACACTATCTTACGATTGTCGGCATGTGCCGAAAAGAACGATACGAAGTCGCGTTTTCTGAATGCGCGAACCGTATTCTCGTTCCCGAGTATGTTCATGCCCATCGGATGGTTGCTAAACACCACGGCTTCGAGCTCGTCTTGTATAGAATCGTCAGGGCTATCATCATACATCGCCATTTCCTCAAGTATCACGCCGCGCTCCTTCTCCAACTCTTTCGTAGGGAAAGTGGATTGAAAGGTTATATCAGTGAGCACATCAACTGCACGTTCGAAATATCGGTCGCGTGCCGAAGCATAGAATACGATCTTCTCTTTATCGGTAAAGGCATTGAGTTCGCCACCTATCGAATCGAGACTCTTGATTATGTCAAGTGATGTTCGCCTCCTTGTGCCTTTGAATGCCATGTGCTCCCAGAAATGCGCGATACCCTGATTAACAGTTGTCTCATCGCGGCTGCCTACACCAAGGAAGAGTCCACAGTGAACAATATTGGTAGAGGGCACGTGCTGGTACACGACCCTTATGCCATTAGAGAGAGTGAATATTGCATTGTTTTTCATTCGGATTTCCTGATAACATGTTAGTGCTGGGGTAGTGAAAATCGTGAGAAAAAAATCAAACAAAAAGGACTTTTCCAGAACTAATTCTGCAAATGAAAAGGGCCTTTTTTAAGGCTCCCCGGGGCTTTTTTCAAAGTTTGAACACAAGTGTCGCACGGACGAACACAAATGACCGATTGCGGGCAAACGGTTGCGAAGTTGCACCCATTTTGGCTATAATTATTGCGGTTTTTGTGGCACAGAAATAGAGATGACCACCTAAACGTCCAAAACGAATACCGTCATGAACAATATGGATACCACTCAGAAAGTCAAAACCTGCTTCACCATCACCTTTACAGATGAGCAGTACAGCCGTGCCAAGGGGTACATTGAAGACATGAAAAAGCATCCGCATCGCATTTTCTGGCAGGGAAAACAAGGAAAAACGGACGACGAATTGATCATTGAACAGATCGCCCACCGTGTCCTTTCAGGCTTCTATAACAATGAGCCCTATAACGCTGCCAAGCACATTATGCGAATGGACAGCTCCACGAAAGTGTAATGCATGAGGAGACTCTACTGAAACACTTTCGTTTCCTGACGAATCGCTGATCGTTTTTAGTCAGCAGCCAGAGTTTGACTAACCCTCCCGGATCTGCAGATCAGATCCGGCTCAACACCTTTTTTATCAACCCGTCAACGACCTTGTTTGGGTCCTTGGAGAATTGCTGTTTAGGCCGGTTGGCTATGATGGCATTCATGCTCAATACCTCATGCCCTAATAATCGGGCCATCGCATAATAGCCAGCCGTTTCCATCTCGAAGTTGGTGATTTTGAAATCACTTTGCTTGTGACAATAATTAGTAAGATCCGACGCAAGCGTTGGATACTTCAACGGTATCCTAATCTCCCGGCCTTGTGGCGCATAAAACCCTGGAGCAGTAATGGTATTGCCCGCCACCATGTCGCCAGCATATTGAGCGCGAAGAATGGATGACCCTCTTACAACGTATGGGGTGATGGGCACACCGGTTTTCTTTTGGATGTCTTTCCCTACACTTTGCTCCAGCGAATCCATGGGCAAATCATAGTAGTTCATCAAACTATCAAAGCCTACTGCATATTCCGTCACGAGGTGTGAATCTAAAGGAATGTGTTCCTGCAGTGATGCAGAAGTGCCTATACGGATGACCTTTAGTTTCCGCTTCTTACTCCGTACTTCGCGCGTCTTCAAATCAACATTGATCAAAGCATCGAGTTCCGTGAAGAAGATCTCAATGTTATCCGTACCCATTCCGGTACTGATAACAGTAACGCGCTTGCCTTTGTATTTACCAACATGCGTGATGAATTCACGCTTGTTCATTTCAAATTCAATGTCGTCGAAGTATTGGCTGACACGATAAACTCGTGCAGGATCGCCGACCGTAATGATCGTTTCGCTGATGTGTTTAGGCAGCAGATTGAGGTGATATACACTGCCATCCGGATTGAGTATGAGATCCGCCTCTGAAAGCCTGGCCATAGTATGCACTCAGGATTTAACAGTTTGTGCCGGATTACCAAATACGGTATCCCCTGCCTTTACGGGTGCAATGACAACCGAGCCAGCACCTACCCGCGCGCCTTTACCAATACTGATGCCGCCAACAACAGTCACACCTGTCCCAATAAAAACTTCGTCGGCAATTTCGCAGCCGGCATTAACTACACTTCCCGCTCCTACCTGCACGAAGTCACCAAGTTTCGCTTCAGGTCCGACGATCACACCCGCCTGAAGAATACAATGGTTGCCGATGGACGCCCCAGCACTCAAAGTAACGCGATGATCAATAAAATTGCCGTGCCCTATTGAAGCCGACTTGGCAATGAAGCCATTCTTGGAGATGACGTTTACAGGCTGCGCATGCCTGCGTTCCTGAAGCATGCTCACGAGACTCTTTCTGACTTTGTTATCGTCAATCGCAATCACTGCGTCACACTTCTTTCCAATCAGTTTCAGATAACCATCGTCGTCGGTGCTGCCCATGACAGTGATTTCGTCAATCACCACATTGTGAAGGCTTTTGTTATCGTCAAGGAAACAGTAGATGTCGTTTCCATTGTCTTCGAGGATGTCTTTGGCCTGCCGACCCAGATAGTTTGCTCCAAAAATGATGACAGGATTCTCCATGGCAAGTGTACAAATGTGCGGCAAAGGTAGAATTTCGACCAGCTATCTGGCAAGGTTGCCACGATATCTTTGCAAGAACCGTAACACTCTGATAATTAATGGATTTTGCAGGAGCAATACGGTCACCAAAAAAGAAAGGAAACCCACCTTATATCTTGAAAGAGTTCCAAAGTTAGGCGTCGACAGGGCCAGGAAGGCGGCCAGTGCAAGAGAATAAACGATTACGGTTACGATCAGAAGACGAAAACGGGATTTCCACAACGCCGGCAGGTTCAGAGCCGCAGCGATCGTAAGCAATAACAGCAAAGTGTTTTCAATGGCGGCCAGTACCTGGAGGTCAGAGTTGCCTTCCCAAAGCAATGGCCGGAACAGGCCAGAAAATATGGCCTTCGGAGAATTCACAAGCAGCGAGCCAGGAGTCGGTTGCAGGTTGTTGTAGTAGATGAGATCATCGGGTTTCGACAATTCATGAAAGACCTTATAGTTGTCGACAATCACCTCCATGATTACGTGCGGATAGAAATTTGGATGTAGTGAAGAAACCACAACCAGCGGCACAATCATGACAACAAACCATGTAAAGATTTTAGCGGGCAATCCCCGACCTGAAAATCCCCTTCGATATAGCTTATGAACGACCAATGAAGCGACTGCGACAGGCGCCAAAGCCCCAAGGAAATAATACTTAAGGCTCCATACTAACCACAAGGCAATTGGCATCGCCACCATTTCCCACACACGGATCCGCAGAGAAAACCAACTTCTGATAAAACATCCACTCAGCAAGTATATTCCAGCCATTGCAAGCGATTCCTTGATAAGGCCAGAACTCCAGAAAACTGCCGTCGGAAAAAAAAGAAACCCCACAACGGAGGGCCAGTACGCTGATGGCACAGTGCGCGCAACCTGGGTCACGAGATACCACGATGTCACAAATGAAACAAATGAGAACCAGGTTGCCGTAATCCAATAGTTATCCTGCGAAAGAAGATTAAACACGCTCGCGACCTTGAGCAGGTAAATCGACCGCGGCTGGCCAGCCGCATCACTGACTAATCCCAGCTCCAGGTTGCTTCTCCAGAGGTATTCAATATAAGACATCAGACCTCGTCGTGCGAGCTCTGATATTCTGCTGGAGTCTTCAAAATACAATACTGTATCGCCGATGCCTTGATAATAGTACATGTAAATAACACCGAGGCAAACGCCTGCACCGAGCTTCATAAGTAATGCGGGCCAGAACACAAACTTTGCAGGTATCGGTTGTCGACGCCACATCTTATGGGCAACTGCCCCTATGATGAACAGATTTACAAAAGCGAGGAGGAACGTCACGTTACACTTGGATTAACGATTGATGCTCCAATCTTGCAATCCAGACATCGGCGGCGGAGACAATATCCATTATTGAGTTGCACGAGTGCCTGTGAATCGAATGCACTCTTAACAGTGAACCCAAGTTGTTTCCAATGACGTGTAATCATGTTGGATTCAGGATGAACCGCCTGCAAGATAGTGACGGCACGCTCTACATGTAAATCTTCGCTCCTGGATTTTCCATAAGCAACAAGAATCGGGATTACTGAATTGATGATAATGTTATCGATACTCGCATCGCCCAATTGACTGACATCGTGCCTTTGCACTTTGAAGAAATGGTAGTGTTTAAGCCAGTAGTCGGTCTGCACAACGCTAAAAAAATCACGAAGATCCTGTGCTGAACGGCAGTCGATCAGGTGCGAGAAGAAGTTTCTCCGCTGATGCAGCAATGCCGCGCATTGTGCCAGCCGAAGGGTTGGAAAGTTTGCTGGTCGTAATCTTAGAAAACGCCATTGATGCTTATTCACTCGTTGATCATGAAGCTGGTACTTGCTTGCAAGCACCGAATACTCCCGTCGGAGTGTCGCATAGTATTCATCAACCCGCACGTCATCCTGCAGGAAGCCAGCCTGCCCGAACAGCAACGCCTCTATCTGCTCAGCTTTGTCGCCATGACGCATCAGAACTTTGAATGGTATTGCCTGTGCAAGCTGAAGGAAAGGTTCTCCATTAACCATAAATCCATAATTCTTCATGATTGTCTGATAGGCAGTCTCCTCCCAGTCATTGTTGTTTCGCGCAAGGCGACGTAGCACAGAAGCAGACTTAAGTTCCAGACGTTCGGCCAAAGCATTGTCGAGCATCGCATATTTAACAATGTCGCGAACATTGGTCAAAAGCCCCGAACAGGCAACGAGTTCCGGGTTTCGCATTAATCGGGCATACTGAAGCACGAGCGAATCGTTGATCCGCGGTCCAAGTTCAACGGTTGGGATAAAGGACCCATCGGTACGGGTAACATGAAGATCATTCTTCCATACAACATGAAGTACCACGCTGTCATATGCAGGATCTGTATTATGCCGGTGATCAATCCAACCGGATGAAAAAATGTGAATCTCAACGCTTCCGATCCATTCAATGTCTCCAAGTTTTACGCGTGCCTGAAAAAAGTCAGGACCTGAATGTGCGTTTCGGAAACCCGTGCTAAAGACTGCGACAGGGTCCCCTTCTGTTGTTACAAGAGAAGACTTATCGAAATATTGAAATTGCCAGATGTAGTGGAGAAATGCTTCAGTCACGCACAACGGGTTTCATCAGACCATATTCGTGGCCGATGTTTTGCTAAGTAAGGCAGTAATCTGACATTGAAATCCTGCAGGAACAAATAGTCAGGAATTCTGTTGTGAATACCAGCGACATGATGTTTGAAGTCTGCCTGTACCAATCCCCAACCTTATAGTGAACTTATAGTGACATTACAGTGACCTTATAGTGACTTCGGCCAGGCTTTTTGTATGTCGTCTGGTGATTCGCTGGTTTTTGAGCGGCCGATAGGATTACTCTAGCTTTAAGATAGCCGTAGGCCAGCTGTTTGCTTAAGCAAAAGCCGACAGCAATGATTCCATTTCATTGCGAACGTTAGAAGCTTCGATCGCGGCCTTTTCAGCAAAATCCTTTTCGCCGGATGCGTAAATAATTGCCCGCGATGAATTAACGATAAGACCGCATTGCTTATTTAGTCCCGCTTTCGATACCTGAGCAAGATCTCCGCCTTGGGCCCCAACACCCGGAACAAGAAAGAAATTCACAGGCGCCAGCGCCCTGATCTCCTGCATCCGATCTGCCCTGGTTGCACCTACAACATACATCAATTGATCAGGTGTACCCCATTGCTGAGACTTCGTGATGACCTCCTCGTACAATTTACGTCCATCAGATGATTCGAAGAGCTGAAAATCGGCGCTACCTGCGTTAGATGTATGAGCAAGAAGTATCGCCCATTTGTCTTTATAAAGAAAGGGAATTACTGAATCGGCCCCCATGTATGGAGCGACAGTAATGGCATCAAAGTTCAAATAGTCAAAGAATGCCTGTGCGTATAGTGATGCCGTATTGCCGATGTCACCCCGTTTGGCGTCCGCTATAGTGAAAATGTTTTTTGGTATGTATTCAACCGTTTTTTGTAAAGACTCCCATCCCTTTGGCCCCATTGCCTCATAGAATGCCAGGTTGGGCTTGTATGCAATACAATACTCGTGAGTGGCATCGATGATCTGCCTGTTGAATTCGAACAGGGGATCGTCAGTAGAAAGAAGATGTTTGGGAATCTTATGAATATCGGTGTCCAGTCCAACGCAGAGGTAGCTACCTTTGCGCTTGATCTGTTGAAAGAGCTGTTCGCGGGTCATATAACGGATGAAAGGAGGCCTTTCGTCACTTAGCGAAGATCTATCACCTCGACACCTGGATATTTCTTTGGATCGAAGGTGAATACACCATCCTCTATCTTGGCGTTCGGTGTGAACTTTGAAATCGTGTACTTATAACGGTTGCCACCCTTGTCAAAAAGTGTGAAGCTTTGAATGGTCTTCTCCTTTTTGTTGATCAGCATCTTGATCTTGAAATACTGAGTCTCTTTCTTCTCGGGCACCAGGTCAATCTCTTCACACATTACCCCCGCTTCTACCCGGTCCTGCAGATACAGATACTTAAAGTTCTTTTTGTAGATCTCGTGTATCTTAGACGGGTTTACATCTTCAGAGGTAGGATCGTAGTTGTCAATGTTTACTTCCTTGGCTTCCGGTAAGTAGGTCCAGATCGTCACACCATTGTTGATAACTTCCTGCTCAGGCAGTGTCATTCTGAACTTGTCGCCCTTCACGGTAATCTTGCCCTTAAACTCCTCGTTGATTTTGTCGACGTCGTTGGTGAGGTTGCATGAAATGTTTGCTTCGAAGGCTGGGATGGACTTGTACTTCTTACTCATCGCGTCCAGGATCTCAAGGGCCTTGGGATCGTATTGAGCCGACGCCGCAATCGTAAACAGGAGTGCCGCGCAGGCGAAAATAAGGTTTTTCATTATCGTGACAGAGCTAAAATGGTAATGCAAATTTATGCCTGGCTGTGTTTTTCTTTCAATGAAGTCAATAATTGTTCCAAACTATATTCATCCTTGATCAAAACTTCCCGTGCCTTGCTGCCCTCAAACGCTCCCACAATTCCCGCAGCTTCCAGCTGGTCAATCAGGCGGCCCGCCCGGTTATATCCGAGTTTAAGCTTGCGCTGAATCAGAGAAGTACTCCCCTGCTGATGGGCAACTATAAGCTTTGCAGCGTCCTCAAACAGCGCATCCCGCTCGGAAAGATCGACACTGGCTGGTCCTGTCTCCTCATCACCCTCAAACTCCGGTAAGAGATAAGCCGAATCGTAAGCCCGTTGCGAACCAATGAATTCGCAAACCTTTTCGATCTCTGGTGTATCAACAAAGGGACACTGAAGGCGAATAACATCCGATCCGGAAGACAAAAGCATATCGCCCTGGCCAACCAGCTGATCGGCACCTCCCGAATCCAGAATAGTCCGCGAGTCCACCTTCGAAGTAACCCGGAAGCTCAAACGAGCCGGGAAATTAGCCTTAATCACACCGGTGATAACGTTAACCGAAGGCCGCTGCGTAGCTACCACCAGGTGAATACCGATGGCGCGGGCGAGCTGAGCCAGACGTGCTATTGGGGTTTCGACCTCCTTACCCGCTGTCATCATCAGATCGGCCAACTCATCGATCACCAGCACGATGTATGGAAGAAAGCGATGGCCTTCCTTTGGATTAAGTCTGCGTGATATAAACTTGGTATTGTATTCCTTCAGGTTCCGGGCTCCTGCATCCTTGAGGATTTCGTAACGATTCTCCATCTCGATACAGAGCGAGTTCAGCGTATGAACCACCTTACGCGTATCGGTGATAATGGCCTCCTCACTGTTAGGTAGCTTCGCGAGATAATGACGCTCGAGCTTACTGTACACCGACATCTCCACCTTCTTCGGATCCACAAGCACAAACTTCAGTGTGGCCGGATGACGCTTATAGATCAATGATGTAAGTATCACATTTAACCCAACCGACTTTCCTTGTCCCGTCGCCCCCGCTACCAGCAAGTGCGGCATCTTGGCCAAATCGATTACCAGTACCTCGTTCGAAATGGTCTTCCCCAGAGCAACAGGAAGTTCTTTGTCGGCCTTTGCAAATCCGGAAGATCCGAATACTGACCGTATGCTCACCATCTCACGATTCTTGTTAGGCACCTCTATACCGATTGTGCCCTTTCCAGGGATAGGAGCAATGATACGGATACCGAGAGCCGCAAGACTCAGTGCAATGTCGTCTTCCAGGTTCTTGATCCTGGAAATCTTGATACCTGCATCAGGCACGATTTCGTATAACGTTACCGTTGGACCTATAGTCGCCTTAATGCTTTGGATCCCGATCTTAAAATTGACAAGGGTCGCTACGATTTTGTCCTTGTTCTGATTAAGCTCGTCCTGAGTAACCCCTGCCTTACCCGCATCATATTCATTCAGCAGCTCCAATGGAGGAAACTTGAACCCTGCAAGCTCAAGTGTTGGATCATACAATCCCTGCTCCTGCACCAGTTGCTCCGCCAGCTTCTCTGTTTCAACCGTCTCCTCAACAACGAAAAGTGGTTCTGTCTTCTCTTTCTTTGGTTCAAGGCGAGGCTCCGGCCTGCTGATCGATTTCTGCACGTCAAGGCTGATTTCACTCGCCGGAGGAACAACGACAGGCTCTGCAACGCTCACTACCGGAGTTTCATTCAGTACCTGATCAGAGGGCCAGTTGTCTTTCTCGTCGTTATAGGTTGCGAGCAGACCTTCTTCATCTTCATCAACAGGATCCAGGATGGCATCGTTGCCCATGGGTTTTGGATCTTTGATCATCAACGGAATGCTCGTGACGTTGAAGAAAAAAATGATGAATATGAAAAGCGACATGATCAGAATGAGGAACGTACCCCATCCAAACATTCCGTCACTCACAACCGAAAGCTGATAGCCGAGACCGCCCCCCAAAAAGCTCCATTCACTGATGCCATCGTTGATCATGGTCATGTATCCCAATAACAGGCTCAACCATAGTCCGGAAAATATTGTCAGGATGGTGAATGAGAAGATTCTTATGAGCTCACGGTTGAAAACTATCTTGTAACCAACAAGAAAAAGCAACGGCGGTATGAAGAATGCTGCGATACCAAACCATCGGAAAATAAAATAGTGGGATGTAAGCGCGCCATAGTAACCGAGCCAGTTTTGCGCCTCTCGCCCGGAATCAATCATACTGATATCACGCGCTTCAATCACGCTCTGGTCAGCCTGTCCTGTGAACAGAAAAGACAGAAACGACAGCATGAGAAATAAAGAAAGCAACATGAAGAAAAAGCCTGTAACCAGTTTCAGCCTTGGGTCCTTCATGAATCCCACTGAAAATCTGGACTTACTCTTCGATGAACTCCTGCTCTTCTTCTCCTTCTCCTTCTCTGGCTTCTTGAATGTATTCGACTTGTAAGTATTCTGTGCCATTCTTCTTAATCCCGCAAAACTAATTAAAAAAGTTGGTTCGATTTACTGTTGTCAAGGATAACTGACAGCGGATGATAGTATGAACGTCGTCAGCTTATGGTCAGTATGCAGGAAGTTGTGAAAGATCAATCCTTCTTCATACAACTATATCGGTTCTGGTATGAGGATTTGGCATTGCAGTTCTGGTCTCTCACGGAATCGGTACGACCAAAACTCAACATCCCGGAGTAAATAATACCCGAGCAGTGACCTTCTGTTTTTCGATCTTTCAATTCATCCTTCATCTTTATAAATATCAAATGAGGCCGTACCAGAAAAAAGTTTGGGCGATCGCAACGATTTTTTCTACTTTCAGACTGGATTTAACTTTTTTCCTGCATGAGCGATTTTACTCGGCACGGCAAGTCCGTTGGAATTTTTGTGCTATTGATTTCATCTGTTCAGGTCCTTTTCGCGCAGTCGGAAGCGCACCGTTCCGACGCCTGGGTCACAGATAACAATGTCTCTCGCGTCGAGCATTCAAATGGCTACACTTTACTCTCTGGTGGCTTCTCGTCGCTGGGCAAATATTCCGGCGGGGCAATCTATACCGACGTGGCTACCGGCAAAGACATCGACGAGTCACTACCTAAAATAAACGGCCAGGCTACAGACGTTGTTAGCGATGGCACGGGCGGTTGGTATATCGGCGGATACTTTGACATGGTGGACACCGTCAGCGTAAGTAATCTCGTTCACATCCGGAGTGATAAGACTGTCGATCGTTCATGGAAACCAAATCCCGATAACGCACCGTCGGTACTGAAGCTCAACGGAACCACCCTATACGTCGGTGGTTATTTCAATCAAATTGCCGGGCAGCTTCGAAACAATCTTGTTTCATTCAACACAACAACGGGTGCTCTGAGCGCATGGACCCCCAATCCAAACAGCTCTGTCGAAGACATTGAAATATCCGGCACCACATTGATTGTCGGTGGTTCCTTCACTCTGATGGGCGCAACTGTCAGGACACGGCTGGCCGCATTTGATATTGCGACAGGCTCACTAACGACCTGGTCACCCAACATCAACGCACGGGTAGCGAGGCTCGCACTGGATGGCACGGGCGTTTTCATTGCCGGCGACTTTACGAGTGCGGGCGGGGCGTCCAGAACAGGAGTCGCACGCATCGACCTCACATCAACACTCGCCACGGCCCCGGTCATCACACTAAACAGCGGAGCATTCGTGAACGACCTTCAGGTTGCCGGAGGTATTCTCTACCTCGCGGGATCATTTACAACCGTGAATGGCGCTACCCGCAATAATATAGCCTCGCTGAATGTCGCTACAGCTGCTGTCAGCACACTCAATCTTAACCTGACAAGCACGGACTACGTCGGAAGGATTTCAATTGATGGAACGTCATTGTATCTGGTTGGAACTTTCAATGTGGTAAACGGCACTGCGCGTCAAAATGCTGCGGCGATAAATAGCTCAACCGGAGCATTGCTCAATTGGGATCCCTCTCTACAAAACGCTCCGAACATTGTAGTTGCTACTTCGTCCGGAATATGGCTTGGCGGATACTTTTCAACTGTCGACAACAATTTTCGCAATGGCTTTGTCCTGATTGAAGAAGCAACGAATACGTTGTGGCCATTTCAAATCGATATTGGCGGGTATGTCAACACGATCGCGGTAAAAGATAACATCGTCTACATTGGTGGTCAGTTCAACAGCGTGAACAAGACCAGCCGTTCAAACCTTGCGGCCCTGGACCTGCGAACCGGAACCTTGCTGTCGTGGGACCCGAAGGTCTATGGTCTAAGCGTCACTGATCGTACTGCCGTGGTAAACAGCATTAAGATCAAGGACAATCAGTTGTTTGTGGCCGGAAGGTTTTATGCCGTCAACTCCATGGCGACAATTCGTCCCGGGCTTGCGTCTGTTGATCTCGCTACAGGTGCCGCCACCTCCTGGAACCCGCTTGTTGGAGATGGCAAAACCATCAATCAATACGTGAACTCAATCGACATTCTGGGAACCACTCTTTACGCCGGTGGGGTCTTCAATCTTCTGAACCTTAGTGTTACCCGAAACAACGTGGCGGCTATTAGCACCGAAAACGCAAATATCCTGACCTGGGATCCTAACGCATCAGGTGAAGTATTCCGCGTGAGAGCAAATACTTCGACTGTTTATGTCACTGGAAGTTTTCAGGGCGGTATCGGTGGAACGCCGCGGCCATACGGCATTGCCGCCCTGGATGCTGCGACTGGAAAACCCACCACATGGAATCCAACTCTCGACGGCGTCGCGTACGACATCGCGCTGCAAAACACAAGCCTGTTTGTTGCAGGTTACTTTGGATCCATTGATACTAAATTCAGACCCGGACTTGCGTCCTTCAATACGCAAAGTGGAACCCTTAACGACTGGACGCCCGACATAGAAGACGACGGCGAAGGCGGATACAGTACAAATACGTTGTCGGTATCAACCTCACGGCTATTTGTTGGCGGGAATTTTCAACGCGTTGGTGGCGAGCAAAGGCCATACTATGCAGAGTACGACCTTTGTCCCGGCAAGCCGGATATCGTGCTAAACGGCACAACACTTTCAACAAACGCTTCGGGAGATCTTCAATGGTATGCCTATGGCGAAGCAGTACCCGGTGCCACAAGTTCAAGTTTCGAAGTGAGCCCAATCGAGTACGGCGTGTACGCAGTGTCTGTCACTGAATTCGGTTGTGAAATATTCTCGGATGATGCCATCTATTCGGTAACTGCCCTCGAAAACGAGCATGAACCATCAATAAACATTTATCCAAATCCTGCAGAAGTTCAGATAACGGTAGAAGGTCCGGCCCTTTCTCAAACACTGGATATTACGCTGACTGACATTATGGGACGTGTGTTGCGCGCAGAAAGAAATACTACAGCCCGGACGTTGTCTTTTTCAGAGTATGGTCCCGGTACATACGTCCTGATCGTCGAGTCGGCTGGTACACGTTACGTTAGAAAAGTCATGAAGGTGAGATGAAATACTTTGACATGAACAATTATACTCCGATAAGATCGCTATTGACCAAACTCATTCTTGCTGCCCTCGCCATTACGGGCGCCTCCTGCGGAAATGATATACCGGATTGCCCCAGTAAACTCTGCACATTAGCGGGTGGATGGCGTTTGGTTGAGGTAAGAGTAAATGGTGTTAAAGATGCCTCACTGGACATCAGCAAATACCGGCTGACGCTTCACATGCCTGCGCCGAATACTGCATTGATTGCTGACTTCGATCGAACCAATCCAAGCGGCCGTCAGGATAATGGCGAGTGGGAACTGATCAACAACAACACGGTGCTTGCCCTTCACCCTCAACAAAGCTCACAAGAGAACTACGTGATCGACCACCTCACACCGCGTCAGATGATCCTCATCACCGATCTGGCTGAAGAAAAAACCGGTCGCGACGAATACGAATTTATCCTGGAACCTTTCTAAGCAAAAGACGAAATCTACTCTGCCCAATGAAAACGTTTAGCATATATCCGATTCATGCAACGGCATCCATACCGGCCACCCGGTCCCGTTTCTTCCGCGTTGCCTGCAGAACACTAATTTCATTGCTCCTCCTCACAACGATGGCCGCACAAAGCGCTGATGCGCAGATCTGGTATCTCGGACTCAAGGCAGGACCAACATTTTCAAACTACAAGACGAAGACGCCATGGAAAGAGGCCACCAACATTGGCTACACCTTCGGTGGCATCGCATACAAACAGATATCAGCGAACTTCGGCCTGGGTGCAGAGCTGCAGTATATCCAGAAAGGATATTTTCATAAGGTCTGCAATACCATCACTGACCGGCTACGCGCACAGTACCTCGAGATTCCGATCATGGCCGACTATGCTTTCATCATTCCCGGAATGCGCAACTTCAAGCTTCACGCCAACGCGGGGATATACGCCGCTTACTGGCTGAGCGGAAAATATCAAACCGAAGGCTATCTGCGCGGCAGTGAATCCGAGAGTTTTGATTTCGATGACAATGATGCCAAGCGTTTTGACTTCGGTCCAAACATTGGCGGCCGGATCGAATACATCCTTAAGAATGCGAGCCTTTCGCTCGACCTGCGATACGAGCTCGGACTCATCGATTTGCAAAATCGCATCAACGACAACACCACCAACAACAACAGGGCGTTCATTATCGGTATCAGTTACATGAAGCCACTGGGGATGTAAGAGCATCTCCCCTCCCGATACGTGCTTGGAGTTAACCTATGTTAACTAACAAAAGGTTACAAAATTTCGAAGAAACCCTTCGGTGAATGTGACGTATTAATCACTCACAAACTCCAAAAAACAGCTTTTATGCGTAACCGAATGATTTACTCGCTGGCTTTTGTCAGCGCCTTGTTCACTATTTCCTCTTGTAACGACGACGATGAGAAGTCAGCCTCTATTCTGGGCAACTGGAAAGGTGACAAGATTGAAGCGACTGCCAAAGTCGAGGGCATCCCTGCTCCTATCAATCAAAACGACGATAACTTTGAAGGCAGAGCAGAATTTAAATCCGACGGTACAGTGATTTTCCGTGAAGATGGTGAAATCACTGAGGGAACCTGGGCTCAAAACGGAAACAAACTTATCCTTTCAGTTGATGAGCTTGATGATGACGGAGACATGAGTGGTACTTATATAATCCAGGAACTCAATAGCTCAAGATTAAAGATCCATATTGAAAAGGAAACCTTTATCTATGACGAAGAAACTGGTATGGAATTTCTTGCCGATATAAAGGCGACCCTTTATTTCGACAGACAATAATGTGTTGGCTGCGCGCTAGCCTTGTTCAACGATAGCCTTGTTGATTCGATTCACGAGGCCGGGCCCTTCATAAATGAAGCCTGTGTACAGTTGAATAAGGTTAGCGCCGGCCTTCAGTTTGTCCAAAGCATCCTGTGGCGTCATTATCCCTCCAACACCAATAATCGGATAAGCTTCGCCAAGCTTCTCCCTCAAATAGCGAATCACTTCTGTGGAACGCGCGGCTAGTGGAGCACCGCTCAAACCACCGTTACCGATCTGCTGAATCCGATTGGTATCCGTTTTCAGATCGGCGCGTGAGATAGTAGTGTTTGTTGCAATCACGCCGTCCGTTTTTGTAGTCAATAGAATCTCAACCACATCGTCCAGCTGATGCCATGTCAGGTCCGGTGCAATCTTTAAAAGCACGGGCTTAGGCGAAGCAGATTTTAGACTCATCGATTTGATTGTTGACAGCAGCTTCTCAAGTGGCTCCTTCTCCTGGAGCTCCCTTAGTCCTGGCGTGTTGGGCGAGCTCACATTAATAACGAAGTAATCGACATAAGGATCAAGTGCATGAAAACAAGTCACGTAATCCTTAAGCGCATCTTCATTTGATGTAGTCTTGTTCTTGCCGATGTTTCCTCCTACGATCACGCTCGACTTGCGCTTCTTTAGTCTTGAAACAGCTGCATCCACTCCTTCATTGTTGAACCCCATGCGATTGATCAATGCTCCATCCTGTGGAAGTCGGAACAGTCGCGGCCTCTCATTACCCGGTTGTGGTTTGGGAGTAAGCGTTCCGATTTCAATGAAGCCAAATCCAAAGGCAGCCATTTCATCGATCACTCGTGCATCTTTATCTAATCCGGCTGCAAGTCCCACAGGATTTTCAAAACGTATACCAAAGAGTGTACGCTCAAGGGATTTATGCTTGAATCGGAATATGGAAGAAGTTATTGCAGTCAGCCCGGGTAACGCTGCCGATATACGCAGCATGTCCAGTACGCGGTGATGGATCTTTTCTGGGTCAATGCTGAAAAAAAGCGGGCGAAGAAGCGACTTATACATGGCTACTTCTTCTTTTTCTTTTTTTTGCCCTCCACTCTGCTCGGAAATTTCTTGAATGCCTTATAGATAGCGCCATCCAGAACACGCGCAAGGTCCGCACGGTCCAGTGACAAATTCTCTGTTTCCGCCTTCCAAAGCGCCTTCTTGGTTGCGCCATCAGCGATATCAATTACCAGCATCCCTTCCCGCGAAGTTTTGCTCCAGGACCTGGATTGATTTAGTTCAGAAGGATCACTGGCAGGAGTTTGACCAAGAGGACCAACATTACCAGCGTCGGTGAAATCGAAGGCCCCTGCCACATAGCTAACGTGCATTTGAGCAGTTGAATCATCAACAAACTTATATCCCCGGTCTTCCAGTTCTCTCCGAACCCCGTTCTTCACTGCATCAAAGAGAGCCTGATCGCTTGCACGCTTTTGATCCTTAGGGGTGACAGATTCACCCTTCAATACTGTAAATGTCTCGTAACGAGTAAGATCAACGTTTGCTTCTGTGCGGGTTTTTATTGTCTGCGCTTGCGCCAATAGGGCTGTCGTCACGAAGGCGAGGCAGAACATCCATCGTTTCATGTCAGAAAGGTACAAAAGAAAATGCTGAGATTAAGACCGTGGATGAAACTCCTGTATAACCTGTCTTAGGTAGTCCCTGTCCAGATGCGTGTAGATCTCTGTCGTTGTAATGGATTCGTGACCAAGCATCTCCTGCACCGCCCGCAGATCTGCTCCCCCCTCAATCAGGTGAGTGGCAAAAGAATGACGAAAGGTGTGTGGACTAACACTCTTTTTCAATCCTATTTGCAATGCGAGTCCTTTGATGATGGTGAATATCATCACCCGTGTCAACTTTCGTCCATTACGGTTGAGGAATGCAAATGACTCGTGGCCCTTCTGTGCCGGTTTGTGCGGAGCCCGGCCCCGGACTTCATTCAGATAAATTGCAAGATACTTTAAAGCATCCCTCCCGATAGGCACGAGTCGCTCTTTGTTTCCTTTTCCAATGACTCTCAGAAAACCAATATCGGTGTAGATGTTTCCCAACCTCAGGTCTACCAGCTCACTAACCCGCAGCCCGGAGCTGTACAACACTTCGATCATTGCGCGATTGCGCGCCCCTTCTGGCGTTGATACGTCGATCGCACCCAACAATTGCTCTATCTCGGGGTAACTCAGCGTATCCGGTAGTTTTCTTCCAAGATGTGGCCCCTCAAGAAGCGCCGTTGGATCCGACTGAATAAGATCCTCTGTTATCAGGTACTTATAAAAAGCCTTCAGGCCGGAAAGAATTCGTGCCTGACTATAGGCACTCATCCCGAGGTTATTGATGTGCTCGATAAATTCCCGAAGCTGCTGCGTAGAAACAGTGAGCGGCGACACTCCTGCATGATGCTCAGCCATGAACTGGTGAAGAAGCTTCACATCGCGCAAATAAGCCTCAATCGAGTTTTCCGCCAGCGACCGCTCCAGCTTAAGATAATGACCGAAATGTTTACTATGCAGCTCCCAGTTCACAGAGACAAATATTGTGAAAATTGATGATTTGATTCCATCTAAAAGTTCCAGTCATCATCCCACACCATGATGCTCTCCAGGCGCGCGTGCGAAGGTATATTCAAACACTTTGTCTAAAATGTTAACTTGCGATACGCATCAAACCGGCTCTAATGAAAATTCAAATTATCAATGGCCCCAACCTGAACCTCCTGGGGAAACGAGAAACCTCAATATATGGAAGCCAGTCATTCGACGAATTCTTTGAGGAGCTAAAGAAGCGTTTTCCGGATACCGAACTACATTACTATCAAAGCAACGTGGAGGGTGAGCTTGTCAATAAGCTTCACGAAGTCGGGTTCTCGTTTGACGGAATTGTCATTAACGCGGGAGCCTATACGCATACATCGGTTGCCATACACGACGCGATCGGCGCTATAAAAACACGTGTTGTCGAAGTTCACATCAGCAATATTCATGCACGGGAAACATTCAGGCACACCAGCCTTATCACCAGTAAATGTGCAGGCATGCTGACAGGATTTGGAATGGAAGGGTACGCGATGGCTATCAATTACCTCTTAAACTAAGCACTCCTGTGTTTTTGCTACATCGCTATTAACAGCTTCGAGGGGACAGGCAACAACCCACATTATCACCACGTCCCCACCGAAACTGAAGTTCTTTAAAATGGCCGCCTGGGCATTTCTTATTATTGGTTCAGATCTTATTTTAATTTCTGAGCATTCACAGTTTTAACTATCACGTGCTCGCGAAAAGGTCCTTATTGATACACATAGTTGATTGAGCAAAAAGATCGCCTGGCAATAGCCAATGACAAGAACCTGCAGGCTTATGCACCTGCTAATAGCGATCAAATACGAATTGACCTTTCGACAATATAAAGAGGAACGAGCCCTCTCGCATTTCCTAGTTTTGAAATGTACTGCAGTCTTGGGCTGGTGTGCCCAATATTGTCAAAACGAACTGGCTGAATGAATGTTTGAATAACAAAAAGCGGAGTATTGTGCCTTGCTTCCGTCTCTGTCTTGGTTTCTGACTCCGAGCTCTCGGCCAACTGGGTGCTCAGCTGCGTTGTTTGCACTTCTTTTTTAACGATGCGGGCATTCTGTGCAGGAATAACGTGGCCAAACACATCGGTCGCAGAACAAACGATTGAACACAGTAATATGACGATAACCACCAAGCTGGTCTGCGAAATATTCTGTGATCTTCTGTTCATAGGATAAACAAATGTACATCTTTTTTTACATCGCCCATCGCGTTGTACAATACTTTCAGCGATCTTATCGGCGTAGTGAACGGGAAAGCTGTTCAGCCGGAATAGTTGACATTTTTGCTCAATGAAAACATTGAGCAAAAACACCGGTAAACTTCTTCGGGGAATTCCTGACCATTACCGTTTCCGACACAACGCGACGTATATACGATACAACAATATGATTTCATTTTACCCAGGTCCTTCCCGAATTCACGACGAAATACCGCAGTATGTTCAGGATGCCGCCACATCCGGAATCCTCAGTGCCAATCACCGGAGTCCTGCCTTCGTGGAATTGTCAAAAGAGGTTATCGGCCTGCTGAAAGCCAAGCTGGGTGTGCCTGACAACTACACGGTCTTCTTTACGTCGTCAGCGACTGAATGCTGGGAGATCATCGCTCAGTCATTGGTACAGTCCGGGAGCACACACATATTCAACGGCGCCTTTGGTCAAAAATGGTTTGATTATACTTCGCGCATCCGAAACGCTGAACCATGGTCGTTTGATATAGAACAGGCAACTGAAACAAAAGTGCCGGATCACTTGTTGCGTGATGTTTTGTGCCTTACACAAAACGAAACTTCAAATGGCACCCAGGTCACAGACAATGCTCTCGCGCTGATTCGAAAAGTGAATCCGGATGCTATCATTGCCGTTGATGCTACGAGTTCGATCGGTGGCATTACTTTGTCATTCGAAAATGCAGATGTCTGGTTCGGTTCTGTTCAAAAATGTTTTGGACTACCGGCAGGCCTGGGCATAATGATTTGCTCCCCAAGAGCGATAGCGAGAGCGCTTGAAATCAATGAAACTGCACACTACAATAGCATCACTTTCATGAAGAAAATGATGGATAGTTGGCAGACTTCTTATACGCCGAATGTCCTTGGTATTTACCTGCTGATGCGCGTACTCAAAGACTCAAAGAAGATCCAAAAGGTACACGACAAGCTCTATACCCGATACGAACGATGGATGGACTTTTTGTCGCGGGCAAAATCTATCCGGCACCTCGTAAAGAACCAGTCCGTTCATTCTTTTACCGTGCTCCCTGTAAGCGGCGATCCCGAACTCATCAAACGACTCAAGTCTGATGCCAGGGAAAAGGGGCTGTTGCTTGGCGAGGGCTACGGACAATGGAAAGAGAGCACCTTCAGAATCGCCAATTTCCCTGCATTGAAGAAGGATGAGATTTCCGAACTAATGCGCTTCCTCAAGAAGTATTGAATCTCCGGGCACGCTGCACTGGACTAATGACCGTCCAATTACCGCACTGTCAAGTCGTGCGCGCGAATGTTAGCGGGCAACCGGACAGACGAATAAGTAATTCTTACTAAAATATTACAGGCCGAGGTTGAGCTTGGAAATAATTCTCAACTTTGTATGCCCACTCCGAATTGTTCATAAGATATCCTCAAACTATTCGAACCATTTCATTTTATCTCCAGGATGAAATATAAAGGCAATTAACATGCCCTTGAACAGTCTCGTCAATCTCAAAGCAATGATCGGAATCCAAAGGGCAATGATCATCACGAACCGCAAGCCGGCTGGGAATAACCACCAGGTAATCTCCGATGACCTCTCTGCATTCTTCTTATCTGACAATTTGATTCGTCGTTATGATGTCCGGGAGAAAGCGCGGCTATCGATGGCCTTAGAGAAGAGTAACTGCACCCAACTCATCTTTCTGGGCGTCTCTGATGAATCAACAAAGTCAGCTTTGTTGTTCAGCAGCTCGCTGCACAGCGTACGCGCAGGACTTCAGTTCAAAACCCCACTATTGCCTGATGACAGCAAAGTCATTAACTTCCAATTCCGCACTCGTGCCTTGCTGGAACAATATGTGATCATGCAATGCAGGCACCTGATGGAATTTCATTTTATAAACGAAAAGGTCGCAAAAGGACAACTGGATGTTCGGGGGATCGTCGGAACTGCAAAAGGAGACGATTTGACTACTGTGTTCACGAATGGTGTTTGGCACAATGACTTCGTGACTGTGAACTAGCACTCTTCTTTCCTGAAAATCGCTCGTTACTGTTCAGTTATTACATCGCTGTACACAATCCTTCGTTTTCCACCTGACAGTATGTAATTTATACAGACGGGTAACTTCATACCGGATTGTTACTCTACTTTGTTTCCGTTAATAAGTCCGTCAAAAAAAGATCGGCAGAAATGAAAAAGTACGTCATTACGTGTGCATTGGCAGTATTAGCAACACTAGGCCTATACGCGCAGGAGGTAGTGCCAAAGAAAGACATTGAAGAAATGCGCCTCAAACTAAACGAGGACGGCAGTCACTATCTGAAGGTAACTTTCCTCAACCAGGTCTGGCTTCGATACAACGATAGCAATCCGGGCACCACAGTAATGAATGAGCCCGCAGCTAATACATTTGATATTGGATTGCGACGGACTCGCTTACAATTCTATGGCCAGTTGACTGACCATGTCTTCTTTTACACACAATTCGGTCTGAACAATTTCAACTTTCTGGCACAGAACGCAGGCAACAGAAAGCTCGTAGCGTTCTTCCACGATGCCCTCGGCGAATACAAGGTTTGGAAAGACAATGATTGGCTCAAGCTTGGTGGCGGCCTTACTATCGCGAATGGTTTGTCGCGTTTCAGTCAGCCCAGCGTTAGTACAATTATGACCATGGATGTGCCCGTATTTGCTCAGGCTACAGTGGATCAGACAGACGAATTCTCCCGCAAGCTAAGTATCTATGCGCGCGGCCAGTTGGGTAAGTTTGATTACCGCGTTGTGCTAAGCGATCCTTTCCCTATTACAACGAACGGTGCTACTCCTCCTCCCATTGGCCCTTCAGCAACCTTTTCACAAACAGGTCATCACAAACAGTACCAGGGCTTCTTTATGTATAACTTCTTTGACAAAGAGTCTCATGTCACGCCTTACATGGCCGGCAGTTATCTTGGAAAGAAGAAAGTATTCAATCTTGAAGCAGGCTTCATTACACAGAAAGCCGCGTTGTGGACGTCTCCTGATAATGGAACGACCATTAACTATCACAACATGAACATCTGGTCAGTTGCATTGTTTTATGATGCGCCTGTAAGTGTCGAGAAGGGAACAGCACTCTCGGCATATGCCGGATATTTCGATTTCGATTATGGCCCAAACTATCTTCGCTACAATGGCATTATGAATCCGGCAAACGGAATTGTCAACGGACCCTACAGTGGAAGTCAGGGCAACGCCTTTCCGATGTTTGGAACCGGAAAGGTTATATATGCCCAAATCGGATACCTGCTAAAAAAAGATCTTCTGGGAGACGTCGGCACGCTGATGCCCTATGCCTCTCTGATGACGGCCAACTACGATCGCCTTAGCGATCAGATGAACGTCATCGATGTGGGAGTAAATTGGCTCATCAAGGGGAACAACAGCAAAATATCACTCGACTATCAAAGCCGAACGGTATATGAAACATCAGGCAACGACCTGGTGAAGTCGACAAATAAAGGCCAGGTGGTACTGCAGTATCAGATTTTCTTTTAGCCAGCATCTTTTAGCCGTCGAAAGACGTGGTCGGGCATCCGATGCCGGGCTCAAAAGTCCGGCATTTTTATTTTAGATTTGCGCGAATATGCTTGACCTTAAGGAGATCTTTTCTGTTTCACTGATCCTCTTTTCCGTAATCGATATCCTGGGATCGATTCCGTTCATCATTATCATTCGCAAGCGCGAAGGACGGATCGAAGCAGAAAAAGCCACCCTTATTTCTGCGGGATTAATGGTGGGCTTTCTTTATCTCGGCCAGTCAATTCTGAATTTATTCGGTCTGGACGTTGCCTCGTTTGCATTGGCAGGCGCAATCGTCATGTTCATCGTAGCGCTCGAAATGATACTGGGCATCACCCTTATTAAGGACGATCCGGATGCCCATGGAACCGGCTCCATAGTGCCACTTGCATTTCCATTGATTGCCGGTGCCGGTACACTTACAACGATACTGTCAATTCGTTCGGTCTATGCTGTGCCCAATATTCTCATCGGCGTTCTCGTTAACCTGATCTTGATATATGCCGTGCTGCGTTCGTCTTCATGGCTGGAACGCAAGATCGGAAAGTCAGGCTTTGCAGTGCTTCGGCGGGTGTTCGGAGTAATACTACTGGCAATTGCCGTGAAGATTTTAAAGTCAAATCTGCTGATCACATGATACGGATCTATACAGATGGTGCAGCTTCTGGAAATCCAGGCCCTGGAGGTTATGGTGTCGTCCTGAAATACAAGGATGCAGTAAAGGAATTGTCAGCCGGATATCGGCTCACCACCAACAATCGCATGGAACTGCTTGCTGTTATCACTGGCCTGGAAGCAATAACAAAACCAGGAATAGCAATTACTGTTTACTCCGATTCGAAATACGTAGTTGATGCCATTGAGAAAAAGTGGGTATGGGGATGGCAAACCAAAAACTTCAAAGACAAAGCAAACAAGGATCTGTGGTTGCGATATCTCCCGTTGCATGCCCGTCTCAATCCTAAATATGTCTGGATTCGTGGTCACGCAGGTCATCCTGAAAATGAAAGATGTGATCAGCTCGCCGTTCGCGCATCTCAGGGATACGATCTTCCTGCCGACGTAGGTTATGAGTCTCAAAAATAGTTGCGTATAATTAATACCCCTATAGCCCGCCATTTGGAAACGCAACCTATTGATATTGATTTTTCCGAGGGAAGCATTGTAGTCCTGAATGCCTGCCTTGCGCTGATCATGTTTGGCGTTGCGCTTGATATCAAGCTTGAGCACTTCAGACAACTTCGTCACGACCGGAAGGCATTGTTCACCGGATTGTTCAGTCAGTACCTTCTGCTCCCGATCATCACGGTGATTTTGATTTACATTATTCAGCCGCCAAAAGATACAGCGCTCGGAATGATTTTAGTGGCGTCCTGTCCTGGCGGAAACGCTTCCAATTTCTTCTCCATGCTGTCGCGGGGAAATCTTGCGCTATCGGTAACACTGTCCGCCTTTACGTCGGTATTTTGTTTCCTGCTTACACCACTGAGCTTTTTCTTCTGGGCATCGTTGGTCCCTTCGCTGCTCATTCGAGTGCAATCAATGGATATAAGCTTCCTTGAATTGTTGGCGAACATGGTTTTAATACTGCTCATTCCGCTGATCGCAGGAATGACCTTCTCTCATTACCTGCCTAAGGCAACAGCCTTAGTGTCCCGCTGGCTACGCTACATTTCAATGATCATTCTTATTGGATTTATTGTAGGCGGACTGCTAAGAAACCTCGACGTGTTCACCAACCACATCCTGTCCATCTTCTGGATTGTACTTGTACATAACGGACTTGGTCTTGTCTGCGCTTACTGGCTGAGCGCACGCCTGGGAAATACCGAGGCAGTTAATCGATCTGTGGCGATCGAAACTGGTATTCAGAATGCCGGACTTGGATTGATCCTTATATTTACATTTTTTGACGGCAATGGTCCTATGGCACTCGTGGCAGCATGGTGGGGCATCTGGCACCTGATAAGTGGATTTACATTTGCCCTGATTATGAGGAGAAGGCCCCTTTCACAAGCAACGTAGAATGAGCGATACCCTATTTTTCAGAGGAATGAAGATCTGGTGCACGGCAGCACTGAATTTCTATTTCAAGCAGTGGCAGATCAACAACGCAAAGGCAGTCGAAGTGAAAGGGCCAATCATCTTTGTCCCTACGCATCAGAACGCTTTTCTGGATGCAGTTCTGGTGATCTGCAGTCAGCGCAGAAATCCCTGGTCTATCGCACGGGCAAGTGTGTTTAAGAAAGGCTTCGTCACCACGCTGCTCACGGCAGTGAAGATCAAACCTGTTTTTCGCATGCGCGACGGCTTTAGCACTTTAAAGAACAACGACGCCATCATTCAGGAATGGCTCGATATGCTCGCCGGCGGCGAAGACATTATCATATTCGCAGAAGGAAATCACAATGACCCTTATGCCCGCGGTGAACTTCAGAAGGGCTTTGCCCGCATGGCGCTAAAATTTCAGCATCAATACGAAAACATTCCTCTCAATATTATTCCAGTAGGTGTTCACTATGAAGACCACCATTCATTTCGCTCACGCGTTCTGGTGAACTTCGGCGATCCTATTGATGTAAATAGTATCGACCACTCCAATCTTAACGAGCGCGAAAAACTGGAGCGCATCGTTGAGATCACTGAACAAGCACTGGTCTCTCTGTCGGTCCAGATTGGAGCCGATGAATATGAGGAAAAGTACAGGTTTCTGAAAAAGAACCGCGAGTACCACACCGACATGCTTGCGCAGATAAAAAGTGATCAGCGAATTGTGAATGAATTTCCGGGTGGTGCCAAACCAACAGTGAAGTCGGGCGTACCTCGCTGGCTGAAATTACTCAATCCACTTGTGTGGCTGGGATGGCTGTTGAACCTCCTGCCCTATTCATTTATCAAGCGATTTATCCGGAAGAAGGTTAAGGACCCGCAGTTTATCGGCTCGCTAAAATACGCCCTGGGTATGTTCCTCGTACCGGTGTATTATCTGATAATTCTCATCGTCTGCTATGCTATAACGGGATCTCTACCCGCAACGCTGTTAGCGGCTCTGATCTTACCAGTGTCGGGAATCATCGCTGCAGACTCACTGAAGCGCTGAGACTGGCATCTCATGAGCAATTGGCTATCACCTGAGAAATCAGTTGGCATATCAACAAGTGATTGCGTTGTTGAAACGTTTTGACGGGGGTGAAGAGTACCGGGCATTACACAACTTCTTCTTCAACGAGCTCTATGCCGAGTGCCTTTAATTCCTGAAGTACCGGAACGTATATGTCGCGGGACACTGGAATAGCCACTCCCCGTGTCTTAATCTTTCCCTCCATTAAAAGACTGGCCGCTATTCCTAAAGGCAACCCGACAGTCCGTGCCATTGCCGTTTCGATAGCATTCGATCCCGTAGATGTAAGGTGGGCGTGTACTGTATGTTTTCTTCCCTGATGTTCATAGACAAACCGATGCCACATTACCACGAAGTCTTTATCATCGCGATCGAGGGTCCACTTCTTCAAAAGGATATGCTCAAGAATCCTTGCCGGACTCCCCGACTTCAAACCAACCAGGTCGTTGCTAAACAAACCACTCCATGTTAATCTCTTCATCTCTTCACCTGCTGACTGAAGCCTTAGCGTGTCGCAAATAGCTTCCTCTATCGAACGATGCTGATGTGTGACGAATGACTCCATAAACTGCCGATGCGTCATCGTATCCACGAGTTCCATTTCGTAAGAATCATCACAGCATCCCAACTGAACCAGGACGTTCCATGCACTGCAGAAGCCCTGGTAACGAAGAGTACCTCGCAGCATCGTCCGGATATCATTCAATCCATAAACTTCACGATACTTTAATGAATCCCGATTCGCATAGCCCTCGTACGCGACGCCCTCGACTGTAACAGGCGTAATGCGCCGGAACAATTGATGATACGGTATATATTGATAACGGCCATCCAGCAGATACTTTGCTGTGCTTTGCCCGGCCATCACAACATTCCTGGGATTCCAGGTGAACTTGTAACGCCACGGATTATCAGGTGCAGTGTGGGGCGCGATTAATCCACCGGTAAACGATTCGAACGACAGCAACTTCCCGCCCCGATCGCGTATGCTGTCAATTAACTGCATCGCGCTCATGTGATCGATACCAGGATCAAGTCCGCATTCATTCAGGAAAAGCAAATTCCTGTCGCGTGCCTCAGCATCGAGGGCGCTCATCTCAGGCGTGATGTAACTTGCCGTCAACAAATGCTTACCCTGCCGAAGGCAATGCTGCGCCACGAGCAGATGCAGATGAGCTGGCATCAATGAAACAACAACCTCCGCCTTCGCAATTGCAGCAGCACTTATTGCCTCGTCCTGAATATCAAAGCGCATAGCCGTACCGTAACCCGAAGGGGCAAGTCTTTCCGTTGCAGCTTCCAGGGAGTAGTCACCTACAGTAAACTGCCACTGTCTACGGATGGCTTGTTGCTGCAAATACGAGATAAGTGATGAAGATGATCTTCCTGCACCCAGTATCAGGATACCAGACATTATGTTGCGTTCGTTGTTATTGACAATATAGATAATTTTATTTCAGGCTACTGACCCTGCCAAATGCTTGGCCTTCCGATGTTAGTATCAATAATGCAGGCTGAGCGATCAACAAATAACTTATCTTTCGAAATGACTGACTTCACGACCAACTACCAGCCGCATGCAGATGACCAGATGCTGATAGCAAATGCAGAGGCCGCACTTGCCAATGCCTATGCTCCATACTCTGCGTTTCATGTAGCGGCGGCTCTGCTACTGGATAATGGCGTGATCGTAACTGGCACCAACCAGGAAAATGCGGCATATCCGGCGGGAATGTGTGCTGAAAGGGTGGCACTTTTTACTGCTGCGTCACAGTATCCGGGGGAACCCATTCGGAAGATGGCGGTGGTTGCCAGAAGGGACGGTGCGAAGGACTTCTCCCCCGCAACTAGTTGTGGATCATGCCGTCAGGTGATGCTGGAGTTCGAGCATCGGCAGGGAAAGCCGTTTCAGGTGATCATGCTGGAAAGACCAGGCAGCTGGCTGCAGGCCCGTTCGGCCGCCTCCCTGCTGCCGTTCAGTTTCAATAAATCCAATCTCAGCGAGCCTTAACGCATTTGAAGCCCTCCTATTGTCAGGGGCCTTTGGGGGTGTTCCGATTTTAGGTTACTTGGTACAGGATTTTTTGCGTCAGTAGCCTGATGGGCAACTGACAGTTGATCTGTTTACCGTGCATTTCGGGCCTGAAAACCTGATTTTTTTAACCGCACCCGGGTCCCTACTTAAAACGTATCGACCGAACGAGGCAAGCCCCCGTACAGAAAGACATGAATTTGCGGAAAGATCCAGAATCCCGCGTCTGACTTACCCCCGGACAGAGGACATGTGACGTCGCGCGTGATCAAACTTTCACACGTCGTTCATGATTGAAAGAGGAATGGAGCCGTGTCGTATTGAACGATACACAACTATCTTATAGGAGCCCGTGCAACGCAACAAATGCGCCAACACACCCAAAAACAAAGACTTTACCCAGGTAAAGTCATATGTTTGTATGATTCCTATACGAATAATTTGTGACCAAAAGCAGGACGAGCACGGTAACGACTGTATATGACGAAGCAGCCTAATGTCAGGGACCGGAATGCATTTACAACGTATGTAAGGTTTGTCATTGAAATTCGCATCGCAGTTTATTGAACACACTAATTTTGAATTGCTTTTAAAAGACCATCATGCTGGATATCGATATCGCCGACCTTAAACGGATTTCGGAGCTTATCTTTCAGAAGTATCACTATGACTTTCGGAACTACGCTATGTCGTCGTTTAAGCGACGCGTACTCCGTATCATGGAGCTGAAGAAACTGAATGTCGAGTCCCTGTTAAAAAAGCTCAATGAAAGTCCACAGTTCATTAATGAGTTCCTCGATGAACTCACTGTGAACGTCACTGAAATGTTTCGCGATCCAAGCTTCTGGCGGATCATGCGCGAAGAAGTCATTCCTGCCATCATGCTTAACCATAAACAATTTAAGATATGGCATGCCGGATGTTCTTCTGGTGAAGAAGTCCTCTCTATGGCGATCATGCTTAAGGAGATGGGCATTCACCACGAGGTAACGGTAATTGCAACCGACCTGGACGTTAATATTCTCGAGCGGGCTAAGAGTGGAGTCTACCCGATTAAGAATATGGAGCTGAATGAAAAGAACTACATCAGGTTCCAGGGTACGCGCAGCTTCAAAGACTATTATAGAGAAGAGAACGGTCAGGCAGTCTTCAACAAAGAGTTGTTGTCGAATGTGTCCTTCCGCCGACATGACCTGGTAACGGGCGACATCTTCAACAAATTTGATTTGGTATTGTGCCGGAACGTAATGATCTATTTCAACCAGGCACTGCAAAACGAAGTATTAAAGAAGTTCCACGAGAGCTTGTTTAAATATGGATATCTCGCCATCGGATCAAAAGAGTCCTTGATCTGGTGCGATTATGCCAACCGCTTTATAGTGGTGAATAATGAAGAGAAGATCTATAAGAAAATTAAGGACTAAGGAAGCCGTTGATCGACAATGAAAAAAATCAACCTAAATAACAGCTATAAGGCCGTTGTTATCGGTGGGTCGGCAGGCAGCTTCCAGGGAGTGGTGAAGATATTGTCGCAGTTGCCAAAGGGATTCCCGTTGCCCATAATCATGGCGCTTCATCGATTGAAGCACGTGAGGAACGGATTCGTAGAGGCGCTGTCAATAAAGAGTGTAGTACAGGTAACTGAACCGAACGATAAAGAAGCAATAAAAAAGGGAAGTGTATACCTCGCTCCGGCAAACTATCATATGTCGGTTGAATTGGGAAACAACTTCGCTTTATCAACAGAAGAAATGGTGAACAATTCGCGACCCGCTATCGATATCACGCTGAGCTCCTGCGCCTTTGTTTATAAGGAGAAGCTGCTGGGTATTTTGTTGTCGGGAGCGAACAAGGACGGCGCTATCGGGATGAAACACATCCATGAGCGCGGCGGCACCACTATCGTACAGGAACCGAGCGAGTGCATGATCGACACCATGCCTAAGGCGGCCCTGGCGGTTACACAAATCGATCACGTGTTAAGGATTGATGAGATCGTAGAAGTATTAAAGGAACTAGACAAACAATACAGATGACAGGCATTTTTAGCGATCGATACAAGCTATCGTTACTGCTCGCCTCGCTCTTTATCCTGGGCATAGGCGTGTCGCTCTACTACATCTATTCGCTGCCCTATGAGTTGCGTTTGAGCAGTGGATACGGTGCCGCGTTCAGCCCGGTTTACATTGCTCTCGCGATAACGTTTCTCATCGGAGGCGCTGCCCTTATCATGGCACTGCGATATCGCAACGAGCTGATCGTATTCAAGGACCGCGAACTCGAAGCAAATGCAGCTAATCAGGAAGGTGAGCAAACCAGTGCGACTACTATTAGCCTTTCCGGAATAGTATCGATCCTGAACAGCGGCGGAACTCAGAAAGAAATTCTTGAGAAGTCACTCCACGCTATCGCAAAAGAACTTGAAGCAGGTCAGGGCGCTCTTTATTTGCCCAAAGAAGTAGATGGCAAGCGTCGAATCTTCCTCGAAAGCGGTTACGCTCTGGGTCTTGGCGAAAGTGCCGAAATATCATTTGAATTTGGTGAAGGACTTTTAGGACAAGCCGTATCGACCGGCAACACATTGTTTGTCGACGACATTCCTGAAGGTTACATAAAGATCGTGTCGGGCTTAGGCAGCGCGTATCCAAAGTTCCTCCTCATTGTCCCGATCAGAAAGAACGGTACTGTCGACGGCGTCATCGAGTTGGCCTCGTTTACCAGGATTTCAGAAGACCAGAAAAACTTCGTGGAGGAAGCCGGCAAGCTGATCTCCGATAAGATTAAGAAACAGAAATAGCCAGGCATCAGATTACTATGATGAAGAGCATAAATATTAGTACAAAACTCACGCTGCTGATAATGGCGGTGTCGCTTGCTGCGATCGCCGCGATCAGTTTTTTCAGCTATGATTATCATCGGAAAAACACACAAGACAAGTACGCAGCAACGCTGGGTGTGATTGCCGATAACCGCGCCGCTTACTTCAACACCTTCTTCGAGCGTGCATCGATTGCTATTCACGTATTGCAAAGCTCAGACGAGCTCAAAGGAAGCGGTGCTTCCTCGCCCGCTTCTGATGGCGCAGACCTGATGGCTATGATGGGCCCACCGCCAGGTGAAGGCGACACAGTGCTTACATCTGCATCAACAGATCAGGTACTCGCCAGAGCGCTTACTAAGGAAAAGTATCTCCTGGGTGTAGATGAAATCACAGTAACCTCTCCAACCGGCGCTATCGTTGCGTCCACAGATCCTACTGCCAGTGGCAATTTCATTGATCCCGATGGAGTAACGTTTGACCGCGCAAAGAACGGAGTCTATTTTTCATCTGTTCTGCGGGACAAGAAATCGAAGAGTTACTTTACGTATGCCGCAGGTGCCATCAAGGACACAGCGGGTGTAAAGCAGCTTGTTATCGTAAAGCTCAACCTGGCTTCTCCTTACAAAGTTCTGAAGAACTACCAGGGTCTTGGAGTAACCGGCGAAGTCATTCTCGCTCGTCAGGACCCGATGTCAAGGAAAGTTGCCCTGATCAGCCCTTTTAAGAATGATACAACTGCAGCAATCCAATTGCGTGAACCGACCGACAAAGCAGTCGCTGCGTTTGCTCCCTTGTTTGAAAATAACGCAACTCCACCAGAGGCCACAGACTATCGTGGACAACGGACATTACAGGTCGGCAGAAAGATCGGTAACACAAACATCGCCCTTATAGCAAAGATCGACGCTGATGAAGCCTATGGCGACTCCAGCGAAATCATGGGCATCTTCGTCTACGCAGGCATTTGCGTACTCGCCCTCGCTACATTGCTGGCAATGATGTTCTCGCGTTCGATCACCAGACCTCTTTACTCCATGAAGTCAACTCTTGGCCTGGTGGCACAAGGTGTGCTTCCTGAACCATCAGATGACAAGACTAACGACGAGTTCGGTCAGATGGGTACAAAAGTAGATGAGTTGGTGTTGTCCCTTAAAAACAATGCGAACTTCGCGCAACGCATCGGTGAAGGAAAGTATGACACTGCTTTCAAACCGGCTAGTGATAATGACATCCTCGGTATGTCACTGATCAACATGCGCAATAACCTGATCGAGAACGAACGTCGCGACAAAGAGCGCAACTGGATCGTAAGAGGTGTTGCCGAGATCAGCGAGATTCTTCGTATGCACGACTCAATAGATTCATTGGGCGACGATGTGATCAAATTCATTATCGAAAAGATCGGAGCAATTCAAGGTGCGTTCTACATTGTAAATGACGACGACGCCAGCCGTCCCGTTATCGAGATGCGTGCAAGCTATGCTTATTCACGCAAGAAATATCTGAAGGCGAAATTCAGATTCGCAGAAGGCCTCGTAGGTCAGTCTGCCTCTGAAAAAGACACAGTTCTCCGTACCGAGATCCCGGACGATTATGTTTCAGTAACCTCAGGTATCCTGGGTGACCAGCGTCCGCGATGCATTCTTATCGTGCCTCTCATTACAAACGAAGAGGTTTACGGTGTGCTTGAATTCGCAGGCTTCAAGAAGTTCGATGCTTCACAGGTGAAGTTTGTTCAGGAATTATCATTGATCCTTGCCCGTACGATCTTCAACATCAAGGTTAACGAGCGGACGCGCAAGCTCCTTGCTGAATCGCAGGAGATGAGTAATGAGCTTAAGGAGAAGCAGGAAGTTCTTCGTCAGAATGCCGAAGAAATGCAGGCTACCCAGGAAGAGTTACAACGCTCGAATCAGAAACTCGAAGAACAAATAGAAGAAGTAAATCGCACCCAAAAGCGGATGCAGCTGTTGCTCGAAAACGCTTCGGAAGTTATAACGATCTACGAAGCAGACGAGACCATCCGTTACATATCTCCTTCCGTTGAATCCATCCTTGGATACGGCCAGAAGGAAATGATCGGTAAGAGCGACATTGAGAAAGTACACGCCGACCATCGCGATGTCTTCAAGGAGTTGTTCCGCAAGATGAAGGCGAGTCCTGAAGAAAAGGTTACCGTTCAGTACGAGTACCGTGCCAAAGACGGAAGCTTCATGTGGATCGAAACCACCGGTACGAACGTAATGTCGAACCAGGCCATCCACGGATTCATACTCAACTCACGGGATATCACGGAACGCCGTCGCGCCGAGCAGGAACAAAGAATGCGAAGCAAGATGCAGGCGCTGTCTGAAAACTCGCTCGATCTTATCACGCGTCTCGAAGGTGAATCGATTTCGTATATCAACCCCGTTATCGAAGACTATACGGGTAAGCAGCCTTCATTCTTCATGAACAAGAAGGTGAAGGAAGCAGACCTCGATCAGTCAATCCTCGACGGATGGTTGAAGATCGTGGAAGAAGTAAATGTTACGAACGAAAAAGCCTCGGCTGAATTCGACTTCTCCTCAGAAATGGGTAAGCGCGTAATGCACATCAACGCCATCCCTGAATTTGACGAAACCAACAAGCTCGAATCAGTACTCGTGGTATCTCACGACATCACGGATCGTAAGATGATCGAGCTCGAGATCCAGAATAAGAACAAGAAGATCACGGAATCCATCAACTACGCGAAGCGTATTCAGAACGCCATTCTGCCAAACTCAAGGGTTATTGGCAAGGCACTTCCGGATTCCTTCATCCTCTACAAACCACGCGATGTGGTAAGCGGTGACTTCCCATGGTTCGTCCAGATCAAAGACGAAATCTTTATTGCGGCGGTAGACTGTACAGGTCACGGCGTACCAGGTGCACTCTTGTCACTCATCGGGTACTTCCTTCTGAACGACATCGTTCGAAGCCGTAAGATCACTGAACCGGGTAAGATCCTCGATCTCCTGGACGAAGGTGTAACCACCACGTTGCGTCAGGATGAAGATGCAACAACCAAAGACGGTATGGACATCGCGCTTTGTAAGATCAATACAGCGAAGCGTGAAGTTGAATACGCCGGTGCCCATCGTCCACTCTATGTGATGAAGCAGGGAGTGATGGATGAAGTGAAAGGTAACAAGTTCCCTATCGGCGGAGGTATCTTCAAGAACCAGACAAACTTCACCAACACCAAGTTTAAGCTTGAGGCAGGTGATTCCATATACTTCAGCTCTGATGGATTCCCCGACCAGTTCGGTGGAACCGAAGGCCGCAAGTTCGGTCCGAAGCGTGTGCGCGAGATTATTGAACGTGTACACAAATCAGAGATGCGCGATGCGATTACCGTATTCGACAACGAATGGGAAAGCTGGCGCGGTGAGACAAAACAGACTGACGACGTATTGCTGATAGGTATCAAATTTTAAACCTCGGTAAAGAATCGTAAAGGTCAAACCACAAAAACAATTAACTTAGTGAACCACATCCATTAAATTTTAATTTTTTTAAGCATGAATTTCATTTATGATCTGCACCGCACGATGATGTCGCAGAATCTGATTCTGGTGTACCAGGGTGACTTCACCCAGGAGAGCACTAAGTCAATTCTGTCCATGGCCGAGCGGAATCTTGACTCCTCAGGTGAAGACTCGAGCATCAAGCGCAAGGTGTTCAATGTAATGGTGGAGGCGCTCCAAAACATCGTGAAGCATAGCGACGAGCTGGTCGATGGCCAGACTCGCAGTCACGCTGCGATCTTTCTAATCGGAAAAGAGGCAAACCGGTACAGCATCATGTCCGGCAACCCCGTTCAGAAAACGAATGTTCCCAAGCTCCAGAAATCGCTTGACCACATCAACGGTCTGGACAAAGACGGACTGAAAGAATTGTACAAGGAAATCATCAAGAACACTACCATCTCCGAAAAGGGTGGTGCTGGCCTTGGTTTCGTTGACATGGCAAGAAAGTCCGGTGGAAAACTTGAGTTTGAATTTCCGGAAATGAATAACGAGTATTGCTTCTTCTGCCTCAAGGTTAACGTACCCAGAGAAGGCGAATAATATAACAGAACCTTTGCATTAACTAAATAAGATCTAATCATGGAAATTTTAAATCTTGAGGGTACTGAAGACACCCCGAAGATAATTCTCGATAAAAAGAACGGCATTTTTGAAATATCTGGTCGCTCACTTCCCGAAGACTCAGCTGAATTCTATCGTCCTGTACTGGAGTGGATCGGCAAGTATGGCGAAGGCGCAAATCCTTCAACAGAGTTCGTTTTCAAGCTTGAATACTTTAATACGGCATCATCAAAGCTTATCCTTGATGTATTGTCAGCTCTCGAAGATATCAAAGGCATGAAAATCCTCTGGTACTTCCACGAAGACGATGAAGACATGGAAGAAGCAGGTCAGGAGTTCTCTGAACTGGTTGAGATCCCGTTCGAGTTTAAGACATACTAAGTTAAAACTAGATCCATTTTTTACCTTATCGGAAGTGTTTTCCCGTGCGCGTTATGCGATACGTTGGCCAACAACGACCGATATTTTTTGAGGCTTTAATGCTTACTATCGTTATATGAGTGAAGAAATACTCAAGGCGCTCACACAACTTTTTGCCATAATAACGAAACAGGATGGTGGTGTTACCGAACGTGAGCGCCAGTTCGTTATCAACTTTTTCCAGACTGAACTGGATCAAGACTCCATTAAAGAGTATTTGGATCTTTATGACCAATTCTCTGAGTACGGAAAAGAGGAGGAAGCAGGCAAACAAAAATTAACTTCAGTTAAAGATTCTGTTAAGACCTTAGGGATCTGTAAGAAGATCAATAAGACGCTTACACAGAAGCAAAAGGTAGTCGTATTGATCAAGCTGCTGGAACTTGTCGGCACAGACAAGAACTTCACGCCGCAGCGTATGGAAATCATCAATACGGCGTCGAATGTGTTTAACATCGTTCAGTATGAGTATACACTGATCGAGAACTTTGTCATATCGGAAGATCCGACGACACTGGACTATGAGGACATCCTGATCCTCGATCGCGGCACCAGCATAGAAGGTCGCCGCAATAAGCATGTACATGGCCATATCGGCGGTCACCTCGTCTTCATGCGCGTACGTGGTGTCGATATGTACTTCACCAAATATCTGGGTGAAGAATCGAATGTGCTGAATGGTTTCCCCATGCAGCCAAATCGTGTCTACCTCTTTTCACACGGGAGCACGATCAAAACCCAGGCCGGCGACGCGCTTTACTACAGCGACCTCGTTGCCAACTTCAATGAAGAACTGAAGACGACGAAACTGTCCTTCAACGTCGACATCGAGGAATTGAAATTCCCTACCGGCGCCATAGGACTTCGAAACGTTAAGATTTCAGAGGGCCCGGGTAAGCTCATTGGTATCATGGGCGCCAGCGGTGCCGGTAAGACGACGTTGCTAAATGTGATGGCGGGGCTTGTTCAACCGACCAAAGGGAAAATACTGGTAAACGGTTTCGACATCAACGCTCAAAAGGAACAAATCCATGGCGTGATCGGCTACGTATCACAGGACGATTTGCTCATTGAGGAACTTACTGTTTACGAAAATCTATACTACAACGCCAAACTCTGCTTCGCGGATTTCACGGAAGAGCAGCTTCAAAAGCGCGTCATGGACGTGCTGGAGAACCTTGGACTGGATCAGCGTAAAGATCTGCGTGTAGGAAACCCGTTAGACAAGACCATCTCAGGTGGTCAGCGGAAGCGTCTGAATATCGCATTGGAACTTATCCGCGAACCGGCCATCATGTTTCTCGATGAGCCCACATCCGGTCTGTCCTCACGCGACTCAGAAAACGTAATCGACTTGCTCAAAGAACTTTCCCTTAAAGGAAAGCTCATCTTCGTAGTCATTCACCAACCCTCGTCCGACATCTACAAGATGTTCGACAAGATGGTGATCATGGATACCGGTGGTTATCCGGCCTACTATGGCCCTCCCGTTGAAGCAGTCACCTATTTCAAGAAATCAACACACCAGGTTGACAGCAACCGCGGCCAATGTGAGACCTGCGGTAATGTGAACCCGGAACAAATATTCAACATCATCGAAGCCAAGGTTGTCGACGAATACGGACAGCCAACCAACAAGCGGAAGATCACACCTCCGCAGTGGTTCGATATGTTTAAAGAACGATTCAAATTGAATCGGGTTGAAGATGTGCAGGAAGCGCCGCCTCAGTCGCTGAACCTTCCCAACAAGCTTAAGCAAACACTGATCTTTGTAACTCGCGACACGCTGTCAAAGCTCAGCAATAAGCAATATCTGTTGATTAATCTCCTGGAGGCTCCCCTCCTCGCGGTAATCCTGGCGGTGATCATAAAGTACCGCAGTGCACCGGGTGGCAAGGAGTACATGTTCAGATTCAATGACAACTTCCCGGCGTACCTGTTGATGAGCATTATCGTTGCTCTCTTCATGGGACTTACTGTTAGCGCTGAAGAGATTATCCGCGACCGAAAGATACTTCGACGTGAATCGTTCCTCAATCTGAGCTGGAACAGTTATCTGATGTCGAAGCTTATCATTCTCTTTTCAATGTCTGCCTTACAGACCCTTACGTTTGTGGTTGTGGGCGATCTCATCCTCGAGATTGAGTGGCGAATGCTTATTCCGTTCTGGTTCGTCCTGTTCACTGTATCATGCTTTGCCAACGTACTTGGTCTGAACATATCCTCAGCGTTTAACTCTGCGGTTACGGTTTATGTCATGATTCCGCTGCTGCTCATACCTCAGATGATCCTCAGCGGTCTGCTGTTCAGCTTCGACAAATTGAATGACCTGATCAGCACGAAAGGTAAAGTGCCCATTGTAGCCGACCTCATGGCGTCGCGTTGGGCTTATGAAGCTCTTGCCGTTGATCAGTTCAAGAACAACTCATACGAGAAGCCATACTTTACCAATGAACAGTTCGAGAGCCAGGCGGATTTCCGCTCCGCATACCTGGTTGCCGAGCTTGATCGCAAGCGCAAGTACATTGCCGATAATCTGGATGAGAAGAGTGATTCAGTAAAAGCCCTTATCACGAAAGATCTGGGAATCATGCAGGATGCGATCCGTCGTGACTTCTTCAAGAAAGGTCTCGAACAGGACCTCGCCAAAGACTGGACGATTCAGACCTTCACACCCGAATTCAACACCAAGCTGGAAAACTACTTTGCCGGATACAAGAAGTTTTATCAGGAGGCCTACAACCGGGCGGTGTCAGCAAAAGATGCTGCAGTGCTTAAGAATGAAAAAGAAGGCGGCTATAGCCTAAACGATCATAAGAATCGCTACTTCAATGAAAGCCTGTCTGACCTGGTTAAGAATGTCTCCGAAAAGGACCGGATCATTGAGTATGAGGGTGCACTGTATCAGCAGATCAACCCTATCTTCCTCGATCCCCTTCCGAGCAATGCACTTGACTATAGGGCGCACTTCTTTGCTCCCCGTAAGAACCTGTTCGGCGCTATGGTGAATACGTACCTGTTCAATAACCTGGTCATTTGGCTTATGACGGTCATCTTGTATGTTACCCTGTATTTTGAGGTACTCCGACGGCTGATTAATTCGTTTGCCGGATTACCAGTTACAGTAGCGCTACCTAAAGCTGATCAAACCAAAAAGTGACATCTCGCATGTGTGCGTTTTTGCCATGGATTGCTGATTTTATAAATTTGTAAACGAATAATTTTATAGCTATGAGAATCGTAGTACTCGGTGTGTTGGTGGCCTTAATGACCGCCTGCGGCTCCGAAAAAAAGACCGATGAGCAAGCCTTCCTGGAGGGCCTCGACTCAGCTAAAACCGGAGGCCCGTCCATTTCTGAGGGCGTAATCGGGGACGTTCTCCAGCGTATTCCTGCTCCTCTTGAGATTTCCGTGTTGCTCAAGGAGTCTGGCAAGAAATACAATGGAAGTTATTTGAACTCGCCTGACAACACTTCCAAATACAATAGCAACTACAAAAAAGCGCTGAACCTCGGCGTATATGGCACAGACCTTGGATACACCAACATCTACGAACAAAACAATGATGGTGTGAAGTACATGGGGTCAATAAAAAGCCTGGCAGACGGCCTGAACATCGGTCAGTTCTTCGATATCGAGACCATCGGACGCCTTGCTACAAACAGCAAGAATCTGGACTCGTTATTGCTCATCACAACGCAGAACTTTAACAGCATTAACCACTACCTTCAGACGCAGGATCGTTCTAACCTGAGCGTACTGTTTCTGACCGGTGGATGGTTGGAGGCATTGCACATCCTGTGTGAAGTGGCAGCCGCCAACCCAACGAACAAAGAATTGCAGGAGACAATCGGCGAGCAGAAGATCATTCTTGAAAATATCATGCTCCTCCTCTCCTTCTATAAGGATACCGATCCCAACATGGCAGCATTGCTTACCGATGTTGAAGAATTGAAGAAAGCCTTCGATAAGGTAAAGGTGTCTTATACGTACAAGGAATCGACGTTTGAAATCGTTGATGGAGTTATGGTGATTAAAGACAACAGCTCGAGCACGATCGAAATCACTCCCGAAGATGTGAACACGATTAAGTCGATCACTTCAGGAATCAGAAACAAGGTAATAAGCTAAGAATATTTGGAACCTATGAAAAAGTTATTTCTAACTGTTCTGTCCGTTATAATTTTCAGCGCAATGGAGGTGGTTGGGCAGTGCAACGCTGATGCCTTGAGCAACCAGTGTATTCCCAAGCTTGCGGCCGGTTTCAACTTTCTGAAAAGCTACAAGATTGAAAAGGGCGGTAAGGACTACGTTGAATATTCATACGTATTCACGAAGGGTACTCAGTACATGATTAACATCTGCGCGGCTACACAACCAACTGACGGAATTGTTGTGTCACTGTACGATTCAAACCGTAACAAAGTGGCCTCAAGCAAAGTCAATGGTCAGTTTATCTCTGCGATAGCTTATCCATGCAACACAACAGGTATCTACTACATCCAGTATACATTTGATGGATCAACAGGATATTGTGGCGGTAGCGCATTAGGCTTTAAGAGATAGTAACCATTCAACCGGACAGCAAAACTGCCCGGGCACATAATACTGAAGAGGGACAAGGCAAGCTTGGTCCCTCTTTGCATTTTTCGACTTTGATCAGAATTCGGGTATCAGGTTTGTGAAGGGGTCCATACGGTTCCCAATGCAACCCGTGGACAGAGTCGTATTAGATCCCAATCAAACTCATATCACATCCGTGTCAGAACCGAATCTCATCCGTATCAGACCCGTATCAGACCCGTATCACATCCGTATCAGACCCGTATCACATCCGTATCAGACCCGTATCAGACTCGTATCAAACCTGTATCTGATCCCTATTATACTTATGTAATATTGCCACCCACCCCAACACCCTGGAGGTTTTAAGCTGCGGTTAACTTTGATAACATACGGGGCTAACCGCAGATCACAACTGTGCGATATCGGACGAAATATCCGGATCTGACCAGCTTCTACCCCAAAAACAGGCTAAATACAAGCCGCTAAGCAAATTATCTGGCCTGGCACGAAAATTTCCCTACTATCCGCAATTCTGCTCTAAATTATCGGTTTGCCTCAGCTGTGAATTGAGCGTCCATCAGCCAGTCATTTAATAGAATTCAGATCACCATGTATAAAAGTTACCTGACAATCGCCTGGAGAAACCTATTGCGCAACCAGGGTTATTCTGCTATCAACATTGGAGGGCTGGCCGTTGCTATGACCATTTCCATGCTCATCGGCATGTGGGTATGGAACGAACTGTCGTACGACAGGAACCACGAGCATTACGCGCGGCTGGTACAGGTCATGCAGCAGCAGACCGTGGATGGAAAAGTAATTACCGGATATGCTCTACCCCGACCGTTAGAGGGAGCAATGCGTCAAGACTACGGCAGTGACTTTAGTGCTATCTCAATGTCAACGTGGACCGACCAGCACATTCTGACCTGGAACCAGCAAAGCATTTCGCAATCCGGCAACTTCGTGCAGACCGACTTCCCGGAAATGATTTCACTTAAGATGATAAGTGGAACACGTCGTGCCCTCGATGATCCAAAGTCGATACTGCTGTCGCTATCGGCTGCTAAAGCACTTTTCGGAAACGTCGATCCTGTAAATCAATCAGTTCGTATTGACGGCAAGTGGGATGTTAAGGTTACAGGTGTTTATGAAGACATTCCTGCCAACTCAAGCTTCAACGAACTATTGTTTCTGTCCAGCTGGGAATTGCAAGTCATGACAGAAGAATGGATGAAGCGGGCAAGCGATCGGTGGGATAACAACTCCTTTCAAATGTTTGCGCTTCTGGCACCGGGCGCCGATTTGACAAGAGTTTCGGAGAAGGTTGCGCCAGTACGTGCGGTTCATTCCAAGGACAATACATTTAAACCTAAGGTCATTCTGCATCCGATGAGTGAATGGCACCTGTGGTCGAACTGGGAGAACGGCGTGAAGACAGGTGGTGAGATAGAATTTGTATGGATGTTCTTTGTAATTGGCGTTGCCGTACTTCTGTTGGCCTGCATCAATTTCATCAACCTTGCAACAGCCCGGTCTGCGAAGCGATCAAAGGAAGTCGGAATCCGAATGACTATCGGCTCGCTTCGTGTACAACTCATTCAACAATTTCTTAGTGAGAGCATCCTCGTAGTACTCCTGGCATTTGTACTGGCAGTTGGGGCGGCACAAATCACGCTTCCGTGGTTCAATAGTCTGGCCGATAAACGTATAGAGATTCCGTGGGATAGTTCGGTGTTCTGGTTGGTGAGTCTTGGCTTTGTTCTTCTCACAAGTTTGCTGTCAGGATTTTATCCGGCATTCTTTCTTTCCTCGTTCCGCCCCGTCCAGGCTTTAAAAAGTTCATTAAAGACCGGCAGGCACGGGTCGCTACCCCGTCAGGTTTTGGTTGTATTCCAATTCACTGTCTCGATCATATTGCTGTTCAGTTCATTGATCATCTACGACCAGATACAATATTCGAAAAACAGACCCATTGGATACGAACGTGACGGATTGCTGGCAATGCCCGTGATGTCACCCGACTTCATAGGTAAGTTTGAAGCCTTCAACGAGGAGATAAAGCGCACAGGAGCAGTTATCGAGGCAAGTGAATCATCGAGCCCGCTAACGGAGATTTACAACAACAGCAATTCGTTTACGTGGGCAGGTAAGGATCCGGAGCTGCAATCATCGGACTTCGGTGTAATCGCCGTCACAGAGGACTACGGGGCTACCATTGGGTGGGAGATAAAGGAAGGTCGGGACTTTTCATTGGAGTTTGCAACGGATTCAATGGCATTAATCCTCAATGAGGCTGCGGTAGATTTTATGGGTGTGAAAAATCCTATCGGGATGGAAATCACCCGAGGCAAGGAAAAATTCCATGTAATCGGTATTGTCAAAGACCTCATCATAGAATCACCGTACCGTGAAGTAAGACCAAACATTTACGGCATGGACGCCAAAGCCGAATCAGCGAACTGGATTAATCTAAAACTCAATCCAGCAAGAAGCGCGACCGAATCACTGGCAGCCATCGAGTCTGTTTTAAAGAAGTATGCACCTTCCGTTCCTTTCGTTTACCAGTTCTCAAATATCGAATACGGCAAGAAGTTTTCAACTGAAGAGCGCGTTGGCAAACTGGCCTATGTATTTACTATCCTGGCGGTGTTCATCAGTTGCCTGGGGCTTGTGGGGCTTGCATCGTTTATGGCGGAGCAGCACACGAAAGAGATTGGTATTCGTAAAGTTTTAGGCGCGACCGTAGTGCAATTATGGGGACGTCTTTCATCAGGGTTCGTCATGCTGGTTAGCATCTCCTGCCTTGCAGCTGTACCACTGGGCTATTATATGATGACTCAATGGCTTTCAAAATATCCATACCACGTTGATATATCATGGGAAACGATCGCCGCGTCGGTGGTCGCTGCGCTTGGCGTGGCTTTAGTAACGGTAAGCTACCAATCAATAAAGGCTGCCATGATGAATCCGGTCAAGAGCCTAAAGTCAGAGTAGAAACTAATCTGATGAAGAGTCGTTCAGTCAGGGAATCAATGCAGCTCAAAGCTTTAATTGAGAGCAGGAAGTCGCATTGCCAAAATCAAACTGCTTAGATGATCAGAAATCAGCTGCTCTGATGACCGGATAAGCCAGACAACCAGAGCAGCTTAAAGTTTTAAGAGTGCGAAATGGACATTAACTATTTGCCTGCGACCGGCAATTTATACTTCGTTACGCGTTCGTCAGCAATGACGCCCTTCCAGTTCATTCCGAAAGCAAAGTCATACTTGTGACCTTCAGCGTCAACATAGCAATCCATATCAAGCGGAACATCTTCAAATTGCTTTTCAACGGTAGCCATATTGGCCGGCATCTGCATGGGCAATAAGGCAGAAGGCTCCGACGCTCCGGAAATGATATCCAGCAACGCCTGATCCTGAACACCAAAATGCATCAGAATAGCATTTGCCTGTGGTTCAAATTCCGACAGCACCATTGGGTTCGATGCGTTGATCGCGACGATAACCGGCTTTCCATTCATCAGCTTCTTAGTGCCGTTTACCATGGCGAGGTCAGTATAGTTTATTGCTTTAACTTTCTTGTCTTTGTAGCCGCGGTTGGTAAAAGATTCCAATGGATCGCCACCTGCAATACTAGTTTGACGGGCATCGCGCGCTGTATATTCACCATACTGCACCGAGATAGGCAAGTAACCGTTGCCTCCCTTTTTCACATCCTCAGTGTTATAGCCGTTACCGGAATTGGGGCTTTCGATAAATACCAATGCAGCATCCGCCTGCGACGGATCATCAACCACCTGGAAATATTTCTCTACGATCTTGATGCTTGCCGGATGGTCATTCTTCTCGGGCGTCGGCATTCCAAGAAAGTTCCTGCCGGCGGGCCGATACTGTTTAGGGATATAAACCTTCCTACCCTTTGACAACGGTAAGACGCTCTTGTTTTTCAACATGACCACTGACTTCAGCTGTGTCTCGTAACCCGACTTCATGAACTCTGGACTACCCACCGTGCGCTTTGATTCTTCAGGATCCAGATAAGGGTTTTCGAACAGGCCGGTCCGGAATATGTTCTTCAGCAATCTCACTGCTGATTGTTCCATACGCTTTCGCATCCATTGTTCACCGTGTTCCTTTACCCCCAGCTGATAAGCTTCAACCACAGGCGCAGCCGCGTTGTTGCCTCCAAATTGATCGACGCCAGCCATAAGGATTTTATAATGACGTTCTGCAAGGGTAAGTTTTTCAACGCCCCAGGGCTTGCCCCCAATGAATTGATCAAGTGCAACTTCATCTCCTGTAACCGACCAATCCGTGCAAACCACTCCGTCGTAGTGATACTTCTCCCGGAGCAGGTCATTGATGATATATGAGTTGTAGTTGTTGGCAACGTTCTCTTTATTCTTCACATCCTGATCAAACGATATCGTATAGTATGGCATCACAGCAGAGGCCATGGATGTCTTGCCTGCGAGCTTGAATGCACCCTCTGTAAAGGGGATCATATGCTGCGCGAAATTGTTTCCGGGATAAACAGCGAATTTACCAAACGCATAGTGCGCGTCGCGTCCTGCTTCACCTGCACCTCCACCTGGCCAGTGTTTCACCATAGCATTTACGCTCTGATAGCCCCAACCATCGGCAAGTTCCTTATCATCTGCCGATGTTTGAAAACCATCAACATAAGCACGAGCCATGTCAGCAGCCAGATATGGATGCTCACCAAATGTTCCGCTGGCACGATTCCAACGGGGCTCACTTGCCATATCTATTTGAGGTGAAAGAGCAGTGCTGATACCAAGTGCCCGGTATTCGATAGATGCAATTCGTCCGAACTCCTGTACCATCGCAGGATCAAAAGTAGCGGCTAACCCTAAAGATCCAGGCCACATGGATATCCGGCCTCCAGCCCCAGCGTTGAACTCTGCATTGGCAATTGTACCATGGCGCGGATCCGAGCTGTTGTTGATCGGAATACCCATGCCGATTCCCTCCGCCAGAGATTGCGCATTATTATTCCATACCGCAGCAACCTCCGGACTTTCGACACTGGTAATTAAAACATGGCGCACGTTGTCCTTGGTGAGAAACTCTTTTTGCTGATCACTGAGATCAGAGGGCTGCGCTCCGCTTTCTTTGAATGGCTTACCTCCATAGGTACCGGCCATAAATCCCATACTCCCTGCTGGAATCATCTGGTGGCGGCTATATAACATGAGCCCGGCGATCTGTTCAATACTGAGCTTAGAAGCAAGGTCCTGGGCACGTTCATCTGCCGTAAGGCGCCAGTCTTCATATGGATCCAGTTGACCATTTCTGTTAAGGTCTTTGAAGCCAAGACGGTCGATAGTAAGGATCTTCACACCAGAACTCGCGGAGTAACCCAATGTCCGTCCGCCTTCATTAGTAACAGTCTTTAGATTGCCAGTACCTGACTCCTGCCATTTCGGACCACAGGACATCAGAGTCGCGACTGCACCGGCGGCGAATAGCTGTATCGTGATTTTCATAGTTATGGATATTTGACGTTCGTCCTTTCGCTATAGCGATGCTGACAAAGAACTCTAGCATCGCTATTAGCAAGGCAAACAAATTGATTTTGCTTGCTTTTGACTTACGCGAGAATTTGTTTCAGATAAGCAATGCTGGTAGACAAGCTGGCAAACGCATCGGCCGGTTGATCGTGTTCTACAAATGGGTATTCGAGACCAGCAATGTCGGCATTAGCAAAGAGACGTTTAAAGTCTACAACACCTTTTCCAACAGGCAGCAGCGTCTTAAACTCTGCGTCGATATCTTTAACGTGCCAGGTCGGGAATCTTCCCGGGTAGAGCTTGAATAGAGATACGGGATCAAGGCCTGCTTTGGTAACCCAGGCCAGGTCCAACTCAAACTTAATCCCGGGATTGAGTTCTGTGAAGAACCTGGCATAGGGAACTTTGCCATCGACCGCTTTGAACTCGGCATCATGGTTATGATATAAAAGGCCAAGGCCGGCCTTCTTACAGCTCTCATAAGTTTTGTTAAGCGTTTCAATTGATGAACTAATTTCATCAGTAGTTCCTATCGGTATACTTGCGCATACCAGGTACTTAATTCCTCCACCGGATACGCTGTCGACGATCTCCTGCATGTTCTCCTTCAGATTTTTCATTGGAGGAATAGTTATTGGCTTACCATCAGCGCCTGTAGGCATCTTTGCACCTGCAGGGAGTTTGAAAGGTGCACCAAGGACATGGTGTGCCCGCCAGTTCATTCCAAAACTGCCCGCCTTCGCCGCAAATTCCTTTGCACCAAGGCCGTAAAAGCCACCCTTCATGCTAAAGGCAGACTCCAGTTCAGTATATCCTAATTCAGAGAGCTTCTTTAACGTTCCATCGACATCCTTGTCAATGATTCCCATCAACGTGAATAGTTGCAGACCTATCGGACGGGATAAGGCAGCAGCGCCTGCGGGCGAGGCAGTCGCAAATGACGTTTGAGAAAGCAGCCCGGCCCCAAAGGTCAGCATGCCTGTATTCCTGATGAAATTCCTTCTGTTGATCATGTTCATAAGTTTTTGTCTCCCCAAAATAGGGAAATTTTCAATGCGTACCATGTACACAAAGACAAGCCGTCAACGGTCATCGTGTCAACTAACGTCAGGACTGAGCTAGGTGCCCATTCCACATTAAATATGTTGAAGGAATCCGGGATTAATTAGTGCTTCACGAATTCGACGCAGTGTTTGGGGATGTTCAGCTGACTAATACGGTCAAGCAAAAGAAGTTGGTTCCGGAGAGGCACTCCGATCGTTAGAACACAATTGGTATTGTAGGACTGCTCAATCAACTGCACCTGAAAGTCCTTTATCATCCGCATCACGTCAGACGTTTTATCAAATGGATAAGTGAGTGTTCCATTTACAACTACTTCTTCTTCAATAATTGAAGCATTCCTGATTGCGTCTGCGGCGGCCTCGCGATACGCCTTAATCAGTCCTCCGACACCAAGCTTGATGCCGCCAAAGTATCGGACTACAACAATGAGAATTTGCGTGAGATCATGCGAGCGGATTTGACCAAGAATGGGATCGCCAGCAGAATGGCCTGGCTCACCATCGTCCACCGCTTTGAATTGTTTCTTTTCGGGGCCAAGCATCCAGGCATAACAGTGATGCCTGGCATCAAAATACTCGCGCCTGATTTGATCAAGATGTATTTGTATGGCACCATCAGTGTCAACCGGATAGGCAAAGGAAAGAAAGCGACTTCCCTTTTCCTTGAATGATCCCTGAGAAGGCGACTTTATCGTGCGATAGGAATAACTCGGCATCCTGGATGGGTCCAGGACGTTAATGTAATAACTTTATTTACGATTAGAACTTAATAGATTACCGAAGGTTTGAGGACGCACAGCTCACAGGGAGTTGTCGAGCGCATCCACTATTTCATTCTTAGTCATGGCGCCGGATTTTCTCCATACAGCATTCTTTCCCTTGTAAAGAATCAATGTAGGCACCGACTCAATATTGAGTTCCTTGGCGAGCTGCCTGTTGTCGTACAATTCAATATTAATGACTTTTACACCCTGTTCGTGAGAGATAGCTTCTACAACCGGAGCCAGCTTTTTGCATCCCCCGCAATGCTTTGATCCAACTTCGACCAGTACAACTTCCTGCGAGGGTATCAATTTTTCGAATTCTGCAACAGTTAGTCCTGAGCCAGCTTTGGTTTCTATTGGGTTACCGTTACCAATCCAGTGCGCTAATCCACCAGGCAATGCGTATACTTCCTTAAATCCTGCAGCTAAGAGTTTGGCGGAGACTGTTGTGCTTCTGCCATTGTTAATCGAATACAGAAAAACTGGTTTGTCCGTGCTGATATTTCCAATGGACTGGGCAAGGCTTTCATCGTCGGGAACATAAAAGTTGACTGCACCTTTTAAGTGGTTCTCCGCAAATTCTTCAGGTGATCGCACGTCGAGGATCTGCGGATCCTTAGCGCTTTGTAATTTTTGTTTGAACTCATCTAAAGTGAGCGACGGCTTAGCCGATTGAGCAAATGATGTAAGGGCCAAAAGCGCGATGGCAAAAGCAAAGACGACACGACGCACCATATTCTGTTGTGTTTAGAATTAAACAAATAAAGAGTTACCGAAATTGGTGGTCGGTTGATTCAAAGGTAGAATAAAACTGTTAAAGTCTATGGAAGTGGTAGATATTTATTTATTTCGCACAAGGGTTCACTGTATCTTTTGTAGGAATTCCAAAAACAGATCTCACTTAACGACGTCAACACATCCCATTAAAACGCATACCTAACTTTATGCTCTCTTTTCGTCACGTCCTTTTATTGGCATTGTTTATCGGTGCCTTTATATCGCTGCCGGTTGCTGGTCAGAAACGCACAGCGACCAAACCGAATATCATCCTCATTATGGTAGATGATATGGGCTACTCTGATATCGGTGCTTATGGGTCCGAAATCAGCACGCCTAACCTCGACAAACTCGCCAGTGAAGGAACGCGATTCAGAGAGTTCTATAACAATTCCATCTGCGCTCCAACAAGAGCATCATTAATCACGGGTCAATATCCGCACAAGGCGGGCATGGGTTACTTTGATGTTAACCTTGGACTTCCTCCCTATCAGGGCTTTTTGAATCGGGAATCATTGACCGTAGCGGAGGTACTGCAGCAAAACGGTTACTCAACACTCATGTCTGGTAAGTCACACCTTGGCAAGGACAGCCTTTCATGGCCCAATCAGCGTGGATTCGAACAGTTCTATGGATTCATTCCAGGTGCCAGCAACTACTTTGACATTGGTGAATACGGCAAGGCAGATCCTGTTGTATTGATCAGGAACAATAAGAAGGAAAAACTTAATCCTGGTGAGTACTTAACAGATAAAATCACCGACAATGCACTCGGCTTTCTGGACGAACAAAACAAGACAGCTAAACCATTCTTTTTATATCTCGCATTCAATGCCCCACACTGGCCCTTACAAGCCCGTGCAGAGGACATTGCAAAATATCGCGGACGTTATGATATCGGCTGGGACTCCTTACGTAATGAACGGCTTAAACGACAAAGGGAGCTTGGCATATTGGCTCCAGGTCAGTCAATTGCCGCGCGTGACAAAGATGTGCCTCTATGGAACAATCTAACCTACGACCAGAAGCAGTTGTGGAAAGCCAAAATGGAAGTTTACGCAGCGATGCTGGACAGGGTTGATCAAAACATTGGAAGGCTGCTAAGCAAGCTCAAAGACTTGCAAAAGGACAAGAACACGCTTATCGTCTTTATCTCCGACAACGGTGCGCAAGGTGGGTTCTCCAATAACCAAAGAAAGCCAACGCGAAACACTGGACCGATTGGTACTGCAGGGTCTTATGACTATCAGGAACAACCCTGGGCCTACGTGTCGAACACACCACTACGTCAATACAAAAACAATATGCACGAAGGTGGTTTCAGTTCTCCGTTTATTGCCTGGTGGCCCGGACATGCTGCCACAGGAAAATTGGTTAAGGGTACTGGTCACCTGATTGACCTTGCTCCTACGTTTTATGAAGTTGCAGGCGCGCAGTACCCGACGACCTACAAAGGTCATAAATCAAACAGTCTTCCAGGCAAGAGTCTGATACCTGTCATAACGGGTACAGCAGAGGAAGTCCATCGCCCAGAAGGAATCTTCTGGGAGAGAGCCGGTAATCGCGCAGTTCACAAAGGCAACTGGAAACTTGTGTCGACATATCCGTCCTATCATTGGGAGTTGTATGATCTTGGCAACGATCGAGGAGAAACTAAAGATCTTGCGCAGCAACGTCCTGAAATTGTCAACGAGCTTTCCGGTGATTATTTCAAATGGGCTGAAGCCAATGGCGTGGTAGACTATGATAAAATTAAACCTGCGCAGGCAATGGTAATACCAGGTCAGTGACCAAACCAGCACGGTTTTGTCGTTGAAGCACACTCCAATGTTCGCCAATGACGGTTCCGCCCGTCAATCACGCTTCACAACTGCAGCGCTGGCCTGTGCCGTTGGGAATACGGTGATGTCTGCAAGCACTACGTGAGCAGGCACCTGGAGTGTATAAAGAATTATGTCCGCGATGTCTTCGCCTTTCAAGGGAGTCATTCCCTTATAAACATTTGCCGCGCGGGCCGTATCGCCTTTGAAGCGTACCGATGAAAACTCTGTGTCGACCAGGCCGGGATTGATCGATGTGACCTTTATACCAAAGGCGTTAAGGTCTAGCCGCATGCCCTGGGTCAGCGCATCAACTGCATACTTGCTCGCGCAATAGACATTACCATTGGGGTATACTTCCTTGCCCGCTATCGATCCGAGATTAATAATGTGTCCCCGCTTACGCTCGGTCATACCAGGAATGATTTCTTTTGATACGTACAGCAGTCCCTTCACATTAATATCAATCATTGCATCCCAATCTGTCAGACTGCCTTTCTGAATAGGATCCATGCCATGGGCGTTACCTGCATTGTTGATCAGAACGTCAATATCTTTCCATTGAGCTGGCAAGGATGAAATGGCAGAGGCAACCTCTGGCTGATTGCGCACATCAAATGAAAGCGTTGTTACTTCTGTTTGCTTTGACAGTTCGTCGGCTAATGCTTTGAGACGATCGTCGCGACGACCGCAGATAATCAGCCTGAACTCTGACTTTGCCAGTAACCGTGCCGTTGCTTCGCCAATACCCGATGTTGCTCCGGTGATGAACGCTGTTCGCTTTGCCATATCTGTTACGTGAGATGTTTGATGTGCTTTGTAGAACGATGTCTAATCTATCGTGAAATTAACCGTTCCGCATGGATTGATTGCTTGTTCCCCGGCCCGAACACCTTTGCATACAAAAGTTCGTCACCGACGCTTCGACAGACTAGCATGGCAAGAGTACAGAACTCTTATCAGACACACAACCTCTTTGCCTACTGAAATAAGAAATAGACTGTAACCATGTTCGTACTCACACGACTGAGCGGCTGGCCATATGAGTTGGTACGGTTTCCTAACATGTCGAGCATGCCGTGCGAAAATCGTACTTCAGGTGAAAACTTGAACAACGGATAGTATAGATCGAAACCAAACCCCGCTTCGATGCTCAGATTTGCCGACTTAATTTCCAGTTCCTCCTTAGCCTGTTGCTTCTTGCCAGAAGCCTGTATTGCAGGCTTCAGTCCCCCAACCATATACATGCGGATATTACCACGACGCTCCGATTTGTATTTTAACAATACTGGGAATTCGACGATTGTGCTTTCAACTGTTGCATCCTTAAAGGTTTCGTTAGTGTACAGGTAACGAACTTTGTTCTCATAAAATGCAACCTGTGGCGTAAGGCGAACATCAAGATAGTCGGTCACCCGATGATTAACGATGAATCCCAATGTAAATCCCGACGTCCACATGGGATTTACCGAGTATACAGTATCGAATTGTTGTGTTACAAATGCGTCGGAGTACTTCGTTTTAAAAGTCGAACTATGCAAGGCAATGAGGAAGCCATAGGTAAGCTTCTTGCTATCATAGTTCGGATTGTTCCTTTGCACCCACCGCTTCTGCTGAGCCTGCACCGTAGAAACCTGGGCGAGGCAGCACAATGCCAACAGCAAAGAGGCGACTACTACTTTGTACCGATATAAATGGAACTTACTCCAAATGTAAGAGACCTGCATTGGTTCTGTTTAAATCCAACATCCTGCAAGATGCGAAGAAAGTCTTCGCCATCCGGAAACGCTTCGACCGACTTTGGTAGGTAAGTGTAAGCCGAATCATCCTTCGAAACCATCTTGCCAATTCTTGGTAGAATGAAACTAAAGTAAAAGTTATATACCTGCTTGAACGGAAACGACTTCGGTCGCGAGAACTCCAGTATCACCGCTTTTCCTCCTGGCTTCAGCACCCGATACATTTCGCTCAGGCCTTGTCGCAGGTCTTCAAAGTTGCGCACGCCGAATCCTACAGTTATGGCATCGAATGAATTGTCGCCGAACGGTAAACTTTCGGAATCACCGTACTGCAAAGACACCACATTGTTCAAGCCTTTGGCATCGATTTTCTTCTTACCAACGTCCAACATGCCCTCTGAAATATCCACGCCAACAACTTTTTGCGGTTTAAGTGAGGTGGCCTGGACGGCAAAGTCGCCTGTTCCGGTAGCCACATCCAAAATAAACTGAGGCTTGAGGGGACTCAAAATATTGATGGCCTTGCGACGCCACCCGCGGTCAATGCCCAGGCTTAAGAAATGATTCAGAAAATCGTAACGCCCACTGATGTTGTTGAACATCCGCGCCACCTGCTCTTTTTTTGAGCCACTCTCCTGCTGATAAGGAACAACTGCCATCGTCTTCGGTTTGCGGTGCAAAGTTGTTGAAAATCCTTCAATCGCCAACGCAAACCCGTCCTACGTTGCTATCGCTGGAGCACTTTAAATTCTACCCTTCGGTTTAGTTCACGACCATCCTGCTCATCATCATTGCTGGCCAATGGTCGGCTTTTACCGTAACCCACTGCTTTAACGCGGCGCTGATCAATGCCCTTCTTCACCAGGAAGTTCTTTACAGCCGTTGCACGACGAACAGAAAGGTTCTGATTATACTCCTTCGTTCCAACTGCATCGGTGTGGCCTGCAATCTCGATTGACATCGTGGGATTCTGTGCCATCATGTTTTCGAGCTTGTTGAGTTCTGTATAAGATTCTGTTTTGAACGTAGCCTTATCGAAATCGAAGTACAGATTGCGCAGAATTGAAACAACACCAGGCGTGAGCTTGCGCATCGTCACAGTTCTGTTGACAGTCTTTTCGTCTGTTGTTGCCGCCTCGATGCGGTACACCTGGTTGATGAAGGCATATCCCGGGACCTCGACTGACAGTCGGTAGTCTTTGGGTTTGTTGCTCGTTACGCTGAAAACATAGACGCCAGGCTCCTGTTGTGTTACAGCCACAACGACATTATCCTTGGCACCACTTAATTTAACCTTGGCATCCAAAGGGGCCTGATTCTCTGAGTCGACAACCTTCACCACATACTTCAAAGGCTGTATACTCTTCTTCGGCTCAGGATCCTTCGTAGGTTTCTTCGGCGTTACTTCCGGAGTGTTCACGTTTGGATTAGGATCGGTCGGAGTTACGTCGACCGGCACTACAACTACCGGGGTAGACGCTGTACTGTCGGGCTTCGCCACAACGGCAGGGCCAGTAGTCGGATCAACGTTCTTAATACCTTCCGGAATGGTGATCATATAGATATCTGTGTATCCGATGCCATCCTCCCGAACCGAAGAATAATAAGCGCGCTTACCGTCCTTCGAAAACACGATGTAAATGTCATCGTCAGGCGTGTTTATTGGATAACCAAGGTTTACAGGTTCGCTGAATTCATTGGTCTTAGGATCGAATGTTGTCTTGAACACATCGAATCCGCCCATTCCCTTACGCCCCTTGCTACTGAAGTAGAGGGTTACACCATCGTAGTCGATGAATGGACCGTCGTCGTCCATTTCGGTATTTATCTTAGGCCCCAGGTTGCGTACGTTCGTCCATTCACCTTTGGAGTCTTTAGTGGCACGGTAGATGTCAAGGCCACCGAAGCCTCCAGGTCTGTTACTGGAGAAATATAAAGTCTTTTCGTCGGGTGAAAGAGACACCGACTTCTCTTCAAAACTTGAGTTGATGATACCGGGCATAGGCATGGGTGCACCAAATTCACCTCCCGTTTCACGGATACAATAAAAGATATCACCACCCCCTTCATCTTTGAAAAGGAACAGGGTGTTACCGTCGGCTGACAACGCTACGTTTGAATCGTGATATGGATTGTTTACAACAGGGCCAATGTTCTTGGCATAACTCCAGGCACCGGCCTTTTTCTTTGCTGTGAAAATATCCTCGTATGGCTTGTTATCGTCGAACACGTTTTGGTTCAGGTTGTCCTCACGGCGACGAGTTGTAAATACGATCTCGTCTTCCGCCTCGTTCAACACCGGGGCGTAATCTTCAAATTCCGAGTTGATCTCGCGGCCAATATTGACGATCGAATAATTGCCTGGATGAGATACGAACTCCTTACCGTTCTCGCACTCAAAGATGGCGCGGTCTACGGTAGCCAGATCGATCTTGTCCCTACCCTGATAGCTTGCTTTCTTGGCCAGCTTCTCTTTGTAAAGCGTATAGAACTGCAGGGCCTTCTCGAAGTTTTCGCCATATTGATAGCTTCGACCGATCCAGTATTCAAGGTCGAACCGATAGGCAGGATCCTGACGGTATACGCGTAACAGGTAAGTTACGGCCCTGTCTTTTCCCACCGTTCGAAGATGCATCTGTCCGGCCTCAAAATTGGCTTTGATGTACGTCGTATCCAGATTGGCCGCCGTGGTCATCAGTTCTCGGGCATCATCCATCGCCTTGGTTTCGCTCATGATAAGCTCTGCCTGTTCCATGTACTGCCTGGCGGTTTCCTTTGGATCTTGCTGGCTGAACGAGGGGGTTAAGACGGCTAAAAAGAGAGTTAAAAAAATCAGTACACTACGGATACTGGACATTTGTCGAAAAATAAGTTTTAGCGGTAAAGGTACGGTAAAATATCCTCTAATTTAGCCACAAAAAATGAAAATAGCCGATAATTGCGGCATAAAAACGATTACATAAGGGGTCGGCGTTTTACAAACTTAGTATTTTAGGCTTCAATCTTTACTTTAACCATGAAGGTCACATCCGCTACGTTCATTTCCAGTTTTTCAGACGTGGCGAAGTGCCCTGCGCCAGATAAAGCCGAGTTCGCTTTCATAGGGCGCTCTAATGTTGGCAAGTCCTCACTCATTAATATGCTGACCAACGTGCGGAAACTCGCAAAGACCTCCGTAACGCCAGGTAAAACCCAAACTATCAATCACTTCCTCATCAATGAAACCTGGTACCTGGTCGATCTGCCCGGGTACGGTTATGCCAACGTCAGCAAGAGCACCCGGCAAGGGTTTGGGAAGATGATCGAGGACTATGTGATGAAACGCGAAAACCTGTATTGTCTCTTCATTCTGCTCGATTCACGCCTGCCTCCACAAAACATCGACCTGACGTTCATTGAATGGGCAGGTAGTAAGGAGATTCCCGTGGCACTCGTTTTCACAAAGGTTGATAAGCTCAAAGCCAATGAACTTCAAAAGAACCTTGCCCAGTATAAGAAGGCGTTGCTGACACGGTGGGAAGAACTGCCTCCACTGTTTCTTACAAGCTCAGAAAAGGCCTTTGGCCGTGATGAATTGCTTGAATTTATGGATGGCGCAATGAAGGACAGCAACGGGCCGGACGCAGGAAATAAATAGAGTTTTCAATCTCAATTTTTTAGCTTTGCCCCCTTCTAAAGAAACGTGATCATGACATTATCAGAAATTGCAACAGTATCGGGAAAGGGCGGACTATTCAGGATTGTATCGCCTACAAAGTCGGGTGTTATTCTCGAATCACTCGATGAACAAAAGACCAAGCTGGTAGCGACTACCAGCCATCGTTTATCGCTGCTGCACGAAATTTCGATCTATACAACAACCAAGGAAGGCACTGTGCCACTGGAGGCGATCCTCAGGAAGATCCATAGCGAATACGGAGCGGATACAGGCGTTGATGCGAATGCTGATCCTTCAGAACTGAAGGCGTTCATCAAGTCTGTATTGCCAGAATATGACGAGACCCGTGTCTATGTAAGCGACATCAAGAAGCTCGTTCGCTGGTATGCAGTCCTGTTAAAGTACGTACCTGCCATTTTTGAAGAAAAGAAAGAAGAAGCCGTGAAGTCAACTGAAGCTGAACCAGAAGTAGCGATTGCTGAAGAAGAAAAAGAAGTCAAGGCGGAAAAGAAACCTAAGGCAGAAAAGAAAGAGGGCACAAAGACCTCAAAGAAACAATCAGAGAAGTAATTACTGCGCAGGCGGGAATGAGAGTATTCAAGTTCGGTGGTGCATCCCTAAAGAGTCCGGAAGGCATCCGGAATGTGGTCTCAATTGTGCTGGCTGCACCGAAGCAACTGCTTGTGGTCGTGTCCGCAATGGGAAAAACGACCGATATGCTTGAACGCATCTGCCACCTTGCCGCTACAAAGCAGGATTATTCAGGGACGCTTGAGTCACTTGTAAAGTACCATACCGACACCGTTGTAAGTTTGTTTCCAGACCCAAACGAGGTCATTCAGGAAATATCCCGCTCGATCGACAAAATGGTTGGGGAACTGGGAAAGGCCGGAGATACAGATCAGATTTATGACCAGGTGGTTTGCTATGGAGAGATCCTGTCTTCAATCATTGTATTCCATTATCTCAAAAGCCGGCACGCTGCCACGGAATGGATAGACGCACGAGACTATGTAGCGACTGACAGTACTTTCCGGGAAGGTAAAGTTGACTGGAAAAAGACAAGCAGCAAGATCGCGACGCTGCGCGCCAAAATGGAATCTAATGTGATCATCACACAGGGATTCATCGGGCGCACCCCTGGCGGCCTCACAACGACATTGGGGCGCGAAGGCTCAGATTATACTGCTGCCATTTTCACGTCCTCATTAGGCGCAGAATCACTCACCATCTGGAAGGATGTAGCGGGAGTGATGAATGCTGATCCCCGAAAATACCCCAATCCTATTATCTTCGAAGAGCTACCATACAAAGAGGCGGCAGAGATGACCTATTACGGGGCATCAGTTATACATCCCAAGACTATTAAGCCGCTGGCAAACAAACTCATTCCATTGTTCGTAAAGAACTTTGAGGATCCATCGTTGCCAGGGACGAAAATCCATGAATGCGTTGTCGAGCGACTGCCTCCCTTAATAGTATGGAAAGAGAATCAATGTCTGATCTCTTGTAAGGTCACAGACTACACCTTCATTTCTGAGGATCAGCTTCGGGAAATATTTGCCACGCTGATGGACCTGGATATCCGAATCAATGTCATGCAGAATTCTGCCATTTCATTTTCTTTCTGCATCGATTTTCGCGAGAGCAAACTAACCAGGCTCATCGCAAGATTACAGCCCTCTTTTGAAGTTTACTACAACATGGGGCTGACCTTGATTACCGTTAAGAACTACGACACTCAAACATTTGAGAAGTTCAGAAAACTTCCAGGCGTATTGCTGGAACAGTCGTCGCGGTCTACGTTACAGGTCTTAGTCCGCAAAAGCTGAACAGTCGTGAGTAATCATACTGCCCGGCTAATGGAAATTTCAGTTCTCAATTTTCAGTTAATTTTGCACTCTAAAATTACCCCATGAAGAAACGCGTCCTCATGCTCTACTATTCACAGTCGGGTCAACAGTTGTCCATACTTCAATCCCTGGCAGCTCCCCTTGTTGCCGCAGGTCATGATGTAAAATTCGAAGTGATTCAACCTTTGGAAAAGTATCCGTTTCCCTGGAGTGCATACACCTTCTTCAACGCGTTCCCGGAAACTTTCCAGCAGAAACCACTTGATTTAAAACCATTAACGCCTGCAGCCTTTGAGCCATACGACTTGATTGTGTTGGGCTATCAGCCCTGGTTTCTTTCTCCATCGAGACCGATTGGATCTTTCTTACAGAGCGACGAAGGCAAAAGAATTCTTAGCAACAAAAATGTTGTTACCATACTTGGTTGCCGAAATATGTGGCTTGGTGCTCAGGAAAAGGTAAAGAGGAGATTGATTGATGCGAAAGCACACTTACGAGGGCATATAGCATTGGTGGATCGATCAGGTAATCTGATAAGCTTAATAACAATTTTGCGATGGCTTCTTACAGGTAAGAAGGGGGCATTTCTTTTTTTCCCTCCTGCCGGTGTTTCAGAGGCTGACATTCGTGAAGCAGGAAAATTTGGGGTGACAATTACACAGGCACTTGAACGCAATGAATATTCGAATCTTCAGAACGACCTCCTGCGTCAGGGTGCTATCGAAGTGAAACCTAGTTTAGTGTTGCTCGAGAAACGGGGCCAGAAGGGATTCTCCGTGTGGTCGCGATTTATCGCCTCCGGAGGGAGCCTACATTCAACGGGAAGAAAGATCCGGGTATACACATTTCTTTGGGTGTTACTGCCAGCGATCTTCGTACTGTCGCCTTTGCTTTGGACTCTTTCTAAGATTATGTTGATGACAAACCGGAGACAGCTGAGTGACGAGGTTTCCTATTACAGACAAACGTCGTTGCGTTAAGCGTTCCGCACTTGTTAAACATTAGAAGTCGTTGAAAATCTTACAACTGCAGAGCGGCTTCACGGAGGCACGCACAGCTAAATAGTTTTAATTGTTTCGGGAAAAAAGTACTTTCGGGCTTTGAAACTTTAAACTCACTGAAATAGCCCAAAAAACGGAGGAAGAGGATGAACAGGAGTGTTTATATTACGAGACTGGCCAGTTTTTTACCTAATGAACCTGTTGCTAATGAGGAGATGGAGAACATCCTTGGACTGATTAATAATCAGTCGTCCAAGGCGAAACCGCTTATCCTCAGAAATAATCAGATCAAGAAACGCTTTTACGCACTCGATCGTGCCGGAAACACTACGCACACGAATGCTCAATTGACAAAACTAGCAATTGAAAAGCTGTTCGATGAAAAGTTCAAGATGAGTGACGTCGATGTCCTTTCATGTGGCACCACGTCGCCAGACCAATTGCTTCCTGCACATGCCGCGATGGTTCATGGTGCCCTGGGTGCTCATGAAGTTGAAATAAACTCAGCTACGGGCGCGTGTAGTGCCGGTATACAGGCCTTAAAGTTTGGATACCTTTCTGTTCTGGCAGGTGCAGCCGACAACGCTGTTTGTGCCGGATCAGAACGCTTCTCAAGACAGATGCTCGCGAGATTCTTTAAAGAAGAAGCAGAGAAAGTAAAGCAATTGGAAGGCGACGGCATCATTGCATTTGAGAAAGATTTTCTGCGGTTTATGCTTTCCGATGGAGCGAGTGCAGCCTTACTCGAATCAAAGCCTAATGAAAACGGCATCTCTTTGAGAATCGATTGGCTTGAACAGCGCTCATTTGCCAATCAGCTTCCCCCTTGTATGTACGCTGGTGCTGTCTTCGACAAAGACGGCAACTTTACCGGCTGGAACGATATGGACCAACCTCAATGGGCGGCTCAATCTGTATTTGCTATCAAGCAGGACACCAAACTGCTCGGTGAGAATATTGTAAAAAAGGGCGGCGAACTGCTTAGGGACATTATCAAAGAGAAAAACCTCGACCTCAGCACAATCACGTACTTCCTCCCTCACTTGTCGTCGCAGTATTTCGCTTCAAGAATTGAGAAAGGTCTCGCGGATCTTGGCATGGACGTTCCCCAGTCGCGATGGTTTACAAATCTTTCCTGGGTTGGAAATGTGGGCGCAGCTTCGCCATATTTAATGTTGGAAGAACTTTTCCACTCGGGCCGACTGAAAGTAGGTGACAAGCTGTTGATGATGATTCCGGAGAGCGCACGCTTTAACTACGGCTACGTATTATTAACGGTAGTTTAATTCACGGTCGAGGCCTGTGCCTCCCGGTTGGATAAATATTTTACCCTATGAACCAGGAACAGGTCCCTCAGGACAAGGAGAACCTTAACGAAGGCAAGCTGGCGAAACTTTATTACGCCACTGACAAGAACGGGCACTACGTAAAAGTGAACAGCATTGGCTGGGAGCCGGAAACCGTTGCCATGCAACAAGCATGGGATGTGGTTAATGACGACGTGAAAGATGCTCTTGATCTCGTCATAGAGGGAAAAGCAAGCCCATTGCTGTTTTTTATCAGAAAGAACATCATGAACTATTCAATGGTCGCCAGCTATGTGGGGACTATTGGATTGATGGTGCGTCTGCACTGCAAGCCCTACTTTTTTAAACGATTAAGCCAGCGTCAACTTGAAAAGTATGCTTATGCATTCCGCATCACCGTCGACGAATTAACAAACATTGAAAGGCTGAAGAAAGGATGAAGACAGGTGAAGTGTATCCACCCTTGTCATTAACCTTTCACTTTACATATTCCGATTGCCTGGTGGCATTACGATCAAACAATCAACGAAGGTTAGCTAATGAAAGTCGATTTCACGCATAAACAATCTGCGCACTGCGAAAGTGGAGTAGTTTCAAACCTGTTGAGATTCCATGGAATGGATTTCGACGAACCTATGGTGTTTGGAATTGGTTCCGGTTTGTTCTTCGCATACCTGCCATTTATCCGCGTTAATGGAATACCCGCCACTGCATATCGCATATGGCCTGGTCAGGTATTCAAGAGATTTTCGGAGCGCATTGGCATTTCAATAGAGACAAAAAAATTCCGCACTTCAAAAGCAGCGATGGAAGCACTCGACAGGAAACTGGATGAAGGCCAGCCTGTGGGCATGCTTACTTCAGTTTTCTATTTGAATTATCTCCCTGCGGCTTACCGTTTTCATTTCAATGCACACAACATCATTGTATTCGGAAAACAGAATGGCAGCTATCTGGTTAGCGACCCAGTGATGGAATACACAACTGAGATCTCGTATGAAGATCTCGTGCGTGCGCGTTTTGCCAAGGGCATGCCGGAGCCAAGCGGACGGATGTATTATCCGGTAAAACTTCCTGGCGAATTTGATATCAATCAGGCGATCTGGAAAGGTATCAGACAAACCGGAAAAGACATGACAACCATACCCGTACCGTTGATCGGTGCGAAAGGTATGAACTATCTCGCCGGACGTCTGCGCAAGTGGCCGGAACGGATTGGCAACCGTAAAGCAATTCAATGGCTTGGCAACGTCATACGCATGCAGGAAGAGATCGGAACCGGAGGTGCAGGCTTCCGTTTTATTCAGGCCGCCTTTCTTGACAATGTCGCTGCGCGGCTGAAGAACGACAAACTGTTTCAGCTTTCCCAACAGCTGACCAAGAGCGGCGATCAGCTTCGTGATTTTGCCTACTACGCTGGTCGGGTCTGCAAGAATCGTAAGTCCGATACGCGCACATTCGCCGAACTGGGCGACATGCTTTCATCAGTATCAAAAAGAGAACAGGAAATATTCTCAGAACTGTTCGAAGAGAGCCGTAATAAATGAACGTCGTTCAGCTCGGGAACATAACCAAGACATACGTCAAGACAGGCAGACCGGCAGTTTCGGATCTTTCGCTTAACATACCGGAGGGCGCAGTGTTCGGATTGCTTGGGCCTAACGGTGCTGGCAAGTCAACCACGGTAATGATGCTGTGCGGATTGACACGACCAGATAGCGGTACGGTCAATGTTCTTGGCATGGATGTCGCCACACACGCGAACGACGTGCGTAAAAAGATCGGCGTAGCTCCTCAGGAGATAGCCCTGTTTCCGACATTGACTGCAAAAGAAAATCTCAATTACTTCAGCAGAATGTATGGACTCAACGGTCATGAACTTTCGCGCCGTACAGACCAGCTGCTGGATACATTTGGTCTGACCGAAAAAGCAAACAAGCAGGTACACACATTTTCTGGCGGTATGAAGCGCCGGCTAAACCTCATTGCTGCCCTATTACACGAACCCCGTCTTGTAATTCTGGACGAGCCAACGGCCGGGGTAGACGTACAGTCGCGAAACATGATCCTCTCCTTTCTTGAGAAGTTGAAGGAATCGGGAACCTCTATCATCTATTCATCGCATGTGCTCGAGGAGGCCGAACGCATCTGTTCGCATATTGCGATCGTTGATGAAGGTAAACTCATTATGGCTGGAACGCGTCAGTCGCTGATGGAGCATCACCAGGACTGTTCAACACTTGAACAGCTCTTCCTTAAACTCACCGGAAAAAATATCAGAGATTGAAGATCCTGTCCACCATATACAAGGAATTTCTTCTGCTCATCCGGGATCCCGGCGGAATGGCTCTCATTTTTATAATGCCTCTCGCGCTGGTGATCGTCATGGCACTTGTTCAGGACGCTCCTTTCAGAGACTACCAGGAACTGAAGCTTGATGTTTTGCTGGTCGACATGGACGCCGATTCACTCGGCAACAAAATCAGAAAGTCTTTTCAGGCTACAGGCCAGGTCAATCTTGTTGAAGAGCGCGATTCATTGATTGCGAGACAAAAAGTGCATGACGGTGAGTACAAGGCCGCGATCATTCTGGAACCACAGGTCAGTGCTACTCTCCGGCGCAAGACTCGCCAGCTGATTGCCCGGGTTTTCGCGAACTTCGGTATGGATGCCGATACCAGCGATAATGCCGATGTGCCAACGATACGGCTAAAGGTCCTTGTCGATCCTGCCATTAAAGCCAACTACCGGCAGTCACTGGCGAGTGGCATCGAGAAGATCATTGCGAACGTGCAAACAACCTGGCTGCTTGACGAACTTCAGGATCAGCTCTCTGAAGGAAAGGACAGCGCCAGGAAAATCAAGTTTGATCTTTCGCAAATCGCAACGGTTGATCAGAGCTATGCTGCCACAAATAAGTTCGCGGGCCTAATGCTAAATTCTGTTCAGCACAACGTTCCAGCATGGACGATGTTTGCCATGTTCTTTATTTTATATCCGCTTGCCGGTAACTTTATCAACGAACGGGAAGATGGTAGCATGCTTCGCCTTCGGTTGATTGCAGGATCTCAATTTGCAGTAATTACAGGAAAGTTCTTCTTCTATTTCTTCGTTTGCCTGTTGCAATTCGTAATGATGATCTGCATCGGAATTTTCGTTATGCCTCTGTTGGGATTGAATCAGCTCGTACTCGGCGGAAGCAGTGCTCTGATATTGTTGACCGCATGTTGCGTGGCCATGGCCGCAACGGGCTACGGCACCCTTATTGCTGTTTATTTCAGAACGGCCCAGCAAGCATTATCGTTCGGATCGATTTCTGTGGTTATCCTTTCCGCTATTGGAGGCGTCTGGGTTCCCATCTACGTGATGCCGGAGATTTTGCAGACGATCAGCCGATTTTCCCCAATGAGTTGGGGGCTGGAATCCTTTAATGACTTATTTTTACGACAGGCCTCACTGGGTACGATTTTGCCAAATATCCTTCGATTGCTGGGATTTGCTCTCGTGACCCTGATGGCCAGTGTGTTCATCCATAATTCCCGGACTGTCTCATAGCCAAATCAAAGATTCATGCCGCAAACGCTAGACGAATTAAAACAGGAACTGAAGCAGGAGCTGATCAAGCAACTTAATCTTGATGAAGTACTCCCACCCGACTTTAATGAGAACACGCCATTGTTTGGCGAAGGTTTGGGACTCGACTCTATAGATTCGCTTGAATTAGTCGTGCTCCTGGACAGGAATTATGGCATTAAGCTCAAAGATCCCAAAGAGGGTCGTCAAATATTTCAAAGCATCCGGACGATGGCGGAATACATCCACGCTAACCGGCCGCAGGCATGAGCAAAAGCGGACGTGTGTTTATCACAGGTTACGGCATCATCACCTCGATTGGAAAAAACGCTGAAGAGAATCTTCAATCCCTCGTCGACCAACGCCATGGCTATGGTGACATCGACATACTGAAAACGGCACATAGCCACGACCTCCGTTGCTGTGAGATAAAGATCACTGACGAAGAACTCCGAAGATTGTCGGGAGGTACAGGTTCGGGTCTGACGAGAACCACTTTGCTGGGACTCACTGCACTTCGTGAAGCGGTGCACCATGCGGGGCTGTCCGCGCAGGATCTCACTAAATCCGGTCTGCTCTCCTCGACCACAACGGGCGGGATACGCGAATTTGAGCACGACTTTTTCAACATACTCGACCTGGAGCGTCACGGCGACTTCGAACAGTTTGCTGATACAGCAATTCCAGGCGATCACAGTGAACGTCTCGCAAGCCAGGTAGGGATTCACAACTATGTGGCTACCCTAAGTACGGCCTGCTCGTCGGCTGCAAACGCCATCATGCAGGGAGCGGCACTTATCCGCAGCGGCAGACTCGAGTGTGCCTTATGCGGTGGCAGCGAAGCGCTCTCAAAGTTTACTATTAACGGTTTCAATGCGCTGATGATCCTGGACAACGAACATTGCCGGCCATTTGACGCTACACGCCGCGGGCTGAATCTTGGGGAGGGTGCTGCTTACCTCGTATTGGAGTCGGAAGCGCGCGTCGAACGGCTGAAAAAAAAGCCGCTCGCAGTTTTGGCCGGAGCAGGAAATGCCAACGACGCCTATCATCCAACAGCCTCATCGCCAGACGGCACCGGTGCATTAAAAGCCATGAGACTTGCCCTTTCACATGGAGGCGTTGACGCAGCTGATGTCAACTATGTCAATGCTCACGGTACGGCTACTGAAAATAATGACTTGTCTGAAGGCACCGGGTTGAAGCGCCTGTTTGCTGATAATCTCCCGCCGTTTAATTCAACCAAACCCTACACTGGTCATACGCTTGCCGCAGCCGGCAGCATAGAGGCAGTTTATTCTATACTTGCGTTGCAGCATGGAATGGTTTGGCCCAGCCTGAACTTTAATACTCCAATTCCAGAGTTGGGTATTCGGCCGGTAACTAAGCTCGAAAGGAATATGTCAATCAGAAATGTCCTGTCGAACTCTTTTGGTTTTGGTGGAAACACGTCTTCCTTACTAATATCTGCTGTATAGCATGCAGGGGAAAGCTCACATATACATCAATGGCACCGCCTGTATTTCGCCTCAGCGAACATTCGATGGCTTTGCTCTTAATGATCCTGTGAATTATACTAGTAATGTTCTTACCTGCGTAACACCCGACTTCAAAGCTTATCTGCCTGCCGCACAACTCCGACGCCTTGGCCGCATGCTACGTGTGGGACTTACAACTTCCATCATCTGTCTGCGAAACTCGGGTGTCACTGCACCTGATGGTATCATCACAGCAACGGGCTACGGTTTCCTTGAAGACACAGAAAGATTTCTTCGTGAGATTATTGAGCGTAAGGAGCGTCAGCTCACTCCTACACATTTCATGCAGGGAACGTACAACGCTCTGGCTGGTATCGTGGGACTATCACTTCATTGCACGGGTTACAACAATACGTATGTCAGTAAGGGATATGCGCTTGGAAGCGCACTCGACGACGCTATCATTCAGATTCGGGATGCGGCCGAGCTGAACCTGCTTGTCGGCGCTTATGATGAGGCTGTGAGTGTTCAATACAAATCGGTAGCACGCGACGGCCATTTCAAGAAGGAACAGATTGATAGCCTGAAGTTATTCGAGCATCAGACGCAGGGTTCTCTTCAGGGAGAAGGAGCCGCGTTCTTTCTGCTCTCAGGGATACAAACAGCGCAAACAATTTGCCGGCTAACGGGACACTATGGTTTGTTTCAACCTTCGGCTGATGAATTGAAAAATGAACTTGAGTCTTTCCTTTCCTCCCACAATACATCGCTCGCAGAGCTAGATCTTTGGATTGCAGGATTCTCCGGCGACGTAGATCGTGATCAAAATCTTAGGGCACTTGCAGAAGGAACTCTCTCGTCCATCCCGCAGGCCCGTTTCAAGCATCTTACCGGAGAATATTGCACCGCCGATGGATTCGCTCTGTGGTTGGGGGCAAACATTGTAAAATCACAATCGGTACCCGCTTCCATTATGACCCCACCAAGCAGAACACCGGGTAGAATCAAAAAAGTATTGATCGTTAATCATTACCTCGATCGGAATTATAACTTTTTTCTACTCGACCGCCCCAAATCTTAGCACACTACTTTTGCAACAGGGACGTTCCCGCCAATTCCTCAATTATCTTACTTTCTTTCAACGTTTCGAGGGGAGCATTGTAATACTTCCAGAACTCTTCATTGTAGGGAGGTGCCTGTCCTTCCACACTTTTATTGAAGTTCATCGACTTTGAAGTTATCATTGACCCTGGGTCAACGATCACATTGTTTACAAACAGCTCTTTTACAAATGCCTGCCTCAACAATATTTCCTGTGTGGTCTTGTTGAACAGGTTATAGGTATCCTCCTCACGCTGATACTTAAGATACATGAGATGGTCAATCTGCTGAAATTCAAATACCATCCTGAAAGAAGTTTCCTGCAATCCATACGGGTCAGGAAGATTAAGGTACCTGCGGTAATATTGGCCATCAACCATTTGATTTTTAAACTCCAGCTTCAGAATTGCAAACGTCTCGCTATCGATGAACATCTCTGTGGACGCACTCTCGCCTTTTGACCCTGAGATCTTATAAACAGTCCGGCTGTTATACGTCAGGACACTATCCGTATTAAACTTCCATCCTTTCATTTGTATTGGCCCAAAGCGCTGCTTCACATAATTGTCCTCCATCAGGTCAATGATAGAATTTTGCCGGTCGTACGTACCGTTGATTGGATGTCTCTTATTTATGCTTCTCCTTACTTCCAGGATTTCGACGCCTTCATATCCAGGATTGTAATCTTTATAATTGAATCGCAGCGCGGCCTCGAGCAATTCGACCGGCTTATCATTTTCCTTTTGCATGTCACGAAAGAATCCCTCGATAACGAATGGTTTCATCGGATAATTGGAAGGGATCTTAGACACTGCTGTCTTCACGATTTCCTTTGCTGTAAGTTCCTTTTTCGCATTAATTGTGACTTCGCTAAGTACAGTCACGCCTGGCTTCAGAGAAATTGTCAGATCGCCGGTTGTCATCGATGCAGCGGTAGCCTCATAATGGTCATAGCCGAGTGCAGATACGCGAATCTTCCTATCGCCGAACGCAGTCGGTACATGAAAAATGAACCTTCCATCGTCGTTGGACGTCGTGCTTGTGGAGCCTCCCAAAACCTGAATTGAGGCATACGGTATCGGCTCCTTATTCGCCTCATCAATTAATCTCCCGCGAACAGTGATATAACTTTCCTGTGCACCTACTCTCAGAGCGAGCAGCAGGAGCATTAGAAGGATCTTTGTGCGATGGCAAGGGTTCAATAGGCTTTCATTACGCATTGTCTTTTCAAACTTCAGCTATTTTGTAATTTAGCCTATATCATCTAACTCCTATGACCGTTTCCCATTTCATTTTGAAGAAATTCGCCCCTGTCTCTAAAGCTGATCGTCGAGTGATCGTCAGGGCATGTCTTTTTCTCCTGATTGTATTTCAATTGTCTTTTGTCCCAAAAGTCAATGCCCAGACATGGGCTGAAAAGCTGGGGTATCCGAAAGATGCCCGCGTGCTGATTCTGCATGTTGACGATGCGGGAATGTCGCTTGATTCGAATGAAGGTGCTATCAAGGCGATGACCGACGGCGTCGCTAACTCGGTAAGCGTCATGATGCCCTGTCCCTGGGTTCCGGGCTTCGTGAATTACCTCAAGCAGCATCCTCAGACCGACGCGGGTCTTCATCTTACATTAACGTCCGAATGGGACTTTTATCGTTGGGGGCCGTTGTCCGGCAAGCCCGCAGTTCCCGGCCTTGTCGACAATCAGGGTGCGCTGTGGGGCTCCGTTGCCGAAGTGGTGCAACATGCCAGCGCTGATGAAGTTTACACAGAAATTAAGGCCCAGCTTGAGCGTGCAAGAGGGATGGGATTTGAGCCAACGCATCTCGACTCCCACATGGGAACATTGTTCGGTTCTCCCGACTATATCAAGCAATACGTACGGCTTGGAATGGAGAACAAGATACCTGTGATGATCCCAGGAGGACATAACACGGCAATCATCGAAGATCTCAAGCACGATGGCAACCCTCAGGCCGAGGCATTTGGAAAACAAATGGCGGAACTAGGTAAGACATTATGGAGTGCGGGGCTTCCTGTTTTGGACGATCTGCATAACATCAGCTACAACTGGAAGTATGAGAAGTTCAAAACAAAATATGATGAGGCCGCGCTTCGGAAGGAAGCCACAGCCAATTACATTACTTCTATCAAAGCGCTTAAACCCGGACTCACGATGGTCATCATGCATTGCACTGAGCCATCACCTAAGTTCATCGAGATCTCTTCATCAGGCCTCACCCGAAAAGCAGACTTGCTGGCGATGACTGATCCGGCGTTCAAAAAATTTCTCAGTGATAATAAAATCATACTGACAACCTGGAGAGAAGTGATGAAGCGAAGAAGTGCGCTTTGATAAATCCGTAGCGTCAACTTTGTTGTTTATAGATTAGTGATCGAAAATCGTGATCGATTTCGACCACGATTTCTAGAATCCATCATCATCTGCCTTCTTCTTCTCTTCGGTATCTGCCTTCTTGATAATTGAGGAAGGTTCGCTTAGAGAATAGGGCACATCGTTGTCGAAGTATTGCTTGCGGAAGCGGTTGATGAAGGCAAGCGTTTCTTCATCGCTGCCTGGAACAAAAGCAATCTCACCGATCTTAGACTTGCCAGCATTGGTCTTCTTGGAGACAATAGCGTTGAATTCGCTGTTGGAAGACTGTACAAGCAGGCGATTGTCTTCCAGCCCGAAATAATACCATGCCTCCGGAGACGCCTTAAAGAAGACATGGAATACAGGCACTCCATCTTCGCTCTTCTTTATTTCCATGAACCCTTCAAACGCACCGTTGATATCGTTGCGCAGAATGTTTGAGACGCCGAGCTTTCCTTCACTATAAAATGCCTTGTTCTTCTCTGACCATTTAAGGTTAACATTCGAGAACACCAACGGTTTTGCTAATTGTGGATACGTTCCGAGTGACACGTAACCCTGCAAACTCTTCTGTTCGAATTCTTTAACTGTTTTTTCTCCAAGGAAGTCAGCAATCTTATATAACAGTTCGGTCTGATCGCCAAGTCCCTCGTCGGCGCCTTCGGCCTTGATCACTTCCATAATCTGTTTCGCCATGATCTCATAGGCCGGCAGTGGAACAGAATTTTCCATCATCAGGAAAGAATTCATCCTGATCTCATTCGTCTCGAGATTGCCCTGGCCCAATGCGGAGGCCGTCACGTTAAAATCCTTTGTTCCCTGGAAGAGGTTAACAGGACCTTCAAATCGCACCTGCCTTGTTTCATCCTTGTAGGCGAACAGTTTGCCAGACAATTTATTCCCTGCTGCCTTCTCCATGTCTTCAATCTTGAACTCATGGGTGGCTGTGTCGTAAGAAAGTTTGCCATCGGGCACAAAGAAGTCCTCATCGTCATCCGACTTCTTTGGACTCATGAAGGTAATGTAGAGGTTGTTGTCGTTGGCATTCGCATGTAAACCTGCGCTCAGCTTCTGCCCTTCTTCGGAAATCGCATTGTTGTAATCAATCACGACGTCGGTCTCGTCACCGGTCTGATCGTATTTGATCCATGTGTTATAGTCTTTGATGTTTTTGATATCCAGTTTCACATAGCCATCAAGTTGCAACGCGGGTCGTGTGGCGTACATGATCATGTCACCCTTGTAAAACATGCTTGCACCCAATACAAGGTTTGCTTCGGCTCCGACAGAGCCCGTAGCAACCGTCTGCATCTTTGCTGCCGAGTTCTTTCGCTTGGATGAACGACGTGTCTGTTCGGCATCCGAAATCGGTTCGAGACGGAAGTCCGTCATCTTGATGGCAAAAGTATCGTTCAGGAAGTTCACGTACTGATAGGTTGCGTGTCCGGTGAACTCCTTACGCGAAATGATGTCTACCACGCCATTAGTAAGACGGTGATAACCATTCAGTGTATCCAGAATGATCGTTGTATTTTTCAGAGTACCGATCTTCGCATTTTCGAGAATGAGTACTTCATTGTTCTCCGGAGTAATCTTCGCATCGGCCACGATGATGTAAGGGATACCACTTACTTTCAACTCCTGTTTCTTCAAATCATATTCAGCACTTTCGGCATTGAAGTGCAATGAATCGAGTTCCTTGCGGGTCGTGTAGAAGTAAGAATCTTCGAGAGGAACATTCTCGGGACGCTTCATAGCGATCTTTTGTTCGTTCAGATCCCAACGCATCTCAGGAATACTGGTCTTGAACTGCGCAAATGGGAACGTGGTTGCTGCTGCACCTGCAACTTCGGGGCTGATGTCGGCGTAGTTCTGTTCAAGATTGAATTTGATCTTCACGTTTGTTCCCTGGAGGAGTGGCTTCTCGGGGTCATCACTCTTTACTTTCAGACGCGCATGCGCCGCTTCAAAGTCGTTTGTATTGAAGCGCATGTACCGCGATATCAATTCGGTTCCGCGTGTCTCCAGCTTACCTGCACCACCAACGCCATCTTTCGATACCGTCACGGTTCCTTGCATCTGGGCTGTCCCTTCATAAAAATTAAAAGGAGACTTCACGTTCTTGATCTTCATCTGGTCCCTCTTCGGATACCATTTCATCTCGAAATCTGTAAGCGTCGCATCCGGGAATCTGACGGCGCCGAGTTGCTTCGCTGTGATACCGGCTTCGAGACCAGTTGCCAGTACAGAGTCAGGATAGAAGACCATATCATTGGCCGTTACTGAAGCAGCGAGGTAGTTGATCGTACCATTACCACGAAGACCGCGACTGTTCATGGAAAGTTCTCCCGTCATCTTTCCGTCGCCGTTGTAAAGTTTATAACCACTATTTGGAATGACGTGATCAAAGCCGAGTGATTTATCCGGTTGCGTCTTCAGTTTCTCCTGGAACGAAGGGAACATATTGCTGGAGTTGAATGTGCCGCCCAGGCTAACGGAGGCCTTATCAGTATTATTCAAACTATCCATGGCAAATGGATCGGCTTTGAAATATATCGATCGGTCGTATACGCCTCCCAATACTTCAGGCCTGTCGAAATAGATCACACCACCTGATGAAGCATCAAGCCTGGGGAACTGACCGCTCTTCGCCTTACCTGACTTGTTGTTTGCCTTCGCGATGTACAGCATACCGGACTGTCCGGCTTTCAGGCCACCGGCAGACACTTCAGCAGAGTCACTCGGCACCATGGAGTTGTTCACCTTGCGCTTCGTGGACAGGCCGCGCGCATTCGTTTCTGTTACATAAAAGTTAATTGAATCAATATGTGACAGCTTGATGAGGAAGCTGTCATAATTCATGCGAAAACCTTTTCCGCTGATTTCAAAGTTACCGGCATTAATGGTGCCGTCGAATTCAAAGTCGCGGTTCTTTAAGAGTTTGATGATACCACTGTCGGGCTGGATGCGGACGTTCAGGGAATCGCTAACTTTGAATTCATCAACTCCACGTACCAGCATGTAATGCTTATTGAAATTCAGAGTGGCGTTCGGCAGACTGTCGATAACTGAATGTATCTTAAGGTTATCATAATCAGCATCACCCTTGAAGGATTTGTACATTGATATCGCTCGATCTTTGATATGCACAACGTCTGTCCGGGGATTGTAATCGACAAGCCCTTTTTCTGCCAGAAATTCTACTGCCATCTTCACTTCGCGCGGGTCCTGCTTTCCGAACTGGGCAAGGTCTCCGGTGTAGAACTCGCGAACATTGTTGCGAATAGCATAGTTCGCAGCGAGCGCGAGTGGATGAAATCTGAAACCCTTTCCGCTGAGCAGGCGGTAATCTTCGGCATCATAAAAGTCAAATGATTCAACTATGAGCGGAACTGTGTTCCTGCCTCCGTCAATTTGAAAATCAAGGCTGTCGGTGAACATATCCCATCGGATTACATCTGCTGACATATCGATGTTGAAAAATGTAGCTGAGTACGGAGTATGTTTCATCAGCCCCTTGTCTTTCTGAAGCACCACCTTCTGAAGACTGTCCTTACCAAAATAATACTTGAATCGTACAGCAGGGTGTGTGATAGAATCGGTTTCGATCGGAATGTTTACACTCGACCGTGTCGCTACGATTGTGGAATCACCAAACTGGAATACAGCTGATCGTGCCACCAGTTTCTTCTGCCCGTTGTGGTAGATCTCGATTGTTGAAGGATCACCTGTAACATTGGCACTTCCGACTTTGCTTCCAAAGAGCGAAAAGCCTCCCTTGTATTTGACGTTCTCATCGCCAATTCCCTGTATGGCCAGATCATTCTGAAAAGACTTAAATCGGGGATACGTAGACAGTGCAGAATCGCGCCGTGCAACGGAGCGAAACTCAAATGTTCCCGGTATTACACCTGGTGTTTTTCCCGAATAACTGAGTTTGGCAAGGTCGGCCTTAAACTCCGGCTTCTTTAAACTGAAGTTGTAGGCAACAAGATTACAGTTGACCAGGTCGGGACCAAGGCCGGCAGAGGTCCAATCGAATGATCCCTCATCGCCAATAAATAGGTTTGATCTTGCAGATACAGTTCCTTTCGCGTTGCGCAGGAAGACCGAATCGTATGGTGTTACCAAAGTGAGGGTGACCCGGTTGAACCGGACTACAGGTCCTTCGGCAATCGGCTGTGGCGGAGGACTCATCCACAACGGCGGAGCTACCTGGAATGATGTGTCGATCGGCTGATCCACATCATTAGTTTGTGACTGATTATAGTTTTGATCGTCGGTCGACGCTGTTGCAGAGGTATCATTAAGATCGAACATCTGAGCAGGCACAACATAATCGAAAACATAGTCTTCGCTGCTCGTGTAGAGCCTGAACGTTTTTTCGTAGTGAAGCGCGTGACGTTCGAATAAGGTCCGGGTGATATTGAAGAAACTGGCGATGGATGCAGGTGCTTCACTTGCCAGCGTTTTGTCTGTGACTGTCAGGAACGACCGGAGTTTCTGTCCATCGCTACGGCCAGCGGCCACTGCCCCGAGATATGACGTAATGGTCGGTCGCAGAGGGAGCTTCTTTTTGCGCATCACCCACAGCTGATGTCTCACAGTCTGCTGGTTGTCGGCAGTAAGTGAGCCCCACGCCGCCGCAAAATCGTTACCTACCTTCATGGCATCGCCATTGCGGGATTTATCAAGGACGGATTTCACACTATCGGGAAAGCTCGCGAAGGTGTTGTTGCTGGCCGATCGCTGGCCAAACGAATGGGCAGCCGGCAACAGCAGGAGGGCCAAAAAGTATGTGAAAAAGCGCTCCACAGCGTATAAACCTCGAAATTCGGAAATAAACCCTGGATTAGCCAAGATGATACTGCTGAGTTAACGGAGATGTAAGAAAAAACGTGTTATAAGGCGTTGAAAGGATGGAAAAAAATTGAGAATTGACAATTGACAATTTCAGAGGGACCATGGGTGGCCCCTCTCTTTAGGACGTAGAAGTCGGTCAAAACCCTTCTCGGTTCCCTGGAACTACTCACAAATCCGCGATGGTTTCCGGCAGTCATCGCAACGCCAGATCAGACTTCAGTAACGTGCGCGGTATCCTGCTTTGCCTTTCGGCTGTGGATATCAAACGTTGCCCTTCTTCTTTTCCTTTACCGCATAGTCAACGGCACGGGCCGCAAACGCCATATAGGTCAAAGACGGATTTTGTGTGCTGGTTGAAGTCATGCTGGATCCATCGGTCACGAACACGTTTTTGCAGGCGTGAAGCTGGTGCCATTTGTTCAACATCGATGTCCTGGGATCTTTTCCCATTCGAACGCCACCCATTTCGTGAATGTCGAGGCCAGGCGCCTGTTTTGAATCGTTTGCCTGAATGTTGGTGAAGCCTGCCTTCTCATACATTTCGGTGAACTGATCGATGAAGTCCTTCGTCATTTTCTCATCGTTGTCATCGTAATCAACGTTCACCTGCAGAAGTGGCATACCCCACGCATCTTTCTTGTCTTTGCTTAACGATACGAAGTTTGTCTCTTTAGGAATCGTTTCACCCATGATGTGAGAACCGACGCCCCATATGCCGAGCGTTGGCTTCAGCAGATTTGCCTTAAGGTCCTCGCCTACTCCATCACGATTTGTATCCGGATAACGGAAGCCGCTGAACCCAGCTGCGTAACCGCGGAGGAAATCAGTTTCTTGTTTGTGTACGTTCCGGAACCTCGGAATATAACAGCCATTCGGACGATTGCCAAACTTGGTAGAGTCGAGCAATCCTTCGTACTGTGCCGATATGCGTGCGCGATAGTTATGGAATGCAACATACTTGCCTAATACACCACTATCGTTACCCAATCCATTGGGGAAACGTGAAGAAGTGGAATTCAACAATACCAGGTTGCTATTTAATGCAGCTGCGTTCAGGAATATGATGTCAGCGTAGTATTCAACGGCCTCTTTTGTGTTCGCATCTATGACGCGAACGCCTGTGGCTTTACCTTTTTTCTCGTCGTAAATGATAGAATGTACAACAGAGTCAGGTCGAAGTGTTACGTTACCACTTCGCAACGCCCAGGGTATGGTAGAAGAGTTGCTGCTGAAGTATCCTCCGAACGGACAACCGCGCTGACAGAGATTTCTGTACTGACACGTTGCCCTTCCTTGTTGCTGATGAATTGGTTGTGCCTCAGTGATGTGTGCTGCACGTCCAATGATCACGTGACGATCTTTATACAATTCCGATACCTTGCCCTGAAAGAACTTTTCCACGCAGGTCATCTCATGAGGAGGAAGGAATTCGCCGTCCGGTAGTGTAGCCAGACCGTCGCGGTTACCAGAAATGCCCGCAAACTTTTCGACATGGCTATACCATGGGGCCATATCCGAATAACGGATGGGCCAGTCGACGGCGAAGCCATCACGGGCAGGGCCCGTAAAATCGAAGTCGCTCCAACGTTGCGTCTGACGCGCCCATAGCAACGACTTTCCTCCAACCTGGTAGCCACGGATCCAGTCGAATGGCTTGTCCTGTACATAGGGATGATCATTGTCCTTCACGAAGAAATGGGCGGCATCCTCGCGAAACGCGTAACATTTACTTACCACTGGATTGGCCTTCACAATCTCTTCGGGCATCTGACCGCGATGCTCGAATTCCCAGGGCTTCATATTGGTTGTCGGATAATCTTTCAGGTGCTCGACGTTTCGCCCGCGCTCCAGCACGAGGGTCTTCACGCCCTTATCGCCGAGTTCCTTTGCAGCCCATCCACCACTTATACCTGAGCCGATAACGATAGCTTCGTATGTATTTGCTTTTTCGCTTCCCTGAAAGTTCATCCCATTACGGTTTTAACGTCGTTCTTATCTTGAATAGGCACACATCCCACAAATTTTCCGGGGATCATGTTATAATGAAATACATTCGTGAGTACATATTCTGACGAAGTGAATCCCTGAATCGTGTAGCGACGCACCAAAGAATAAAATTTCGAAACAGAACTGAGGTTATCCTTTTCGCGCTCCGCTTTGGCCGTTGCATCTATTTCTGTGAGAAATGATTTCCTGTCAGCAGGAGTCAGCTCCTCGAATGACTTTCCATGTTTCTTTTCAACTGCCTCTTCAAATTCGGCAAATCCTTTCTCGAAATCCTTTTGTGTTTCTTGCGGCTGACAGTCATCGATCATTCTCAAAACGAATTGATGAGCATTCATTGCCTTTGCTCCGGGAATGTCAGTTGTCGGAATCAATGTTTCGGCTATCTCTGCCAAAGTGGCCTCCTGGCTTCCGCTCACATGAATGTTTTTCAAGGTGATCGAAGCTGTTTTCGGCGCATCCTTGACGCAGCCTGGCAGCAATGCAACACCAGCGGTGAGCAGACCAAGCTGTTTTAATGCATTTCTCCTGTTAATCATGTCGTATGAAGAATTAGACCTATTGAGGGCGTGTAAAGGTAAAAAAATAATAATACCGCGAACGGGCAGAAAGGCTTATCGCTTCCTTTTTGGTTTGGGCTGCATCACTTCGCTGTAAGCGGAACTTAACGCCTGTTGAATGACATCTGCATCGAGATGTTTGATTTCAAATGTTGTCCAGCCTTTTTGCCCCCACTTGTTGGGCACCGGATATATGTATTCGGTTACCGCACAAAAATCATGTTGAGCATCAGTGGTAAGTACCATGTTCACAAGCGAATCTGACTCAAGCATGGTGGCGAAAATACGTTTGCCCGTCACCTTAAACGCCGCACGTTCAAAGTGTGGATGCTCCTCTGTTGAAGGAAAAGCCAATGCAAGTTTTCTGAATGCAGCGGTCGTCATTGGAAGTTAAAATAACAAAACGGAACCAGATTTCAGAACGAGACCGGGACGTGCGACGTGTTGTGTGCCAGGTAAAGGAAGAATGGTTTTGACTTGTTCTTCCTTATCAGTTATAGAAACCGTGCCCATTTTCACTTACATTCGCTTGAAATCAACAACACTATGCCTCGTCTCAAAGGAGCGCTTTCCATTGTCTGCACTACGCGTATCGGTATTAAGCGAATCGCCTACGCAGGTGTGATCGCCACATCATTATTAATTTCATGTCGTAATAAACAACCCGAACAATCAACCCCATCAACTGACACCGTGACAACCAAAACATACATACCCGGAAGCTACGGATACGACCTACAGGAACTTCGGGGCTATCATCCTGATCTGGTCGAATTATCAGACCGCAACGGTAAAGCGAAGATCATTATCCTTCCCGGATATCAGGCTCGCGTGATGACCAGTACGGCGAGTGGTGATATCGGTCAGAGTTTTGGGTGGGTCAATCACAAGCTCATAGCATCCGGTGATTCAATGCCGCACATGCATGCTTTCGGTGGAGAAGAGCGCTTCTGGCTTGGTCCCGAGGGGGGCCAGTTCTCCATATACTTTAGGCAGGGAGTTCCGTTTACCTACGATAACTGGCAGGTGCCAAAAGAAATAGACACTGAGCGCTTCAGCCTGGTGAATGCGTCTCCATCCGAAGCAAAGTTCGAGAAAGACATGCACTTTGAAAACTATTCGGGTAATGCTCTTGAACTTCGTGTTAACAGGAACATTCGTCTTCTTTCGCCTGGAGCGCTCGATAGTCTCCTGGGTGTGAGCGTCCCCGAAAGCATCGAAAAAGTTGGTTTTGAAACAGAGAATATCATCACGAATACGGGGCAAGGCGCATGGACGAAAAAGACAGGCATGTTGTCCGTGTGGATTCTCAGCATGATGAATGCGTCGGATAACACTACCGTTGTAATCCCTTATGCTGATGGCAATGAAAAGCAATTGGGAAAAATTGTTACCGACGACTACTTCGGAAAAGTTCCTTCTGATCGGCTTGCTGTTGGTAACGGTCTCATTCTCTTTAAGGCAGATGGAAACTATCGCAGCAAGATTGGCGTGTCGCCGAAGAGAGCAAAGCCTTTTGTTGGAAGCTATGATGCCGTCAATGGGGTTCTCACGATAGCCATGTTCACGCTACATCAGGATGGTGAATACGTGAACTCCAAGTGGGAAGTACAAAAGGATCCGTTCACCGGTGATGCGATCAACAGCTATAACGATGGTCCCGTGAATGGAACCCAGATGGGAAAACTATATGAAATTGAAAGTTCATCTCCGGCTGCAGCATTGAAGGCGGGTGAGTCGCTTACACATTTCCACAGGACCATCCACCTGAAAGGTGACAAGGCAGAACTTAGCCGCATAAGTGAGAAGCTGCTTGGCGCTCCGATTGACAGGATCACGGGAGGGCTCGCCAGGTAGCCGCTTCATAAAATATCCCTTGCCAGGAGTACACGCAGGTTGTATTCTTGCACTTCATCACTATACACCCACGCACATGAAGACACATGTCACGCTCCTGTTATTGTCAATGCTGGCGATCGGTAGCATTAACGCGCAAACGATGACTAAGGAAGATCTTTCCTATTTAAGTCAATCATGGAAAGGAGAACGGTTTAGCGATGGTCGCCCCAAAGTATCGGACGATCTGCTCAATCGCGCAAAGAAGATTGGCATTGATGAAGCATGGACTGTTCTGCAGAATGAGGGATATTTCAATCAGTTTGAAGGTGGATGGAAGTCGGTGAACGATTCGATTCGTATTGTCGGTCGTGTGGTAACAGCATCGTTCATGCCGTCGCGTCCCGATGTGCTGGTAGCAGTAAAAGAAAAAGGTAAGAAGGACGGAAGAAAGGGAGATACCAACGCCTGGCCTATTGCTACGCTTCAACGCGGCGATGTGCTTGTGGTGGATAATTTTGGAAAGATTAAGGATGGCACTATTGTCGGTGATAATCTCGGGAGCGCAATCTTCAACAAGACCGGGACCGGTATTATTGTGGATGGTGCAGTGAGGGACCACGACGGCCTCAGCCAGATCAAAGGCTTCAACGCATTTGTTCGCGACTTTCATCCTTCATTTCTAAAGGAGGTTATGCTGATGGGGCTGAACACGCCAATACGGATTGGCGGCACATTCGTGATGCCGGGCGACCTCGTGATTACCGACAAAGAAGGCGTACTGTTTATTCCCGCTCACCTCGCCGAAAGTGTAGTTGGAATTGCCGAGTTCATTGACTCAAAGGACCGCTTTGGTAAAGAGATGATGCAGCAGAACAAGTTTTCTGCCGGGGAGATTGATAACCAATGGAGTAATGAAGTGCGCGAGGCATTTATACAATGGCTTACCAAACATCCAGAGGAGCGGCAGATCTCGCGCAAACAGCTCGATGAGTTTCTGGCCAAGCGCACCTGGTGATTAACAGGATTTTCATCGACCCCGCTATGGTCGCTTGATAAACTTCGATACAGAGGACTTTCCTGTAGCAGTGACTACTCTTACTGCATACATTCCGGGAGGGAGGTCACTGAGGTCTATGGTTGCCCCTGCGTCAGAGCTCTGATCAAAAATCTTTGAACCGGTAGAGCCATAAACGTGGATGGAGAAAGTTCCGCTATTGTCATTGGACCTGACATGCAGGCGATCCGTTGCAGGGTTGGGAAATAACTCGACATCGAGCGACTCATAGTTCCCGGCGACCGACGTTACTTCTCCCGGGTTTTCGGGTTCCTGCGGTTCTTCGGGCTCCTGTGGCTGTTCAGTCCGGGCCAGCTTTAAGCGTACCATCGATCCGTGCGATCCCGAACTCGTGTTGTAGAACGAGCCAATCGCAATCAGTTGATCCTCGGCCGATGCAGACCGTCCCGATGGAATATCTTCAGAAGGGATGGCCACAATGGAAGCAATATTATCCACATCTACCGGAATATTAAATTCATTAACAGTACCGTCGAGGTTAATTGAATAAATGATATAAGGTGTTTTGATATATATCTTTTCTCCTATCTGTTCAGCGGATGCATCAAAGAAGTTGGCAGGTCCAGCCGCGTTTAGTTGATTGTCGTTAAAATTCTTATCGAAGACACCGTCGGCCGATAGCTTTACAAGAGAGTGAGGAACACTTGTTCCGGCATATTTGGAAAACACGCCGCCTGCAAGAATTTCATTGTTGTCGAGCACCTTAACAAAGTCAAGCTGCATGTAGTCCGACTCAGAACTTAGTTCGGGGCGATCATTGCTGAATGTCGGATCGTAGGTGCCATCCGGTTTGACACGCCGAACGATCGGGTAGCTTCGCATTTTCACTTCGTCATATAACCCCATGAATCCGTAGATGATATTATCCCCCTGCATATCAAAGTCAAATGCTGTACTGGAACTGGTATGGCCAAGATCAAAGGATTCATCGTAGCTGCCGTCATTGTTCAAGCGCGCCAGGGTGTTAGGATCGGCAACAATGACTTTTCCATCCTTTAATAAATCAAACTTCACGACCTGGTAGAGAGGTGGTTTCTCCTCCCAATGAAAGCTTTCAATTTCATCGCCATTGGTGTCTACTTTGAAAAAATTCTGAAATGTGCTTACAAAGATGTCGCCGTTATCCAGCAGGCGTACCTGTTCGACTACTCCGTAGTTCTGATCGATGGCAAATGTTTCGTCTACAGTACCATCAAAATGAAGCTTGGCCATGCCATATGTATTCAGACTGTCGATCCTGATGAAGTCACCGGCCACCAACAAATGATCTCCTGCTCTATCACCAATCTTTAAATCGCCATGTCTCGCGATTCTGGGTTGGAATGAACTCAGAATCTGTCCATCCGGGCTGACTTTGATAAATCCATATTCATTTCCAAGTTGTGATGGCCCCGAAACAATCAAATCATCGTCTGAATTGATTACCAGTATGTCGTATGAAATGGTAGACTTAAAAAGAACCGGCGAGAATGTTTCATCCAGCGTTCCGTCTTCATTAAATCTCAACAACTGATCGACGGTTTTGCCGTTGAGATAAGTAAAAGCTGTAATGTAAAGGTGATCGCCGATAACATTAACGCGACTGATGGGCCCATGAAATCCCTGAAAGACGGCAAATGATTGGTCGAGTGAACCGTCCGGATTCAGGCGCACCGAGCCCCGACGTTGCACACCCTGGTAGGAATTAATGAAGCCCATGCCTAATAGTACTTTTCCGTCGGGAAGCACAGTGATGGCACCAACCCTGTCGTTTGTTCCGGAACCAGTATCAAATGAGTTGTCAATCGTCCCGTCAAAGTTCAATTTCACGATATCATTTTTCGTGACACCATTAACAGTGTTGAACGTGCCTGACATATAGATCTTGTCTCCAAGCAATTGTATATCCAAAATATCTCCATTGACCGGTACATTGAATGAGTCATCAACCGACAGGTCTGAATCGAAACGTTTTAAACCTGTGTCCCTATTTCCAGTTAGTATTCTTCCATCGGGTAACACAGCAAGTGCAACAGTATATGCGAGTAGTTCGGACTCAGCCATAAGAGATCCGTTGCTGCTCAGGACTACGAGTTTTGATTGGTATCCAATATTTGAGGATGTCCGCAATAATGCGGCAATATTACCGGATGGCAGAAGCGCCAGGTTCTTTACAATAAAGCCGCGAGGTATCTTTGAAACGAATGTAGCGTCAAGCGTGCCGTCTGAAGCAATACGTATCAGGTTGTTGACGGGCTTGTTACTATGATAGGCAATTTCTCCCCCTACCAATAAGTATCCATCTGGCTGAGCGATCATGTCCCCGACGTAGCATGCCCGAAGCGCAACGGGCGAGTGAAAAGATGCATCCAGCTGCTGACTTCGAAGAGTTGTTACCGAAAAGATCAGAAGGCTGCTGAGGAGAAGTTGAAGTTTGGGCATATGTCGATTGCGCACAAGAATATCTATTAAGACCAATGTTATTGATTAGCTCTTCGTGTTTACCAGAAAATGGTATACAGGCCGGCAAGAATTCCGATGATCAGGACGGAGCCTGCCAGAAACGCCGGTGATAGTTTGAAGTACTGAAGGCTAACGTCAATTTTAGGTTTCTGAAGTTCTTCGGCTTTGGTTGAAAGGCTCATCACAATCATTACGACAACAATAAAAACGAACGTGATTGTCATCCTATCGAGAAACGGATAATCAGGAAATGCTCCGTTCGTCCACACTGGTAGAAATTTAAGTATCGTTGATAGCGGAATCGTGAGCAGTGTTCCCGCCAATGCAGCGGCAGATGTGGTTCTGCGCCAGAACAGGCCCAGCATGAAAATGGCTAGTACGCCGGGCGAAATAAATCCTACATATTCCTGAATGAACTGGTATGCCTGGTCGAGTGCCTTTAACGATGGGGCTACCAGTCCGCCAATGACGAGCGACACGAGCACTGTCCATCGGCCTATACGGACGAGCTTTCGCTCGCTGGCTTCCGTATCAAAATACTTTTTGTAGATGTCGAGTGAAAAGATTGTTGAAATACTGTTGGCCTTGCCGGCGAGTGAAGCTACAACGGCAGCGGTAAGCGCAGCAAAGGCAACACCTTTCAAACCTGTGGGTAGCAGGTTCATCAGGGTTGGATAGGCATGGTCCGGTTTGAGTTTGCCCGCTGCGTCGACCATTTCAGTTTGGAAAAGTCCATCCTGATACAGAACGTACATGGCAATGCCTGGCAATACTGCGATGACGGGTATAAGCAACTTAATGAATGCGGCAAAGAGAATCCCATGTTGAGCAGTTTTGAGGTCCGCACCCAGGGCCCGTTGAATAATGTACTGGTTACATCCCCAATAATTGAGATTGTTGATCCACATGCCTCCGATTAACACGCTAAGACCCGGCAGCTCCTGGTAGTATGGATGTCCCTGTTTGAAGATCATGTGAAAGTGGGAATCAGCTCTTTCCTTGAGTAGTGACAGGCCGCTAAGCATACTTCCCTCCTGGCCCGATTTTTCAGAAAGCAGCGTTAAGGCCAGATATGTAGTGACCAGCCCTCCGATGATGAGTACGACAACCTGAATCACATCGGTATAGCCAATTACCTTCATCCCTCCGAGCGTGACAAAAACTGCAAAGACGATGAGACCTGCTATGCAAATGATGAAGTCAATGCCAGTTATTGAATTGATCGCCAGTGCGCCGAGGTACAGGATCGAGGTCAGGTTTACAAAAACATAAACGAGCAGCCAGAAGATGGCCATGACTGCGCTCACGGTCTCACCATACCGCTGTGCAAGAAACTGCGGCATGGTATAGATCTTATTCTTCAGGTAAATAGGTACGAAGAAGACGGCGACGATGATCAGTGTCGCAGCGGCCATCCATTCGTAAGTGGATATAGCAAGGCCCAGGGCGAACCCCGAGCCTGACATGCCAATAAAATGTTCAGCTGAAATGTTGGATGCAATCAGAGATGCACCAATAGCCCACCAGGTGAGAGAACCTTCCGCCAGAAAAAAGTCTTTCGTATCACCGGAAGTTACTTTTCGCTTCTGGTGATAGACATAATAACCATACGTCGCGACGATGGCGAAGTATATCAAAAAAACAATGTAGTCAGCCTGGCTGAGTGCGTTCATCCCAACGGACGCCTTTTAGAACTTCAATGTCGAAGGCAGGTATTTAGCAACCAGGTCTTCGTAATAAGGCTTCAGTTGTTTCCAGTCCGGAGGTGTAGGATTCTTGGAATACAGGTCATAGGGATTAAACAGATTTACCCACTTGAACATCTCCTGATCGTGCTTATCGAGAAGGTGGTCATAGGCATGCTCGCGATGCTGTGCATAGAACGAGTGATAACGGAGCATATACAGGCCGGGCTCAGGTATATAATCCTTCATCATCTGGTACACATATTCATCGTGTCCCCACGACATCGTTACGTTTTTCAATCCACAGTTCGGTTCATACACTCCGTACTTAGAATTAAATTGCTGGTTTGTGCTGTCGGGATTTGATGAGAAGAATTCAGGGTAAACAATTTTATCTGAATGTGCGCATCCAACCGGGAACGTATCTCCTACTACAGCCCACTGAGGTTCACCGAAGAGGCACAATACTTTACCCATGTCGTGCATAAGCCCAACGAGCACCATCCAATCGGGATGTCCATCGCGGCGTATAGCCTCTGAGGTTTGCAGGAGGTGCTGCATCTGGTCGAGGTCTGTATCGGGGTCGGAGTCATCTACAAGTTGATTCAGGAAGTCGAAGGCTCCCCAGATGTTCATCTCCTTCTTGTTGAAGCTGAGAAATTCCGCCCTCTTGGCCATCACGAAATCATAGGTTTGAAATGTGTGGTTGAGGCGATAGAATTCCTTTACCGTCTCCCGCTTTGGGTCGTCGTAGTTGCGATACTCCTCGACGGTTTTATCCTGCGCGATCGACTCAGGATCCGGATAACGTCGAAGGAGGTCGTCTTCCCATTCATCAAGGCTTTCAAGCGGGTTTACAGTCTGATTCGGCTTCATTGCAGCAATTATTTGTTAAAATTTCAGAAATCGTTTTCTGAAGGTCGGCAAATATTCCCGGCTTTGCAAAGGCGCGGATTGCTTATGATTTACTCTTTCGTTCCGGCACGCGCAACAGGCGAAATTGAACGGCTCTTAGACTTGCCGTAAGGAGGCCTAAGATGCCTGCAGATGCTTTCCCTACTTGATTGGATTCAGTGCCGCAGGATCCGATAAAGCAGTTTGCTTACGAACGTGGGAAACGAATAAATGAGGATCGAAACAAGTTATAAAGTTGCGAAACGAACAATCAGTAGTATAGAAAGAAACGGCCAGGCGTTGAAAACACGGATCGGCAAAGTATGGGAAAGTATAGGACGGGTATAGAAAAAATATAGGAAGGGTATGGAAAAGTATAGAAGGAGTCGTCTAAAAGTATAGGCCAACTATAGTGCTACTATAGTCCTTCTATAGGAGAATGTCAGCACGAAAAGACACGTGTGTCCTTTACGCTTATCCAAATTGGAGCAAAGAATATTATTCCACATGGCGGCCCGGCCAACTACAGGCAGCCACCAGCCAGGGTGCTGAAAATTTAAGGCGGAAGAATTAAATAGAAGTCACAACTTCTTCAGGTAGGCAAGCGTTTTTGGCACCTGCACGTTCACTGAACTGCTTTCATCTTCGATGTAGTAGTTAACAATGGCCGAGCGCTTTGCTGCCTTCATGATTTCGGGAATGTTTAACTGTCCCGTGCCAACTGCTACATCATTTTCCTGTGAAGTTGAACCAGAGAAGTCACCCTTCACTCCTTTTCTCAAATCCTTGACGTGCATCAGTTTGAATCGCGGGCCATACTTCTTCAATAATGCTGCTGGATCTGCTCCCGGATGAAACGCCCACAATATGTCGAGCTCGAAACTTACAAACTCAGGATCGGTGTGAGTAACAATATAATCGTAGTACGTGCCCTGTTCATAGGCTTGAAACTCGTAGCCATGATTGTGATAACAGAATTCAATTCCGTATTGTTCTTTCAAAAGCATTCCGGCTGTATTGAAATCACTTACCGCCTTTTTGGCTATGTCAATTGTAAAAGGACCCTCGTGCGGAATCCAGGCTACGCGAACAAACGTGGCTCCCAGCGCTTTAGCGTTGCGTGCCACGTCATTGGTCTTTTCAACCAGGTCAGGATAACTAACGCCAAACGAAGTGCACTTCATGCCTCTTTCGTCGAGCATCTTTTTGATGTCTTCCGCTGTTCTTCCGAACAGATTTGAAAATTCAATGTTCGTTATGCCGAGGCGTTTGATCGTATCCAGAGTGAGTGCTACGTCCTTTTGAAAACTCTTTCGATAAGTGTATGATACCATGCCCGGAGTTTCTTTTAAGGTCTTTCCGAACTGTTGTCCCAATGCTGCTGTCGCAGCAACAACCATTATGGCTAGCAGTAAATTCTTCATAGTTAACTGGCGTAAGAATATAAACTTAAACAATTATCAAGATCAATAGATTGTGTTACGGCGGACCAGCAAGTTCACTTTCCGATCTTCTTTGCTTCCACTCCTTCAGTTGTGATCACTACAGGCTTGATCAGTCCCTGTTCATCGAAATACATGCGCTCGATGCACGTTTCCCTCGAATTACCGTCGGTTTCAGTTAGAGGTCTGCGATGGTATACAATATACCAGTCATTGCCCGACTTTATCACTGAATGATGTCCTGCCCCGTTCGCGATAGTAGCATTCTGCTGGAGAATCTTCCCGATACGCTTGAACGGCCCAAACGGAGAGTCGGCAATGGCATAAGCAACGCAATAATCCGGACCGGTCCATCCTCCTTCTGACCACATGAAGTAATACTTATTATCGCGGATAAACATAAACGGTCCCTCCACATAGCCCTCAGGTGTGATTTCCTTAAAGGTTGTGCCATCGGCGTGAGGCACAAACCCGGTAAAGTCATCTTTCAACTGCGCAATGTTACAATGCCGCCATCCTCCGTAGATAAGATAATACTTTCCGTCTTTGTCGTGAAATACAAACTGGTCGATCGGCTGGGCGCCGTTGTGAAACTTGTCGACAAGGGGTTTGCCCAGGTAGTCACGATACGGACCTTCCGGCTTTGAGGCAACCGCGACCCCGATACCGCCTTTCTCCTTATCGCTTTGAATGTCGTTGGCGCCGAAGAAGAAGAAATATTGGTTGCCCTTCTGGATCACAGACGGGGCCCACATCGCACGCCTTGCCCATTTTACTGCCGTTGTATCGAGTATACGGGAATGTTTGGTCCAGTGCACAAGGTCAGGTGAAGAAAAGGCATCGAAGAACACCTGTTTATCGAAGGGCGCCGAAAAGGTGGGGAAGATCCAATACTTTTGTCCATAAATGATGCCTTCAGGATCGGCATACCAGCCTTTAAAAACGGGGTTACCGGACTTCTGCGCATAGCCAGTGAGTGAAAGAGAAACAAGGAAAGAGACAAGAATTTTTTGCATAGAACAAAATTAAGAATTAAGAGCTAAGAATTAAGAATTAACTACAGCCTTACAGCTGATTGCACAGCACGACCGGAGGTCGTGATAGCGAATTCTTAACTCTTAATTCTTAATTCTTAATTCATTATCCTCTCTCGCACCATCTCCACCGGCGGACCTCCAAATGACAGTACCTTGTCGTGAAACTCCTGTAATGAGAACCGATCGCCCATTTTTGCTTTGTAGTCCTCTCTTAGTTTCAGAAATTGTTGTTTGCCAAGCGTGTAAGACAGATACCCAGGATCGTAAGTGCCACGCATGGCCTCATGGTGTGCCCCCTGATGTTCGTAGTATGCATTTTCCTCAATGAATTTCGTGCCCTCCTCTACTGTCATGTTAGAAAGGTGCATCTTCAGCGAGACATACATGCGGCATAGCCGAAGCAGAGACTCATTCAATTGAGCAAGATGATACTTTGCCTGTGTCAGTGAATCCGACGATCCAAAACCCTCTTCAATCATCATTTGCTCTGTATAGTGCGCCCACCCTTCCACGAACGCATAGCTCGTAAAGATCTTCTCTACGCGGGTAGCCTTCGATGCATTGAGGTGCAGAAATTGCGTATAGTGGCCGGGATAAGCTTCGTGAATGGTGATCACATCGGTGACATAACGGCTGAATAACGAAAGCCATTCTTCCTGCTGCTTTTTCGACCACTTCACATCCACGGGAGTGATGTAATAATAAGCCTGCGTCGCTTTCTCAAACGGGCCGGGGGTGTCCATAGAAGCGGTGCTTGTGGCCCTGGCAAATTCCGGAGTTTCCTTTATGAGAACGCGAACATCTGAAGGCATCGATATGATCTTTTTGTCAATCAGGAATTGCCTGATGCTTTCTGCATTCTTCCGTGCATCCGGTATCAGGTTTGCTGCAGTGGAATGATCTTTTTGTAACTCTTTGAAAACGTCAATGGCCTTCCCTTTGGAAGGGTCAATCTTCTTAGCCACCTGCGCAAACTTTTCCTGTTCGGCTTTGAGAAGTTTTTCACAGTTCGAGAGAATTTCCTCCGGCGAAGTAGTAATGCCCTCGTTGTATAGAAGCATTTTGACGTAGTTGTCTCTTCCAATAGCGAAGCGGTTGTGTGCCTTCGGCATCTTTTCTTTTTCCAGCCACGAGGCATAATCCCGAAGCCCTTTCACGGCCACCTTATTGCTTTCATCAAAAACTTTTCGAAGCGAATCGTTTTTGACACCTGCAAATGCAGCCTTGAGCTCCTTCTCCATGAACGAGGCCCCACCCTTCGCTATTTGTATGGCCGTTTCGATATGCGGGCGGGCAAGCGAATCATCGAGATTCTCATGCGCCCATTGAAACAATGCAGGAGCAGCGAGTTGCATATTGTGAACGTAGAGCATCCTGTCTTCAATCGGCGCAAAATCGCGGGTGATATATCCGCTTACATCCAGATTAGCATAGACCATAGGGCTAGTGTGATAGAGCCTGAGGGTTTCGAAGCTAAATAGTTCCTGCCTGATAGAGTTATACAGGATATTGAAATCCATTTTTGTAATGGCAGAGAGACCAGCTGTGTCAAACGCTGACATTCTCTGATCAAAGCTCTTCAGGCGGGCAACTTCGGCATCGAGGGCTTTCTTACTGAGGTCATTGAGCTGGCCATCGTATGTGTGAATACCCAGATATGTTGCCGTACGGGGGACGAGCTTTTAAGTAGCCGTCGATGTATTCGTCGGAGAGGATAACAAACAAAGAATCGGATTGGTCCTTAGGAGAAGACTCTTTTGTTTCAGGCCGGCAGGCGGCAAAGAACAAAACAGCGATGAACAATGGAGCAAATTGCCTCATGGTGGTCAGAGTTAGGTTAGGTTCGATTGCCGTCCATAGCGATGGCGAATCGGAGAGTCGCTGAAGATAGACAATATTTCGCGACCAGATCATCACGTCAACCAGCAAATAAAAAGGGCTGATGCTCTTGCGAGCCACCAGCCCCGGGCTCCGACAGAATAAAATCCAACTGCGAACAAATTATTATCAACGGGCAGCCAGCTGTTAACCGGCAAGCCGGACGTTTTATCTCGAGGCGACGCTTCCCTTGCCTGCCTGGCTGCTCATGTAAACTATATTGGTAACGATGAACAGGATCCTTCCACCTTCTGCTTTTTCATTTCTGAAAACATAGTAAACTTCGTGCATACCGGAAGTAGGTTGCAATTTTGCCATGGCCATAGTTGGCTGTGGTTGTGTCAGCTTACCTTTAGTTGGAACGATTGGTGTGGTCTGTCCAATAATCGGTCCAGTGGGTGAATCAATATGTATTTCGATAAATCCTCCGGCTGAGTTTACCTGTTCGACCGGAGCCATAGCAATAATCATTGCCTGATCTATACCGGAAAGGTCAACTGCGTCAAAACCAATGTTCGATTTGTCTCCCGTGGCAATTACAAGCTCAATTGGAGGACTTGGTAACTTATATCGCGTTACGCCTTCAGTTTTCGTGGCAGTGGCAGCAGAGAAAGATGCACTTCTCAGCAATGTTACTTTCTCGGTAGTTGCAGGAGCTATTCCGTTGGCCCCCCTATCGGTATAAGAGGCGCGCATGATAACAACACCCTGGTCGGGTACACCTTTCGGAATATTGACAGTATACGTTCCCTTCACTGGCAACGACTTGACTACAGGCGCATCGCCTAAACTCAGGACATACCGAATAATTTCGCCCGCGTCTGCCTGTGACAATTGCGGATGGGCCGCCATCATGGTTTCACCCCAAACTCCACCACCACCATTGATAACTTTCTTTGAAAGATATTCAACGGCTTTAGGATCGTTCTTGTATTTCCGTGCAACGTCTGTGTACATCGGTCCGATCGATTTCTTATCGATCATGTGACAGGCCTTGCAATCGCTCTGTTCCATTAGTTTCCTTCCCGTTGCGAACTGAGCTGCCTCGTCAGCACCTATGTGTCCCTGAGCGATTTCGATCTTATCGAATCCTTCCTTCAGGTAGTCAATAGTTACGGCTACCTGGTCTGCAGCGATGCCGCCGCTTTCGAGGCTACCATCTTCCTTGTCGCTTACCTTCACTTCGTAATCGAACGTTTGATTAGGGAAGAAAAATGTTTTGTTACCCTCACTGATGTCGAAGGTAAGTTCGGGTGGTTCATTTCCGGCAACCAGTTGGATTTCAGAAGTTGACTTCTCTCCTTTTGCGTCGGCCACTGTGAGTATAGCCTTATAGTTGCCGGCCTTTTCAAATGTGTATGCCGGATCGGCCTCTTTCAGCGTGGCTACAGAAGTACCCTTGTCATCCTGAATGTCCCAGCTGTAGGAGAGTTCATCACGATCAAAATCTTTCGTGCCCTTCGAAGTGAAATTTACTTTCATTGGCACAGCGCCTTTGGTCCGGTCTGCGGCCATTTGAATTGAAGGTTTGCGATTACCACCGTTATACTCGATGCGAATAAGACGGGCATCATCGTTTGCCTGAAACCAACCTGTGCCATATTCCAGCATGTACAAATCGCCATTAGGTGCAAATTCCATATCCATTGGATTGCTGAACTTGTGCGTTGGCATGAACTGCTCCATTGATACATAGTTGCCTTCGGCATCCATGGTCACAGCCATGATCCATCCGCGCATCCATTCATAAATAAAAAGTTTGCCATCGTAATATTCAGGGAAGGCACGCTCGGCTGTTGCAAAATCTTTCTTATGATATACAGGGCCTGCCATCGCAGTACGTCCACCTTTACCCATAAGCGGGAATTCTTTGGATACATCGTAAGGATACCAGATGAAAGCTTTCTGTGCAGGTGGCAATTCCTTAAGGCCCGTATTGTTGGGTGAATTGTTCACAGGTTTGTTTGGATCAAATATCGCCCCGGACTTATTGGTCTTGAAATCCCGCTCGTAGTAGGCCTGATTGTCGCCGACAAAATATGGCCATCCGTAAAACCCGGCTTTCCGGGCCTGATTGATTTCGTCATAAGCTCTCGGGCCGCGGCTAACGGAGTCGGTACCCGCATCTGGTCCAACATCTCCCCAATAGAGATAACCGGTTTCCTTATCTACCGAGATGCGATAAGGATTTCGCGCACCCATGGTATAAATCTCGGGGCGGGTGTTTGCCGTTCCTTTCGGAAAGAGATTTCCGTCGGGGACAGAATAAGTGCCGTCCGGCTCAGGATGGATCCGAAGGACTTTCCCGCGAAGGTCGTTAGTATTGGCTGAGGATTTCTGCGCATCCCATGGACTCCTGCCGGGGCGATTATCCATTGGCGCATAAGCTGTCGAACGAGGACTAGTATTATCACCGGTAGACACAAACAAATTACCTTTGCCGTCGAATGCTATTGATCCTCCGGTATGGCAGCATTGTTCCCGTTGTGTAGCTACTTCCAGTATTATCTTCTTTGATGACTCAACCAGTTCATCTCCTTTTAGCTCATAGCGGGCCAGAACGTTTTTAGCTTCTTCGCCAGCAGGAGAATAGTAGAAATAAATCCAGCTATTCTGATTATAGTTTGGATCCAACGATACCCCTAACAGTCCATCTTCCGCCTCTGGCTGATTGCCGTCCTGTGTCTTGTATTTTGTGCTTACCTGAATGGTGGCGATCACTTTGCTTTTACCCTCTTTCGGGTCAAAGATCTTCACGTTTCCTTTCCGTTCCACGAACAATACACGCAAGTCGGGAAGTACAGCGATCTCCACCGGTTCCTGCAGTCGTTCTTCGAGCACGACTTTCGTAAAGCGATTTGTCTCGGGTACACGTTGTGTATGCGCCAACTTATAGTCCAGTGATTTTGGTTTTTCCCCGCCCATCGCATAATTCAGTCCGCCCCATAGATGGCGAAGAAACAGTGGCTCCGAATATGTTTGGTCGGTGTGCCCCATCGCTGTATAGAATGCGCGTCCACCCTCGTAGTCGTGATACCAGGCCATTGGATGATCATCACCATTGGTTCCACCAGTGTATGACTTCTCATCTATTTTCACCAGCACCTTGATACCAGGGTTGATGTTCTTATAACTATAAAACTCGTCGGTCCTTTCAAAGCGATCAGGCAGTGAATCGCTGGCCATGTGGTTCTTGTCGACCGTGTAGAAAGTTCCGCTCTTAACATTGGGGTTGCTGGGATGGCTTTCGAAGTAAGCGCCCACCAGTTTGCCATACCACGTCCAGTCATATTCCGTATCTGCCGCTGCATGTATGCCCACATAGCCACCGCCTGCCTGTATATATCTTTCGAAGTCGTTTTGCTGCTGTTGATTCAGTACATCACCGGTCGTACTTAAGAAGACGACTGCGTTGTAGCGACTTAGGTTTTCCTCATTAAACTGGTCAGCATTTTCCGTGGTGTCTACAATAAAATGGTGCTCGTCACCCAGCTTCTTTAATGCTTCGATACCTTTTCCGATCGACTCATGACGAAACACTGTAGTCTTTGAAAAAACCAGTATGCGAGGTTCGTTTTGTTTCTGGGAGCATGACGATGTCAAAATAATCAGGAGGCACACGAGTGGCCATATCAACCGTTTGTAGCGTTTATTCATACAGTTTTGATGTTCCTTAAGAGGATCAAAAATCCAGAAAACGAAAGCGAGCCGGGAATGCGATGAAGCAAGGTCCAGATTTGGCGATGCCGCATGAGAGCATTCAATACTGCGTCAAAGATAGGTCAAATTTTCCAATCAATGTGTCCAAAGTACGCATTCATTTGACACCAGTAAATGGACACTTTTATGGCGGCAGTCAGGAGGCAGAAAACACGAAACACGGCCGCACGTTCCGGTGTGTTATTGGCCATCAATGTGGTGAGCCCGCTAATGAGCCTTTCCAAGTTCAAGTCCTCTGACGTGTGAGTTCTTCATTGCGAAATAAAATATCACAAAAAAGCACAAACCTGGTACTATGTAGGAAAATTGAATGTTGAAAAGGTCGGACACCCGGCCCATGATCACCGGAAAGACTGCCCCTCCTACGATCGACATTATCAACAGCGATGAACCTTGTTTCGTTTTGGCGCCCAATCCACGAATGCTGAGGGCGAAAATAGTAGGGAACATAATTGACATGAAGAAATTAACGCCGATAAGGGCATAAATGGAAAACATACCCTTCAGCGAAATTACTGCCAGCAGCAGAATGATGTTTATGGCGCTATAAATTGCCAGTAGCCTAGCTGCTGTCACATAAGTCATTAAGAAAGTGCCGATGAACCGGCCGGCCATAAATGCTCCGAGGGCAATGCCGAGATAATTTGCAGCCGTTTTTTCGCCGACACCAGCGGCGTAGTATGAATAACGAATAAAGAAGCTGCTTGCGCAAACCTGCGCTCCAACGTAGAAAAACTGTGCTACCACTCCAAGAATCAAATTCTTTTCCTTCCAGATGGAACCGGCTGATTCTGCAGATGACTCCTCTGAAATGTTTGGCAGTTTTGTTTTCCAGAAGAAGTAAGCCACGGTCAGTACCACCACGCCAATCAGGACATAAGGAAGTTTTACAGCCGAGGCTTCGAAGTTAAGATAAGCATTGAGTTCATCAGCGGACATTGCTGATTCATCTGCAGCGGTAAGGTTCTTGCCTGATAGTATCACCCATCCGCCAACGAGAGGTGCAAGCATAGCAGCAAGACCGTTGAACGATTGCGCAAAGTTAATCCGCTGAGTTGCTTCCACGGGGTCACCTAACACAGTGATGTACGGATTCGCGGCAGTCTCAAGGAATGTGCAACCGCTGGCAATCACGAACAGGGCTCCAAGAAAGAAGCCGAACGTACGCGATTCGGCGGCTGGAAAGAATAGGAACGCTCCCAGTGCAAAAAGAAGTAGTCCAAGCAAAATTCCAGACTTGTATCCATAACGCTCCATGAAACGACCCGCAGGAATAGCGATAACAAAGTAACCGAAGTAAAATGCGGCGTCAATAAGTGCCGATTCGAAGTCACTCAGCTGGCAAGCCTTCTTAAGGTGAGGGATAAGAATGGAATTCAGGTTAAGGGCAAATCCCCACAGGAAGAAAAGAGACGTGATAAGTCCTACAGCAAACCGGGTGTTGTTATTGCGCATGAGTGGTGAGTATAACCACAAGGTATAAAATGCAGCGTTTTTTGCAAGTTAAAACGTTTGAAGGGCTTGCATTATTCAACGAGTAAAAGGTCACGATGATCAGAACATGTTCCCGGATGGGGCAAAAAAAAGAAGGGCCATTCCGGCCCTTCCAAGTGTTGTATTTATGAACGTGCAGCTTAAGAGATCATTCCTGCGATGATCAGCGACACAATTGAAGTCAGCTTGATCAGAATGTTCATAGAAGGACCTGACGTATCCTTGAAAGGATCGCCCACAGTGTCTCCAATAACGGTGGCCTTATGCGGATTTGAACCTTTAAAGAACTTCTCGCCATTTATAATAACTCCTTTTTCGAACGACTTCTTCGCGTTGTCCCATGCGCCACCAGCGTTTGACTGGAAGATAGCCATTAACACACCGCATACGGTTATACCTGCAAGTGCTCCTCCGAGTACCTCAGGGCCGGCGGTGAAACCAATAATTACGGGAGCAAGCAAGGCAATAGCGCCAGGCAAAATCATTTGATTGATTGCCGCTTTCGTGGAGATGGTGATACATTTCTCATAGTCGGGTTCTACTCCAGGTTTTCCTTCGAGGAGACCAGGGATTGACTTGAACTGGCGACGCACTTCTTCAACCATTGAATTGGCGGCCCGGCCAACGGCCTGAATCGCCAACGCTGAGAAGAGGAAAGGTATCATTCCACCGATAAACAACCCAGCCAATACACGCGCATTAGAGATGTCGATTACGGTGATGTTGGTGATAGTCATGAATGCTGCGAAAAGCGACAGCGAAGTAAGAGCTGCAGAAGCAATGGCGAATCCTTTGCCTATGGCGGCAGTTGTATTGCCGACCGAATCGAGGATATCGGTACGTTCGCGAACTTCTTTAGGAAGCGCTGCCATTTCAGCGATACCGCCGGCGTTATCGGCGATAGGTCCAAATGCGTCGATAGCAAGTTGTATGGCCGTTGTTGCCATCATGCCAGATGCGGCAATTGCAACGCCATAGATACCCGCCACTTCATATGCACCTACGATACCGAACGCAAGCACGATTACAGGCAATACAGTTGAAAGCATGCCCACACTAAGACCGGCGATCACGTTGGTTGCAGGTCCGGACATGGATTGCGCAATGATTGACTCAACAGGCTTCTTACCCATAGCGCAGTAGTACTCTGTGATAATACTCATCAGAAATCCCACCGTGAGTCCAATAATTACAGCGATGAAGATGTTGAATGACGGGTAAGTTGAATTTCCTATGGAGAACGTCTCGGGCAAAAGGAAATTGATAAGGAAAGATGATGCTACAATCGTGAGGACGATGGCGATGAAGTTTCCGGTGTTCAATGCTCTCTGAGGATTACCATTCTCAGATATTCTTACGAAGAAGGATCCGACGATGGAGAAGACGAGGCCCAAAGCGGCCAGTGCGATCGGCAGGATAACGAGTGAAAGTCCACCGAGTTCGTCTTTAACGGAAACGGTAGCGCCTAGCACCATCGTTGCAAGGATTGTACTTACATACGAACCGAAGAGGTCGGCGCCCATGCCTGCCACGTCTCCTACGTTGTCTCCAACGTTGTCGGCAATAACGGCAGGGTTACGAGGATCATCCTCAGGGATACCGGCTTCAACTTTGCCCACCAGGTCGGCGCCGACGTCGGCAGCTTTGGTAAAGATACCGCCGCCTACACGGGCAAACAGTGCTATTGATTCAGCACCAAGCGAAAAGCCGGTGAGGATCTCAAGTACTTTGTGAATATGAGTACCGTCAGCGTTGAAGAAGTTCTGAAACAATACGAACAATAACGTGAGGCCTAACACGCCAAGTGCCGCCACGGAAATACCCATGACACTGCCTCCGGTGAAGGAGATATCAAACGTCTTTGCAAGGCTCACGCGCGCCGCATTCGTTGTACGCACGTTGGCTTTTGTTGCAACCTTCATTCCTATGAATCCTGCGAGTGCCGACAACGCCGCCCCAATAACAAACGCAAGGCCGATGACGGCGTGCGACTTTTCGGGGTCGGCCGATATAGCGAGCAACACAGCGATTACAACAACAAAGATGGAAAGCACTTTATACTCGGCTTTCAGAAAAGACAGAGCGCCTTCAGCAATGTACTTGGCGATTCGCTGCATCTGTTCGTTCCCGGCATCCTGCTTTGCTATCCATCGCGACCTTACGAACGCAAACACAAGCGACAATAAGGAAACGCCGATGATGAGCATAGCGAACATAGCGTTTGACATACTTCTTAATTAGTTTAAGGTTTGATTATCCGCGAATATATCGATACCGGCACACACTACAACGTGTTCGGCAACGAATTCAGCTTGCTTTTTCTTCGGCCGTAGGCGAAATAAATGACTATGCCTATACCCATCCATACGATAAGCCGCAACCAGGTATCGCCTGGCAAAGTGGCCATAACACCCAGCGAGCTTGCAATACCCAGAATTGGCACATAAGGAAACAATGGTGTTTTGAAAGGACGATGGATTTCAGGATTTCTATAACGCAGTACCAGCACCCCCGCACAGACGATTACAAAGGCCAGCAGAGTACCTATGGACACCAATTCACCTAACAACTGGATTGGGAAAAGACCCCCAACGAGCATAGCAAAGAATCCTGTGATCAGTGTCGTCACAAACGGCGTCTGGAATTTTGGATGGACGCTGGCGAATCCTTTTGGCAGCAAGCCATCACTCGCCATTGAATAGAAGATACGCGTCTGCCCCAGGAACTGAACAAGTATCACTGAGCTAAGGCCTGCAATGGCGCCAACCTTTATTGGAACAGCCAACCAGCGCATAGTGTCACCCGCGGCATCTACTGCTACGGCAATAGGAGCCGCAGTGTTCAACAGATCATACTTAACCATGCCAGTCATCACAAATCCGACAGCAACGTAGAGGACTGTACACACAATCAGGGAACCAATAATTCCCCATGGCATATCTTTTTGAGGATTGCGTACCTCCTGGGTTACTGTCGACACGGCATCGAAACCGATGTAAGCATAGAATACAATTCCGGATGCCCTGAAAATACCGCTCCAGCCAAAGTGACCGAATTCACCAGTATTCGGAGGTATGAACGGATCGTAGTGATCTGCTGAAATGAAGAATATCCCGAGACCGATGAAGAGAAGGATTACAACTATTTTAACGATCACGATAACGTTGTTAAAACTAGCCGACTCCTTGATTCCTATTGCGAGCACTAAACTAATGAAAGCAACAATGAACATCGCTGGCAGATTGATTATGCTTCCAGTACCCATCCATTGATGCGTTGTTGCATCAAAGGCAAATGGTGCATTGCATAACTCGGGAGGTACTGTGATGTTAAAACTGGCGAGCAGGCTTACCATATAGCTCGACCACCCTACCGATACCGTTGCGCCTCCAAACAAATACTCGAGAATCAAATCCCAGCCAATGATCCAGGCAATGAATTCGCCCAGAGTCGCATACGCATAAGTATAAGCGCTGCCGGCAATGGGAATCATTGATGCAAATTCAGAATAACAAAGCGCGGCAAACGCACATGCAATGCCGGCAAAGACAAATGACAGAACGATGGCAGGGCCGGCATACGTGGCGGCGGCCTGTCCGGTGAGTACGAAAATACCGGCACCGACAATACCACCAATACCCAACATGATCAGATTGAATCGGCCCAGTGTGCGCCGAAGATTGTTGCCATGCGTACCCTCAGCTGCTACCAGCGACGGTATAGATTTCTTGATCCAGATATTTGCCATGTTCAGGTTAGGTTCTCGGTTGGAGATGCGGCACACCTCCGGTTTAGTTTCTTAGTGGGGTTTGCAAAAGAGTTTGAACACAGCCTGTGCCTCCCGAGGTGAGCAAACTCTGCTCCCCATCAAGGTTCAGAGTTTGTTCACGCCGGGTTCAGGCAGTTATATTAAGCTACGGACGCCTTTTTTGCAGGCACTTTTTCCGGCTTCTTTTCATTGTCGAAACGAAGCACAGTTGGGCCTGCTATAAATATAGACGAATAAGTACCAACTACAACACCGATAAAGAGTGCAAAGGAGAAACCCCGCAGAACTTCACCACCAAACAGCAAAAGCACGAGCACGGCAATGATCGTTGTTCCGGAAGTGATAATCGTTCTGGAAAGGGTGTCATTCAGCGCGTCGTTTACAATGCGCTTCTTATCTGTCGTATAGCCCAACGACATGTTCTCACGTATCCGGTCGAAGATGATTACCGTATCGTTGATTGAGTAACCAATAACGGTAAGGATAGAGGCTACGAAGATCTGATCGATCTCGAAACTAATACCCAATACGTTTGCAATAGAGAATGCAGCAAACACAAACATTGAGTCGTGGATGGTGGCCAGGATCGCACCCCAGCTATACTGCCACTTGTTAAAGCGCAGCAAAATGTAAATGAAGATACCGATGAGGGAGAATAGGCTGGCTTTCCACGCCGACTTCTTAATATCGTCTGCAACAGTCGCACCTACTTTTGAAGTACCTGAGATTGTGAAATGGTTGGCATCCTGGCCTCCTTCGCGGTCAACGAATTTAGCACCGCTGAACTTCTCAACGCCTGCGATGAGCGCATCGCGCACCATTTTGTCAGCTTCCTCGGAGTTGTCTTCAATGTGGTAGGCGGTAGTCACCTTCATCACATTGTTACCACCGTAGTTCTTCACCTCAGTGCTGGATCCTTCAAAGCTTTCGCTCAACGACACCTTCATGTCTGTTGCTACTATAGGCTTGTCAAAAGTTACCACGAACGAGCGACCACCTTTGAAGTCCACGCCCATGTTCAACGGCTTCACAAAAATGAGCAGGAAGCCGATTGCTACAACTGACCACGAAATCTTCGAAACCATCGGAGCTGTTTTAAGGAAGTCGAAGTATTTACGACGTTTCACTGCGCGTGAAATTGCAGACTCGAATGAGACAGGTCCTTTTGCACGCGACATCATCCATTCAATCACAATACGAGAGATATAGATAGCAGTGAAGAACGATGTGACAATACCGATGATCAGCGTTACAGCGAAGCCTTTGATAGGTCCCTGACCAAATATCAGAAGGAAGATACCCGTGATCAGTGTAGTCAGGTTCGAGTCAAAGATTGAAGCAAATGCCCGCTTGAAACCGATCTGTACAGCCTCTTTGTTTGAACGACCTTTCCCTATCTCTTCTTTCACACGTTCATAGATAAGCACGTTCGCATCTACGGCCATACCCATGGTAAGAACGATACCTGCAATACCGGGCAGAGTTAAGGCAGTACCAAATGAAGGCTGCGCAAGAATACCCAGGATAAAGAACATGTTGAAGAGAAGGGCGAAGTTAGCCACCCATCCACCGCGTGAATAATACACAACCATGAACAACACGATCAATATCAACCCGGCTACGGACGAAACGATGCCGGCCTGCTGAGCTGTCTGTCCAAGTGTGGGGCCGATAATCGCCTCTTCTACGATTGTACAAGGAGCAGGTAATGAGCCAGCCTGCAGAATGTTCGCAAGGTCCTTTGCTTCTTCAATTGTGAAGCTACCAGAGATCTGCGAGTTACCATTTGGAATTTCACCATTTACGTGAGGCGCAGAATAAACTGAGTTATCAAGTACGATGGCAATTCGTCCGCCTGGTGACTTGCTGCTGGCGTCGCGAGTCATCTTTGCCCAAATACGCGAACCTGTAACGTTCATCGTCATGCTAACCGCAGGGCGCGCATACTCGTCGTTTGAAAGACGTGCTTCATTGATTACATCACCAGAAAGTTTAGCGGTGCCTGAACGACCCATGTCGATAAAGTAGAGTTGCAACGCAGAATTGTTCACCTGATCTACGTCTGACTTGTAGGCCCAGAACACACGAACATTGCGCATTATGCCGCGTACATCTTCGCGCTTGAATATTTTGTTTATGCGAGCTGTGTCGCTTAAAGAATATCGGAACGCACCTGGAGGATTGCTGAGAGAGAAAAGAGGAGATACCGTATTGTTCTGAAGCGAGTCAAGTCCTCCTGTTGTCTTTGTTGTGTCGGCCTGTGTGTTTGCAGCGGTGCTGTCGCTCAGGAGTGACTTCAAATCTGCATCCTTCTTAGGTGCTGTTTCGCCTTTCACCTTAGGCTGAGCCAATTGTTCTTTAACCAATAGCTGGTTAATGGCCATCAGCTGCGTATTGAGAATCTGAGGCTCTGTAACGTCCCAGAATTCGAGGTGAGCAACACCCTGAAGGAGTTTGCGTACGCGTTCCGGATTATCAATACCTGGGATCTCTACCTGGATACGGCCTGTACCGGGTAATTGCTGGATGTTTGCTGATGACGTACCGAACTTGTCAAGACGATTTTGGAGGATCGTGTATGAACGGTCGATGGCCTTATCGATTTCTTCATTAACAATCTTTGTAACTTCCTGATTGTTTGAGCTGTTGGTGATCTTTCCACGAGTTGTGGCATGCGTAAAGATCGATGCAAGACTGCGATCCGGATTTTGCTTCTGATACGCATCGAAGAACAATTGGCTGAAAGGACGATTTGTCGTCCTTGCTGCCTGACGCGCAGTTCTCATGGCCTTTTGGAATGCGGAATCCGATGGATTGCCTGCCAGACCACGTATGATATCTGCTGGTGAAACCTCCAGCGTTACGTGCATACCACCCTGCAAGTCGAGGCCAAGATTAAGCTCATTGTCCTTTACCTGCTTGTATGTGTACTCAGCCCCGAGCAGGTTGTACACCGGCTTATCGCGAAGCGAATCAAGATATCCTTGCTTTTTACTCAGATCGACGATGCCTTCCGCATTAGTTGCGAATGTGACAGCGTCACTTTCTACTCTCCTCGATACTACCGTAAAGGAGAGAAAATAAATGCACAGAAGGCTAAGAATAACCGTGAGTGCGATAACGAAACCCTTGTTTTGCATGATGGGAAAACCCTTAAATTGTTGTTATAGGTGGTTGTAAATTAAAATGGAATCAATGCAGACGAATTTGCATTGAAAGGGGCGGTTGCTGCTGCGCGTTTGCTTATCGTGAAAGGATGACGAGAAAATCTGTCTCAAGCCAGGCCTGCGATGCAAACTTTAGAGCAGCTCAGATCTTTGTCAGGGGGCGTTCGAGGGTCGGATAACCCGAAACAAGTCGACGTAGAAACGTCTGACAATACAGGAAAAGCGAGGTACAGGTCGCTCGTCAGATACAAACTGGAAGAGGATCTCTTCCATCCAGGGGAGTTCCTGGTTTATCACTTCAAGACGTGAAGATGTGGGCAATACACTGCTTTTAATGGTAAAAACAGTGGTCTCCTTGCCATTTACCTTCTTGATTGCCTTCACAGTGCAGTCGTGCGCTGCCATGCTCTGGCCAAGGGAGAATATGATGAGCAACAGACAAAGGCCACTCTTCAGCAACCCCGCGCGCACCACCTTCGACTTATCTGCACTATTGAAAAACACGGCGCAAAGCTAAGCAAAATCTTAGCACATTTGGAAGTGGCTATTTCCTGCGGATATCTGCCGCCTCAATTACCGCCAGTCGTCAGCAAACTCGTCTGTCAAAAACAAGACTGCCTTCCGGGTCGCGTTTGATGAATATCTGTTTTCGATTTATGAGTGGATTAAATCCGGCCACCAAAATGCGAGATCAATGCAATAGGAGCCTTTGGTGTGCCTCATTACAATAATTGCGACGCTTCCCGGATTTGACCTATTTTATACCGGAACACCCTTTTTCTGAAAAATTTTCATTTACATTCAAAGAAATTTTGATTTACATTGCGCTTCCTATGAGAAAAGAAAAAGACAATACCAGGCGTATTGGCGGGCTTCTGCTCGATGCCTTGTTGTTGGCTTTTATCGTCTCATTTTCATTTGCGGATGTTCGGATAGTAGACAGCCATGCAAACAGCGCCTGTTCGGTAAGTGAGACAAATAACGATCTCATTCTGATTAGGGGACTTGATGCAGTGTGCACGTCTTTTGTCAAACAAATCTCACAAGCCCAGCCTTCCCTCATTTTCTCTCTTGATTCGATATTGAAGTCTCCGCATGTTGCGGATGCGGGTGTTGTTATTTTAACAGGCACGCAACAATTGTATAACACAATTTATACGAATACGACGATCAATGCTCCTTAGTAGATGAGTTCAGCATCTGCGTTGATGTCGTTCCAAATGATTTCACGGGTGCTGGCAGAGAAGAGGATTTGATTTAAATTTCACATTCCACCAGAGCAAAAGTAATTATCTGTTTCCTGTGCCGCTTAATGTGTAGCAGGAACACAATGACATATATAATGAGTGTCTCTGCGTTGTTGGGACTGTCGATTGATGATCAACGGCCAATAATAATGACGCGAAATGCTTAACATTAAAAAAATTATCTGAGGTGCTGTGACTTTTTCACCGCTCCTACATTTAATGCTTGTCCAAGGACAAGTTGAATGGGTAGTTTTATCCGAATTGAAAATGTACTTTTAACCAAAAACAAGTAGAAACCTTAACATTCAACCTTTCAAGTATGAAAACTTCAACTTCATCAGCAGCTTCTTCTTCTTCATCCTTGGGCGAAAGCCTCAAATCCGGCTTCGCGGCATCGGTCATCCTGATCGAGCTTATTATCGGATTTATCGTTTGGAAATTTGTGCTTGGAGATCCTTCGCACTTCGTTGGTGGCGACCCTGAAAACCACCCACTGGAAGGCGACTATTTCGGAATCTTCTATAAAGGTGGTTATCTGGTACCGCTGGCTATCGGTCTCCTGCTGATGACGCTCACTTTTGCAATCGAACGTATTATCACTATCAGCCGCGCTAAAGGCAAAGGCAACATCAAGGTATTTGTGCAACGCATCCGTTCACTCGTATCTTCTGGTAACATCTCTCAGGCTATTGCTGAGTGCGACAAGCAAAAAGGTTCAGTAGCTAACGTTGTGAAAGCTGGTCTTAGCAAATACACTGAGCTCGTAAACAACAACACTATCGAGCCTGAGAAAAAAATCGCTATGGTTCAGAAGGACATCGAAGAAACTACTTCTCTCGAGATGCCTATGCTCGAAAAGAACCTCGTTATCCTCGCGACGATCGCTTCTATTGCAACTCTTATTGGTCTGTTGGGTACAGTATTGGGTATGATCAAGGCGTTTGCCGGTCTTGCACAAGCTGGTGCTCCTGACTCAGTAGGTCTTGCTAACGGTATCTCTGAAGCCTTGATCAACACAGCTCTTGGTATCGGTACTTCAGCTCTGGCCATCATTTTCTACAACTTCTTTACAAGCAGAATTGACGAATTGACTTACGGTATTGACGAAGCTGGATATAGCATCGTACAAAACTTCACTGCTACGCAGAAAGGTCATCATTGATCCGCGTAGTCATTGATTGAAACTGATTTGACTATAAAGACAAAGTTCAGAATATGGGAAAGATAAAAATGCACCGGACTACTCCTTCATTGGATATGACTCCCATGGTGGACCTTGGCTTCTTGCTGGTAACATTCTTTATGCTCACGGCCACGGCTGTACCTGACGAACCCGTCACGGTAAACACGCCATCGTCAGCATCTGAAATTAAGATTCCTGAAACGAACATATTGCTCCTCACTATTTCGAACGACGGGCGGGTGTTCTTCAGCATGGATGGAAAATTTCACCGTCAGGAGTTACTCAAGAAGGTGGGTGAACGCTATGGTATTCAGTTCTCTGAACAGGATGCTGCACGTTTTGGCGTAATGTCAAGCTTCGGGCTCCCTATCGGGAACCTTCAGGAGTTCATCAACCTTCCCCCGGAAAAGAGGAAAGAGGTGAATCAGCCTGGCATTCCAGTAGATTCACTCAACAATCAACTTAAGGATTGGGTAATTTTCGCACGTACAACAAACCCGCAATTGCGTATCGCAATCAAGGGCGATGGAAATGCAGACTATCCGACAGTTGAGAAGGTAATGAACACTCTGGTTGACAACAGGATTAACCGTTTCAACCTGATTACCAACATGGAACAAGCCGGCACCGGCGCTGCAGCGGCGGAACCCGCACACTAATAACTTGGTGAATAACCATTAACAAGTAAAAACATGGCAGAAATTTCACAAGGCGGTGGCGGTGGTAGTAAGGATGGCAAAGTCCGTGTCAAAAAGTCGTCTACAAAGATTGACATGACACCAATGGTGGACTTGGCGTTCCTTCTTCTCACCTTCTTCATTCTTACAACCACCCTGAATAAGCCTCAGACCATGGAATTGACCATGCCTGAGAAAGAAAAAGAAGGCGATAAACCGCCGGAAGTAAACGAGAAGAAAGTTGTGACCCTTATTCTTGGCCCACAGGATAAGATTTATTGGTATGTGGGTATTACTGACCCCAAAGTGGAGCTTACGAATTTCTCAAAAGATGGCATTCGCAAGATTCTCACCAGCAAGGACAAAGAGATCCCTGGCATGATTATTCTGATCAAACCTGGTAAGGAGTCGAAATACAAGAATCTTGTCGACATTCTTGACGAGATGACTATTACGAGTATGAAACGTTTTGCACTCGTGAAAATCACGACTGCAGATGAAGATTTAGTTAAAGAATCCAATTTATGAGTGCAGCAGTAGACAACAAGAAGTGGGAAGACATTGTCTTCGAAGACCGCAACAAAGCGTATGGCGCGTATTTTCTGCGCAGGTCCTACTCCAAGCACGTTGTACTTGGAGCAGTCTTTACCTTTAGCTTGTTCGTGTTGGTATTCGCTTCTCCTTACATCGCGGAGTTCTTAAAAGGTCAGGATGAAGAAGTGGTAACGGAAACCAAGACCGTGAAATACACGGACCTGGCGCCTCCTCCGCCAATTCAGAACACTCCTCCTCCTCCGCAAATCAACATTCCTCCGCCGGTGAAGACGGTTATCAAGTTCCTTCCTCCGAAGGTAACAGATAAGGAAATCGTTGAAGAAGAAGAGATGCCAACTATCGAAGAGATCAAGCAAAACGACGTCGGCGCAGAAACAGTTGAAGGTACAGGCGAAGTAGTATTCGATGAACCTGTTGCAGAAGTAGCTAAAGAAGAAGTTGACGAAGACGTGGTCTTTACAGTAGTTGAACAGCAGGCGGAATTTCCTGGTGGCATGGAAGCCCTTGTGAAATTCCTTCAGAAAAACGTGAAGTATCCTGCTATTGCTCGTCGTATGGGTGTTGAAGGATCTGTATTCGTAAGCTTTGTTGTAGACAGAGCGGGTGCGATCAGCGACATTCAGATAGTAAAAGGTATCAGCGCAGAGTGCGATAAGGAAGCTGTCCGTGTGGTAGGCATGATGCCTCCCTGGAAGCCAGGTAAGCAAAACGGTAAGGCTGTAAAGTCACGCTTTGTTCTTCCTGTTAAGTTTAAGCTTGCTACCTAAGCAGTCGTTCGACTGCAAGCGTTCAGAAGTTATCATACATATCGTCACGCTACAATCAAACATCGGTTGTGGCGTGACGATTTTTCAAAACCAACATGAAATATCTTGGGTTGGCCATGGCTGTCATTTATATCGGCGCTGGCATTGCATTGCTGATTAAGGCTGGCAGTTCGTTGCGCATCCCTACTCAGTACACTATACCGTTGGGCATTGTCTTAATTGCTTACGGCGCATATCGGGGCTATAACAGTTTCAAGAATTATCAATGAACAGATTATTGATTGTATTGCTCGGTATCATTTTTCTCGCTGCCTGTTCGGGCAAGAGCAGCAAACCAAGTGACACACCCACGTCCGGAAACATTACGATCACTGTTGACGAAGCTTTAAAGCCATTAATTGAAGCTGAGGTTGCGGCCTTTGAAAGCATCTACGCAAACGCCCACATCAGGGTGATTTACACAAGTGAGGAAGAAGCCATCGCCCTGATGCTGAAAGATTCCGCACGGGCCACCATCGTAAGCCGAAAGCTTGTTCCGGAAGAAGCGGAGATCCTCACCAAACAACAATACAAACCAAGGCAATTAAAAGTCGCAACCAGCGCAATTGCCCTGATTGTGAACAACAACAATGGAGATACGACCATTTCAATGGGCGATCTGAAGAAAATACTTAGCGGCGAGATCCAGTCATGGGGCTGGAACCATCCGCCAAAGAAAGGCAACTCTGCTGGCATGGAAGTTGTCTTTGACCAACCAAACTCCGGGATATTGCGCCATCTGAAGGACTCTGTAATTCGATTTGACACGTTACAGAAGAACTGGTTTGCACTGAAGGGCAATAGCGAAGTTATTGATTATGTGTCGAAGAAGCCGGAGGCACTTGGTTTGATAGATGTTAGCTGGATCAGCGATCGCGACGATTCTACAGCAAATAAGTTTCTGGATGCTGTAAGGGTTGTTCGCATCTCTGAGGATTCGGGGTCTTATCAACCGTACCAGGCATATATCGCGCAGGGCCGTTATCCGCTCAAGCGCGACGTGGTCATGATCAGCCGTGAAGCAAAGAGTGGGTTGGCAAGTGGGTTTATGTCTTTCATTGCGGGCGAAAAAGGTCAGCGTGTAGTATTGAAAGCAGGTCTGGTACCTGCAACAATGCCTGTAAGGATTGTCGAGATTAATAGAGATCCGATAAGTATTAGTCCGGAATAGGAGTAGTATTTAGTCCTGAGTCCTGAGTATTTAGTTGGTGATTAGTATTGATAGTAACTAGTCAATACGACAGCTAAACTTAAGTACTCACAACTTTATGTACTATGTACAACTCAGGACTAACGACTAAGGACTAAAGACTAGAGTATTCAACCTTTAACAACTAGTAGATAACTAAACAATCATGAAAACAAGAAGTCTGATGAAGAGTAGATTCGGATTAGCCTGTTTCGTAGCGGCGAGCCTGCTGGTCGGGCAAACGGAATTTGCCGTGGCGCAAGGAACGGAAATTGCCGAGGCAAAGCACCTCGTAGAAATTGATCAATCCAAGAAAGCACTTGACGTGCTTACCAAGGCTGCTTCAACATATCCAACGTCACCTGCAGTGTTTTATAATCTGGGCTTGCTTCAGCTCAAGATGAATAAGCGTCAGGAAGCACTTCAAGCTTTTGACAAGGGTATAGCTGCTGATCCAAAGGATGCACTAAACATCGCTGGAAAGGGTCACCTCTCCATGCTCGAAGCAAATGCGGCCAAGGCGAAGCTTGACTTCGACAAGGCCCTTTCAATGACGAAATCAAAGAATGTAGAGGTAATGCAAGCTGTAGCGCGCGGTTACATGGTTGACCCCAAGCGTGCCACCGAAACAGTTACACTGTTGACAACAGCAAAGGGAAAGGATGACCACAATCCTGAAACATTTATTCTGCTGGGTGACGCATATCTTCAGCTGAACGACGGCGGAAAGGCCGTGTCAGCGTACGAAACTGCTGCCGCCCTTGACCAGAAGAATGCCCTTGCGCATTACAAGGTTGGTAGAGTTTATCTGCGCTCCAGGAACTACGATGCTGCTCAGGAATCTTTTTCAAAAGCCATTTCGATCGACCCTAATTATGCGCTCGCATACAAGGAGCAAGGCGAATTGTACTATCAAATGTCGAAAGGTACAGATGCCGTGAAGGCGTATGAGAAGTTTATCTCTTTGACTGAGTCACCAGAGAAGTACCAGTCTAAGCTGGCGTTTTACTATCTGATGGCAAAGGACTTCAAAAAGGCAAACGACATCTTCAAGCAACTAGTATCAAAGGACAGTACGAACGCGACGATCCTCAAGTATTACGGTGTGTCACAATATGAATCGAAGGATTCGGTTGGAGCACGTAGCACCTTCGAACAATATCTGGCGAAGCAAAAACCAGAAGCGATAGAGGCAGCTGACTACAACTACTATGGTAAGGTGTTGTTGAAACTGAAACAAGATTCTCTTGCCATGCAGGCATTCGAAAAGAGTGTGACCATGGAAGATAAGCAGCCTAATATCCATGAGACGATGGCACAGACTTACTTTGCCAATAAGAAATATGCAGAGTCGGTGGCTTCCTACAGAAAGCTGTTTCAATACCGTAAACCATCTTCTCAGGACCTGTTTAACCTGGGGCGTGCACAGTATTATGCTGAAGATTATGTAAAAGCTGATTCGACATTTGCTGCACTCGGTGTACTTCAGCCCAACATGACAGTTGTAGACATGTGGGCAGCGCGCAGCAAAGCTTCACAGGATTCGACTTCTGAAAATGGCTTGGCAAAGCCTTATTATGAGAAGCTTGTTCAAAAGGTTAGCACGGCCGCCAGCAAGAGCAAGAACGATAACGCTATGCTGACAGAGGCTTATCTGTATCTGGGATACTACAGCTACCTCAAGGGACAAAACTCTGCAGCGAAGGATTTTTATCAGAAGGTACTGGCGATCGATCCAAAGAATGAAAAAGCTACTGTAGCCATCAAGGCATTGACGGCACCGCCGCCGAAGCCAAAAGGATCTACCGGTAAATAGAATTAAAGGACTGTCCAGGGGCTAGCAGGGCAACGTGGCGGAAATAACATGAGTTTTTGTTAAAGGTTCCCCATGTTCGTTGATTAGTTCAACAACCGCTTTTGAAGCACGTTGCTCCTGCCCTGGCCATCTTTAAATGGCCCCAAAAATAGGAATCGCAGCTGTAATTGGAAAATTGCTAATATTGCGGAGGTTTTTTTGTACACTCCAATTTTTTCGATTACATGCTCATACTCGCTCAAATTGCTCAAGACACCGTATCCGTTACGCCTTCAGCACAGGAGGGTCTCTCACTTCTGACCCTGGTTATGAAGGGCGGCGCCGTAATGATCCCAATTGTTATTCTCTGGATCATTGCCACCTACATCTTCATTGAACGGTATCTCTACCTGCGTCAAAAAACAAAACGCCAGAAGGATTTTCTCGACAACATCATCCGCATGATCAAGGGCGGTGACGTGCGCGGAGCACTTCATTATGCCGACAAGGATGAAACTTCTACAGGCAGAATTCTTCTCGCCGGACTTCAATACATCGGCAAACCCATCAAAGAAATTGAAACTATGATGGAGTCTGTCGCCAACATCGAAGTCGGTGAAATGGAGAAGAACACCTCTTACCTTGGCATCATCGCCGGCGTGGCGCCCATGCTTGGTTTTATCGGTACAATATCCGGTATCATCAACATCTTTTACAGCATTTCCCTCACAGACAATATCAGCATCGGTATTATCGCCGGTGGTCTTTACGAAAAGATGGTTACCAGTGGAGCGGGCCTGATCGTGGGTGTTTGTGCCTATGCGGCATATCACATCCTGAACCAGCTCATCTCTAAGTTTACACTTCGTGTACAACGCGATTCATTGGAGTTCATTCGTTACATCGTAAGCCCTGTAGAATGAAAATCAAGCGGAAAAATCATTTCGCGGCAGAGGTAGCGACGTCGTCACTGAACGACATTATGTTCTTTTTGCTTCTGTTCTTTCTGATCATCTCAACAATCACCAACCCAAACGTTATCAAGGTTCTGTTACCGCGTTCCAGCGCGAGTCAGGCTTTGTCCAAGCAGCCGATTGTTGTCACAATTACCGAAAACAGACAATATTACATTAATAAAAGACCTGTTCCGGTCAACGATTTAGACGAGGAATTGGTTAAGGCATGTGAAGGGTTGAAGGAGCCCACAGTAGTATTACACGCCGCGGCGACACTGTCAGTACAGGACCTGGTAAACGTCATGCAGGTAGGTGCGCGCCATAAGATTAAAATGGTATTAGCGACCAGCAAAGCCGATTAGCATTTTCAGGAGCGATCAGCTGGTGCAAACGTGAGCGGCAATCAAACGTATGCGTAATATTATGTTGGTTTTCGTATAGAGATTACACCAAGAAAAACTGAAATTAGCGCGTTCTAACAAGGAATGGAAAATACACAACTACTCGAATATGCACCGATCGCCATAATGTTCGTTCTGGCGTTCGGATTTGTAGCTACGACGATGATTGCGACACATGCATTCGGTCCCAAGCGCAAGTCGAAAGTGAAAGATGACACGTTTGAATGCGGTATCGAGGCGAAAGGAAATGCGCGTGCGCCGTTCAACATCAAGTATTTCCTCGTGGCCATATTGTTTGTGTTGTTCGATGTGGAAGTAATATTTATGTATCCCTGGGCAGTTAATTTCAAGGACCTTGGACGTACAGGTTTTATAGAAATGAGTGTCTTCGTGGGCCTTTTGCTGGTGGGCTTTTTCTACCTGAAACGCAAGGGTGCCCTTCACTGGGAAGAATAATATAAAGGAGAATCTATGCAGACTGTAGCGAATACATCGGGAGTAACATTAGGCGAAAAACCGCCTGGCATTGAAGGCGCCGGATTTTTTGCTACCAGCCTTGAGAAGGTGGTAGGCATGGCGCGTAAGAACTCCATATGGCCCCTCCCCTTTGCCACCTCATGCTGCGGCATTGAGTTCATGGCGACCATGGGAGCCCATTATGATCTTGCACGTTTCGGCTCTGAAAGATTGAGCTTTTCACCCCGTCAGGCGGACCTGCTTATGGTGATGGGAACCATTGCCAAGAAGATGGGCCCGGTGCTGCGTCAGGTATACGAGCAAATGGCAGAACCCCGGTGGGTGTTGTCAGTAGGAGCATGTGCCTGCAGCGGTGGAATTTTTGATACCTATAGCGTATTGCAGGGTATCGATCGCATTATACCTGTCGACGTGTATGTGCCCGGATGTCCTCCGAGGCCGGAACAAATTATCGACGGCGTAATGAAGATTCAGCACCTTGTTGAAACGGAATCGCTGCGTCGCCGCGAGTCGCCGGAGTACAAGGCTATGCTGAACAAATATGGAATCGAATAATGGATGAGGGTAACAATGCCACATTCATTTAAATAAGGGAAGCACTAAATGGAAGTCTCCAGTCAGGAAAAAGTAATCGCCACATTGAAAGAGAAGTATGAAGATGAGATTCTTCATGTCGAAACGCCTTACAACTTTCTAACGGTAACTTTAAAAAAAGAGAAGATCGTCGAAATCATCAGATTCCTGTACGATCACCCCAACCTCCGCTTCCAATACCTCACTACCCTCGGCGGTATTCACTATCCCGAACTGAAGCAGATCGCAGTTTTTTATCAGCTCCACAATCTCTATTCAAACGAGCGCCTGCGACTGAAGATCTATCTGCCTGAGGAAAAGCCTGTCACCGAAACAATAACGCCCATATTTGCCGGCGCAAACTGGCTGGAGCGTGAAACGTACGACTTTTACGGAGTCATATTCGAAGGCCATCCCAACCTCAAGCGCGTGCTGAATGTGGAGGATATGATCATCTTCCCTATGCGCAAGGAGTACCCTCTCGAAGACCAGACCCGCGACGACAAAAACGACGACATGTTCGGACGATAATTCAAGACCATGAACGTAAACGAATCACTGATCGATAAACCGGAAGCTGAAGAAAAGCAGTATACAACGCTCAACCTTGGCCCTACCCACCCTGCCACGCACGGTATCTTTCAGAATGTTCTCACTATGGACGGTGAGGTGATCGTCAATGCAGAACCGACGATCGGCTATATCCACCGCGCATTCGAAAAGCTTGCAGAGCGCAGGCCCTACAATCAAATCACGCCAATAACGGACCGTCTTAATTATTGCTCGTCGCCGATCAATAACATCGGCTGGCACATGACGGTTGAAAAGTTGCTGGGCACTGAAATACCGAAGCGGGTTCAATATCTGCGCGTGATCATCATGGAGCTGGCCCGCATCACTGACCACCTCGTGTGTAACGCTGTTATCGGTGTTGATACCGGTGCGCTTACAGGATTCGTGTACATGTTCCAGCAGCGCGAAGCTGTATATGAAATCTACGAGGAAATCTGTGGGGCGCGTCTCACGACGAACATCGGACGCATTGGTGGCTTCGAGCGTGACTTCTCGCAAAAGGCCTGGGATAAGATCAACAAGTTCCTGAAGGAGTTTCCTGAAGTATTGAAAGAATTCGAAAACCTGCTGAAGCGCAACCGGATCTTTATGGACCGGACGATTGGTGCCGGAGGAATTAATTCCGAAAGGGCATTGAGCTACAGCTTCTCAGGTCCCAACCTGCGGGCTACGGGCATCGATTACGATGTTCGTGTAGCGAGCCCGTATTCATCATACGAAGATTTTGACTTTATCATTCCAGTGGGCACAAATGGCGACGTTTATGATCGCTTTATGGTACGCCAGGAAGAAATGTGGCAAAGTCTGAGCATTATCAAGCAGGCCATGGCCAAGCTGCCTGCGGGTCCTTTCCACGCCGACGTGCCCGAGTTCTACCTTCCTCCCAAGCAGGAAGTGTATAACGATATGGAGGCACTTATCTACCACTTCAAGATTGTAATGGGCGAAACCGAGATCCCGAAGGGTGAGGTTTACCATTGTGTGGAGGGCGGTAACGGCGAGCTGGGATTCTATCTCATCAGCGACGGCGGAAGAACGCCATACAGGCTTCAGTTCCGCAGACCATGCTTCATTTACTATCAGGCCTATCCGGAAATCATCAAAGGATCGATGCTTTCGGATGCCATCCTGACAATGAGTAGCATGAATGTAATCGCGGGCGAGCTCGACGCATAGGCCACGGGTGAGGCCGGCTTTAAGCCACGCCTCCGCGTTAATAAAGCAGACGACAGCCAGGACTGAGACAAAAGAACTGGCGAACGAAATAGAAGGAAAGAAAACATTAGTAGTGAACATGAGCTCGGATAAGCCAACATTCTCAACTGAAACCCTGGCGCTGGTCAACAGGATCATTGCACGCTACCCGGAAGGCCGGCAAAAGTCAGCGCTGCTCCCCGTGTTGCACCTGGCACAATCGGAGTTTGGCGGTTGGCTTAGCCCTGCCACGATGGATTACGTGGCATCATTGCTTAGCATCAAGCCGATTGAGGTGTACGAGGTAGCCACGTTCTACTCTATGTACAACACTGAACCCGTTGGTAATTGTCTCATTGAAGTTTGCCAGACCGGTCCATGCTGGTTGCGCGGTTCAGACGATATCGTTGAGCACCTCGAAAAGAAGCTGGGCATAAAGAATGGCGAAACAACGGCAGACGGTATGTTCACCCTGAAAACTGTTGAGTGCCTTGGTTCCTGTGGAACGGCCCCCATGCTTCAGTGTGGCGCTGAATATTACGAGAACCTCACCCCTGAAAAAGCTGAAGAGCTGGTCGACAAGCTTCGTGCTTCCGGCCAACGGAGTAGTTATATGAAAAGTGCGCGCGTGTGATTGATCACCGGCGCTAAGTGTGTTTTATCCTATGGGAAAGAAAATATTACTGGAACATGAGAATGTTCCCGGAATTGAAACGTTCGACGTTTATCGAAGCAAGGGCGGTTACGCTTCAGTAGAGAAGGCGTTGAAAACCATGACACCTGACCAGGTCACGGAAGAGGTAAAAACCTCAGGCGTGCGCGGTCGTGGTGGTGCGGGCTTCCCCGCGGGTATGAAATGGAGCTTCCTGGATAGAAAGTCCGATAAGCCCCGCTACCTGGTATGCAATGCCGATGAAAGCGAGCCAGGTACTTTCAAGGACCGCTATCTCATGGAGCGCATCCCTCACCTGCTCATCGAAGGTATGATCACCTCCAGCTATGCGCTGGGCGCGAAGACTTCCTATATCTACGTTCGCGGAGAATACATGTATGTGATTCGCATACTGGAACGCGCCATTGAAGAGGCACGTGCGGCGGGATTTGTTGGTAAAAACATTCTCGGCACCGACTACTCACTCGAACTATATGTTCAGCCTGGCGCCGGTGCTTACATATGTGGCGAAGAGACCGCATTGCTCGAATCGCTGGAAGGCAAGCGTGGAAACCCAAGGTTAAAGCCACCCTTCCCTGCTATTGCAGGCTTGTATGCCAGCCCTACCGTGGTAAACAACGTGGAAACGATCTGTGCTGTAGTTCCGATCATCAATAATTCGGGCAACGCGTATAGCCAGATCGGTATCGGCAAGAGCACTGGAACAAAACTCATCTCTGCCAGCGGTCACATCAACAAGCCCGGCGTTTATGAAATCGACCTGGGATTGCCAGTAGAAGAATTTATTTATTCCGACGAATACTGCGGCGGTATCTGGAAAGGAAGAAAGCTGAAGGCTGTTGTGGCCGGAGGTTCTTCTGTGCCGATCCTGCCTGCTAATCTGATATTGAAGACAGCCAAGGGCGAGCCTCGCCTGATGAGCTATGAATCGTTGTCTGACGGTGGGTTCGCTACGGGTACGATGCTTGGATCAGGTGGCTTCATCGTGATGGATGAAACAGCTTGTATCGTCAGGAACCTGTGGACATTTACCCGGTTCTATCACCATGAGTCTTGCGGACAATGCAGTCCGTGCCGTGAAGGAACAGGGTGGATGGAGAAAGTTCTTCATCGCATCGAGCATGGTCATGGGCACATGGACGACATCGATCTGCTGGTTGACGTCGCCAAGAAGATAGAAGGTAATACGATCTGCCCTCTGGGAGATGCCGCTGCATGGCCTGTAGCCAGTGCGATACGTCATTTCCGTGATGAGTTTGAATATCACGTGAGGTTCCCGGAAAAAGTAAAGAACCCCAAACACTTTGAAATAGAACCGATGGAAGCGGCGCTGGCTACGGCCCGCTGAAGCATCGAAGTATAGCAATAGCGCAATATGGCAAAAGTAACGATAGATGGCGTTGAGGTTGAAGTTCCGGATGGAACAACTATCCTTAATGCAGCACGTCAGATAGGCGGAGAGCTTGTACCTCCCGCGATGTGTTATTACTCGACTTTAAAAGATACGGGAGGAAAGTGCCGCGTATGTCTCGTGAAAGTAACGCAGGGATCTGCTAAAGATCCTCGTCCCATGCCGAAGCTCGTTGCCTCGTGCCGGACTCCGGTAATGGATGGCATGGTGGTGCAGAACATCACGTCGCCTGAAGTGCTTGAAGCGCGTAAGGGTGTCGTCGAATTCCTGCTCATCAATCACCCGCTTGATTGCCCCATCTGCGATCAGGCAGGAGAATGTGACCTGCAGAATCTTGCTTACGAGCATGGTGCAGCGAAAACACGCTACGAGGAAGACCGCCGCACATTCGAAAAGATCGACATTGGCGATAAGATAAAACTGCACATGACGCGTTGCATCCTCTGCTACCGTTGCACGTTTGTTGCTGACCAGCTTACCAAAGAGCGCGTTCACGGCGTCTTGAATCGTGGCGATGCTTCAGAGATCAGCACATATATCGAGAAAGCAGTGGACAACGACTTCTCGGGCAATATGATTGACGTATGTCCAGTGGGTGCGCTTACTGATAAGACATTCCGTTTCAAAAGCCGCGTGTGGTTTACCAACCCGGTGGATGCACATCGTGACTGCGATAAGTGCTGCGGCAAGGTGGTACTGTTCACAAAAGGCGATGATGTATTGCGTGTATCTGCCCGCAAGGATCAATACGGCGAAGTGAAGGAATACATCTGTAACGAATGCCGCTACGACCATAAGAACATGAACGACTGGGTAATTGAAGGTCCCCGTCACATCGATCGTCATTCCGTGATTTCACAGAATCACTATGAGAAGATCGATCTCCAGAAGCTCAAGCGTGAGATCGACCGTCAGATCGTCTTCCAGAAAGGCCGGCAACTTGAACAATCTAACGACTCAGCAGCATGATCGATTTCTTTATCTATAAAGCATCGCTATCGGGAGCCATATTCGGACTCACTCTTTTTATTGCTGCGTATTCAACTTATGCAGAACGTAAAGTAGCTGCATTTCTGCAAGACCGTATCGGTCCGGACCGTGCGGGTCCTTTCGGAATTTTCCAACCCCTCGCTGATGGTTTGAAATTCATCATGAAGGAGGAAATGATTCCGGTAGTATCGAACAAGTTTCTGTTTATCGCCGGACCTTGTATTGCCATGCTCACAGCACTTATGGCTGGCGTTATCATTCCCTGGGGCGGTACGATCACCATTAACGGAACTGCATACTCACTTCAGATCGCGGATCTCAACATTGGTATCCTCTACGTATTTGGCGTTGTTTCGATCGGTGTTTACGGAATTATGATCGGCGGTTGGGCCTCCAACAACAAGTTCTCGTTGCTCGGCGCGATTCGTGCCTCTGCACAGATGATCAGCTACGAGATTGCCATGGGTCTCTCGATTATTGCACTCATCATCATGACCGGCACATTGAGCCTCGGCGAAATTGCTGCGAATCAGGCGGGCGGCGTTGGCGGTGACTGGAACTTCTGGAACGTAGTTTACCAACCCGTTGGATTCCTCATCTTCCTGATCTGCGCATTTGCTGAGTGTAACAGAACACCCTTCGACCTTCCTGAATGTGAGACCGAACTGGTAGGTGGATATCATACGGAGTACAGCAGTATGAAGCTCGGCTTTTACCTGTTTGCAGAATATATCAACATGTTCGTGTCGGCGGCAGTAATGTCGACGCTTTACTTTGGTGGATACAATTTCCCCTTCATGAATGATCTGGGATTGTCTCCAAATGCCATCACGACCATTGGCACTATAGTATTATTTGGAAAGATCTCCTTCTTCATCTTCTTCTTCATGTGGATCCGCTGGACAATTCCACGCTTCCGCTATGATCAGCTGATGAATCTGGGCTGGAAAATACTCATCCCCCTGGCGGTGGTGAACATTTTCGTAACAGGACTGTTCTTAACCTTTTTCGGTAACTAATATCGCACCGGGTTTCGGCTAGAAGCCGGCCCTGCATAAAGAGCTATGCTAACGAATCGATCGAAATTAGTAGTCAAGAAAGAAATGACGCTGGCGGAGCGGATGTACCTCCCTGCCATATTCGGTGGTATCATTATCACGATAAAGCATTTGTTTCAACGGAAGGCTACTGTAAAATATCCCGAAACGACGCGCGAGATCAGCGCAGTATGGAGAGGGCAGCACGTACTGAAGCGCGACGACAAAGGGGCGGAGAGATGTACAGCCTGTGGGCTTTGTGCTGTGGCCTGTCCTGCCGAAGCAATCACAATGACTTCCGGCGAGCGCAAAAAGGGTGAAGAAAAACTGTATCGCGAAGAGAAGTATGCAACGACGTACGAGATCAACATGCTTCGCTGCATTTTCTGTGGTTTGTGTGAAGAGGCATGTCCCAAAGAAGCTATCTTCCTTACGGATCGCATTCTCCCCACTGACTATTCGCGTGACGGTTTCATTTTCGGAAAAGATAAGCTTGTAGAAAAGGTTGATGACCGCGTGGATGTCACTAAACGACAAACAGCTGAAGTACTCGCCTTCAAACAGCAAAAAAGATTGAGTCATAATAAGTAATTGACCACCGCAGTGACGCTCAACGTATTTTACTTTCTTTCATTTGTTGCCATCTTCAGCGCGCTGATGGTGGTTTTCTCCAAGAACCCTGTTCACAGCGTTCTCTATCTCATCATCACCTTCTTTTGCATTGGAGGACACTACCTCCTGCTGAATGCTGAATTTCTTTTTATCGTACACATCATAGTGTATGCAGGCGCGATCATGGTCTTGTTCCTTTACGTGATCATGATGCTTAACCTCAACAAGGAATCGGAGCCTCACAAGAGCACGCTGCTCAAAGTGGCTGCTACGATTTGTTCGGGACTACTCATCATCGTTTTGGTTGGATCGCTGAAGGGCACGGAACTGATGATGACACAGCAACCAGCCGACATAAGCATTAGTACTGTAAAAAGCCTGGGCAAGGTAATGTTCAATGATTTTCTGCTTCCATTTGAAATAACTTCCGTGTTGTTGCTGGCTGCTATGGTCGGTGCCATCATGGTGGGGAAATCGGAAACAGCAGAACGGTAGCAACTTGTCCATAGGTTCAAATAGTTCGACATGATCAACAACATTCCCATAGACTACTACATCTGGCTTGCCGCGGCTTTGTTTACCATCGGCGTGCTGGGCGTACTTTATCGACGCAACGCAATCATCATCTTCATGTGCATAGAGCTTATGCTGAATGCCGTGAACCTTGTGATGGTTGCATTCTCCAGCTACCTCAATGATGGCGCGGGACAAGTCTTTGTCTTTTTCATTATGGCCGTTGCCGCTGCTGAAGTGGGCGTCGGATTGGCCATCCTCGTGCTTATGCACCGGAATACAAAAACAGTAGACATCAACGTATTGAATCGTTTAAAATGGTAGGCGCGCAATTAGTGGCATTGTTGATTCCTTTGTTCCCATTGCTGGGATTTCTCATCGTGGCTTTAAACGTGAAGAAGGTAAGCCATGGTTTTGCATCGACTGTTGCTTGTGGATCGGTGTTGATCTCCTTTATCTTATCGGTATTTGCCTTTGTCCAGCTTCTTGGTGGCACTCCTTCAATTGAAGTAACTCTGTTTCGCTGGATCAGCGCCGGCGGCTTTTCGGCAACGATGAGCTTCCTCATCGATCCGCTGTCGTCACTCATGCTGCTCATCATTACCGGCGTTGGATTTCTGATCCACGTATATTCGGTGGGTTACATGCATGGCGATGAAGGATATAATCGCTTCTTCTCTTATCTGAACCTGTTCGTGTTCTTCATGTTGCTGCTCGTAATGGGCGCCAACTACCTGGTCATGTTTATCGGCTGGGAAGGTGTGGGTCTCTGCTCCTACCTGCTCATCGGATTCTGGTTCAAGAACCAGGCCTACAACGATGCCGCTAACAAGGCCTTTATCATGAACCGCATTGGTGACCTGGGCATGTTGCTCGGTATCATCCTGATCATTGTAAACTTTGGAAGCATTCAGTACACCGAAGTATTCCCTAAAGCATCTTCCGTTGATGCCGGTACGGTCACACTTATTACTATGCTGCTGTTTGTTGGCGCAATGGGTAAGAGCGCACAGATTCCTTTGTATACGTGGTTGCCAGATGCTATGGCGGGTCCTACTCCCGTATCTGCCCTCATCCACGCGGCCACGATGGTGACGGCAGGTGTGTACATGGTTGCACGTAATAACGTGTTGTATGCAATGTCGTCCGCTACACTCGAAATGATCGTGATTATCGGTCTTGCCACTGCTCTCTTCGCAGCAACCATTGCTCTCACACAAAACGACATTAAGAAAGTACTCGCCTATTCGACCGTATCGCAGCTCGGACTCATGTTCCTTGCCTTAGGATTAGGCGCATTCACGAGCGGTATCTTTCACATGGCAACACACGCTTTCTTTAAGGCGCTGTTGTTCCTTGGAGCAGGTAGCGTGATTCATGCCATGCACCACGAGCAGGATATACGCAAGATGGGTGGACTGAAGAAATATCTGCCCGTGACATATGCCACGTTCCTCATCGGTGTATTGGCGATCTCTGGTATTCCACCATTTGCCGGTTTCTTCTCGAAGGACGAGATCCTGGCCAGTGCCTTTGCGCATAGCAAGGTTGTTTGGGCCGTTGCCGTAATCGCATCGCTGCTCACCTCCTTCTATATGTTCCGCCTGTTGTTCCTCACTTTCTTCGGCAATACGCGCGCAAGCCACGATACTATTCATCACATTCACGAATCTCCAAAAAGCATAACCACCCCGTTGATTGTGCTTGCCGGATTGTCGGTTGTGGGTGGTTTCATGGGTGTCCCTGAAGCATTGGGTGGATCGCATTGGTTGAGCAACTTCCTCGCGCCGGTTTTTGAACCGTCCAAAGGCCTGATCGAGGCACATCACCTTAGCCATAGTACCGAATACATGTTAATGGCTGTGATTGTTCTACTCACGCTCGGATTTATCGGTTTCGCTTATTCACGCTACGTAAGCAAGGCACATGTGCCGGCAGCTGAAGGACAAATCAGCAGCGGCTTGCAGCGCACCTTATACAACAAGTATTACGTGGATGAAATCTACGATGCTATTGTCGTAAAACCTTTGTACTGGATATCCAGCGTATTTGATAAAGTAGTTGAAACCCTGGGCATCGACGGTTTAGTAAACGCGTCGGGCAAAGCAGTGGTAGAAGGAAGCAAGACAGCGAGAAAACTACAAACGGGAAGCATTGGCTTTTACATCTTCATGATGGTAATCGGCATTGTGCTCGTGCTGTCAGCTGTATTTATGAAGTAGTATTGAGTCGTTAGTCCTGAGTCCTGAGTTGGTCCATTGTAGTTTAGTATGGATAGAACATAACGGAACAGAGAAAGCTAATGACTCAAAGACTAGTAACCAGATACTAAGGACTAAAGACTAAGGACTAAGGACTAATTAAGCCATGACCGTATTTCTCATATTTTTCCCTTTGCTTGTTTCACTATTTATATTCCTGGTGAGACCTGCGCAGGCCAAAACGATCGCATTTGCGGCCTCGGTTGTCGAGCTGTTGGCCACCCTCTATATCACCACGCAGTTCAGCAAGAATGAATTGTTTCAATTCGTGCTTGATGTTCCATGGATCCAGTCTTTAGGATTGAACTTTGCCGTAGGCATCGATGGCATATCGCTCGTACTTGTACTGCTTACCACTTTACTGGTTCCCGGTATCATACTCTCCACGCGCAATAAGCAATTCGCGAAGCCACACACCTTTTATGGCCTCGTACTGATGATGGAGATGGCTTTGGTAGGTGTATTTGTCGCTCTTGACGGACTGTTGTTCTATCTCTTCTGGGAAATCGCCCTTATTCCAATTTACTTCATATGCCTCATCTGGGGCGGTGAAGACCGTGGTCGCATCACATTGAAGTTCTTCATTTATACGCTCGCAGGAAGCTTGTTCATGCTCATCGGACTTGTCTACCTGTACCTCGCGACACCAGGGGAACATACTTTCGCGCTTGCAGCACTTTATGAAGCAGGCCAGGCGTTGTCGCCAGGCGAGCAAGGGTTCGTGTTCTGGCTGATGTTCGTAGCATTTGCCATCAAGATGCCAGTGTTTCCTTTTCATACATGGCAGCCCGATACCTATACCGTTGCGCCCACACAGGGAACGATGCTGTTATCAGGAATCATGCTGAAGATGGGTATTTACGGTGTGATCCGTTGGCTGATACCGATGGTCCCTGCTGGTGTGGCCGCCTGGGGGCCTACAGCGATCATCATCTCTGTGATCGGTATTGTTTATGGTTCATGCATCGCCATCGTTCAAAAGGATTTCAAGAGACTTATTGCCTATTCTTCTGTCGCTCACGTTGGGCTTATCGCTGCCGGCACGTTCACGCTTAGCGTGGTTGGTTTGCAAGGAGCAATGATTCAAATGGTGAGCCACGGTATCGTGGTGTTCGGCATGTTCTACATCGTTGACGTCGTTGCTGAACGCACCAAGACACGCACACTGGACAGTCTCGGCGGTATCCGTAACGTGGCGCCAATATTCGCGACCGTGTTCGTGATCGTCATGCTGGGTAGCGTGGCGTTGCCGCTCACAAGCGGATTCGTCGGTGAATTCCTTTTAATCAACTCGATATTCCAATATCAATACGTACTCGGCGCGATCGCTGGTTTGACCATCATCCTCGGCGCAGTTTACATGTTGAGGACTTTCCAGAAGTCGATGTCAGGTGAGGTGAACAACGTGACCGCTGGTTTTGCAGACCTCACTACTGAAGAGAAGTGGGTGTTGTATCCAGTGGTTGTGCTGATCATATTGATCGGTATCTACCCGGCTCCTCTTCTTGAGTTGTCGGAGCCGGCCGTTACGAACCTGTTGAAAGTGTACTCGAATTTGTCAGCATCAGTTAAGTAAGAAATGAACGCACTATTTGTCATCTGTGGTCTTGGTATAGCAGCGCTCGTCGCGGAGATCGTCAATCTGAAAAAGTGGTTGACTGCCTTTGTGATTGTTGGGCTGGTGGCAGCCATGGCTACCATCTTCATCGACTTTGGCACTTCGACGATGCATTTCAGCGAGATGCTGCAGTTCGATAATTTCTCTCTTGCGTTCAGTGGCCTCATCGTGGTAACCACTATCTTCTGGTTCTGGCTCGCAAATGATTACTTCCGACTTCAACCACATATTACCGACAGAACAGCGCTGGTGTTGTTCACCGTAGCGGGCGCTGTCATCATGGCGTCATTCAACAACATGGCCATGCTGTTCCTCGGCATTGAGATTCTGTCGATTTCACTTTACGTTCTTGCCGGCAGCCGGAAAGAGAGTTTGTTTTCTACGGAGGCCGCCTTCAAATACTTCCTCATGGGTTCGTTTGCAACAGGCTTCCTCCTCATGGGTATTGCTCTGATCTATGGTGCGACCGGCGCATTCCATCTCACGAAGATTGCCGAGTTCATCGACGCCAATCCGGCAGGACTTCCAACGTTCTTTTATGCGGGTATACTGTTAATGTTCATTGGATTAGCTTTCAAGATATCTGCTGTGCCATTTCATTTCTGGGCCCCGGATGTATATGAAGGTGCTCCCACGTCTATCACAGCGTTTATGTCGACCGTTGTGAAGATCGCAGCACTTGCCGCCTTCTATCGCGTATTCTTTATCTTCTCATCAGTTGACCACACTTTAACCAGAGTGATTCAGGGTACAACAATTCTGACACTGGTCATACCCAATATCACGGCGGTATATCAGCAAAACGTGAAGCGCATGCTTGCTTACTCAAGCGTGGGTCATGTGGGTTACATTCTGCTGGGCTTCCTTGCCAATGCAACGGAGAGCGCCAATGCCATCTTCTATTATCTCTGTGCTTATGCGTGCGCGTCACTCACTGCTTTTGCCGTGCTTCATGTTATTGGAAGCTACAATCGGTCTACAACGGTAGAATACTTCAACGGCCTGTTTAAGAGGAATCCGATCCTGGCAGTAGCCATGACATTTGCATTGCTGTCGCTTGCTGCCATCCCTCCTCTTCCGGGATTCTTCGGTAAGTATATGATTTTTGCTATGGCTATCGAGCAAGGCTATACAGGCCTTGTAATCCTGGCGATCATTACTTCTCTTATTGGCGTCTACTACTACTTCCGCATCATTATAGCGATGTACTTCCAGGAGCCCTCAGCTGAGCCGTTGTCGCTGGGCACCTCAACGCGCGTATTATTGATTGCGCTTATCGCGATAAGCCTCATCCTGACCATTTGTGCTGACCGGTTTGTCGGCCTGGTGGGCTGAGCAACTGTACGATTAACACGTGTTAAATCGTGCTCGTCTTTCTCTATAGATCTCCTATAGTGCTTCTATAGCTGCTCTATACTTTCTCTATATGCGCTCTATACTTTTCTATACCTGCTCTATACTTCTCTACACTTCTCTAGACAGTCAAGGATTGCGGTCGTTGCGTATAGCGAACAGGTTGGAGTAAGTGTCCGACCAGCCAGAGACTTACCAGAGACTTACCAGAGGTAAGACTTTTTACGCTGTTCCACCGCTCCTGTGACGCTCCCGCTTCGCTCTTTTACCGCTCTCACTACGCTCTCCCAACGCTCTCTTCCCACACTTTCCCAGTCTCTTGCCGCACTCTCATCGCACTTTTCCACACTCCACCCAGACTTTTACCACACTTTCCCAGACTTAGCCGGATAGACACTCCCTTTACGATTCGGGCATAGCAGAAATTATGCTCAGGACGCTCACGGCGCTAAACGAACAGTTCATTTTTTTCAGCTCCATGAGGAAACGCCAAGCCAACGTGTGGTTGCGCACACACCCGGGGAAACGGGGCAATTTGGATAGGCTGCTGAATTTTTTTTTGATCAACCGCATGTCAGTTTGCCCGACGCTCTCGTTGCATCTTTTGATGAAAAGCCTTATCTTCAATCGATTGCAACAAGTTTCACGCATGGGAAAAGTCAAACACATCTTACAGACCAAGGGCAATTCGATCTTTGCCGTTGCGCCGTCCGTCATGGTATACGAAGCCATAGAAATTATGTGCGAAAAGAATATTGGCGGGCTTCTAATCGTGGAAGAAGGACGGCTGGTTGGCATCTTTACAGAACGCGACTACGCACGAAAGATCATCCTGAAAGGCAAATCTTCGAAGGAAACCCCAATCAGCGACATCATGACCTCTAACCTCGTTACTGTGGATTCAGAAACCACCATCGAGGAGTGCATGCAGGTTATGGTTTCGTGCAAGATCCGTCACCTTCCCGTGGTTGACGATGGGTTGCTGGTCGGCATCATCTCAATTGGAGATGTGGTGCGGTCCGTCATCGATGAACAGAAAGTCATTATTCACCACCTGGAGACATACATCACGGGTCAGGCCTGAGCCTTTCAGGCTCTCCCAACGTCCTCTCCTTGTCCTCTGCCCTGCCGGGTTGGAGTGAGCTTGCTTTGGCTAAGCCGTAGTTAAAAGATCCTGGCCTGAATTCGGGAACCGGGATTTCCACTTTCATCTCCTCTTTCTGAAAGGACACAAAGGCTTAAAAAGGCTCACAAAGACGATACATAGACGATATAAAGGCTATGCATTGTGGATGCGCAGTTCCACAAACACCTCCGGAATTTTGCAAACTGAAGGTTGTGCGGTTATTACTGAGTTGACGAAGTATGTAAAGCAACAGCCGGGTGCATGGAATAGAGTCTGACTGACTTGCCGTCATCAACGGTTATCGGACTAGACTTGTTTTCTTTTAAAAGAGGATTGCCGGAATACTTCGTCCAGTGTAGCCTATCCGTTGACGTTGCCACACAGCTGCTCCATTCTCCCCAATCTTCGACTGCAGTAGCGTGATAATATGCGTAGTAAATACCATTGCGTTTGACCACCTGATTAACGGCAACGCCATACTTATCATACGCCTCAGGTCCATTCTTTAATACAGGCTCGTCCTGCACGTTGGTCCAGGTCTTCAGGTCAGCAGATGTGGCGAGCCATATTCCAAGATCGCCGCGTTCATACAACAGGTACCATATATTGTTTTCATACCATGCTGTAGGGGTACCGTATGGCCCAGGTGATAAAGGTTTTCCATCCTTATAGCGAATATCGAGCGATCCCTGTTCCTTCCAGTGGACGCGGTCCGTAGATGTAAGAAGATGTGCTATGTCATTCCGTCCTTCGGCAAACATATAGTATACAGAATCACGCTTCACCACAATCATATCTTCAATCCATCCCTCGTTCACGATGGGGTTTTGCGCATATCGTGTCCAGTTTATTCCATCGGGTGATGTTGCATAACCCAAATGCAGGTCTGAGTCGTCGTCTTTATATCCTGTATACCAAAGATGATAGGTGCCGTCTTCAAACAAAATGTACCCGCGCTCACGGATCTTGTGGTCCCAGGTATTCGTACCAGTACCTGCAAAGACTGGATTGCCCTTGTAAGCATAAAACTTCAGCAGGGTTGAATCCAACTGGTTGGAAGTTGTTGAATCAATGCCTGTAGTGTTTGAAGGTTCGCCGGGTCGCGCGCATCCTGCCAGCGAAATTAAAAGCACTAATATCCAGGAGTGCAGCGGTTCAAGTTTTCCTAATGTCATTTGATAATGATTCAGCCTAAGTCCTCATTGCCGCCTTTCCGATCGTGTTCGAGCTGCCATCGCTCCAACCGCCGAATTGCATAACCTGCTATAGTCTCATCGTCGTTTCGGGAAATCACCTCCAGGGCGGCACGTGACTCCTGTGTTCCAATATCCGCCAATGCCCACGTGCACTTTCGGGCAAGTGCATAAGAATTGTCATAGTCCAGATAGTCAAACTTTCTTATTGCCGTTCTCAGTAAGGCTGGTGTTGCTCTGTTGTCCTTTGATTTCTGTAAACAACTGGCAATATCTTCGTGTCGTTTATGCCAGTCTGCTTCGATTAATTCAACGAGGTAAGGAACAAAGCGGCGATCAGATTCAAAGCCGCGAAAGAATACACGAAAAGCCTCCTCGGCCTGCTCCTCACTGGCGATCACGATAGCCGATCTGAACAACTTTTCAAGGACGATTCTTTCCATTTAGCAATCAGATCAGGACGCGGATGAAGCAGGCGTCGGATCTATACGAACCAAATTAAAAAAAAATTACTAACAACAAATTCCCATTGGATTTTGATACGCCGGGAGGGTGCTGCTGGCGGCGTTATCCCCTTGAAAACTTACCGGTATGAGGCGAATACACGACATTGTCGAAAATGAAGGGTACACAAGCCAGGAATATCCTCCAATGCGTCCTTACAAACGGAAGAAACTCCTGGCTCCTGGGATTACTTCTAACATCAACAGCAGGTCTTTGATTCAACCGGGTTAGGGTTATCGCGACTGATGTGTCTGTTAAAGGCGAATATTCTGATTTACTCTAAAAACGTTATCCGGATCGTATTTCGATTTTATCCGCGCAAGCTTGTCATAGTTTTCTCCGTATGATGCTCTCACTCTGTCCTGCTCTTCAACCATCATGAAATTCACATAGGCCCCGCCGGACGAGAATGGATGCAGTGCCTCATAGTATTCTCTGCACCATGTCATCATTTTTTCGTTGTTAGCAGGATCCGGATCAACGCCAACGATAACTTGTGCCCAGTTTGCATGGCGGTAAGCAAATGCCATGTCGCCATTGCTTCGGTTATGCGCGGCACCATTTATCGGATACATGTGCATTGTTGAAAGCGTTGTAGGCATTCGCTTTGCATACTTAAAATTCAATTGAATTGATTCGTCGGTGAGATCCTTTACGAAGTCAGCCTTCCAATACCATTGCAATCCCTTGGGAATTAGAGCATCGAACAGCGTCTGGAGAACATTAAAAGGCATGGGACCAACATAGTCAAGTGCAGGCTTTTTGTAATCGCGGAAAGTATCTACCAATTCCTTGGCGCGCTTCTCGTCACCGATATTACACCAAACCACACCACACATTTGTTTGAGGTGCAATTCAGCGGGAAATATTGGTACAGGCGGTACAGTGAGGAATGCAAAGTAGCAGTACGCTTCATTGGGAGCATTCAGTATGAAATCACGATAGAACTTCATCATCTCTTCCGAATCGGCCACATCCCAAAGCATAGGTCCTCCATAAACGCCTTCTACGTTATGCATCCTGAAAAGGAACGAAGTCACTACACCAAAGTTGCCTCCACCTCCGCGAATGCCCCAAAACAGATCAGCATTTTCCTGTTCACTTGCCGTTACCAGCTTGCCGTTAGCGAGTACGATATCAACTTCAAGTAAACTGTCGATTGACAAGCCGTATGCCCGCGACAAATGACCAATCCCTCCCCCAAGCGTAAGTCCGCCAACGCCGGTAGTTGAGAAAATTCCGCTCGGCACAGCCTTGCCAAATGCCTGGGTAGCATGATCCAGATCGCCCAGCAAAGCTCCACCTTCTGCCCTGACCGTATTTGACTTCATGTCAATGCGCACGCCTCTCATGAGAGACATGTCAATTACCATCCCATCATCGCACATGCCAAGACCACCACCATTATGTCCGCCACCGCGAATGGCCACAAGAAGATGGTTGTCGCGGCAAAAATTGACACAGGTCATCACATCAGCGACATCCCGGCACTTAACAATCGCTCCGGGCTTGCGATCGATCATCCCGTTATACACTTTGCGTTCGTCATCGTAAGTTGGATCGCCGCGCAATATGATTTGTCCGCGGATAGAACTTGCAAAACTTTGCCAGGCCGTTTCTTCGACATGCAGAATGGTCGGGTTTTCCAGAGCGAGAGTTCCCATGTGCTTTGCTTTATTGGTTTTCGATGAAATGATGAGACACGACATTCACGGCGAAAGAATCTTGGATCCGGGATCTTTTAAGATGTTCGGGTCACATAGAATTCGTCCGCTCGATGACGTCGTCAATTACTGTGAAATCAAATGTGAAAATCCGTAACGATGGATTCCACCACTAACTATTCAAAGAATAGCACAAACTGTTCAGGACCTAAACGTTTTGGCTGTGGGCTATCTCGGAGGGAATACACCCGAATCGTTCAGCGAAGCATTTGGAGAACCAGGATGGGTTGCTGAATCCGACCTCAAGAGCGACCTCGGAAATATTGCCGGCTCTTCGTCGCAGAAGTAAAGCTGCCTTGTCAAGGCGGAGGTCCCGAAGGAAGTTGTTTGGCGCACGCCCGGTAAGGGCCGTTATTTTGCGATAAAGTTGCGGTCTGCTGATTCCAAGGTCTTTGCATAAGCGATCGATCGTATAGTCGCTATTGGGAAGATTTCGCTCTGTCGTAATCAGCAAGTCGGAGGCAAACTGTTCGTCCGCATCATTGAGATACTTAAGTTGTGGCGATCCCGGAATTCTCATACCGCTAAGCTTCCTGGCAAGAGACGAGATCAATATCTGATTATCATCTGCAATACAATTCAAACGCTGCGCAAGATTAATCGTGTTGGTAAAGAATTCACCGTCTTCAGTGACTGGCTGGCCGGCGCAGATTCCGGTGCGAAATGCGATTTCGCCTTCACGTGTCAGCGGTGTAAGACGAACCCTGATATGGTCACTGCAATTTACAGCATCTGCCGCCTCGTTAAAAACTGCAATGAAGCCATCAACAACCGGCGTTTCGACCATTCTTCCGTGGTGCGAGATGACGAGGTCCGATGCCTGTTTCAGTGCGGCATTAAGCGGGTCAATAGATGAGGTTTCGGAATGGCCAGAGCTGCGCAAGGTGACAAACAAAATAGTACGATAACCGAGGTCGATACCGTCCCTGTTCCTGGTCATACCATTTTCGTCGGTGTGTGTTGCACCCATGATCTGTTGGTATGTTCCAGTCTGAACTTCCGTGATGGAGCAGGCCAGATTTCCATGGGCCATCTGATGCACCATTTCGCAAGTACGCGCATCCGGGCCTTCAGTGAGGCAAAAGACGGTACCTGCCTTTTCATTTATCCAGAATTGCAGATACCGCACGCCATACTGCTCCTGAATGGCCAGGTCGGCCATGTGAGCTTTGACAACATCCTCGACGGTAATGTTCTGAATTTTGTGATAGTCCATGAAAAGTGGCATACACAAAATGAGTGATTGGGCTATACTAAGATAGCATTTTTTCAATAGTGGGCCGAAAAGAAAGCATCCACTTTGTGCTGATCTTCAGGAAAATTGTACACCTCGACAATCCTGTTGTTCTCGATCTTCCACAGCAGGCACGACATGTTATTAAGGTTCTCGCCATTGTCAATGTTGCTCCAGTTTCGGTGACAGTCGATTACGAAATTATCATTCACGCCCATGACGATAGGCGCAGCCTGAAACGCGCCCCTGGATAATTGTTTGAAGTACCCGAGCACCTCATCGACTCCCTTCTTTGTTCCACTCAACGGATGATTACCCGGAATGTGCCATTTGATATCCTCGGCCAGTACATTTCTTATGCCTTCAGGATCGTTCGAAGCATAGGCCTGGAAGAATTGATTGATCAACGCTAAGTTGGGATGTGTTGTATTCATGAGATAGGTGTTTGTACTTGTTCATACTCAGGACGCAGGCACAACTTCATTCGATGCTATGCGCTTGCTAACGACTGTTCCTTAGACCAAAGTGACACTCACTCGTTCCGAAAAACAAATACGCACCATGCAAACTGTTTTTCTGTTCAACGGTATGGGTATACGGTGTTGACTGCAAAACAGACGTTCGTCAGTACCTGGTTAAAATCTATAATAGGGCTGATGATAATACGGTGAATTGACATTTCAAAATCAGACAGCGTTGACAAGTCGCTTATCATCAGGAGAGAGACATAGCTGCATCAGTTAACGTCGAACGACTTAAGCGATGAAAGTGGCATGGCTGTTACTTTGTCACCCTTCAGCGTGAACAACACTTCCTTCGTTTTGCCGATAACCAATCCGTTAAACACATCATCATCTGCCAGCGTAATTGACGTCTCCTTTGCCTTTTTTACCTGGCGCATCTTCAATATCCCGTACAAATCTGATGACAGATACAAATAGACAGCAAATACAGAGATGGCGGATGCTAAGCGGAACGTTTGTGTCCCTTGAATAATTGACCTAACTTGATTGTCGATCACCTTTAACAAGGTGTACTCGTCGCCTTTTTTGAATACACAGGTAATCATCACAATCAAAATTACAATAACATGACACGAAATGCTCTGAATCAAAATGGAAAAGTCGTTGCTCTGGTTTGTGTTGTTCTTTTGCTTTTTTCTTTTGCTCCCCTGCATCACGGCTGGAGTAGCTATGATCAAACCAAGACTTTGAAATTTACAGGAAAGATCCTGGAGATGGGTTATGAGAATCCACATGGTATGATAAAGCTGGAGACGGAAGGAAAGAAATGGACAGTGGTACTCGCACCACCGTCGAGAATGGAGAGTCGTGGGCTAACGAAAGACATGCTTAAAGTCGGCAGTACCGTTACCGTTGTAGGATATCCGCATATCAAAATAAAGGACGAGATGAGGGCAGAACGGATAACAGTAAAAGACAAGACCGTCGAGTTGCGTTAGCATGCAGCAGTTAAATGTATTTGAATGGCTGGGGAACACCGCCCTGGCCATTTCTATTCGCGACTCGCCATGGTTGTTTCCGATAATTGAAACCGCTCACATTATCGGGTTTATCGTACTCGTGGGCAGCGCATTTCTTTTCGACCTTCGGTTGCTTGGTGTCGCGAAGAAGATTTCTGTGAAAGATGTAGCTGACTACGTGTTGCCGTGGTCGCGATGGAGCTTGTTAGTAGTAGCGCCGACAGGATTTCTTTTGTTTATGTCAGAGGCGGAGGCCCTGAGTCACAACTGGGTATTCGGATTAAAGCTAGTCCTGATCCTGACTGCGCTTATCAATGCCGGACTCTTTCACCAGTTTACTTTCCGATCTGCGGATCGCTGGTCTCATTCTCAAACGCCAATGGCAGCCAGAGCAGCTGCACTGATATCGATAACACTTTGGTTATCGGTGATCAGCTGCGGAAGGTTTATTGCCTATTTGTGACCTGGCGCTTTCCTACTCCATACCAAAGCTCGATCATACCATTCTTGTACGGTGTCACTTCCTTAACGTGAAGCTCCTGCTCCCTGCCCACCTGATCCAAAAACAGTAAGCCATTGCCAAGTATGATAGGAAGAATAGTAAGACGGATCTCATCTGCAAGTCCAAGCCGAATAAATTCCCTCGAAAGCATAGCACCACCGACCAGCCAGACATTCCTGTACCGGGGTGTGAGTCGTTCATTAACAAATGCGCGAATATCTCCCGAATACATTTCAATCGTTGGACCGTATATAGGAAGGTTACGATGTGTGAGCACAATGGTTGGTGTATCACCGTAGGCCCATCCATACGACCTGGATAGCTCAAGCGCATGCTCATAAGTGCGCGCACCCATTACATAGCAGTCAATTGATTTCAGCACATCTGTCCCATCCTGGCCAACAATGCCCTTTTCATAGTCGTCGGTTGTTTCAAACCATGACACGCTGTTATCAGGTTTTGCAATGATGCCATCGAGGCTAGAGACCATATGAATGGTCAGGGTGAATGGGTTGATGTTTGACACTGAAGGCACTGTACTGTTGAGTGAATAAAGCGTTCCGAATTTACGGCTTACAATGGGTTCGTAACCGCAAAATGCAGAATATCAAATGTAAAATGTAAAACTACTATAGCAGAACGGCTCTCCAGTCAGGATACAAAAGAGGCCGAAACCATTTGTCAGCTTCCGGATTTGGCACAAATTTCTGATATTGACCAATACCACCCGAATCACTACTAAAGAATATCATGCCAGTAGCCAGTGTGTCGCACACCAAACATTCTGATCGCGCTAAATGGCTTTGCAGTTTGCTATTCTCAAGCGCAATGCGCACTATCCTGTTTGTACTGGCATGCTGCACGTTTCTAACTTCCTGCAGCTCGCCGGAGGACCATCATCCATATCAGGATGTGACGCACTTCAGTAAGACTTTCGGACACCGGAAATATTATCGTCTTTATCTTCCCGGCAGCTACCAGCAAGACAACACGACACGGTTCCCCGTTATTTACTTCTTTCATGGCTGGGGCGGCCGCTACAAGAGTGATGACAACGCGAAACTCGCTTATGATTCTCTGCAAAGGCTCGTTGACAAATACAAGGTAATGCTTGTGATGTGGGATGGCAATGTTGATGAAAAAGAACCACGTCCTTACAATATAGGCAGTCATAACGATGTCCGTTACCAGGAGCAAATGAAAGACTACTTTCCGGAGCTTGCGCATCATATCGATTCAACCTATCGTACAATAGCCGACAAGCAGCACCGGGGAATTATAGGCTTTTCGATGGGTGGTTTCATGTCGTACTTTCTTGCGGGGAAGTATCCTGAAATGGTAAGAGCAGCGGTGGGTATGACCGGAAGTCCTGAATTCTTTGTTGGATATCCGCAAAATCACACGTTATATCCCCTGCGCTATGCGTTCGAAAATTTGCGGGAGGTGAAACTGCGCTTTCATAACAGTACAGCGGATGAGCTTACTTATCTGAATACGGAAGTGGCTGAAGGTGCGGCGTGGGACGGAAAAGTTTCGTTTGAATACTGGCAGTTTGAAGGAGGACACGTTGTTGACCTGCCTGGTGAAACGCGCGTGTTTGAGAGAGCAATGTCGTTCGTGGCCAAGGCATTTGAAGAACCTTTTGTTACACCTGCAGAATGGTCGCACTACGATCTTTACCACGAATTTTCCATTTACGGATATGAGGTGAAGACCAATAAAAAGCGCGCAGGGTTTACGTATCTGAAGCATGTTAGCCCGGGCGGCTTTGGTATTGCGACCAGGAAGTGGCTACCGGACGGACCGCCACTCGATTCCGTTGAGATACAACTTACAACCGCGCCAGTCTATCCACCCAACGCCAGGTTGAACATCGTCAAAGTAAATAGGAAAACAGGAAAGGTCTCCCAATCGAACGGTTCGGCTGACAGTAACGGTCGGCTTGCGCTAGTGTTTGATGGTGATTATGAGGTAGGCATCTCAGCGCCCGAAGACAATGAACATGCCGGCGCAGTGGCCTATGATTATGAGATGAAAAATGGTCAGCGTTTCCTTAGTCCGGGAGATAATCAGTTGCAGCTACTATTGTTTGATCAGGCCGTAGTCCGGCTCAAAGGCGACTATAAGATAGTTGTCACATCGCCTGACAGCACATTGAGGATTTCCGGTCCTGGAATTAAGATGTCGAAGGGAATCAGAATATCAAAATCCAACGCCATCAGCATACGCTGCTCCATGAAGCCTCCGGCAGATGCCGCTCCGCCTTTTGTAAAGCTTCACGTTGCATTGACTACGGGTAACGTGACAAGGCATAGTGAGCTTGTCATTCCGGTAATGTTTGATGTTCCCGAATTTACTACCGTAGAGATCGACGATAACCGGTCGATTAATGATAGTACCAAAGCGCGGGGCGATGGGAACGGTGACGGGATTGTTCAGGCAGGCGAGCGTATTGTAGTTTATGTTGACGGCCATCCCCTCAAACTTTACGCCGATTCCAAATTTATCAGGCACGAACAGGAGGAGGAATTTGATATCATGGTCCCCGCTAAATGGCCAGATGGCTTTACTCTCGCCAGTGTTGCTAAGGTGGATGATAATTGCCCTTCGGGCACAGAGTTGGAATTGCTAGGAAATTTCGAGACGAAGGAATACATGCCCATTAAACGGACTGTGCATTGGGGCAGGGTTCGGATCCAGGTTGACAAGCGTGAAAAACATTAATACAGCAACAGGATTTCTTTTCAGCTATAACTTCAGAAAACAGGTTCACACAGATGATAAAAAAGAATCGAAGAAACTTTCTAAAAGCGGCCGGTGCTACCGGACTTTCGCTTGGTGCGCTTAGCAATAGCGTTGCCTCTGATTCATCGGAAAAGTTTAAAGGAAATAATGTCGTACGGGATATGCATCATGACGCTGACCCTTTTGCAAACCTAATGGTTAATGATCTGGGATTTTCACCTGAGGCTACGACTCAGACAGCCGGAGGTATCAGTGTGATTGGGGCATATGGCCCATGGGCAGCAGGTATCATGGGAGATAAGCTACCCAGTCTTTCTTTCAGAAACAGTCAATACAAATCCATTGACGCCTGGCGTCCAATGGCGCGAAAGGCACTGCAGGCGCGCATGGGTATTACCGACATCGGGAGTACGCCGTCAGTAACCGTGGTTAAGCAATACAGCTACGATGGACTTCACGTAGAAGAACTCCGATGGCAGTTGCCCTATGGTCCACCAACTGCCGGCATATTTCTAAAACCTGCGGATGCAAAAGGGCCTCTACCGGCAATCCTTGGTCTTCACGATCACGCAGGCAACAAATATCTCGGCTATCGAAAGATCACGCGCACGACAGATAATCCGCCACAATTTATCATCGATCATCAAAGGGAATCATATGAAGGAACTGCCTGGGCCAACGAGGTGGCTAAGCGCGGCTATGCCGTTCTGGTACCTGATGCCTTTCCATTTGGCAGCAGACGTGTGTTACTTGCAGATGTTCCCGAACGCCTGAGGAACGGTCTTAATGATGATGACCCGGAAAATCCGGAGAACATTAAGAAGTACAACGCCTGGGCTGGGCAACATGAGCACATCATGGCCAAGTCACTTTTCTGTGCCGGCACCAGCTGGCCTGCAGTGTATTTTGCAGAAGACCAGAAAGCGCTCGATGTGTTGCGCGCCCGCAAAGATGTGGACGCGAATCGCATAGGCTGTGCAGGTCTCTCGGGTGGTGGTATGCGCACCGTATACATGGGAGGTTTGGAGGACCGCATCAAGTGTGCCATCTGCGTTGGCTTCATGACCACCTGGAAAGATTTTCTCCTGAACAAATCTTATACGCACACGTGGATGACTTATACTCCAATGACTCCCCGTGAGCTTGACTTCCCTGAGATTCTCGCGCTTCGTGCGCCATTACCTACGATGGTGCTGAACGACAACGAAGATCCTCTCTACACACTTGATGAAATGAAGCGTGCAGATGCCATCATTGGTGAGGTATATGCCAAGGCCAAAGCTTCAGACAAATACAAGTGTTCCTATTATCCAGGTCCTCACAAGTTCGACAAGGCGATGCAGCAGGAAGCTTTTGCATGGTTCGACAAGTGGCTCAAATAAGAAAACACACAAACACATTTCTCTTTTGTTCTTCCTGACCGATTGTACCGATCATATAAAGATTAACTTTCAGAAGTCATCTCCACTTATCTTAACCCAATGAAAACTAATCGAAGGGACTTCATTAAAATCTCCACCATTGCCGGCATGACAATGGCCGGAGAGGCAACCATTGCATCACCAAAAGGCACAAAGCACACGCCACAGGGCCAGGCTTTTAACATGAGTGGGTATGCCGCGCCTAAGATTGAAACCGTACGCATTGGTTTCATCGGACTCGGCAATCGCGGTCCGGGTGCAGTGGAGCGTATCAGCAAGATTGACGGTGTTGAGATTAAGGCATTGTGCGATATACGCCCTGAGAAAGCTGAGGCCGCCAGGAAGTTGCTGGAGAAGACGCCTCACAAACCGGATCTCTATTCTGGCGGTGCAGAAGAATGGAAGAAGGTTTGCGACCGGAAAGACATCGATTTGATTTACATCGCTACGCCCTGGAAGCTCCATGCTCCGATGGCTGTATTTGCCATGGAGCACGGCAAGCATGCCGCTGTTGAAGTCCCTGCTGCGGTAACTATTGACGAATGCTGGCAGATGGTGAATACCTCGGAGAAAACGAAAAAGCATTGCGTTATTCTCGAAAACTGTTGCTATGACTTCTTTGAACTGCTTACGCTGAACATGGCGCGACAAGGATATTTTGGAGAGATCGTACATGTAGAGGGAGCGTACATTCATGCGTTGCTCGATGCCAATTTCTCCAAGACGCAGTACTACGATATGTGGAGATTGAAGGAGAACCTGCGCAACGGTAGTCTCTACCCTACTCACGGCCTTGGTCCTATAGCCCAGGCGTTAAATGTGAACCGTGGTGACCGCATGGACTACCTCGTTTCGGTTTCTACAAACGACTTCATGATGGGTGCTAAAGCCAAAGAACTTGCGGCCACAGATTCGTTCTACAAACAATACGAAGGCAAGTCTTTCCGCGGAAACATGAATACAACCACTATACGTACCGTGAATGGAAAGACGATGATGGTTCAGCACGACGTGACATCACCGCGTCCCTATTCGCGGATTCACCTGGTGAGTGGCACGAAAGGAACGGCACTCAAATATCCAGAGCCTCCACGCATCTCAAAAGGTCATGAAGGTTGGGTAACCGACGAAGAATTCAAGGAACTGGAGGCGAAGTACGCGCCGCCGATCGTTACCAAAGTTGGCGAGATGGCCAAGCAGATCGGAGGTCATGGTGGCATGGACTTTCTGATGGACTGGCGCCTCATTGACTGTTTGCGTAATGGCCTTCCTGTTGATATGGATGTTTATGACGCTGCCGCCTGGAGCGCAGTTGCTCCGTTGAGCGAAAAGTCGGTGGCTAATCGTTCGGCGTCGGTCGATGTTCCTGATTTTACGCGTGGCGCATGGAAAAGTAATGCGCCCGTAGACGTACAGTTGCTAAAGGGCGGAACTACGCGCGTCCGTCTATAGCCTTTTTCCAAGCCCACTGGTTTATGAACATACTGATACACCCTGACCCTGCTGCACTTGGCGATACTGCCGGAAAGGAGGCCGCTCGCCTCATCAAAGAGGCAATAGCAAAAAGTGGCCGGGCCCATATTATACTGGCAACAGGAACCAGCCAGTTTGAGACGTTGCGCGAGCTGATGTCTGACAAGGACATTGCCTGGGACAAAGTGATCATGTTTCACCTTGATGAATACATCGGACTTTCCGATCAGCATCCAGCGAGCTTTCGGAAATATCTTCGCGAGAGATTCCTTGAAAAGGTTCCCCCTTTACGTGCAGCCCATCTGATCGATGGTGAAGGAGATGCCGTTGCTGAGTGTGAACGCCTGGGGATGATGATTGCTGCTCATCCGATAGACGTAGCGTTGGTCGGCATCGGTGAAAATGGACACCTCGCCTTCAATGACCCACCCGCAGATTTTGACATACCGCAGCCCTACATTGTTGTTCAGCTTGACGATCAGTGTGTGGCACAGCAGTATGGCGAAGGATGGTTCAAGTCGTTGGACGAAGTTCCACGGCAGGCCATCAGCATGTCGATCCGACAGATCATGAAGTCGCGCAATATCATTTGTTCAGTGCCTGATGGACGCAAGGCAAAAGCTGTACACGAATGTCTTGACAAATCGGTTAGCAACCGGCATCCGGCCAGCATACTTCAGCGACATCCCAACTGTACAATCTACCTCGACAAGGCTTCGGCCTCACAGCTACAACGCAATTCATGAACAAGGTAAAGACTGCAGCACCCATGATTGAAGTCTCGTCGTTGTCGAGGCGTGACACAACGATATCCATTCTCATCATTGCAGTATTGTTTTTCATTTTCGGCTTTGTGTCGTGGGTGAATGCCATCCTTATCCCCTACTTCAAGATTGCCTGCGAGCTCACGAATTTTCAATCTTATCTTGTAACATTTGCCTTTTACATATCCTATTTCATAATGGCTCTGCCGGCGGCTTACCTGCTAAAGAGGGTTGGCTTTAAGAAAGGAATGATGATCGGCTTCTGGATCATGGCGCTTGGGGCGTTTACATTCATTCCAGCTGCGCAACTGCGTATGTATGCAATATTCCTTCTCGGACTGTTTACATTAGGCATCGGGTTGGCAATTTTGCAAACTGCCGCGAATCCATACATCACTGTGCTGGGACCGCAGGATCGCGCTGCCCAGAGGATCAGCATCATGGGCATCTGCAACAAAGGCGCCGGCATTCTCGCTCCAATTCTGTTTGCTGCTGTGATCCTGAAAGCAACCGACACTGAATTATTTAAGAACCTCGCGACAATGAGTGCAGCGGAAAAAGATGCTGCGCTGGACGAATTCATACGCCGGGTCATTGTCCCCTACGCCTGCGTTGGAGCGGCATTATTCCTTTTGGGTCTCATGATCCGATTTTCAGTTCTTCCTGAGATCAATACCGAACATGAAAGCTCCGCCGTTGCCGAGGCAAATGCTTCAAAGCATAGTATCATGCAATTTCCACATCTTGTGCTCGGTGCCCTTGCCATCTTCCTGCACGTAGGAACACAGGTGATCGCGATTGATACGATCATCGGATATGCTACTTCAATGGGAATTGACTTGCTGGAGGCAAAAACATTTCCATCTTATACGTTGGCTGTAACGATCCTGGGTTACATGCTTGGAATTGCATTGATTCCAAGATTCATCAGTCAGCGAAACGCACTGCGAACCTGTACAACGCTTGGCCTGTTGTTTTCAATTGCCATCCTGATGATACATGGCCCGGTGAATTTGTTCGGTCATCAGACCGACGCATCGATATGGTTCGTTGTACTGCTCGGACTTGCTAACTCTCTCGTATGGGCGGGCATCTGGCCCCTGGCACTGGACGGACTCGGACGGTTCACTAAAGTAGGTGCATCGGTCATGATTATGGGCCTTTGCGGAAATGCGATTGTTCCTTTGTTCTATGGCTATATGGCCGACCTTTACGATGTGAACCGTGCCTATATCGTCCTGCTTCCCTGTTATCTTTATCTGATGTATTACGCTTTCCACGGACATCGTTTACGTCGTTGGTCGTCGAGGGCATAATATCGTAACTGCCATGAGCCAACGATTGAAGATCACTAATGGAAAACGGATCCTTCCCTCGGGAAAGATTGAACACGGATATCTGCTCATCGAGAATGGAAAGATTGTCGGCACCGGAGAGCGCGATGAACCATTTAGTGAAGCACTGGTAATTGATGCCGGGCAACGATATGTATCACCAGGTTTCATTGACATCCATGTTCATGGCGGAGCAGGTCATGACTTTATGGATGGAACAGTAGAAGCTTTTCTGGCTATCGCGAACCTTCACGCACGCCATGGAACTACTGCGATGCTTCCTACAACGCTATCCGCTAGTCCTGACGAACTTGATGCCACTCTGAATGCCTATGAGCAGTCTTTGAAAATAAACGACAATGGATCGTGTTTTATAGGGATGCACCTTGAAGGCCCTTACTTTGCCATGGCCCAGCGCGGCGCCCAGGACCCCCGTTATATCCGCGATCCTGATCCAGCCGAATATGAAGCCGTTATCAGAAAAGCGCCATTCATCCGGCGATGGAGCGCAGCCCCTGAACTAAAGGGTGCACTTCCGTTTGGCGATTTCATGCTGGCTCATAACGTATTGCCTGCGGCGGCACACACCGATGCGATTTACGAGGACGTCATCGAGGCGTTTGATCATGGTTACACACTGGCCACGCATCTTTACAGCGGCATGTCCGGAGTTACGCGACGCAATGCCTTCCGTTATGCCGGCATGATCGAAAGTGCGTTTATCATTGACGATATGGATGTGGAGATCATCGCGGACGGCGTGCATTTGCCTGCTCCGTTGCTAAAGCTAATTATAAAGATCAAAGGCCCTTCCCGGACAGCGCTGATCACGGATGCAATGCGCGCCGCGGGCTTGCCACCTGGTCCCAGTATGCTGGGGAGTCGCATTCACGGGCTCCCCGTTATCGTTGAAGATGAAGTTGCAAAACTTCCCGATCGCAGTTCATTTGCAGGCAGTGTTGCTACCGCTGACAGGCTGGTGAGAACAATGATCCGGCAAGCAGGTGTATCGTTGGCAGATGCTATCACTATGATCACCGCGACACCGGCACGAATCATGAATGTTCCAACAAAGGGAGCACTATCAAAGGGCATGGATGCAGATGTGGTGGTGTTTGATGAAAACATCAACATCAGCAAGACCATTGTCGGAGGTCGTATTATCTACGACGCCGCCTCAGGACACTAGGTTGCACCTGGTGAACTGGCCTGGTTCGTCCACTTCCGCACGCGCTTGTTCGGCTGTGGGATAACTACCCTCGATTTTCCCTCTGTAAACGACACTTTTATCACTGGCACGAAATTGCTTTAACGATTCAGATACACGCGAACGACACTGCCGGTTTCCACGCGAGAGGACGTTCTTCAGGTGTTCATCAGTTAAGCCTCGTCAATGTTGCTGCAATCAAGATTATTCGTCCGAATCGCTTCGCGCAACACTGATGTCTATATACTCAAAGTTGTATCGCTTACGATCGCTTTTGCCACCGGAATACTGGTGGCACTTTTTGCACTTCACGAATTTGAATACGACACGCACTATAAAGACGCCGATAACGTATTCAGAATCCTTGCCCGCAACACCGACAAGGATTACTCCGGCAATAGGTTGTCGGCAGCTATAGATGGCCGTGCATTGGTTCAGGTTCGTAATGCCTTGCAAAATGCCACTGTCTCCCGGGTGAAAGCACTCAATGAACTAAACATCCTTTCATCTGCCGCAACTTTTAATCACCAGCAGATCCATACTGTCGACCCTGCTATTATTGAAGTCCTTTCTCTTGAAGGTGTAGCAGGGGATATCAACAAGTTTATCAATCAGAAAAATGATGTGGCAATCATCTCCAGGAGGAGATCAACGCAATATTTCGGCAATAAGTCACCAATAGGCGAGACGATCCGGTTGACAACATTCGGCGACACAGTGAGCGTCTTAGTTGTTGCCGTATTCAATGACTTGCCAACCAACACGCATGCAGACTTTGATTTCTTTATTCACTACGACTCATCGGCTATTGCGGTACTGAACTATGATCACCATCAAAGCAATGTTTACGGGCGATTATCACCAGACAATATCACCCAAAAATCATTGCCAAAAATCAGCAATGGCAACATTGAATACCTGATTCAGCCTGTTAAGAAGATCTACTTCGGACCACGTGTCGTTTTCGAGGAGGCACGCCACGGGGACATGTACAGCATGGTCATTCTCATTTGTATCGTCTCACTGATCTTCCTGCTCGCGCTATGTACCTTCGTTAACTTATCCACCATCACATTGCCCTACCGTGCAAAGGAGATCGCAGTGAAGAAACTTGCGGGTACCAGCCAACGTCAGCTGTTGTTTCAATTTCTCTATGAATCGGTCACTCTCACGGGTTTATCACTGCTTCTTGCTGTGATCATTGTATTCGCATTGAGGCGCTATATCAGCGGACTTCTTGATATCGATGTCCTGCATATGATGACGGTCGTACATCCCGCGTTTCTGGGTATTGAACTGATGATGATTTCCGCTGTGGTGGTCTCACCCTTACTGATCATCATTCGATTTGTTCGTGCTTCACCGACTCGCCTGCTGAGCAGTGACACCGTCACCTTTCCAAAATTCAAACAAACCATTTCAATCATTCAGTTTGGTGTAAGCATTTTTCTCATTGTATCGTCGCTGGTGGTCAGGAGGCAAATCGATTATTCGCTTGTGAAGGAGCCCGGACAAAATAACGATCAGGTTGTTTACATCGCATGCCCTGTTAATATTTCAGACAGCGCCATTTATAGAATAAAGGGAGGCTGGCCTGAACGAAATCCGAACATTGTTGATGCTATGGCCGTTTCACAGCTCCCGGGTCAATTGAAAAGCAAGGAGGCGAATTCGGATATTTTTTTGCTTCAGGTCGACTACAACTTCATCGACTTCTTTCAGTTCGAAATGCAGAAGGGGCGGTGGTTTAAGCCGACTGACAACGACTCGGCTACTGTTGTAAATCAAATGGCCATGATGAACATGAAAAACATTGATAAGAATGTCATCGGATTGACCAAAGACCTTAGCAGTGCATTCAATATGCCGGAGCAGCCTGTCAAGATAAGACTGGCACCCAACGGTAACTACAACTGGTTATGCTTTCGATTGCTGGAAGTAGATATCCGTAGCACCATTCAATGGATCGAGCGGCGGATGGCAGCAAAGGGTTCCCGTGGCGGCGCGCATTTTCTCAATCCACACTTTGAATCGTGGCTAAGCTACCAGGACAAGTTAAATGCGTTATCTGACATACTCACTCTGATCTCCGCACTACTGGCAGGGTGCGCTATCTATGGACTCTCAGTAAGCCTCGTTCGTGACAAACTGAAGACGATTGCCATGCATCATTTGTTTGGCGCAGGGACAATAGATGTTACGCGCATTCTTGCGCTTGATCTGCTCAAAGAAATGTTGCTGGCATTAATGTTCGCTGGTCCCCTTGCTTACATTCTGCTGAAGGAGTTATTGAGAACGTTTGTTTATGCAACAAAATTTTCATGGGCAGATCCGCTGTATCCAATCGGCTATTGCGTGGTAGTGATCGTTGCACTGTGTGGCGTCCAGGCTCTGAACCTGAATCGAAGCAACCTCAGTACGGCATTGAAAGGGAGGAGTTAGCTCTTGCCCAGCAACTCCATCACTGCCTCACCTTTTCCGTCTGGTGTCGTGTAGAACGGACGCTCTTCAATTTCATACGATGTCTCAGGAGGAACTCCCAGTGCGTGGTAAATCGTTTGGTGAACCTGATCAATCCTGATCGGTTTTTCAATGGTCTTGCAGGGGCGCTCATCAGCCGTCTTGCCGTATGCATAACCGCGTTGTATTCCACCGCCAAACATCAGGATCGAACAGCCATCAGTGAAGTGCCGATGCATTCCATAAAATTTCATATCGTTGAGGATATCGGGCTGTTTAACCTGCTCCAGCACCTTGAGGTCCGGCCGGCCTTCCACCATCATGTCGCGGCTGAACTCGCTGGCGAGGATAACCAACGTTCGGTCTAACAGTCCCCGTTCATCCAGCTCCTTAATAAGTTGCGCCACAGGAGCGTCGATCATCTTCTTCATGCCCTCCATGCGAGTATGACCATTCTCGTGCGTGTCGAAGCCCATGAACGGTTCATATTCAGTTGTTACGCTAATAAATCGTGCACCCTGCTCGGTGAGGCGCCGTGCCATGAGGCAACCAAGGCCAAACCGTCCTGTGTTATATATGTCGTATACTTCTTTTGGCTCCTGACTTAAGTCGAATGCTTTTGCTTCGGGAGAATTGAGAAGCCGATAAGCCTGCTCCATTGACCGGCGCAACGATTCCCTTTGATAGTCGCTGGCAACATCGGCCACGGGACTCTTACTGATCAGCTCGTTGTAGAGTTTGTTACGTCCTTCAAACCGCTTGTTATCCATGCCAACAGGAGGACGCACGCTCTCAAGTCCCTGACTCGGATCGGGAATAAAAAAAGGTCCAAACTCATTACCAAGAAATCCAGCCGTGTGGAATGCTTTGAGTTCTTCGGCCTCGCCGACAGAAAATCGCTGACCGATGTCAATGAATGCCGGTATCACGGGATTTTTTGGTCCCAGTTCCTTGGCAATCCATGAACCGATGTGTGGGGCCGCTACGGTCTGCGGCGGCTCATAACAAGTGTGCCAGTGGTATTGATGACGCGAATGCAAAATATGTCCGAGGTCTGCAGCCACATAAGAACGAATAAGTGTTCCCTTGTCCATAATCTTACCAATGGACTGGAGACCTTCAGAGAATGAGATGCCATCGAGCGCTGTGGGGAGTGACCGGAACGTACTTAGTACGCGATTGCCTTCCATACCCTTCTCGTAGGCGGTGAATCGCTTTGGATCAAATGTCTCCGTATGAGCCATGCCACCAGCCATCCAGAGGAGTATAACGGTATCGGCAGACGCACGAGGGGCGCCGATTTTGCAACCATTCAACATACTTGCGATCGGAGCCCCCATGGCCCAGGCGGCAAGCGTCGCCGAAGTGGAACGACGAAGAAAGTCTCTGCGGTTGATATTTGATAGTTTCATATACACTCCTTTCAATTAAGAATTAAGAGTTAAGAATTAAGAATTTGCTGTCAGCCTTGCGGCTGGCTGCCATCCACGACCCTGGTTGTCGATTTAGCATTCCCAGAGAATGCAATAACATGTTTAATTTGCCATTTCTTCTTCTCCATACTTTTTTCTAACGCACTGAGCCCCATTCTTAATTCTTAATTCTTAATTCTTAATTCTTAATTCTTAATTTCTATCTAGTTGATAATCTGAAATTCCGGATGCAGCGTCATTGCCCAAATCAGATCCTGTATCTGTTCCACGCTTGGCCTGTTGCCCAACGCTTCCTTTGCAACTTTTCGTTCGGCATCGTCAGGCATGCGACCAAGCATGTTGCGATATAGCTGATTGACCATCTCTCCCGGATCAGCGTACTTATTTCGCCATTCGGTCGCGCCGCGTTTTATGGCCGCATTATACTGTTCACCATTCGTCAGTTCAAGTGCCTGTAACAGATTTGCCTGCGAGCTCCTGCTCGTTGAAACTGTTTCGCGATTGGGTCGTCCAAGTGCCGTGAGGAATGGATCGTTCTTAACGAGTGACGCGCGTGCGTATAAAGCGTCACTAAAGGCAGATGCAGGCAATAATTTTTTCATAACAAGCGTGTCCGGGTAGATGGCAGCAACCGTGCTGCTTACCGCATCGGAAAACTGCTCTGCGGTAAGACGGCGTTTAACCATTCCTTTAAATACAAAATCCTGTGCTGTGAGAAGAGATTCTCCGCCTAGCGGTACAGTTGGAAGCTGATACGTTTCCGACGTCATGATCTTCTGCAATAGCTGGCGAAGATCATAGCCTGTGGCAACGAAGTCGCTGGCCAGCCAGTCGAGCAAGTCCTGACTCCAGGGTTCGTTGTCCATAACGTCGACGGGTTCAACAAGGCCGCGGCCCATGAGTTGTGCCCACATGCGGTTAACCAACGTACGGGCCAGGCGCCCGTCTTTAGGTTGTACAAGAAAATCTGCGAGCTGCTTCAATCTCTCCGAAGTCACGGCCTCCGCGTTGATCTCGCCCAGCTCCTTAAAGATCACCCTGCGGGCCGCAAATTTTCCAGTAGGCTTATCACATCGATTGATTTCGAGGGTGGTATCTGCAAAGATGTTTGCAAATGCATATGCGTCATCCAGTTTCCAATCACTGATGAAACTGTCGTGACAGGAGGCACATTTCAGGTTGAGACCCAGGAATACCTGCGAAACATTTTGTGCTGCCTGCATTTCAGTGCGTTGACTTGCATTCACCGTACCCCGCCACTTGATCCCTTCAATAAATCCCTTCGATTTCTTCGACGGACTGATCAGTTGTCGTACAAACTGATCATATGGTTTGTTTTCCTTAAGAGATGTGTATAGCCATGCCGTGATGTCCGACCGGCCACCGGTGATATAGCCGGTTCCTGAGTAGTCGTTCCTGAGTGCATCATTCCAGAAGGTGAGCCAATGACGGGCGTAGTCATCATTTCGGCTTAAGAGTGACTTCACCAGTCGCTCGCGCTTGTCCTTACGTGAATCTTTTACAAAGGCATCGATTGAGTCTGCAGGTGGGATCAAACCAACGGCATCGAGATAGACACGGCGAATGTAAGTGTGATCATCTACAATTGCCGGCCAGGCAATACTGTTTTTTGCGAAGTAAGCATCAACGAAGCGATCGACGGGAGCTGTTCTGTTACCTGCAACGGCTGGAATATCAGGCATACGTGGCTCCAGCGCGGCAACGCGGTAAATACTTTTCAATGGTCCATCAGGCCATGGTGCCCCTTTCTCAATCCAGAACTCGAGGAGCTTAATCTGTGCGGCAGATAAGCCATCCCCCTTTTCAGGCATCGCATCCTTGTGATTGCGGGGAAGCTTTACACGCCTGATCAATTCGCTATCCGAAGGTTTCCCGGGAACGACGACCGCTCCATGCTTTCCGCCTTTGAACAGGTGGTCCTTCGTATCTAGTCTAAGTTCTCCCTTTACCTTAGCCTGACCGTGGCAATTGAAGCATTCATGTGCCAGTATAGTGCGTACCTGCAGATTGAGTTCCTGCACCTGAGCATCATTCAGTGGTCCGGAGGTAGCAACTATTGCCATGGTCTGTTCGTCAGACTCCGGCTCCTCCTGATGAAAGGCTCCACTGAGATAGTCCTCGCCGTGTGTGAGTGAAGCGCCATAGTGACCTGCTACCATCACCGATACCACGGTAAGAATCAACAACGTTCTGAATACTTGAACAGACGAGGAACGGCTCGCCCACCAACAGGCAATTGCAAGGATCATCGTAGCAATACCGGCCCATTGATGGACAGGAAGAATATCGCTTCCATATGTTTCTGTATTCGCGAGAAGCAATCCGAACACAACGGCTGCGATGGACGACAACACCGACACTACAAGCAGAACTCTTATCGCCGCGCGCATGTCCAGAGTTTTGCGCACCCACTGCAATGCTTCGAGGAGAAACACCACCAGAATGAGGCTTATGGGGAAATGAACGATCATTGGATGTAATCGCCCCAGGAGTGACCACAGCCAGAAAGGAGTGGATGCAGGCACGTCGGCGCCAAAAGCAAGTGTCTGGCAGCACAGCAAGACTGCAACCAATGCCAGCCGATGTGCTTTCCGTTTAGCCTTTTTTCGAATAATATTTATCATGTCTGCGGTCAGCTGAAAGAATGGGCTTACCAGAGGGGAAAGTCATTGATAATTTACCGCATTTGAACGATTAAAAAAACCAAAAAACTGCCGACTACATAATGGTGTCACCAGCGGTGCTGACATGAGAGGACTGATGCTTAAATTTGTTGTTTTCAGGGTGCTCATTTTTTAAGCTTCGCATGACAAGATGTCTCGTCGTTTTTTTGTGGATATCCGCCACTGTCCTGCACGCGCAAACTCCTGATTGGAAGGTTCAATACGATAGCGCGCAACGTTACTGGGGAAACCAGTGGGCGAAAACTATACCATTCCTGGTAAAGGCTGAAAAGGCAGCCCTGTACGACCTTGGTATCTATGATGAGAACTATCTCACAATACTGAACGACCTGGGTCTCGCCTATGCTAAAATTGGCGACTACAAAAATGCTGAGAAGTCACTTGCTAAGGTAATAACCATTGCGTCCGAAGGTGGTGATCCACAGGCTGCGGATTTGCAGCGAGCTTATCTTAACCTCGCCTCCATCCATTTCGAGCAGCAACACTACAAAGAGGCTGAGGAACTATATCTCAAAGTATTGAACGATGCCACCACGGCGCAAGAACTGGTGGTTCCAGCCTTAAAAGGAATTTCGGCACTCTACGAGTCTACTGACACGCCGGCCGCTGCACTGGCATTACTTAACGATAAGAGGTTTGGAGTTCAGACTACCAGTGCTGAATGGCAAATCACACGCGCCCGTCTCTTACGTAAGGACGGTCGTCACAATGAGGCAATGCATGTACTTGAGGCGATGCGACCGCTGGTTACCAGCGCGGACGCCCTCCGCCTTCACTGGTTACAGGAAACAGCTCTTAATCATCTCGAAACAGGCAACCTGAATCAGGCCGAAAAAGAATTACTCGATGCTCAGCGTCAATTAAATTCCAGGAAGCCTGTAGATGATGCCATGCTCATCGGAGTGTTAAATAACCTGGCCTCACTGTATGAAAAACTAGGGCTGCGCGAGAAAGCACTTGTCTACTATCAGCAGGCACTTCCCCTTTGTCAAAAAGTTTATGGGATCAAGTCTGCAAACTCGCTGACGATCCAGAGCAACATAGCGGGCATTCATTTGGGTCTTGGCCAAACAAAAGAAGCGATTGCTCAGTATCAACAGGTCGAGCAACAGATGGTGACAACGGTTTCCGAGTCGAACCCAGGATATCTGACTGTACTCAACAATCTTGGTACAGCATATCGCGCCAATCACGAAGCTGCAAAAGCAAAACAGCAATTTGACAAGGCCTTGCTTCTTGTGAACAAACATCAGCTGACAGAAACTGACCTCGCTGCGACGATCATGAATAACCAGGCCGTATTGCTGACGACGCTTGGCCAGTTCAAAGAGGCTTCCACGCTTTATGAGAAAGCATATAATATCCGCAAGAAGGTATATGGTCCGACCTCGGTGCAGCTTTCGGACATTGCGGGTAACCTTGCCGTTGTATACTGGGAATTGGGAGAGCAGAACAAGGCTCTTCCTCTGTTCTCGCAGGCGTCGGAATTAGCGCTACGCCAGGTGAAGTACATTTTCCCCAATCTTAGTGAAAGCGAGCAGGTACAATTTTACCGACGAATGAAGGAAGATTTTGAGCGTTTCAATTCAATTGCCTTCCGCGCCTCCACGCGAAATCCAGAATTACTTACTCAGGTGTTCAATAACCAGGTTACTCTGAAATCACTGCGGTTCTTCACGCAGCGTCATCGCAGCGACATCATTGAGCAAAAAAGGGACACCGTTCTCGCACGTCAGGCCAATCTACTGCGGCAGAAGAGGGAGCAGCTTGGTTATTTATATCAACTGTCATTGGGAGAACTATCGCAGTCTTCCGTTTCGACTGCCCAGCTTGAACAGGAGATCGATGCGTTGCAAAAAAATATCAGCCTTAAAACAAGTGAAACGGTCGCCTCAAATCTTCAGGACAAGCAAGCAGCTTGGTCTGATGTTCAAAGCCACATGCCCGGTGACGAAGCGCTCGTGGAAATTGTCCGTTACCGCAAGTATGATTTGCGTCGTCTCCTGACGGAAAGCGGAATGCGAGCCATGTTCGGCTTCACCGACAGTGTTTATTACGCTGCTTTGATCACCACACAGGAAACGAAAGCCAATCCAAAACTTGTGCTGATGAAAGATGGAAGGAACATGGAGGGCCGAAACCTTAGCTATTACCGGAACGCGCTAACCTATGTAGTCGCCGATGAACTTTCATATAATGTCTATTGGAAAGACATTTCAACAGCACTTCGGGACAAAAAGAAGGTATACTTTTCGTCGGATGGCGTTTATCATCAGATCAACCTGAACACCATTCGCGAGCCGGGTTCCAATTTGTTTATAGCAGACCGGCATGAAATACATTACTTGTTAAGTCCTGCACAATATGTTGGACAGCAAACAAAATTGCTGCAGGGAAAGCGTGCGGTACTTTTCGGTGATCCAAGTTTCGACGGCACGGCAACAGCAACTGCTAAAACCAGAAACGCTGTTCGCTATCTTCCGCTGCCAGGCACCCGTGCTGAGGTTCAGAGTATCGATGGATTGCTGAAAGGAAAAGGTTGGAGTACAATGGTGAAAATGAACGACCAGGCAAGCGAGCAGAACCTGAAAGCTGTACGCGCAACGGACATTCTACACGTCGCAACACATGGATACTTTACTGTCAGGAACATCAATCCGGGAAATGAGTTTCAAAAGGACCTTGCCTTTAACAACGGGCTGATGCTCGCCGGAGCAAACAAGAGCCTGCAGCAGGAAACAACGGAATTCAGCGATGATGGCATTCTTACCGCCTATGAAGTAACCAACCTCGACCTGGCGGGTACCTCACTCGTTGTGTTGTCTGCATGTGAGACTGGGCTTGGCAACATCGAAATCGGCGAGGGAGTGTACGGATTGCAGCGATCATTTCTCCAGGCAGGAGCAAAGAACGTAATGATCAGTTTATGGAAGGTTGATGACAACATCACGCGTGAGCTCATGACACAGTTCTACACCTATCTGATGACGACTTCCAATATTCATGAAGCTCTCGCGAACGCGCAGCGCGATGTCAGGAAGAAATATAGCGATCCTTCTGCCTGGGGTGGGTTCATCTTAATCGGCAAATGATCGTCATCGTTCGCAAGCGATTCATCCTAATAGATTACCAGATCTGCAGTCTTTGAAGCTGCCTCCGCGGGTAGCCGTATCGGTTGGTAGGCCTTTAATGCTCCATCATCAGCAATTCCATTCAGGTCGCGCAATATAGAGGTCGATACGCCTAGTTGTTGCGAAAGCGTTTTCAGGTCCGTTGCCTTCTTTAGAATTCCTGTCCGGCTGCCGTCAGAAAAACTACCCGTAGAGCCGTTCATATTCAGCTCAACACGTCTGTTGTACTGACGTTGCCAGACAGCACTTGCTTCCTGTACACTTTGCTTGCCCTTTGCCACGACAGCAATACTCGTCTGATCGACTCCTTTTGACCGGAGATATGCAGCCACAGACTCGCCTCGCTTTTGAGATAGCTTCAGATTGTATTGAGTTGTTCCAACGTCGTCGGCAAATGCAAACAACTCCAATTGTGCCCCAGGTGTGCGTACAAGATAATCTGCCAGTTGATCGAGGGCCCGTTTGGCTTCAGCCCTTAGCTTGTAATGGTCAAAGTCAAAGTAGATGTTCTCCAGGCGTGACGTACTTGCCAGGACTTCCGGTTTTGAAACGCTGATGTCTGATATCTTTGCCAGTCGTTCGGTTGGGGAAGAACGGTCCGCACGCAGAAGATATACTCCTTCTGCGACACCGGTGAAACGTACCCTGCCTTCGGCGTTGGCATGAGTAATTTTCAGCAGTTGTCCGTATTCATCCATAAGAACTACACGCACATCAGAAAGAGGATTATGCGTCGTAGAGTCGGATACCATAGCCGTAATGATTGACCCGGCACCTCGGGTAACCGGGACCTTCCGGAAACCGCTGGTACCCGCCAACATTTGCGCATAACGTATCCGTGCCACGCGTTCCAACTGATCAAAGTCGCCGGACTGAACACCGAAGTCAGCAGCGCTCGGTTTCTTACCAGCCACGTACTGCTCGACAAGCAAATCAACGATGCGTTGCTTCTCCGACGATAATTTGTCGTAGTCGATGCGCTCATCCAGACGCGATGCCTGAAGTGTTGCCACTTCTGTGGTTTCCACGCGCTTTTGCAGCATGATATCCCGACGGGCGTTACGGTTCTTCAGGCTCATTCGGGAAACAAATGATGCTATCGACGGAATTTTGACTGCCATCACATCAAAGCCGCCCAGTCCTTCTGTGCGATTACTGCTCCAGTATAAAGTGTGCTCTTCGATGTTCAGGAACGCATCGTCGCGATTTGAGTTAAATGGCAATCCAAGGTTGTACAGGATTGTCTCTCCTGTCGATAACCGTTTCGCCATATATAGATCCAGACCACCCAGCCCTTCGTGGCCATCAGAAGCAAAGAACAGGATATTGGGAAACGTCGTGAATGATGGGGATACTTCATTGAGCTTTGTATTGTAGTTGGTACCCATGTTCATCGCGGGACCCCAATTATCGGCACCAGAATTCACACAAAGCCAAAGATCAAATCCGCCAGCTCCGCCTGGTCTGTTCGACGCAAACACAAGCGAGTCGCCGCCTTTTGAAATTGCCGGCTGCCTCGATTCGAACTCCTTGAAATTTACATTATCATTCAACAATACGGGCTCGTTCCAGTGGTTATTCTTCCATTCCGAAACATAAATGCGACAAGCGGGTCCGCCTACACCACAAACCGTCATGTAGTACTTATCACCCTTGCTGTTAAAGCAACCGCTACCATCATTGAACCTGGTATTCGTTACACTAAACAACTGGCGTGTCTTGTCGGACCAAACGCCTCCAGCCTTCTGGAAGTAGTAGTTATCGGTGAATCCTTCCCCGAATCGTTCATCGATAGACTGACGATTGGACAGAATTCGGCTACTGGTGATTACCAGGTTGAGACTGTCGCGAACGGCAGGTGCGAAGTCGTTGAATTTCGAATTGAATGGAAGCGACACCATCGGATACGTGCTGGCAGATGAGGAGAGCGCCTCTTTCGCAGACTGGCAACCTGAGCGGTCAATGATGGCCTGCTCGACAAAATCCCTGTAGTCGCGATCCTGATGTTGACCTATGAATGCAGTGAAATACTGAATTGACTCGTCGAAACTTCCGTTGAGTTTCAACATAAGTGCGTAATAGTATAGCGCCAGAGGATACTGCGACGCGGCGCTGTATTGCGTCTTCAGGTAGTAGGCCTCTGCCTCCGGGTAATTGAAAGTCCTTCTATAACACTCTGCAAGCCGATATACAACGTCTGCGTTACCTGCATTAAGGTTGGAGATTTCACGATATCGTTCCGTAGCAAGGTGAAATTGTTCTCCGTCGTAATATTCATCCGCCTCCGCTTTCAGTGCCCGGATAGTGCGTTCATCCTGCGCTGTAACGGTACCCGCCACATTGAACACTATCAGGCATGTTAATAACAACGCTTTAGTTGATGCAATCCTGATCGTGGTAATTCGCGACGCTCCTTTCATTCCATCTTTAAATTAGAGGTGATGAAAAACGTTTGAATCCCTTGCTCACAATGATTTTGTATGCCAGTGACACTTCGTATGCATTTGCATATCCAAATGCGCGCGTCAGCGAGGAAACATTGTTGTCGTAGCTGAAGCCAAAGTTCCATGAGCGGGTACTGATTCCCGCTGAGACGATCACAGCGTCCTGAAGACGATACCAGCCTCCAATCAATATTTTCGTTCGCTGAGAGTTTTCCAGAAACGGTGGTTGCAGATAATAACTAAAGTAAGCTCCTAGATTGACTTCGTATGCGTGGTTTTGATACTGGACCATATAGTTCGGCGAGATCTCAAGAACGCGTTTCCACAAAGAAGAAATGCCTCCATGAATTTTCAGCAACATCATGTTAGGCTCCTGTTCGCCGGTATAGCTCCGCATCGGCAACAGGTTCGAAACGACAATGCCATTGAATGCTGAGAAACTGCGTGAAGACAGCCGGCCACGAGTAGTGTACGACCACATTACGCCTGTGTTTAGCAACGGATTAATTACCTGACTATTGATGCTGCCTGCTTCACCTGGACGGGAAGGGTCGTAGCCGATGTCCGGTGAATACTGACTTGCCCATCGCATATCATCGGCATTGACGCGCTGTTGCATCGCGCCGGCCTGCAGGCCAACCGATACAATATTATTACCGAAGCGCGTGAGGTGGAAGTTATACGCTCCCGACACCATCAATGCGTTGTTCTTAAATTCCTTCCCGGGTCCTGCCACATCATTGTAAAACGTGGCACCCAAACCGCCAAGGTGCTTTGTGCGCGTGCCCGGCTTCAGAACGGGCGATATAAAGCTGAACTGAAAAGTGGAAAACGGTATGCCAGCACCCGACCATTGTGAGCGATAGTTCATGCCCATGTACACGTCCTTCTCCAGACCGGTAAGTGCCGGACTGAGATACATTGCTGACGCATAGTACTGCGAGAATGTCGGCATCTGCGCGAAGGCACTGCCTGTTATAAGCAGAAGAGTTACTACCAACGCTATCGTTATACGCAACGTCATCGCACAACAGATATCATTCCCTTTTGCCGCAACGTTTCTCCATTCTTGAATTTGCCCATCAGCATATACGGATAACCACCCGATGCGAGAATGCCACCTGCCTGCTGCTGACCGCTCCAGCCGGTAGTCGTCATGTACTCCAGCGACCGCGATTCAAATACCTGCTGACCCCAGCGATTGAACACAACAAATTGAAATCCATCTTCCGTTAGCTGCTCACCGAACACCTTCACTGTTCGATTGTTTGGATCGGCAGCATCCGGAGAGATTGAAGAAGGAAAATAAAATGCTTCAGAGCCTGGCGCCACTACGACGCGCTCGCCTATCAATAACAAAGATCCGGTAACAGCTCCGGAAGTGGTGATTTTCTCTATTCCGTTAGAATTTGAAATGGAAGAGTTACCTGCATCCGTGAAGACATCGGATTGTGCCGGCGATTGATACACAGCCAATGCTCCATCTGCGGCATCAGAGGGCAAATCATAGCCAAGAGCAACAGGACTTCCCGAGAATGTCCCACTCAAAACTGTTTGCTGCCAGTAAACGTTCGATGTAACGCGACCATAACCTTCAAGTCTGAACGCAGGCATCTGATCGAACGCCTCCACCTTCACAACGGGATCGATACCCGACACATCAAGAAATTCAACAGGATAATACCCGCTATTGGTACCTATGGGCATAAACTTGTATCCCGTTCCGCGAACAACCATGGGACCTTCCACAAAGCTGCTGGGCGATCCGCCGGCGACTGTGGCTGTTGCTGCAAGGGTTATCGAATTAGGGTCAGCAATACGTATGTTTCCTGAAGTCAGGTCCAGGCGATTGTCAATAACAAGCTTGTCCTGCCAGTCGACAATTCCCGTCGTATTGACGCGAAGTGAATAAATGCTGTTGCCGTTGTTACTTAGGCGTTGCGTTGTATTTCCATTTAACGTAAGACGGCCAAGGCCCTGGTAGACGTTGGTGTTTAGCCAGTCACCTGTAACCCGCAGTTCGCCCTGGTTCTGCACAAATCCCGAATTTGAAACAGATCCTTCTACATGTATCTCAACGTCGCTACCAACATATAGATTGGAAGAGTTGTGCACCTGTGCATGACTCTTTGCTGCTATCCCAACGGTAAGCAAGAGCCATAGATGATATCGGTGCAAAGGTGTCATTTCAGATATTGTATTCTGACACCATATATCCTCTGTGTTGCCTCCGATGCCTCGTCAGCATCGATCAGGTGGGAAAATTTGATGAGCAGGCGGTACGAGCTTGTAGAATTGTCTACTGTGTGGCTGAACGACTGCGATTGCTGTGTAACGCCGACGCTAAGTAGCGGAGCGATAACAACAACACCCACATCAATGTTTAAACCACCACCCAGGTTCTTCTGAATCATCCTCACGTTGATGGGCGTAAGGACGCCGATAATATTCGTGATTTCGTAGTAGACGGTGATATTCTGAATGACTGCTCCATGAGGCAGATTTACCGGCGCAACAATCGTCCTGGAATCCTCAAAAGCAAAAGCGTACTGTCCATTAGTAGTTTCCATCAATCCCAGCGAAGCATCCTTGTTTCCATCGGGTTGCATGCCCTGGAAACTACTGGGATCGAGTGAGTAGAACTGGGTTGTCGGGCTTCCGCCAGCGACACTCGTAGGTGTCCATGCAGTACCATCCCAAACGAGCGCATCACCAACGGCCGGGGCAGTGGACGCAACTGGGTTATTTCTGATTCGCCAAACTGTGCTGTTAGCGGGGCTTCCGGTAACATCACCGCCTGGAGTGACCCACAGCGCATCAGTTGCTGTAAGGTTGGTCATCAACACCTGATTAGCACCGCCTGGTGTTATAGTCATTGCATCAATAGGACCGGATACTTCTCCCGCAGTCGTAAGAGTGACAGCATTGCCATTTGAAATAGAAAGTGAATTACCCGTGAGTGAGAGTGTTTGACTGTCCCCAAATGTTGATTGTGGGACCCATGAAACAACACCGGAACTGTTCGTCGTCAATACAGTTGAGGCACCACCTGAAGCGAGGTCAGCGGTCACTACAGTTCCATCCTGTATTTGATTTGATGTTATCGCATTATTGGCAATGTCGGCGTTGCCGATAGTTGCATCGAGTATTTTGGCACTTGTGATACTGCCATCTGCGATATCGATGGAGTTAATCGTGCCGTCGAGAATATCAACTGAAGTGATGGTGCCGTCGGCAATGTCTGCAGCAGTTACTGTACCATCGGCAATGTTGTTGGTAGTAACTGAATTTAAACCCAGATCTGCATTGGCAATTGTCCCATCAACAATATGCGACGAGGTGACAGAGTTGGGTGCCAGGTCAACGCTTGATATCGTACCATCAAGGATGTTCGTTGTTGTAACCGAATTCGTTGCAAGGTCTGCACCAGTAACTGAAGCATCCACGATCGTGGATGAGTTAACGGAATTTACGGCGAGGTCGGTGTTCGATACTGTTCCATCGAGAATGTTAGCCGATGTTACTGAGTTGGCAGCGAGGTCGGCGCCTGTGACCGTTCCGTCAACGATCTTCGCTGATGTTACGGAGTTGTTTGCCAGCTTATTCGTCGAGATACCTCCATCGCTTACCTGTAATTGATTGCCACCGTTTACCGATACCGTTGTGCCATCTGTATTAACTGCAAGGTTGATATCACCGGAGGTATTGCCACCGGTCAGACCTGATCCGGCAGAAGTAGTGATTCCTGTGATATCGCCAAGAGAAGCGATGTTCGCCCAACTCAGGGTAGTACCATTTGTTGTGAGGTATTTTCCGGCCTGGCCGGTTTGAACGGGTACTTCCTTCAAAGTCGACAGGTCCACGTTATTGCTACCCGAAATGGTGAGCCGCTGCGTTGCCGCGTCGTAAACGAGCGATTGACTGCCCGCTTCCCCAAGGCCTTTAACCCATGCGCTATTGTTCCAGTAATAGAAGGACTTTTCTGTCAGGTCGAATACCATTAACCCGTCATCCACAGGAGACGCCGGACTGATAGAGAGACGCTGTGATGAACTTAGCTGAGGGAGCAAAAAGCCCTGATTACCACCGGGAGGGCTGATCACCAATAAGGCGTTGGGACGGTCGATCAAAGAGCCGATAACCACCGACTTCTTGTCTTGCGCGAACGCGGTGCTGAGGCACACCAAAAGGGATATGGTCGCAAAAATGCGTTTCACAGAGATTGGCGTCTCAAATAGTCAAATTTAAGGCCCAACGTTGCGGTACGCGAATTTGAACTGATGGTACGTAATTGTACTGGTTAAAAGGCGGTTAGGGTAGCCAGAATTGGAAAGTGGTGGTCCAGAATGGGAAAAGAATTGATAATTGACAATTGATAATTGACAATTACGGTGGGCCTACCGGCCCGTTTTTATGTTGAAGGGACTAGTTGAATCAACGGAACACCTAATGTTAACAGGGAGATTCAATAGTTGGCCATTGTGGAACTCTCCGTCGACGAATGGAATGTAATAATTAAGTCGATCGGTAAGCAAATTAAAGCGCAACGGCCCCAAAAAGGGGCCGTCAATAATTATCAATTGTAAATTATCAATTATCAATTGGAGATCCTATCGCTCCACCCTCACCCTACGAATCGCATTCTCCTTGTTCCCAAACACGATCTCACGGCAGTTCTCACTTCCGCACTGGCAGGCAAACGGCTCCATGCTTTCGTCGATGAACAACGCATAGTCTACTGTAAGCTCCTCACCCTCGCGGATGTCGCGTATAGCGATCACGTTCAGGCCATCGTATGCAGTATTCGGTGTGCAGCTATGATTCTGAGGCGCCCAGTTCACCGGGTCCTCATCCCAAAGGATATATACCTCGCTGCTGATGGGATAAGCATAGTGACGGAAGTCCAGCTTTTGGCGGTCGTTCCAGTTATCTTCAACGAAGCGCTTTGAAACAATCCGCTGTGACAGACCTTCTCCCGAAAAGATGACATCATTCTTACGGATGCGTTGATTGGCAAAGATTCCGTATCCGGATACCTGACTTCCTTTCAGTGTATATTTTTTCTGCTTTGCCTTGTGACGGGCAATACCTTCATTGATGATCTGCTTTAAGAAGCCTGACTTGCCGGCAGGATCGTTATTCAGGATGTAATCAGCCGAACCTTCATATCCATTTTCATAGAATGCAGAGCAGGTGAAGTTGATTTCAAGGAAGTAAATCTCGTTGTTGTTATCCATCCTGAAGTCGAGACGGGCGTATCCTACACCACCAAAGGCTGTGAAAACCTGTTCGGATGCCGTTTTCAATTTGCGCTCGATCTTGTAATCGTGCACCGGCACATTGCAGTTAGGATGTAGCTCTGAAGTCTTCAGCGCATAAGTCTTGAAGGTGCGCCCTTCGGGAAAGACATACTCGATTGGCTTATAGCTCTTGCAGCTGCGGCCATCTTTGCTCGCAGCCACCAGGACCGTGAATTCGCGTCCATCGATGTACTCTTCGACGAGGATCTCCTCGTACTCTTCCATCACCGAACGGATTTTGGTTTCAAGTTCATCGGCATTATTCACCAGCGAACGTTCATCGATTCCCAAACTATCGCCAGCCTTGGCAGGCTTCACGAACATAGGGAACTTCAGTTTATCTACAACTTCCTCGATCTGATAGACGGAATTGATCTCAACCGACGCAGGTGTTTTCACTCCGGCGCAGTAAGCCACGTACTTCATCAATGGCTTTGGCGGATCATACAATGTCGTATTCGGACCTGTATAAGGCAGATTCAGCAGGTCCATCGTCTGGATAACATCAATAGACGGCACTTCCCATTCCAGGTATCCTTCACAGAGGTTAACGAATATATCGTAACCACGCTTGCTCAGTGCTTTGAGTTGCTTGTAAGTGGTGAGCTTATTAAGGAAGATGTGATCAACCTGGTCGTTGGGTAATAGGTGACTCAGGTTCCTTGGGGGATCATAATTCTTATAGTCTACATCCGTCGTTGAATAATCAGGCTGAAGTACGCAGATTTTCATTTATTATCAAGCGCTATGTTTTGCCCCATAACGCGTTAATCCATCTTGAAGAATTTCAATTATCAAATAAGTAAAAGATTTTTTGGCAAACCTCAAAATAGCGCCAATAGAAGTATAGTTCTCATCTTCACTTAATCCACATTGAGCATTGATCTCGAGCACGTATAACTTACCCGTATGCTTATCCATACGAATATCGAGTCTTCCGTAACCCATTCCACCAACGGCTTTGAAGGCCAGTAAGCTGATTCTTTTCAACTCGTCAACGAAATCGCCTTCTACTTCCTTGTAGTTGTAGAGGCTGCCGTTGTCTTCGAAAGGAGTTTCAGCATCATAGGTCTCCCAAAGACGGTCGAACGACAGGAATTGCTCGCGATCGGGAAGCGATTCATGGAACACGCGCTCTACTGCCGGGTAAAAGCTAATAGATTCCGGATGTGTTGATGAACCGACAAGTAATACTGTAAACTCCCGACCGGCAATAAACTCTTCAACGAATATGCCGCCCGTATCCAGCTTCCATCCGCGATAGCCGTTTTGCATATCACTTACGATGTCTCTGAATGCTTCCGGGGTGCTTACAACATTCCTTATGGATAATCCCAGACTTCCGGCCGATATCGCAGGCTTTACAATCAGGGTCTCGCCAATCGAGCTAAACAACTCCTTTGCATCCGTATCAGCGCCTACCACATCCCATCTGGGAGTTGGAACATGATATAAGTCGAAGGCCTCCTTCATAGGGATCTTCGACGTAGTGATACGATAAAAGAAATCGTCGGAGCCGGTAAATATCAGGTCGTGCTTTTCAAGTACAGCAATGACCGATACTCCTGGGATATTATTGAGCTCATCGCCATCGCAGAGGTTAATGACAATCGGAGTTTTATTGCCTGAACCTGGGCGGATTCCCCCGATAACCTCGTCGATCGTGTTGATCATTACATTGGCCCATTTCCATTCACAGCCGATCTCATCAAAGACTTTCTGGTATTCGGCGATGCTTTGGGTATAGTCGTAGTAATACTTGAGGTTGGGGTCGTCTGTTTCGAGATAGGGGGCCAGTACCCAAACTATGAACGAATCCTTTTGATCGATGAAACGCATGGTGGCAAAACGCATCGATTGATCAGGCTCGTGAAGCGGGATGTAAGCAATATCAGGAAGAGACGTACGCGACATGGGAGCGTAACTTGCTACAGGATCGATTTGAGCTTACCGGCAATGAAGTCGGTGAAACGGTACTTAGCGATGTTTTCGGGAGACAGGTAACGGGCACCTTTAACCATGCCAATGCAGCCCTTATTGCCACAAGTGCACTTGAATGCCTGATCCATATCCCATTCTGTCGATGGATAGAAGAACGTCAGTTCCTCATCTTCTGCGATTTCTTTTAATGCCACAAGCTCCAAAGTGGTGGTATTGAAGAAGCAATTGGGCTCGCAGCTGTGATTGATGCACTCCAGGTACTCAGGAAGCAGCTCAATATGTTCATTATCTCCCACCTGAACGGTAAGGTAGGTTGGTTCACTAAAGGTTTCCTTGGCACCGAACTGGGCGATGACGTCGTCTTTAGCAAATGTTTTACGGGAATACAGCGAACGGCTGTTCTGTCTTGCGTCAATTCTTATCTCGGCGATTTCGGCCGAAACGATGACAAAGGTTAGGGAGGAGGTTTTGCTGTTATAGCTCATATTAAAAAGTTGCAGGGTGAAAGTGACTTTGGACTATGGTTCCGTTGATGGTGGAAGGAGTAATGACCCGGGCAACTCATCCTTAGAATCTTAACGTTTTAAGACTATGAGACTCCTTAACTAACATTGTCAACCTTGATAACGTGGTGTTATGTTATCTATACTATAAAGTTACGGCATATATTTCACTCTTTACAAATTATGAACCCAATAATTAGTTAAATGATGAAACTTTTTTGCATGAAGCACCTTAATCGATCATTTATTCATTCAATACATACATAAATCCACGTTCGAAGATCACTTCAAGTGATGTTATCATGCTTAATAGCATTCATTCATCTTTGAATTGACTTAAAGTAACTGTTGAATCACTGAAGAAGTAATCACAAGTTTTGGATAAGTACCGGGAAGGCAACGATCTGTTCATTGATGCCGTCACCGTTGGTATGTGAAGCGCTTCAATGGTATTCCTGAGCCAATCAAACGGCCTGTGAGGCTAGTATTTGATGATCGTGATGGAGAGATCAGCCTTGGGCAGATGCTTAACGAGTCACAACGGAGATCTTAAAGGGTATCTTCTTTAGCGGTTTATCCTCATTGTACACCTTTACCGTAGCGATCTTATCCACTACATCCATGCCTGATGTTACCTCACCAAATGTTGTATACTGCTTATCGAGCGAGATATAACCACCTATTGACACATAGGTATCGACTTGTTCGGGTGTAAGTGTAAGTCCCTGGTTGCGGGCGGCCATCTCCACATCTTCACGCATGTATCGCTCGCCATGGACAATAAAGAATTCCGCTCCCGAAGATTCTTTGTCTGGATTGTTCTCATCCACTCTGGCCATAGATAACGCCCCACGCTTGTGAATGTAATTGGGATTGAACTCTGCCGGGATTCTATAACCAGGCTTCTTGTTCAAATCGCCCCCCTGGATCATAAATTCCGCTACGATCCGGTAAAAGTCAGCATCTTCATAGTATCCGTCCTTGATCAACTTAACAAAGTTAGCTCTGTGAAGCGGTGTCTCCGGATAGAGTTTGAGAGTGATGTTTCCAAAGGATGTCTCAATAAGCACCTCATCTTCCGGATTCTCCTTGCCATATGCAGTTAAAACCTCCCGCAGATTTTGTGGTGTAATGACCACAGGTTCTTTCTTGTTACAAGCACCCAAAGTGATGAACAGGATGAAGATCAGGCAAAGCCGTAGCATATATTTAGTGGTTGGCCGCTAAATATAGCAAATGAGTTGCTTATTGATGTATTGGCTGTGATATCTGCTGCTACTGTATCTGTTTTACTATCGGTTTAAAGGCGTCGATGCCGGCAGGATCAAACTTTGTATAGAGGTAGTTTACTTCTGAGCATTTCGATTTGATCTTTATCGTATAATCGTCTTCGTTATTCTCAAAGAAGTCGATCAGCATTTTGTTATGCCTGACCGTATCTGAAAAAATCAGCTCTCCGGATGAAGAATAAACTTCAACGAGGGCTCCTCTTAATGCACGGTCGACTCTAAAGTAAAAAAGATCATTTCGTACGGCGAGCACTGAAACAGGGTTGTGTGCTTTTGCATTGGAGATTGTTGCCGGCAGACATAGGGCTATAGCCGCGGCAAGGGTGGTAAGCTTCATGTAATAAAAAGTTATATCGTGCACATTGCGATTGCCGTGCCGCGTATTGCAATCGGTGCATATTGCGTTAAATGAGGTTATGATGAATGTTTACAATCCATTTCCAGAAACTCATAACCAATCTGGGAAAAAATGCTCTTGTAATATTTGAAGATGTTTTGATCTGTTGATTTGGAACCTGGCGGATAAAGTCCCGCCCCAAATCAACAGACCACAATTGCCGCTAACTGTTGACTGACCGCTAACTCATTGCTGAAGTGTAAACTTGATCGGAAGTACCATTCTCACCTTTACCGGAGCGCCAGCCTGCATTCCAGGACTCCAATCTTTCATAAGATTCACCACCCGAAGTGCCTCAGCGTCGCATGATGCATGTATACCTTTGATTACTGTTGCTTCTAATATCTCACCTGACTTACCCACGATGAATCCAATGTATACGGTTCCTTCAATTCCCATTCTTCTGGCTATAGCGGGATAGCGTAGATTCCTTGATACAAATCTCGCCATTGCTTCCAGTCCTCCCTTGTATGACGCGCCTACTTCGGGATTCAAGAAGATCGGGTCGACGATCTCAACGGGGGGTGCCTCCACAACAGTTTGAATTTCCCCTCCGGGTACACCGGTGACAGTTTGAGCATCTGTGCCTGTTTCACTTCCTGGCTGAAAGGTCTGGGGCTCATCAGGTATCACTGCCTCCTTGACAGGCTCAGCCGTTGCAACAGGTGGAAGTTCTCCTCTTGTTTGTTGAATCTTTGTTGCAGGTGGTTCGATTTTTTTGATCGGAATTATTTCAACCACTGATCCGAGATCGATAACCGGAGGATCAACGGGCATACTCGGTATGTATCGTTTGTTGGTCGCCACAAATGAATACGCCGCGATTGCTGCAGCCAGCCCAAGAGTTACCGTGGTGGCTCTGTTGACATTTGATGGATAGGCTTTGCGAACTGCATAAGCACCATACTCGTGATTTCGGTTCTCGAAGATAATGTCTTCCCAGGACCGTGATTCATTTGAACCTGTTTTCATGTTGCTTGGATTTAGGTAAATGTCATACTCCAGATTCCAGGCAACAGGAAGTCGTGATCCCTTGTCAATAAGGTTCAAGGTGGAAGTCACGCCTTCCACTGCGCCTGATAAAGTTGGTGTATTTGATAGTAAAATCGTGTGCAGCGTGAAAAGTCACGGGTGGCACAAAGATTTTTTTAGCACCGGCAAAGACGACGAGATTAATTGAGAGTATGCCGGAGAAAACTGGCATACCGCAAAAGGCTTAGCTAAACCTACAAAGAATTGTAGTAGGCAACGAGTTTTGTTAATTCTTGCGGGTTCTTGGAAATCTTATTGTCGGAGATAAATTTTTCCAGCTCCTGTTGATGATCGGGAAGCATGGCCACCAACTTCTTGGGATTGTTGAATGGCCGGGGGATCTCGTTATCTACCTTAATGTAGTATTCTACTTGCTTTTCTACGTAGCGTGCGGGTTTGCCTTCCGTTTCAATCGCCTTGGGAGCTACTGCATCTTTGAACTGAATAGGCTTCCTCATTAACAGTGTCGCCTTTCCGCTGTCGAGTCTTATATAAAATGCATAGCTATTGTCACGTGACGCAAGCTTGTCAACGATCATACTGTACGTATCAAACTTAACCAGCATAATATTGGGGGTTGGCATGACAACATAAGTGGTCCCCTTCAATTGATACTCAAGATTATCGTCCGCTGCATTGTAGCGTGCCGGCACATCGTTGAAGGTACCGCGTTTGGCACGAATGAATGCAGATGCAAAATCAGGAGATGAATAGGGACTTCCCTCAATAACTATATCCGGCGGGTTCACAGACTTCCGCGAATCCATAATCAGCATATGGTCTGTGATGTTCGTCCCTGCGCCGGCATTCATCATGTTGGCCGGCATGTGCTGAGCCCATCCTGAGTATGGAATCGCGATCAAAAGAATGTAACGAGCAATTGACTTTATCATGGCAAACGTTTTTGAATGAATGATGAACAACCGGTACCAATAACACTAAAGTTAATATATTTAGGCGTCTGACCGCCTGCCGAATCAATATTAAGGTTGGCAGAACACACGTAACCCTGGCACGGATGTTTCCGTTTCCAGTTTCAAATGGACCTATCCTATGAAGAAGATCGACATTCTCAATTTCATTACTGATTTCAGAAAAGCCCCCAATTCCGTAAAGACTTATTCAGAGCTCGTTTCCCATCTTGGTAAAGAAAATGAAGCTGCCCTCAATACCATGCTGTCCGAATTAAAACAACTCCGGACAATCAGGGAAGTCGAACAAAACGGCGAACGCGCATTCCAGGTAAACGCCAAATAATTGTTTTTTTTTCTGCTGGCCGGTTCTGCTACGGAAGCTTAAACTCCGGATTGAAAATCAATCCAATCACATTGCCCCAGGGATCACGGACGGTCGCAGTTACAATTTCACCTCCTACGTTTGTTGGCTTTTCATGCTCTGAAGCACCAAGTGAAATGAGCTTGTCATAACTCTTTTGAATATCACTAACGCCCCAGTACGACAAGACATTGTCTGCCGTCGAGTTGCCGGTGCCTTCGGGTAGTAGTCCCAGTTCATATCCGGCCACATTAAAGCCCACGTAAAATGGCTCATCAAAGTAAGGTTTTACGTCAAATGCGCGCGTGTACCATTCCTTAGCCTTGCTGAGATCGGGTACTTTATAGATTGTTGTGCGAAGTCCAAGCATATTATCAGATTGAGGAATAAATCTCGTCAAAAAGTAACAACAAGGAAAGGCTCGTTGCAGATAGTCCCTGTCTGTTAAATCTTTATAGCTTTGAAAGAGTAAGCATTATCAAAAATACGTCTCAACTATGTCCGCTGATTCAAAACTGATTGTTATCGCCGTGATTACCGCCATTGATGGACATCAATACGATCTTCGCGCTGCCCAGGAAAAGCTTGTAGCTGAAACACGAATGGAAAAGGGATGCGAGTTATACGAACTGAATCAATCTCTTGATGACTCGCGCATCTTAATATTTGTAGAGCGATGGACGACCGAGGCCGACTGGAAGGCCCACATGGAAGGTAGTGCTGTGGCCAACTTCCGGGCTAGTGGTGCACCGAAGTGGGTGGAGTCACAGCAACTTCATCGAATGACCGGCGTCGCATAGTAAACTAAATCCCATTGTACCAGGCCCAGCCAATGTCGCCATGATCAACGAACTCATCGGTGACTTCGATCTTGTGAATGTACTTCATGCTTTTGAAGCCGATCTGCTTTTCAATTCTGAGTCTCACTGGAGCGCCGTGCGGAACTGTCAGCGATTTTCCGTTCATACCATAGGCCAGAATTGTCTGTGGATGAAAGGCATCATAAAGATCAATGCTATCGATCCATCCGTCGTATGAGTGGAAGTTCACGAACCGCCCCGAAGCTTTGATACCCGCGTGTTGCAGCACCGACGATAACGGAACACCTGTCCATTCGGCTATTGCAGTCCAGCCTTCTTCACAATGATGCTTCGTGATTTGCGTTCTTGATATGAATTTTTTAAGGTCGTCAAGGGATAAGGAGCCAGGGCGGTCAACACTTCCTTCGATTCTCAATTGCCAGTCGGCAAAAGAATTTCGCTGTAACTGATCGTATGCTTCGCTGTACTTTGCAGGGTTCGTCGTGCCGGTTGCAGGCATAGAGGAAATATCAGCGAACCGATATTCTTTGGCAAGCGATTGTCCGGGCAACAAAGTGCGCTGTGCGATATAGGTAAAGTTGTCACCCATTCGAAGAATGTTGCCATAATTGGGTGGTGTCGGCCTTGAGCATTGCTGAAACAAAAGGGTTCCCATGCCTGCAAGACCGGTAACTAAAGCCTGCCTCCTCGTTATGATCGCCGACTTTTTCATATCATTTCCCGATTACAATTGCTTTCATATTCTGTATGAATCCGGTGATAATGATCATCACCAGATGTACTACCAGGAACAACTCCACGGCTATTGAGGCAAAGAAGTGAATGGTTCTGGCAGACTGTGTTCCACCCCACATGCTGACGATAATGGGGAAACCAGCCGCTACTGCAGGCGACATAGCCAATCCGGTCATCACCACGACAGGCATACATACGAAGATTACTCCCAGATAAGTTATCCGCTGCAAAAGATTATACTGAGTACCATTACCCATTGACCGGGGTGACCGAAGATGGTCAATGAATTCACGCCACAGGTTTCGAAAAGAAAAGGAATCGGCTGAGGGCAGCATGCGTTTACCAAAATGGCGTGTGATCAGTCCTGATCCTATATATATAGAGCCGGTAATCACAAGGACCCAGGCCGACAGAAAATGGAGGCTCCTGCCCCATCCATTCTCATTAAATATGTCATAAGTTCTGCTTGCACTAACAGGCGACCCTGAAGTATCGAAGTAGGCAAACTTTTCGTCCCAGCCATTGTGCTTGTAATTGCGGCTGATGGGGAGTTCTATGAATGCCGGCGTAAGATCGTTTCCAACTTCGCCCCAATATAGCCGGGGATGCACCATCAGTATATAGAAACCTGTAACGGCGAGACTAAGAAAGCTCACGGTGATAACACCGTGGGAAATTCTTACCCATCGGGCATGTCGGGAGTTTGACCGTACCGGGTGTGACATTTTTTTGGGATGGCGAATTGAATATACGAAATGAATCGTGAATGTCCCTCTCTATAGTTTGTTTCCAAGAATCATCACCGACTCTTTGATCGACATTTCCTTTAGATGTACAAACTTCTTTCGTTCTTCGTCCTTCTTGAAGTTCTCCAGATCCTGCTCACTGTCGAACTCAACAAGATGAATCTCGTAAGGCTTTTCTCCCATATGCTGAATGAATGCCTTGTCATCCGGCCGCACGCGAAACAACAGACGTCCGCGATATTTAGCGATAATGGGTATAGCAACTGCTTCAAATTCGTCGAAGACCTTTTCCTGCCCGGGAACCAGATAAACAAGTTGTGTAACGTAAATCATGTTGCTGTTTTCTTTAAGTCAGATACAACCTTCTCTTTAACAGAATACGATAGAACCCTCCTACTCGTTGTTCCACCCATCGAACACTCAAAGTCCAAGCGCATTCATCCGCGCTTCCTCGTATTTCGAATCTTCTGCCGGATATCGAAGTACAGCTTCAAACTTGCCCGACTCTTTTGCAAGCGCCCATATGAGACTTTCTCCCGCCGGAATGTTTGCTGGCTGCTTTTCAAATATCGGATCGCGATAAGCTTCATCGGCTGAAATCACTTTCCACCCTTTCGATTTAAACATGTCAATCAAATCGTCGAGGAACAAAGCCGAGGCAAGGTTATGATGAAGAAGCATAGTATGGCTGATATTACGACCTGTCAACTTAAAAGCAAGGTCCTCATAGTACATGGCTCTTTCGTACAAGTGTTCAAGGTAAAACTTCCGATAGCCATCAACGTTGGCTTTCGGCTTCTTTCGCAGGCGCATTCTTAAACGCGAGGCGATATACCAGTCTGAAGCGTCGATCGTAACATAACCATTACGATATCCGCTCTTCTTCAACAACGAGCGCGCAGAATCTATTTTCTCACGAGTGTCTCCTTCCTTAAGATATGGAAATCTGAACATCTGAATGTAGCCGGGATACTGACTAATAACTGAATCAGTAGATAAAAATTCCTTTTTGAATTTTTCATAAGTAACTGCCGCACTGCCGTAGTTCGGGTGCGACCAGGTATGATTACCTATCCGGTGCCCACGGTTGCTCCAGCTGCGAAGCAACGCCTGACCCAGGTCATCGTTCTTGTTGTTTCCCGTTACAAAAAACACAGATCTGATTTTCGCCCTGTCGAGGTTATCGAGCAGCATGCCATTCCATTCAGCAAACGGGTAGCCAGGCATGTCGTCCGTAACACCATCGTCGAATGTAAAGCTGATCACTGGCTGAGCAACTATCGTTACGCAAGCAAAGGTAAAAGCGAACATCAGCGTGGTTCGAATAATCATCATCTGTTATTATTTCAGGATACCAAGTTAAGGGATAGATAGACAGATATCACTCTCCAAACTGGAAATAGAAAGAAAGGACAACCGGGTAAATGCTAGCCGAGAAAAAAATAAAGATCTGCCAGAAGCACAGGAACAGCTCTTAGCAATACCGGCTTCAGAACGCTGGCAGAGTTTTTTTCTGTAACCGAAATAAAAAGTGCAATCAAAATGGCAACTGCGAGTGTGCTACCACCAATAAAAAGCATTTGCTGATATCCTCTGCTGTCTGATCCAAGCACAAGGAGCGCTATTCCTACCAACGACACTGATGAACTGATCCAAAGGACTTTAGGCACGATAACGAAGGCGAGCATTTCCTTCATCCCTGCGGATCTGCCATCATCTGTTTTTATTTCTCCCGGCTTATATGCCGAGAGAAAAAATGCCAGAGCCAGTCCGAACAACGACACAGACGTTACCGTCACATCAAACGGGTCCATATGAAGTATTATAAATAGTACTCCGACAATCAGACCTATTAAAAAGATCTTTTCAATAAGTGAAGTGTAGGCCTGAAGTGATTTCATTGACAGAAGATCGTGAGCTCAAGTATACATAAAATTAACTGGTCCGGACAGCGCCTCTGCAACGTCAGCCTGCTAATATCTGGAACCACCGACGCTTAACGCGATCTCTAGCTCACAACTTTAATCATGCCGCTTCCAAACTTAGCACTGGGTCGTTCAATGAATCCAAACTCTTTATAGAAAGGCTCCCGCCCCTTGCTGCACATTAAACCGATGTTGGAGTTCGCCATACTCTTTCCGTCAACGTATTTCAGCAATGCCGTCATCAAAGCATTTCCCACACGCTGACCCTGGTATTCGGGTCTCACTATTACATCCTGGATATGAAAGTAAACCACATCGTCGCCAATGACACGCCCCATGCCAATTGCCTCGCCTTTTTCATTCATTGCCACAGCAGAAAACAATGTATTGTCCAATGCTTTGCTTACTGCTCCCTCGTCGAAAAGCGGCCATTCAACGGAACGCCTGAGCGAAATGTACTCTTCAACTGATGGCAGTCTATGATCGATGATGATCTTCATCTTATCATTTCAACACTTCCTTCAGAAAAAGCAACGTGTGGTCCCATGCCCGCTTTGCCATTGCTTCATTGTAGTCTTGTGACTTCGGATCAGTGAATGTATGCTTCGAATACGCATAAGTCACAATCTGCCAGTCCGCTTTGCCCTCATTCATCTCAGCAACGAGCTTCGACATGTCCTCTGGTGTAACGCCTTTGTCTTCTGCCGGATTTTCTACCAGTATACGAGTATTCAACTGACCATTCGGACGCTCTGCTGCTTTACCCAACCCACCGTGAATGCAAACAACACCTGTGACGGGAAGATTGCCACGCGCGGCTTCCAATGCGCCGGTGCCTCCGAAGCAATAACCGATTACGGCAATCTTGCTGGTGTTTGCCCCCTGTTTCTTTAGCTGATCCAGTGCGAGTGTAATGCGCTTTTGATATGCCGCATAGTCACTCCGGTACGAGCCTGCGGCTTTCGCTGCAGCGGCGTTGTCTGCCGGAATGTTTCCCTCACCATAAATGTCAGCTATGAACGCCACATAACCTTGCTTCTGAAGGTTAAGGGCAGCAGTTTTCGCCTCTTCATCAATGCCCTTCCACGCAGGAAGGATTAACACACCAGGTAAGTTTTTTCCAGTGTTACTGGTGACCAGTCCATTGAGCTTTTGCTGACCGTCAAAATAAACAGAGGGTTTGAGATCCTGAGAAAACCCTGTAAGAACAATGCAACTGAGTGCCAGTGAAAGCAGAGAGAGCCGATAAGTGTTCATAGCGGAAAGGAGAAGAAATGTTTAAGATGGATGAGTTGACGTTTATGCAACCAATGTAGCGACTTTCTCAAATTTCTAAAAGCTGAGAAAGCAGCGCGCTGGAATCAGTGCTATCTAAACATGCAGTAATTTTCTCCTCCGGCTTGTTACCGCTGAAGCACACTACTTTGTTCGGTCAAGATAGGCTTCGTATGCCTGTTGGATGAGCGCCTTGAGTGCGTCGGAGCGTGCATCATTTTTTGAATGTATTTCAACATAACGCGATATCTTTCCGCTTCCCTCCAGCAACTTGTCGGGATCGGACAACTCGTTGCCTTTATAGAACCCGAGCTTTAGCCCTTTTTTTGAAGGGACAAGGGTGCATACCAGATCGATATATCGCTGTCCGTAACAGTATGCCACCATCTTAGCAGGTCTGTCCAGTTGTTCAATCACGTCAGGGAGGGACTTTGAAAGCAAGCCGCGGATAGTCAACGCCCTGGCTAGTACATCTTCGCCATATGACGAAAAGAATTCCTCTGTGGCTAGGTCCCTCTTCATATAGGAATGTTTTGCAATTGTGATGATAGTCATTAGCTCACATGAATCCAATCCTTGCCACCTTATAACAGCAGACAGGCTGTCCATCAAAAAGGTCTGGCAAATGCCGCCTTTTGACCTAAATTCGTTTTAAATGAATGTGATGTCCCGCACCCGGACGACGATTTTTCAATTCCTTTCGATGATACTGATATGCTTCAGTTCATCACTACTTGCACAGCCTACTGAGACACTTACCGCGCGTGTTGTCGATGAAAAGAACGAGGGAGTGCCGTTTGCCAGCGTGCGCCTGATCAAATACAACTCAGGTGTAATCACAAATGCCGATGGAAGTTTTCAGATTCCGGCACAGCATGAATTCTTAACGGATACGCTGGTGATCAGCTGTATCGGGTTCAGGACTCGACGCGTAGCCATGGCCGGACTCGATCCCTCAAAACAAAACACCATCCGCCTGCAATCTTCCGCGGTCGAACTGACGGCGGTGGAAATACGGGCCGCCAACAATAAGCGACTTACCGGCAGCAGAATTGTTGAAAGAGCCATAAAGCGGATCCCGTATAATTACCCGACCTCACCGTTTGCCTACATTGCTTACTACCGCGACTATCAACTGAAGGACAACCAGTACGTTAATTTGAACGAGGCCCTTGTTCAGGTAATCGACGGCGGGTTTGAAACCGATGATCAGTTAAAAACCAGAGTACAACTCATCGAATACCGGCAGAATCCTGCCTTCACGATCGACACCGTTGCGCGACAGCCCTACGATAATCGAAAGCGCAAGTTCATTCCTAACGCCACGCTAAAGAACTTTCACGGCAATGAACTTGCCACACTGATGGTGCACGACCCGATCAGGAATCACGAAGTCGTCAGCTTCTCCTTCATCAACAAATTCGATAGGGATTTTCTCTACAATCACCGTTTCTCAATGGCGGGCCGCATAGTTGAGGATGGGAGAGAACTGTATATTGTTTCTTTCGTTTCCAACGATCGCGTATCTGGTACCGAACACCAGGCCATCGGCAGGTTGTTCATTGAAAAGGAAAACTATCGCATTCACAAACTGCAGTATTCAACCAACGAATGGCAAGAACACAAGGCTGTTCCGATCTATACTGTCAACGTAGAGTACGCATTGCGCGCCGAGAAAATGTATCTGAACTACATATCATTTAACAACACATTCAGGATGGGCAACGCCAATGATTTCAGGGTTTTATCAGCACATCAGTCAACAGACTCAGCTGGATTTATTGTCCGGTTCAGTCACGAACCCACGATGAGCGCGCTTGAACCAGGCTACTATGATTTCAGAATAAATGGTAAGCGTGTAGATGTCAGGAAGGTTGTCTTCACGGAAGGGAAGGCAGGCAATCCCAAATATCACCTGGAAGTTCTTGTATTGCCAAGGCACAAGTCTGAATTTGATAAAGAACTGAAAGAGTCAGTGATGAAATCCATGACGATCGACTTTCATGGCATTACTGACCTTGCGGGACGAGAAATCAACATCCCAACGTACATCGACGCGACTCAATATCGGGAGATCTTTGTTCAGCAACTGTTAAACAGCAATACGAAACCAAAACAATACCCGGAGATGAACAAGAATACGCCTCTTTATGCAATCCCAGGAACTGAAAACCACGACGCATCGTCGAAGTATTGGATGAACACACCGCTAAAAACGGAAATTAAGAATTAAGAGTTAAGAATTAGCCATCACGACCTTCGGTCGTGCCAGCAACCAGCCGCAGGCTGGCGGCTAATTCTTAACTCTTAATTCTTAACTCTTAACTCTTAATTCTTAATTCTTAATTCTTAATTCTCACCCTTTCTCGGAGCAATTGAACATCCAGCTGATGCCAAACTTGTCTACGCAGCTCCCAAAATAGTCGCCCCAGAACATGTCCTGTAGCTCCATCGTTATAGTTCCGCCTTTAGAGAGTGCGTCGAAAAGTCTTTTCGTTTCCTTGCGCGTATCGGGTCCAACATTGATGTTAACATTGTTTCCTTTCACGAGTTTGAAGCCCATGCTTTCAGGTGAGTCAGTGCCCATCAGTTTATGCCCGCCGGTAATGGTAAGTTCCACATGCATCACCAGCTTCTTGTCGCCCTCAGATAGAGGAGGCATGCCCTCCTGAGGTGGAATGTCGCCCATGCGCATGATGCCTTGTCCGCCGAACTCGCCGCCGAATACTGACTTGTAAAAATTGAACGCCGCTTCTGTGTCGCGGACAAAATTGAGATATGTGCTTACGTATGCCATGATTATATATTATTAAGTGATATTGATGACACGAATATCAGATTTCGCTGATCATGAAAACGGGGGCGAATGCGTCAAAAAAAGGGGTGGAAATAAGATTCCCGATTCTCATCCCGGGTTTTTACCCGTTCACTACATCATCACGACGGGTCGCTACAATAGATTTGATCGCCGCTGGCCATTCTCCGATATTTCAATAAGTGCCAATCCAAACGTTATGATTCGAAATTACATTTCCGTAGCGCTCCGAAATATCCTAAGACGCAAGTTGTTCTCCTTTATCAACGCATTCGGACTAAGCGTTGGAATTGCATTTTGTGCATTGATCTATCTGTACATAGAGGACGAAAGAAGTTTCGATCAGTTTCACGTAAACAAGGATCGAATCTTCCGCATGGAAGTAAAAAGTTTTAACACCTGGGACCGAAACCCCGACAAACCTTTCGACAGACATGCATGGATGCAGATGGGGTTGCAGCCGGCTCTAAAGGAAGACTTTCCCGAGGTGGAATTTGCAGCGCGTTTCAATCCCGATGGAGAGTACATATTCCGCTTCGGAGACAAAGCCTTTACGGAAAAGATTGCATTCACGGACGGCGATTTTTTTAAGATGTTCTCGTTTTCTATGCTTAGCGGAAACGCCGGCACCATTTTTAATACGCCTCTGGAGGTAGTCCTGACTCCAGCAATTGCCAGCAAGTACTTCGGCAATGAAGATCCGATTGGTAAAACCGTAGTGATCGACATCATGGGCGAAAAATCTTATATAGTGACCGGACTGATAGACGCCCCTCCGGCAAACTCCAGTATAGACTTTTCCATTTTGGTTCCGACACAAAACCGATGGGGTTACGACCGACGTCTTACTGAATGGAACAACTACAATAATCCGACCTTTGTACAACTGGTTCCGAACGCTGACATGAGCACGTTCAACCGAAACCTCGACAAGCTTGTTGACAAACACCTCGGTAATCAAATTAAAAAGTGGCGCAAGGAATCTTCAGTTCACGTTCCTGATGATGTAAAATTGCTGGAGTTCGTTTACACAGCATTGCCTGACATCCACCTTAAGACAGAAATCGGATGGACAAAAGTTAGTGATCCCCAATACTCGATCATTCTCGGTGGACTCGCAGCATTGATTCTGTTCATTGCGTGCATCAACTATGTTTCCCTCGCCCTTACTACGTCTGTTTCGAGAAGGACAGAAGTCGGTGTGCGTAAGGTTGTAGGTGCACAAAAGTCTCAGCTGGTTTATCAGTTTGGACTCGAATCTATAGTACTTGCAATGATCTCGATGGTCGTGGCATTTGGACTGGTGTTTCTCTTTCTGCCGACGTTCAATGAATTTACGGGCAAAGGCATTTCGATAACGTTCGGACGCGCGTTTTCATTGTTATCCGTAAGCATAGGCCTGACGTTGATCGTTGGGCTTTTGGCAGGAAGTTATCCTGCGCTATTTCTGTCTGCATTTCGTCCCGCAGCAGTTTTGAAAGGCAGATTCACGTCAAAGCTTCAGACCGGCTTTACGCGGCCGCTTGTTGTACTGCAGTTTGCCATGTCTGCCTTCCTCATCATTAGTACTGTAGTGATGTACCGGCAGATGAACTATGTGACAACAAAGGAGCTGGGTTTCGATCAAGAGCAGATCATCGCCGTGCGAACGCAAACCGGCTGGAACAAAGAGGCTGACAGAACTGTTGAAAGATTTCGTACGCGTCTGCAACATGAGTCGTCGGTTGGTTCCGTAGCAGGTACAACATCCAGTTTCAACCGCGGCTACTCACGATATGGATATAAGATCGACGGCGAACAGCATTCGACATTCGTATATGGTGTCGATTCTTATTACGTGCCAACATTAAATCTCGAGCTGGTGTTGGGAAGGAACTTCTCGTCGAACATTCCCTCCGACACCAACGCAGTACTTGTAAACGAAGCACTGGTAAGAGAGATGAAATGGAGTGATCCTTTGAACGAACACCTCAACTGGAAGGAAGATACCGTCGGACTCGGCTCACGAGTAATTGGAGTCTTGAAAGACTATCACTTTCAGTCGCTCACAGAAGTTATTCAACCGATGTTGCTATCTATGGATACCCGGTATGCGGGTCACCTGGAAACGATGCTGGTCAAGCTCGAAGCGGGCAATCTGCCGGATCGCGTGAAGTCGGTACAGAAAGCATGGAACGAACTATCGCCAGGCAAACCCTTTGACTACACGTTCATTGATGAAGACGTAGCACGGCAATACGAGAGGCATACGCGCTGGATGAAGATCACCAGCCTGGCAGCCGCGTTCGCGATCCTAATTTCATGCCTGGGACTCTTTGGCCTGGCCGGCATCAATGCAGTCAATCGTACAAAAGAAATAGGCATTCGAAAAGTACTTGGTGCCGGTATCAGCAGCATATTCTTCCTTCTCAATCGTCAGTATCTGTGGTTATCATTGATTGCTTTCACTCTCGCCGCGCCTGCCTCATGGTATGCAATGAGTCAATGGCTGTCCGGCTTCAAATTTTCAATTGAACTGGGATGGGAACTGTTCGTGATATGCATGCTCGGAGGCCTTCTTGTAGCGCTTGCTTCGGTAAGTTATCATACCGTCAGAACAGCATCTGTTAATCCGGCGGAGACATTGAAGCATGAATAGCCGGAACACACCAAAACAACGGGAGCTATCTGGCAGACTTTCTATATCTAAAGTCGCACTTAGCCGCCCCGTTGGCAATCGTGCTTGTTCGTATCAATTCAAGGCCTGCAAATTCCGAGGTGAGCTTGTCGACTTCACACAGGATGGAAGTGTACTTTCCAAAGGCATGTTTGTTGAACAATTTGCACACGCCACATTCGATGATATCGACGCCATAACCGAGGCCGTAGGTCTCTTTTTTGGCAGTGATTATCGTCGCGATGAAACCCTCCCGGTTATCGTTCTTTCCCAATCGAACCGCCAACGACTTTATGAGTACGTTCCATAGTCGTGTGCCTATGAGTTTTGCAGGGAGCCGCTTCAAACTTCGCTGAATCGCATTTTTCGGAGCAACGTAGTCCATCACGACCTCAAGGCTTACATTCCGGATCACATCAAACGGTTCATTGCGTTCATCCAGTTTTTTGATCAGTGCAAGGAAACAGGCGCAAAAGTCGAGGCGCCGATCCAGTGGATTTGCCGAGTGAAAAGAGAATTGTGTGTCGACCGAAATGGAGCGATAGTTCTTTTCCGTTTCAGCGGCAATCGCCGGATAAGCGTCGGGATAGTTGCGTTGTATAGCCCGAAGGAAATATTTCTTGTAGCTGCGCTTCAACAGGTAACCTTCGGCAAAGTTGTCTTTGCCGGGTCTATCCAATTTACATTAAAAAAGCTGGAAGATTGTTTATATTTCTACTCCCGGTGGGCAAGGCACATCCATCGACAGTCACTTATTTAATCAGCACAATTATTTCGACCTTTTCGAACCGAATTCAGCTTCGCTCTTAACACATCATGGACGACATCTTTCCGCTAGGCAAAAAGCGTTTCACAATTGTATTGAGCGTGCTGATGACGATCAACGCCGGCTATTGGATCGTGTATGTCTATCTGCAGGGACCTCATCCAAGTATAATTGACATTATTACCGGTATTATTGGATTCTGTTTTATTGGCCCCCTCCTGTCCGCCATACCCGCAGCCTTCATTGCTTTGATTCCGATTGCTGCAAAAAGTTACTGGAAGCGATGGCTGAGGCACACGCTCGGCCTGTGGGCAGGATTCAATGTCATATTTATTGTGGTCATGATTATGGAGCTGGCCGGGTAGAGCGGGTGCGCTTTACTTTCAACATCACCACTACTTCTTAAGAAGCTTTTTTGTCAGATATTCGGCTATAGCCCGGTCAAGTTTAACTTCATTATCATGTTTCATCCAATGGTGTGTATCATCGACGATCACCATTGTCTCCATTTCCACTCCCTTCTTAGTCAATCGTCTTACCAGGTCGGTGCTTTGATTGAACCGAACGTTCCTGTCATCATCAGCATGTATGATGAGCACCGGCGACGACCATGTATCGAGGTAGGCAACGGGTGACGATTTCCATGCTACTTCAATCGCCCTATCAAGATCCGGAACCTTCTCATAACGGTTAGTCGTGTTAAACGCATTGCCTCTGGCAGTGACAAAGTCATGCACGCCATGAACATCCACACCAGTGGCGAAAAGTTTCGAGTCGCGTGCCAGCGCCATTGCCGTTAGGAATCCACCATAGGAACCACCATAGACGCCAATGCGCGATGCGTCAACCTTTGGTTGTGCCGCGAGCCACTCCCCTGCTGCCTTAATGTCAAGATATTCCGAAGCACCGAGCATGCCTGCATTTGCCGGCTGATGAAAGTTAAAACCATAGCCAATGCCCAGGCGGTAGTTTACAGACATTACAGTGAAGCCAAGGCTGCACAAATATTGATTGAGCGCATAAGCGTTGGTGTAGTAATCAGAGTAATGCCATCCTAGTAACATTTGCCTAGGCGGCCCGCCGTGAATATAAAGTACGGCAGGACCTTTGCCTTTCATGTTTGCCGGTTCGAACACATCGGCATGCACTGTAATTCCATCGGAGGATTTAAAAGTGACTTTCCGTGGCGTCACGAGATTCTTAGGAAATATTAATGCGGGTAGGCGTGTCTCATCGATGAGCTTTATGGTCTTCTTTCCATCGATCGCCAATACGGCGGGTAGCGGTGGCCGTTGTGAGGTGGCACTAAGAAATGCCAGCGATTTGCCATCGCCTGTAATGGCAGGCGTCCATTCCAGACCACTGCCTGGAGTAAGAACTTCAATGCCCGCCTTATCAACAGCAACACGCACAACGTGACGCCTATCAGCATCTAAAACATCGGGACCGGTATTAGCGCTGAACACGAGCCATTTTCTATCGGCTGACAAACGGATATGCTCTGCCATAAAGTTACCGGGTGTGAGCAGCGTTGGCTTACCACCCGAGGCAGGCAGAGAATAAAGATGCTGCCAGCCGTCTTCGTAAGACAGAAACACGATGCGATCATTGGCTGCCCAATGAAGGTTCGCACCACCATGGGTAGAAGGATATGATCCAGCCAGCGTTGCAGGTGCCTGCCAGATCATTCCTGAACTGCCAGAGGCCACGTCTGCGGTCCAGATAGCCCATGGGTTGTGATGCCTTTGAAGTAACGAGTCAGGTGCACCTCCTGCTCCCGGTGTTCTGATAAAAACGATACTCTTTCCGTCCGGTGACCATCGCGGTGATCCATCCCGCGAGAAGTCGGGTGCGAGCCATTGAATCGGTTTGTTTTCTCCGGTGAACACTCCAATCAGCGCGTGGTCATCGCGGGAAGTGACAAACACCAGTTTTGAACCATCCGGCGACCATTCAAGATTGCCTACACTGCCCCTGGTCGTGAACAGACTTTTTGAAGGAAACGAACCGTCTATGGGAACAATCTGTGCCTGGCCCCCTTTGATAAAAGTAACGTAGTCGCTATGCGGTGAAACCACCGGCTCGTCGCCCTCACCGAGCGATTTTACTTCGCCGCCGGCAAATGGAACGCTCATCACCTGAACCTTATTCGGTTGGGTTGCAAAGGTAGGATTGACAGGCAGGGCGTCGTCCCAGTTGGCACCGTGGTCGCCCCCACGAACAAACACCACCCACTTGCCATCATCAGAAACTGTCAGGCTGGTGATTTCCTGCCCATCGTCTTCATCATAATTTGTGATCTTCCTTGATTGAAAGTCAGGGCCCTCGGCAACATAGATGTTTCGTTTACCTGATTCATTCATTGCCCAGGCAATGCGCGATCCATGTGGTGAAGCCACAAGTTCCGTCGGAAATGGATAGCTTTTGATAGCTTCGAGGCTAAACGTCGTCTGCGATAACGCGACCTGGCCAGTGAGCACTATCGCAGCAATGAGAAGGATTCTCATAAGAGTTCAGGTTAAGGTTGAGTAAGTTATGAATTGAGCACAAACAACCAAGCGCCGTCTATGGATGAGTGCCGGCATTTTCTTATTTTTTGCTGATGAAAACATACTGCAACCGATGACGGCTATTCAAATACTAACGACACAAACCGAAGGCGCCTATCAGTGGACATTCCGCATGCTTGACAACGTGGCGACAGACAAATGGGACATTATGCCTCCTACAATCGACTCAACATTGTCGTGGCAGGTGGGCCATCTGTTGGTTAGTCACTACTTCCATTCCATATGGGTGATCAGAGGGCATCAAATGGACATACTTCAATCTATTCCTTTGAAGGTCTATGGAGAGTTGTATACCGATGCACCACCAGTAGGATCGATTGGCAAAAGCACGCCTGAGCAGTTGCTCAATCATCTCAGGATTATGCAGGACAAATCGCTTGCAATTATTTCTCAGCTCACAGATGCCGATTTGGAGAGTCCGCTGGAGCCTACACCGTTGAAACATCCAGTGGCAAAAACTAAATTTGAAGCGATCGACTGGAACATCAAGCATACCATGTATCACTGCGGGCAGATAGGCATCATCAGAAGGGTCGTCGATCAGCGATTTGATTTCGGATTGAGGGTTTGAACTATAGTGTACATCCGGGTAATAAAACGGTCGACTAGCAAGGAGTCGAAATATTTTTTATTCTGATCGCAGTGAGCGCACCGGATCACTCATCGATGCGCGTATCGTCTGGAAGCTCACCGTTGCAATGGTGATGATCAATGCACCTGCAGCAGACAACACAATCACCCAAACCGACACACCTACACGATAAGTGAATTGCTGCAACCATTCCGTCAGGTAAAACCATGCACCGGCTATCCCTATCACGCAGGCCACGATAACCATCTGCACAAATTCAAGCGACAGCATGGTCCATAAATTGGAAACGGATGCTCCCAGGATCTTTCGAATTCCAATTTCCTTTCGGCGTTGTTCTGCGATGAACGAGGCCATACCAAATAGTCCCATGCAGCTGATGAAAATAGCGAGCACTGCAAAGATACTGGCAAGTCTTCCTACGCGCTCTTCGCTGGCAAACTTGCGTGCATACTCTTCATCTACGAACTTGTAGTCGAAGATCGCCGATGGTATGACCGTCTGAAATACCTTTTCTATTTTCAATAGTGCTTCGCTGGTACTCATTGTAGGGTTGATCCGCATCGTAATCATGTAAGCCTCATCGTAACTTAACTTATAGGCCGTTGGCTTTACCGGATCGTAAGGAGATGTCATCACCATGTCTTTGATGACACCAATTACCTTCCGTTTTTTTCCATCCCATGTGATCTCTTCATCGAGTGGACTCTCGAAATTCATAAGGCGGGCTGCTGTTTCGTTCAGAACTACTGCCGTTGAATCCGTGGAATGCACGCGCGAAAAATCGCGACCATGAACGAATTTCCAGCCAACGGTCTTTCCAAAGTCGTGGGTCACGGCCATAGTCACGAAGTCGCCCTGCACATTCGGGTCTTTACCACGCCATTCAAGTGAAGTAGAACTAAACCAAACTTCAGTGGCGGGATTGGATGACTCGGCCATGTCTTCAACTGCCGACGATCTTTTGAGCTCGTTCAATAACGTCTGTGTATTGTTGTTGATAAAAAAATCGTCAAGGGTCTTTCGCACCATGATAAGCCCGGCCCGCGTATAGCCCACCGGTCGGCTCTTTGCGTACTGAATCTGTTGCCATACCACCACCGTACCAATGACGAGCGCAATGGAGACGGTAAACTGAACAATCACCAACACTTTGCGCGGAGTTGCTGCAAACCTTCCGGCTTTAAAAGTTCCTTTCAGCACTTTCACAGGCTGAAACGATGAAAGATACAGCGCAGGATAACTGCCGGAAATGAAACTGGTGATCAGAATAAATATCGCACTTGCCACCCAGAAGTACAGATTGGTCCAGGGCCAGCTCATACGTTTATCCGTAAGCTCATTGAAGAGTGGCAATGAGGCGGTAACCATCGCCAGCGCAATGAAGAATGCACACAGCACTACGATGAATGACTCTGCAAGAAACTGCTCGATGAGTTGTGATCTCTTCGAACCTATTGACTTGCGTATGCCAACTTCTCTCGCACGTCGCTCCGACTGCGCAGTACTCAGGTTCATGAAATTGATACACGCAAGGATCAAAACAAAAGCGCCGATGAGTCCAAACAACCAAACGAACTGAATTCTGCCGTCAACAGATTTACCATCTCGGAAGATAGAGAACAGATGCCATCTGCTCATGGGCTCAAGAAATAATGCCGGACTCTCTGTGCCTGCCTCCTCTGCTGAAATATTTTTCTTCTTCAGGTCTGCAATCACATTGTTTACATCTTCGATGTCCACACCTGGCTGCAACTCAACAAACAAAGATATGGTCTTATTCCACCTGTGTGTGTCCGCCTCAAGCCACGGGTTACGCGCCACCCACATGTCCCAGTTGCCAAGAAATTGTGTGTTGTAAAAGCGGGAGTTGTAAGGCATTTGTTCAAACACTCCAGTCACTTTGACGTCAATGGAATTATCGATTCGTACCGATTGATTAAGGGGATCGCTTTCTCCAAACAACGCTTTGGCGGCTGACTCAGAAAGAACGATTGACGACTGATCACTCAGACTCTCCAGCGAACCAAGCTTCATTTTATAGCTGAACATCTCCAGTCCTTCAGGCTCTATGAATGTTCCATTCTGCATTGTTTTTTTATCGCCAACCTGCAACACGTGATTGCTTTCCCACCACGCTGTGACTACACGTTTGAAGTAGTTGCCGTATGTAGTCTTCAGCGCCTGACTCGCCGGCATCGGGCACTCGGCAATTGTCTTCACCTGGCTATTCACCGTCTGGTTCATGTACACCTGAGCAATCCTGTCGTAGTTCTGATGGTTGGTGTTAAATGACAACTCATCGTACATCCACATTCCGATGAGAATAACCACTGCCATCCCAACAGATAATCCCGCGACATTGATGGAAGCATATCCGCGGCTTCGCTGCAGGTTGCGGATGGCGACTCTAAAAAAGTTGAAAAGCATGGCTGTTCTGTTTGACGCCGACCCGGAATCCAACAAGCATGCCGGGATGGATCGGGAGTGTGCTCGCATCTGCGGAGAGTCCGGTTCTTTGGTCCTGAGTCTTTAGTCCTGAGTCCTGAGTTTGGTCTTGAGTTGCGGCAGTTGTTAGTTTCAAAGCCAGCGAAATTCGGCATGACGTTAAGTCAGTTTTGGGTTGCCTTATGCTCCTTCAAATTATGGCAAAGGACATGCCTCATACGGCTGTTCGCGACAGCCCTTGATACCTGCGAAAAGTTAGTCTAGGTTTCATTGACCTTTCATTAAGGGTTCATTGAGGGTCGGTTAAAACCCCGATGTCTTGAACGCTCAGATTCGCTGTGACATAATGTCACAAAGAGCAGGTCTGAATGAGTTGCCATTTCTATTCCTTGAAAGCAGATCGCGCATTAAATAATGGGGAGCAGAATTTTTAAGAAATCCGTTCGGAATGTTCTTACACTTTGTTGAGGAAGCCTCTCAAACCAATTCGCAAGGTCAATTACGCGCCCGCCAGCGGTCGGTGAGGTCCGGTAGCGAACGTCAATTCCCTGCCGCCTTCGTTCGCATCGAGTCGGTCTTAGCGCGAATCTTTGTCATCATCTGCACAAGCTCAGGATCGTCTTTAAACATTTGAAAGTATGGCCCGTGAATCACCTTCGCATGGTCTACCCAGTTCAGGTCAATTGCCTTTTGCAACCAGGTCAGTGCCTGTTCACGGTTACCACGGATGGCATACACGCTGGCCACATAGAACGGCAGATCAAAGCTCTTAGAACCAGTGCCGATCTCCTGCATGTTATTCTCCATCGCACGGGTAAGATACACTTCGGCATCCACGCGATTGCCTTCTTCAAGGAGGATCTGCCCCAGTCCGATGGGACTTACAGTACTCCGATCATCTTTATAATCGGAATTATTCTCTATCGAATTTTGAAAGAACCTCTTAGCCGACTTTGTATCTCCGGCAAAGTGTGCCATTAATCCCGCCACTTCGAGCACACGTGTGTCCGTTGAATCGATCTGCAGCACGCGTGGAATAAGTTTGCGTGCTTCGTCTGCCCTCCCCTGCGATACATATGTATAGGCCAGGAGTTCGTATGTGTCGTGCTGGTCCGGGCTTAAATCCAGTGACTTCCTGAACCAGGATTCGGCACTGGGCAAATCATCAAGCAGACGATAGATCCAACCAATGATCTGATAGAAGATCCAGTTGCCCGGATCCATGCCTACCCCTTTCTTCTCCCATTTGAGGGCATTGGCCAAATCACCCATTAATAAGTAAGTCGTTCCAAGATTTCCAACAGCCTTCTCGTTGGATGGGTTAAGTTCAATTGCCTTCAACAATACCGGAAGAGCTTTGTCATACTCTTCGCGATAATTATAAACGACGCCCATTGCCTTGTAGGCATCAGATAAAGTAGAATCCAACTCCACTGCGCGCGAGGCTGCCACAAAACTCGAGTCTGTCCAGGCATACTCCTGAAGGAAGCGTCCGTATTTTTGCGCAAAGGCATCCCCTAATCCCGCCCAGGCGCGTGCATACTTTGGATCTTGTGCTATAGCCATTTTGAATTGACGGATGGCGGAGTCATTTGCCGCGGGCGTGTATTTATAGTATAGGCTTCTGCCTTTCAGGTAGTAGTCGTAGGCCGTGGGGTTCTCCGTTGCCTTAACATGAAGACGTTTTTTCTCCCGGTCATCGAGCTTCAGTTTGAGTTGATCGGCGATCACCTGGGCGATCTCGGATTGTACTGCAGTGATGTTGTCGGCAGTACGCTGAAATGTATTGCCCCAGATAAAAGTATTGGTTTCGTCGATGAGCTGCGCACGTATAGCGACATGGTTGTCGTGACGTTCTACACTTCCTGTAAGAAGGATGGTTACATCCAGTTTCCTCGCGACGGCATCGAGGCGCAACGCCTTTCCCTGGTACTGCTGGATCTTACCCTGATTTGTTACCCGCAGTTGCCGGATGATCGTTAACCGGTTGATGATATCATCTGTTATTCCGTCGGCAATGTATTTATCCCTGGAGTCGCGGCTGCGATTTTCAAATGGCAACACCGCGATCGAAATGATCCCGTTTCCTTCCGCATCCGTGGTCAGTGGGGCGATCGCCGGTTTTATATAAGTGAAGTAACCATATTGAAACACCAGCGCCAATACCAGGAATGATACAAGCGGAAGAGAGGTGAAGGGCTTCTTTCGATGCGATGGAAACGGATTGGTGGCGGCCTGTTCAGAATTTGTTCGGATGAATCCGTGAGGGCTTACTTCGTAGAACCAGGCGATCAGCGCGGCAACGGGAAATCCGATCATCAGACCTGCCGTTGCAAAGTTGGTAAATCGTTCTTCCAGTTCCAGGAACGGAGTAAGCAGCAGCAGCATCTGATGCAGGAACAATGCTACGACGACATAAGCGAACGCGGCCCGAAAGACATTTCTCCGAAGGAGTTCCGACCAGAACCATGATACGTCCCGATCGGGTCGGCTTACCACGGTAGCTCTGGACGCCGGAACCGGAACAGGTTCCTCATCCGGCAGCAAAGCTTCCAAGATCTCTTCAATTGCATTTGCCGTCTTGTTAAGCTGATCACGATAGAAGGTCCGGTTCAGATTGTCAGTCCGATTGTCGGATGTGGTAAGGGGCCGGTTAACACCGTGCGACTTGAAGATGAACTCTACAGACCGCAGCACCGTACCGCTCTCCTTTTCATATAACAAGCGGTCCTTAAGATCCAGATCATGGATCTGAACCGGCAATATTCTGCTCGCTACATTCTTGTTTAACAGTTTGACGTCCGGACCGAGCCGGTCATCTTTGGCCAGCCTGCAAAACACCTGAAACTCATTACGCCAGGCAAAGCTTTTAGGATCGCAGTACGTGTGCGAAATGATCGGAATAAATATGATGGATTTTAATTTGCCTTCGAGACTCTTGTCGACATTATGGGTCTCGAGAAGACCGTCGTAGAGGTTGCTGTCGAAATAGATCGACACCCTTTCCTTAATAGTAGCCGCTAACTCGTTCTGTAAATCGCTGACAAACTGTGTTACCCAACCTGAGCGATTATCGTTATGCCGGTAGCTGATAAAAACATCGTATTCGTAATCCGGTAAAACTGCCATAGCTGTGCAGCCTGGTTGAGGGGATAGTGCCAAACAAAGGCGCAGGATGTCCTGCGCCTTGTTAACCTAATATACCGGATTTTAAGAAGAATCCCGCGGGCTATACTTCCCAGCCTTTGCGATAAGTTCTTCCTACAAACTGATTGGCATCCTCGAAGTTGGTGATCTTCATCTTGTCGCCGTCCCACAGAAGCTTCTTCCTTCCGTAGAATTCCTGCTGTCCCTTCGAATTTTCTTTTCTCAACATGTAACTGCGAATCGCCAGGTTACCCATCAGCACTGTCTCTGTCATCGGACCAGCATAGTCAAATGAAGAGGTCAGCTCCTTGTGCTCTTTGCTTCCAAAGCCGGCTTTGCAGGCATCGACCCATCTTCTCTGGTGACCGTATTCCGGTTCATCAGTCGGACCGTTGTCCGGACCAAAATCCTTAGTGCCATCATTGAGATAAAGCTTTGGCATGAGCGGCGAGCTGTCGTTGATGTTGGTAGATATCAAACCTTTTTCACCGATGATGAGCACACCGTTCTGGCTATTGGCACCGCCGATATCACTGTCAGCTGGGATAATCTCAGGGTGAGAAGGACGAATACCGCCATCGCTCCAGGTCATCTCAATTGGTGCCTGGCTCTTGGCTGTTGCTGCGAAGTGAATTGTGATGAACGACGACGGAGGACATCCTTCCGGATGATAATCCGCGTTCCACATCTGCGTGTATACTGAAGCTACGCTGCACTCAGCATCGGTTGGATATTTGAGTCCTAGTGTGCGGAAAGGAATGTCGATCAGGTGACAGCCTACATCGCCCAAAGCACCTGTTCCATAATCCCACCATCCACGCCAGTTAAAGGGGTGAAGGTTCGGCGTATAGGGCTTGTACTCAGCAGGACCGAGCCAGAGATCCCAGTAGAGATCTTTCGGCTTCTTGCTTTCATCGGGCGCAGGCATGGCAAATCCCTGCGGCCATACCGGACGATTCGTCCAGATATGTACTTTGGATATCTTACCCAGCTTGCCGGAATCAACCCATCCCTGTACCATTTTCAGAAGAGGGTTCGAACCGCCCTGGTTACCCATTTGCGTAACCACTTTCTTTTGACGGGCCATCTCCGTGAGGATACGGGTCTCGCGAATGTTGTTCGCCATCGGCTTCTGAATGTAAACGTGCTTGCCACGCTGCATCGCGTAAACTCCGGCAGGCGCGTGCACGTGATCCGGTGTTGAGATGGTCACTGCATCGATGTCTTTCTCCTGATCGAGCATGACGCGGTAGTCATTATATAACTTGGCCTTAGGGAAGTTCTCCACCGACTTCTTCGCAGAACCGGAGAAGTCGACATCACACAAAGCGAGAACCTTTTCGCGTCCTTTAACGGAAGCGTTCAGAATGTCACTCGATCCTTTTCCTCCTGCACCGATGGCAGCGATTACTAGTTGATCGCTGGGAGCAGTGTATCCAACGCCACCCAGTACGTGCCGGGGTACGATAAACACTGATGATGCCACCAGACTTTGCTTAATGAAATCTCTTCGGGAGGAATTGCTTTTTGATTTGTCTCGTTCTTTCATTTGTTAATATTTTGTTTGTTCAGGGCCTATGGAATAGCCAGCCAAAATTTTCTTCCGTAGGGTAACGCTGTGTAATAGCATTCATGAGGTAGTGTTTTGGTGGTAGCTAAAAAATGATCCCCGGAAGATATAAATAAAATTAAGAAGATGTCATCAGTTATACGATTGCAAATGGACCTATTCGCCGTATATCAAACATCGCTTGCTAACATTGACGCAATTTGGGAGATGCGTTTCGCGTTTTGCGCAGATCCCTGTAATCCGTGAGCGGTTGCGGGTGTATCACCGCACGTACAAAGGCGCCGTTTGTTATTCGCAAAAAATATTATCTTACAAATCGCATTTTGGTCATAGGGAAGAACCGGCAGGAACTGGCCTTGTTTGAAGGCCGGCCGTTGCGTTCGGAGGAATCATCCGTGGATGTTGTGTAAATGTCGTATGGCCAAAACGTTGTAATGCCGTGGGGCAGGTCTGTGTAGTTGGGCAAAGGCATTAAGGTGACTTTGAATTAACCTAACATATGAACCCACAAAAGTTTGCTGTCATCCTCCTGACAACGTCCCTCCTACTCGCTGCGTGCAAAGAGACGCAGCCAACCTTTGAAGCTCCCGTTCTGAGAAACATTGGTGACTATGCTGTTCCCGTAACCACGGAATCGAAGCATGCCCAAATGTTCTTTAATCAAGGCGTCATCATGGCCAACGGATTTAATTTCGCAGAAGCCGAACGCTCCTTCCGCGAAGCAATACGACTCGATTCCACATTCGCTATGGGCTACTGGGGAATTGCCTACGTACTTGGTCCGAATTTCAATTCGGTCGATAATATGGGAGCCGTAAATGAAATCAGGAGCGCCGTAGCAAGTGCTGCCCGTCACGGTGAACATGCAAGCGACTGGGAGAAGGCGCTCATCAAAGCGATCCAGGTAAAGTTTCCTATGGATGCACCTGAGACCAACGCGGAAGGCTTCACCACGGCGATGAAGGAGGCCTATACGCAGTTTCCCGATCAATCATTTGTTGCCACGTTATACGCCGAAGCAGTAATGAACCTCCATCCCTGGGACTTCTATGCGGGCAAGGGCGGAGCGCCAAGAGAGTGGACACCTGAGGTGGTTACGCTTCTGGAAAAAGTAATTTCAATAGATTCCAGGAATCCGCTGGCCAATCACCTTTATCTCCATGCAACAGAAGCAAGCGCCGATGTTGAAAAGGCTCTTCCCATGGCAGAAAGATTAAAGACACTGGTGCCCTCGGCCGGTCACCTTGTACACATGCCTTCACATATCTATATCAATACCGGTGATTATCATGAAGGATCGATCGCCAATGAGAATGCCGTTGTTGCCGACAGTATTTACATCGCCGAGTGTAAAGCACAGGGATTCTATCCTCAGCTTTATTACCCGCATAACTATCATTTCCTTGCCGCTACGGCGACGTTCGAGGGAAGAGGCGCACGCTCCATTGAAGCTGCTTACAAAACCGCTAGCCTGGTTGATCCTAAATACTTTCATGAACCGGGATATGAAACAACGGTGCAGCACTATCTAACGATCCCCAATCATGTGCTGATTAAGTTTGCGCAGTGGGAAAAGATCCTCACACTACCCCAGCCCACCGCAGACCTCGTATATCCAAATGTGATCTGGCATTATGCGAAAGGTATGGCCTATGCCAACACAGGCAAACTCGATCAGGCCAAGGAGGAACTGAAGTCATTAAACGAGCTGAACAAAGATTCCACCCTTACCGAACAAATGATCTGGGGCATCAACAAAGTAACTGAGGTTTGCAACCTCTCTGCTAAGGTCCTCGAGGCGGAAATCAATGTTAAAGAAAAGAAATACAAAGAGGCAATCACGCTGCTGAATGAGGCGATGAAGATTGAAGACGGTCTCAATTACAATGAACCTCCGGACTGGTTCTTCTCCGTTCGTCATATTCTGGGCAATGTGCTGCTTGAATCAAAAGACTATGCTCAGGCTGAAAAGATTTACAGGGAAGATCTAAAGTACTGGGCAAAGAATGGATATGCGCTGAATGGTTTGGCTGAGAGTCTTACGGGACAGGGAAAGACGGCCGAAGCCGACGAAGTTAAAAAGCAATTTGCAGAGGCATGGAAATACGGAGAGGTAGATTTGAAGGGATCCGTTATTGATCCGGAGAAGAGGAAGAATATTGCCATCCGGATTGATCAGAATTCGCCGAATGCTTTAGTTTACCTGGCTAGTGCGGTGTGTAATTAATTGACAATTGATAATTGATAATTGATAATTTTTGAGCCCCCTTATCGGGGGCTTTTTTTATGAGTTCATACGAACCGGTTATCTCTGGTGCTATTGCTTTTGCACAGATACCGGGCGCATCATCACGATGCCGGCCCATATGGCCCAGACTATGGCGAGGACCAGATAAATATTAAGTCCGATTTCCGCGAGAGTGGCAAGGCCAAACATTTCGCCGGTTCCGTCGAGAATGCATGCGGCACCCAGGGCAAGCGTTGTTCCTTTGAACCAACGGCCGCCCGGCATCAGCAAAGCAAGTCCTAGCCACCATGTACCTGCCAGGAACATTTCAAGAATGTTCCAGATACCCTTTACCACGAGCTCGTTCGACAAAATAAACAACTCCTGATATAACGGCTGGTCTGCAGGCGTGGCCTGCCGGAAACTCGTGATCAGTGAAGGCCACGCCGCGGCAAGCATGGCAGCACCTATGGCTCCTATGATTACATAACCATATCCGGAGAAGGTGATCAGCGAGGTCCATGATGATCTGTTGACGGTTCGCTGATGAAGGAAGAATATGGCGGGTAAAAGCAGCAAATAGTATCCGAACATATCCAGCAGCATGAACCACTTGATCATCGCGGGCGTGGCGCTTTCCATTCGAAGTATGAGGACGGGGTTAGAGAATGCTTCTGAATCGAAGTTCGTTGCGATCATTCCTGTGAGCATACTTCCAAAAGCGAGAATTCCGGACAGGATCGTTAGCATTCCTGCGATCCGACCATCTTTAATAGTAAAAGGCTGCATGTGTTGATGTTTTAGCCATATCAAACGCAATGTGCGCTGATACATATTTGTTATTTTGCGACAAAAGCCGGTTAATTTCCGACATGCAGGCGCAGATCTCCATCCTTCGCGACATTATCTACGGGGCTTCTGCCTATGGCGGTGACATTCATCGCATGTGTGCTGCACTCGACATCGATCCGCACGACCTCCACGACTCCGAACGCTTTGTCCCGTTCAAGCCTGCTGCTGAAGTTTGGGACGTGGCACTTGCCGAGACTGGTGAACAGTTCCTGGGATTATACCTTGGAGAAAAGATGAGTCCTGCAATATTGGGAATGATTGGATATCTGATGCAGAGCAGCCAGACGTTACTTGAGGCAGTCCTGTCACTGGCGCGCTTCAACGATCTTCATTCCACAATGATGAAGTACGAGGTCGTCGAATCCGGTGATCGCGTAGAGATCACTTATCATCCTGCAGAGATCTGGATCCAGCAATACCCTGAGAGTGTTCGTCAGTCGCTGGAGCTGGCCATGTCGGGGCTGGTAACCTTATTCAGGCTTATATCTTCACGCCCCATATACCCATTAAGGGTAGAGCTCAGCTTCGAGGCACGATCAAGAACAGAATATGAGCGCATCTTCCGCGCTGAGATACAGTTCAATTCAAAACGCAACGCGACCACGTTCCGGAAAAGCGACTTGTTAAGTCCTGTAGTAAGTCATGACAAGTCGCTATACGTTCGCTTCAGCGACATACTGGAAAAGAAACTTCAATCTATTAACGCGCAGGAGACACTGACCGATAAAATTGGTCATGCTATCCTGCTTGACTTCAAAGGCAATAGCCCTTCCGTTGAAGTAATGGCCGCGCACATGAACATGACGCCGCGGACCATTCAGCGCAAACTAAAGGACGAAGAGACCACATACAGAGCAATCGCCGCGCGTTTCAAGCGTGAGCTGGCTACGGTGGTGATGGAGAACAATAAGTTCGGGATCACTGAAGTGGCGAGAATGCTTGGCTATTCTGATTCCAGCGCGTTGAGGAAGGCGATGAGGAAGTGGTCGTGACAGGTCGTTGTGATGGACTTGAGATATAGTTCCTGGCACTTGAAGAGCCGGTGAAAAACGGATATATCCGGATAAACGCGGCAGCCACTGTATAAGCTTTGATTCATGAGACAGCGATTGTTGATAGATTTACGTGAGCAGTGATGGGTACCACACTGAGCGCTACCCGGCGTTGGTTTTTAAATGAAGGCTCGGATAGAATTTAAGGTTTGACTGGTTGAAACAGGATCGACGCAGTTAAAATTTGGTCATCGGCTCATGGAGAGTGCTCTTTTGGATGCAGGACTATTCTTGAGAAAAGGGAAGTAAACGCAATGCGTATATTTGGGCGTTGTGGGCAATGAGACATGATCAATAGATTAATAAGAAACGTCAAAAGTATTAATTCTAGCATTTGGACCGAATGGATGCTCAGAATTGCGATCACATTGGAGTTTATACAAACTGTAAGTGTAACTCCTGACGAACATTATCCCGATTTGGCATATCTTCTAATATTAATTGCTTTATGGTGCTATTTTTTTAGATTAAGAATGTTGGGGTTTATTCCTTTGCTACTAGCTTTCTTAATCCACCTTTGGCATGCATCATATTGATATTTCACTGCACACAACATCGTATATTCCGCATTGACGTTTGTTGTTAATTTTGGAGAAGAAACGCCAACGCGGCATATATTAAAGTTGTACGCAAACTTACAGTGAAGATAGAACAGTGATTGGTTCAAAATATATATCGCACATAGTTGACCTGCTGCTGGACGGGGATGACTTGGGTCGAATGGCGAAGTATAAAATCGAATATCTGACAGAGGAGAGCTTTGAATACACGGGAGTTGGTGTGTTCGTGAGCTTTAAACATTCAATTGGAATCGAACAGCACAAATTAGCAATAGATAATGTTCTCATTAACGGACTTGAAATTGAGTCTACATCACTGGAAGTAGGTGCAGAGGCATCGGTTTCAGTAAACAAAGGGCTTATAGATTATTTGGAGATCTGGTCGTATAGCGGCGAGTACCCGACGCAGGAATTAGCGGATTACACCTTGAGACAAAGCTGGACCAATGGACAAGGACGAGAGATTATCGTAAAGTAAAACCCAGCGCACAACACCACATATATGCACTCTCCAGTATGCAGCCCTCTGAGCGACAAGCTTAGCCGGGGCGCAAACAAATACGATACCTTTTGGTGCCCAGCGTCAAAAAAAGGACTATTTTGTTGTGTCCGCCGCGCCTGATATCAACGCCAATGGCACATACCAGCAAATAGGATTTGGGTTCATTAAAAGTATTAAACGGATAAAATTGTGAGAATAGAGAAATCGTTGTCCTGGCTGTTTGCCTTAATCCTGTTGATCGCTTTTGGTTGTACTGACGACAAAGATCTGGACTTTACAACATACGAAGGCAACGCTAAATTAAAGAGGAGTTCAATGTATTCGTCGGTGAATGACGCAGAGCCAATAGCAATAGTTGATGAATATGAATATGATAGTCAGGGCAGAATCAGTAAAGTGTCATCGCCTTTGTACAACAACGGCCAGGTTGTTGGCACGGTAAAGTATGATCTGTATGAATACAATTCACATGGACAACTAACAACTGTGTCCAATTTCAACGCCAACAGTGGTTCACCAACCGGATACATAAATCTGACTAATTACAGCTACACTTATTCTACAAATGGACTGAAAGAGAAACAACTAATTGAGTATCCTCAAATAAATTCCTTTGAATACATCACATACTTCTACAAAGACGATAAGCTGACAAAATCGGAAAAGTATAATAGCAAAGACGAACTTCAGGATTATACAGTTTATGAATACAACGGAGACAGATTGGTCAAAGAGACATGGTACTCATCAAAAAATGAAGTGAATCGTATAACGAATCATATTTTCACAAATGGGCTAAATACGGAAACCATGATTTATGGAGGAAGTAACAACGAGAAAATAAGAGAAATAAGAAAGACCTATGACGCAAATTATAACTTGATCATGATTGAATCTACAGAATTAGCAACATGGAGTTCTGCCACAAGTTATGTAATGAGATATGAATATTTTTAAGCCAAAGAAATGGTGCTAAGGAGGTAACCGGTCATTCACTTCCTGCCAAGCAACAGGCGCACCTGCGATCCCCAGCCGCCAATCATCAGATCCCGCACACCATCGCCGTTCACATCTCCAACAGCGATACCCCATCCGCGGCCGACAGTAACTTCCGGAATCACCTTGCTCGTCACATTAGTAAATACACCCTTGCCATCGTTCTGAAGCGCCTGGACCTGTGCGGCTTCAAAGGGCGGTGTCTTAACGGCACTTAAAATAATGTCCATGTAACCATCGTGATTGAAATCGACTATCGTGCCTGAGTAGCTGGACAACTTTTGCGCGGGAATTCGTTTTGCCGTCTCGTCTTTAAAATTTCCTTTGCCATCGTTGATCAGCAACCTGGCTGTAGGATCTTTGTCCCATTCTCCACCGTTGTTGGTAAGATTAACAAAAAGTATATCCGGGTGCTTGTCCAGGTTGGCATCAAACACCAGAACGTCGCGCGTATGCAATGGGACCAGCAATTCAAGTTTCGCGGCCTGCTCGGTAAACTTTCCTTTACCATCATTAAAGAACAAACGATTTGGTGGCACTTCATTACCGACGACAAGGTCCAGGGCACCGTCGCCATTTAAGTCGGCGAGTTTCACGGCCTGGGTTTGATCTTCGACAGCAGGCAGGCCATCCGTTGTGTCATCAATGAAATAACCGGGCTTGTCCGGATTGTTGATCCATAGAAAGTCCTGTGCTTTGGAACCCGAATTACCGGCGACGATATCGGGAAGTCCATCGCCATTCACATCGCCAACGTCCAGGCCATTGGCTTCACTCTTTGCAGGAAGACGGTCGCTCACATCAACAAACGTACCGTCGCCTTTGCCTAAATAATACTCATGGTTTTGATCATCTTCCGCCACAAAGACAACGTCGGCAATGTGGTCATTGTTGAAATCGGCGATGCGGACGTGTTCTGAATCGTGATTACTCTCTGCAAAGGCACCTTTCTTCCATGTGAACTTTCCTTTGCCATCATTCAGGTAGAGACGATTGGGTTCGGATTCCAGCGCAAGTATTGCATCCAGGTCGCGATCGCCGTCAACATCCAGGAAGGCGACGTCAAGTGCATGCTCCCGTCCATCAATAGGGATGTGCGTAGCTGTAACGTCTTTAAACCATTTGGTTTCGTCCTTTTGAGCCTCGACTTGAAATGGCACTGCACACATCAGACAACTACCCAACCCTATAACAACTACATTTCTGAACATTCTGGTCATATTAAGTTAATGTGAGATACCGATCCTTTATCGTAACAACGCAAATCAGAATTTATTAATGCTTCGATCCCGAAATGTAAAACTACGCGTCGAAATCTACTCCCAAAACAGTAAATTGTACGACACCGTAATTATGCAGCTTATGACACCAAAAACAAAACGTCCGAGCAACCTGATTTTCGGAGGAAAAGGAATCTGGGAGCGCACTGCTGAATTCAATAGAAAAGCAGACGAAATAAAAAAAGAGGTGATGATCCAATACAAGCCAATGTTATCGTCGGAGACAAATCTGTTTAAACGGACGATGATCCACATTCGCATCTGGATGGAAATACGGAAAAGGATCAATGAACTGAGCTCAACCAGAAATCTCCATTTCGCAGGCCACTGATCATGAAAATCAAAATTGCCTTCGCCATCGCCCTCATAAGCACATGTATTGGAACCGTACTTTCCCAAAATGTTCTCGCACCTGGCGAACAGCCTCAGGTTACTGTTGATGCAAAAGGCGTGGTACGCCTTGTCTACGGAAAAGAAAATCAGATCTTCTTTTCAACGTCCGGAGATAATGGCAAATCATTCAGCACACCACAGCTGGTCGCCGAAGTGAATGAAATGCATCTTGGAATGACGCGTGGGCCGCAACTGGCAACCTCTGCCAGTTACTCAGTTGTCACGGCGATGGATAAGAAGGGTAATATCCACTCCTTCAGACAGGATCATAAAACAGGCAAGTGGCAAAAGTTGTCGCTCATAAACGACGCCGATGGCTCAGCACCTGAAGGACTGATGAGCATCTCTTCGAATGATAAGGACAATTTCTACGCTGTGTGGCTGGATCTTCGTGAAGGCCGAAAGAATAACATTTGTTTTTCATCACTATCAGGCACGAAATGGTCGGCGAACAAGTTTGCATACAAGTCACCTGAAAGTCATGTGTGTGAATGCTGCAAGCCATCGATAAGCGTCAAGGGTAAAACGGTTTCGATCATGTTCCGGAACTGGCTGAAAGGATCCCGCGATCTGTACTTAACGACATCATCAAATGGTGGAATCTCTTTTAACGATGCCCAAAAGCTCGGCAACGGTACCTGGTCTTTGCAGGGCTGCCCGATGGACGGCGGCGGATTGTCGATTGACGATCATAACCTCGTTCGTACCGCGTGGCAAAGAGATGGGGTTGTCTATTATTCAATGCCCGGACAACAGGAGCAGAGAATCAGCGATGGCCGACATGTAGGAATGAACGGCTCAATCATTACATGGCAAAAGGGGGCTGATCTTTTGATCAGAGAAGGAGACGGTCACGAACAAAAAGTTGGAGAAGGCACGGCACTGGAGGTTTGTGAGTTAAAGAACGGTTTAATATTGGCGGTGTGGGAAAAAGATGATCAGATTGTTTTTACCACTTTATCTGCAAACAAGACAGCCGAATAATTCAAATGCTCGTCCATGAACAATCTGAATCAGCTACCAGACGATATCAAACGATCAGCTCAAAAGAGGTAATTATACGTTCACCTTATAGTTGAGCACAAGCTCATCGCCGCTCTTCCCTCTGATACCCCAATTGACCATCGGCGTCTCAAAGATTGTGATCTCCAGGTCCATGTTCGAAACACCAAGCTCACGCTCAAAGCGCTCAAACAAAAGTTTGTGAAGATTCTTCTTGGCGCCAACCGACCTGCCCTCGAAGATGCTGATCTCTATGATCGTGTGCTTGTTCGTTCTGCCTTCGAAATAGAAGAAGCTGTCCTGATCTATGTAAATAAAACGGTGCGCCTTCTTTTCTCTCGGATACTGGAACGCATCAACCACGCAATCGTGAATAACTCTGGATACCTCTTCTCTGATCGGATGCAGGTGCTCTCTCAGTCCGAATACTTTAACTTGTCCCATGTTGCTTGTGTGCCTTTGAAAACGACTCCGACTAGTCTGGGAGAAGCCCTCGTTTAACAATAAGAGAACTATTTGCCCGCATCAAACATCTCTGTTTAGCGGGCAATTTCCAAACGTTTGAAAAGGACACTCCTGGCTATGTTGTTTTCCTTCACACTAGTTTATGTTCGTGCACAGCAACCGGTAATCTCAATCCTCTTTCAACGATCTTACCGGATTCTCCAGCGATACCCTCAAAGTACGGACGACGATCGCCAGCAACGACAGGGCTACTATCACCACACCCGGAAGAATAAACAGCGCCGCGCTGAGGTCTATTCTGAACGCATACCGATCGAGCCAATGCTTCACAACGAAGTAGGTAAGAACCGCCGACGCCGTCACCGATAATAACACGAGCCCGACAAAATCCTTCGAGATCAAACCGATGATCTGCTGTGATGTTGCTCCCAGCACCTTCCTGACGCCAATCTCTTTGGTCCTGTTAGCCACATCCACGGACACCAGTCCAAATAATCCCAGCGCTGAGATAAGCAATGCGAATACTGTGAGGAGGCCGAAGACCTTTTCAAATTGCTCATCGGCCCTGTACTGCCTGTCGAACTGCTCGTCAAGAAAGAAGTATTCAAACGCGGTACCGGGAAAGACGCTTTCATAGGTCTTTCGAATCAGATCGATGTCGCTTGTCACGTTGCCCGAATTGATCCTGACGCTCGCCATCTTGTTGCTTCCTTCCTGGTGAAAGAAAATCATAGGAAGATAGGGATCCTTGGGACTCGCCTGGTGAAAGTTATCGACAACTCCAATTATCGTCCGTTGGCTGCCCCAGAGATTGATCTTCTGACCTATTGCTTCCTTTGCATCCCGAATGTTCCAAAGTCTGATGGCTTCTTCATTCACCAAAATGTTATCGCGACCGTTGTCGGTTGGAACAAAATCCCTTCCGGTTGCCAGATCGATCTTCATGGTGGATAAGAAGTCAGCATCCAGCCACGTGATGTAAAAGTTGTAGGAGTCCGTCGTTGCACCACCTACCAGCGTTACACCCACATTTGTGGATGCCATTTCACTCGTCGGCTGACCGGGCACGCAACCAGAGAACGAAACGGACTGTACGGAACCCTGACTGAGCAGTTTGTCCTTGAACACCTGGTAGTTCGATGCTTCACCACTCGCTGATGTTCGCACGACCACAGTTTGTTCCACATCAACGCCAAGATCTTTCGCTCTCATGTAATCGAGCTGCTGCTTCGCCGTATAAGTCTGAACCAACAAGAACATCGTTATTCCGAATTGCACTGTTACAAGAACCTTCCGCAGATAGACGCCACCCTCCGTCCTTGAAAACTTTCCCCTTAATGCTTTCATTGGGTGAAAGCTGGCCAGAATGAACGAAGGGAAGATACAGGAGAGCAAAGTTGTAAGAGCAACTACGGCGGTGACAATGCCATAGAAGGTCGGGTCCGTCCATGAATGAAAATCGGCAGGCAAACCCGCGAGATTTCTGAACAACGGCAACGAAGCAACAACTACGCCGACGGCCAGTACGCCAGAGACAACATTTATCAGCAACGACTCGGAAAAGAACTGTGCACGAATCTGATTGATGGAAGAACCTATGACCTTGCGCACAGCAACTTCCTTAGCTCTCTCGAGTGACTTCGCCGTCGACAGGTTGATATGATTTACGATGGCGATAATGATTACCAGCAATCCTACGCCCATTAAAAAGTAAACAGCAATTGCGTCGCCGTTCTGTTCCAGCTCGTACGACTTATGAGAATACAGATGGATGTCTGTTACTGGCTGCGCAATAATTCTTTCATTTGGAATCTGCCCTTCGGAATAAAGTTTTTTATTTAATGCATTGATCTGTTCGACGAAAGATGGATACTGATCGGCATCAGATAGCTGAATGTAGGTGTAGTCATTGTTATTGTCCCAATTCAACCTGTCGCTTCCAACTTTGGCATCGATGGTTGATTGAGATATCAGCGCGTTGTATTTGAGGTGTGTATTGGCCGGAGGATCGGCAAGGATGCCAGTTACATTGAACGGCTGGTTAAAATCAGAAATCAAAACAGACTGTCCCAACGCATCGATGGTTCCGAAATACTTTAACGCGGTCGACTTCGTGAGCAACAGCTCATAGGTACCACTCAGCGCGCCTTCCTTTTTGCCGGCCAGGATATTACAATTAAACATAGTCAGAAAGGACGGATCAACGGCGATGAGATTGTTTTCGCGCAACGATTCGGTGCCGGCCTTAACATTCGAACTGTTCACCGTGTAAACACGCGTGAAGTCCTTCACACCCTTGAACTCTGCCTTTATTCTTGGCCCTGCAGGATGATACATTCCAGCGTCCTGGTCCACCACCATATCGCCGTTCAGATAGTCCATTGTAATTCGCACAATGTTGTCTGCAAGAGGATTCCATCGTTCGAAGCTCAGCTCAAACTTTACAAACAGCAATATGAGTATCGCGATGGTCAGACCGAAGGTTAAGCCGAGAATACTGGTTGAGGCATAGAACCGGTTGCGCGCCAGCAGGCGCAGGGAGAGTTTTAGATGATGTCCGATCATAGCCGTGCGTTTGTGGTTTAAGAGACTTTGCAAGCCCGGAATGGTTGCATTCCCAGTCGATGACAACCGAACCACCCTGTACCCCTATGCCCCACTAAAATATTTGCCGAGCTTTGAAGAACATTCACTCAGTTGTAGTCCTCGACCTGCCAGATCTTTCCTTCCGACTTCGGAAAGGTTGCACCGTCCACCAGCTTCGCCTCGATAAACTCGGTGCAGTAATACAATTCATCACCAGCCAATTTGCCAAGTGATTTTGTCCGTCCCCGGATGATCACCTTCTTCTTGTTATCGAGCAGGTATTTCCATTTGTAAACTTTGATCTTGTCGTAATCTGCCGAGTCGAGGTACAGCTTCACATAGGTGCTGTCGCTGCGACGCAGGTCAACAAATGGCTTATACATAAACCCCTCGTCCCTGAATCGTCGGAAGAGGCGGATGGCCTCCGAATCGGAGCTGTCTGCTGTCTCGAGCCTCGCGGTGTCGAGGTACAATTCTGCGTTTCTTATCGTGCTGTCGGCGGCACCATACAGGTTGCCGATGCGCAAGGAGCTGAAATACAGTTCACCGATGGTGAGGTCGTCAGATTCCTTAGAACAGGAGGCAAAGAACAGGATGAGGAGGAGGATGGTGATTCGCATGTTGATCAGGATCTATGAATATAACATACTTCCTAAAACTTCACTAACGGAAACGGCGCGGTGCCAATTCTATTCACTGCGCAATGCATCAATCGGATTAGCAACCGCTCCCCTGAGGATCTGGAAACCTGTTGTCAATACTGTGACTGAAAAAATCATTACTGCAGGGACCAGGAAAGACCAGGCGTCAAGAGCAACCTGATAGGGAAAATCTGAAAGCCATGAATTCATAAAGGACCAGGTGAACGGAACGCTGATCAGGTACCCCACGCTGGCGAAAACAAGGAAGTCTCTCAGCAGCAAAAAGAATATGGTGGCACTGGCAGCACCCATAATTTTTCTTATCCCGATTTCTTTTGTCCTTTGTAACGTTAACAACGATGCCAGTCCAATCAACCCCACACCCGCAAGCAAAATAGAAACTCCGGAAAAGTATGAAGACATCTTTGAGAGCGACTCCTCATTGACATAATACTTGCTGAAATCGTCATCCAGAAATGTAAAGGCGAACGGCGCCTGCGTCGCGGCTTTCCACTTTGCTTCTACAAACTCTACATCGTCCTTGCTCTGAACCCGAACGAGCAACTTCTTATCCAGCGGCCATTCTTTGTTCACCATTGCCATAAACAATGGCTCTATCTCGTTGCTCAAAGATTGATAATGGAAGTCCTTACACACGCCGATAATGTCCCAATGATTATTAAATACCTCTATTCGTTGTCCGATGGCACTTTCAGGAGTCCAACCCATACGATGAACAAAACGCTCGTTTACTACTATTGCATTTACGTAGTCCGCCTTATTCAATTGTGGCTGGAAGAGGCGCCCGCTGACCAAAGGAATTTTCAACACTTCCTGAAAGTACTCATCTACGTAGAATGTATTCACGGCGAGTTCTATTTTTTCGCCCTTTCGAGCTTTCGCCGACACTAGCTCCTCTTTCCAATTGCGCGTAAGTGTAAACATTACAATCATTCCACGTCTCGATAAGAGTAAAATCATATGTCGTAAAACCTTCCGCCCTCAAGTCGGAATTATCAGGAACATCCTCCATAACACCCGTAACAGTGTAATTTTCGCCATCAACCTTTACTATCTTACCAAGAACCGTTCTTGTTCCAAAATACTTGCCGGCAAGACGTTCTGAGATTACTATTGAATAAGGCTTGGAGAGAGCTGTTTTAGAATCACCCAGAAGCATCGGATATGTGAACGCATCAAACAAACCAGGGTCAGTTCTGAAAATATTGTTCTCATTGTAGACATCTTCCTTTTCACTATTCTCAAGGACTACAGCTCCCTGATAACGAAGAAGCCTAATAACATTCTCCACACCTTTAAAACTGCGCTTAAGTTCTGGTCCGAGTGCGCTTGGTGACATGGCTGTCTTAACATCTATTCCAGAATTCGTCTTATAGTTAACCGCGACACGATAAATTTGTTGATGGTTCACATGAAATCTGTCATAGCCAAGTTCATATTTGGCATACAGGAGAATAACGAGGGCACAAAATATCCCGGTCACAAGTCCGGCAATGTTTATGGCTGCGTAGGCTTTATCCTTAAGTAAGCTGCGTACGGCGATTAGAAAGTAGTTCTTTAACATAACTGCAGGTAACAATTGCTTTCAACGGTTAAATCAACACCTCTGGAATAGTAATCTAAGCAATTGATGCCAATTAGTAAAAGGCCCGTTGCCGCTTCCGGCGTCCGAGAACTAAAACATGGCATTGTAGCCCTTAAATCAAGAACAAATTCTCAATTTGCAGTATAGCAAGTATATCGCTGTTCGCACCGCTTCTCTGTTCAATTGAATTAGAAATTGTTCCCGTTAGCCGATATGAAAATCATAAGGATCAAAACACTTCATGTATTATCGCTGGCCATTTGTTTTACTCTGTTCGCCTGCGACACCTCCAGAATGTTATACAAGAGCTCAGACTCACGCCGCGATTATTGGAAAGTTAAGGCTGTTACGTTGAATCATTGTGGATGCACTGATCTATTTGTCGACAACTACGTCAACGGCAGGCGCGACTTTCAGATCATGTATACAGGTGACGGCGGAGCCAGAAAATATTTTTACAAGTACAGTGAGCAAAGTAAAGTCATTGACATGGTGATGTATGATGCATCAACAGAACGATATGAAATACCCTTCGACTCATTGGATACCAAAATATTCGAGCGTATAAAAACTATTATAGAGACTCCGAATGCTGTGCCCTACAAAATGAAATGGGTGGGATACAAGGGCTACGTGAGAAGTAAGTTTAGAATCAATTAGTCCGTCGCAGCCACCACTTGTCCTTCAACTCTGCCTTTTCCCCAACGATCAGATATTCTTCTCCATTGTTGTATGTAACCCAACCGTTATTCATATACTTCTGGCATACTCTCATCTCACCATCACCACAATCGAAGTCAAACGTGAAGGGAAGGCGGTAATCACCCCAGATGCATTTCTTAGCCATCTTCGTGTTGTAGCTCGTCCATGTACCGACATAGCTTCTGTTGAAGTATCCATCCGCTTCGAACATTCCTTCATCCAGAGATGCTGTCATCGTTTCCTTTTCAAGCGTGTAAAAGCACTCCATAATCCCTCTGAAAGAACCTGAGTTCTTCTGCCTGATATCTTCATCGAACTTGTACTCGGCAAACAGGTTGGCGGTGGGCTTTCCCTCCGTGTTGCCTTCATTGGTCAAATTATATGCCCGCATTATCCTGATGTAGCCTTTAAAGTCGCAGATGTTGCCTCCTACATTTGACTTCCCTTCAACACGATAAAGCAAATTGTCAGATCTGTCTCTGACGGCCTTACTAATAAATATCCGTATACGTTTATAGTCAAGTCCAATTATACCATTCTGATGTACATCGACCGAAAGCCAAACGGGACTGAAGTCGAACCCGGATAATGTATTAACAATATTCTGAGTCTGATGCCTCGTTCTCAGCGCGAGGTATTCCTTGCTAAAATCGTTTTGTTTCGGATCGTAGTTTTCGCATAGATGTCCGTTGCGATAGGGATCGAAATGCACCTCATCATCAGGAGGAAGGTTGCATGAATTCGTTTCACAGAATCCCTTGGCACCATGCTCCTGGCCATGTGCGATGACGGCTACCAACATGATTACCAATGATAATAATACTTGTCTTACAGAGGCCCTGGCCTCCCGCGTCTGACCAACTTCCGAAATACTCATAGTGCCTTTTCCACTTCTTCACCGGGGATGGTGCCAAATTTACTACTATAAATCCAGATTTATCTTCATGTTGTTTCCCTACTATGGAGCAACTATGCGGCTACGCTCATGGACATAAGTAAAACTCTTGGACGGGAACTAAAGCGGATATGAAGAAAATATAATGCCGATATAAAGAAAATCTATAGCGGATCTGAAGAATACCTATAGCGCATCTGAAGAAAACTTAAAGCGGGTATGAAGAAAGTATACAGCCGATCTAACGAAAGTATGATGCGGATATCATAAAGCTTCCCGGCAATGAGAACAATATCTCCGCGGGGGTCGCAAATGTAAAAGGTGGTAATGTTTAGAAACGACTGGCAACCACTGGAAAGGTGAGTCTGGCAAAAGTTGCATGTTTGCATCAGGCAACAGCTGATGATCTGATAAACGGCCGTACCAATGTCAGGGATATTGTGAAATCTTTAAAACGAAACGCCTTATGTCAAATGCAATAAACAACAAAGTCACGAACGGCGTGAGCGGAAAGCCTTGGAACTACCTGGTTATTGGTCAAGCGGAACCCGGCAACGATCGTATTTCAGAATCCCGTCGCATCCATCATATCGCGCACCGCATGAACGGGAATGAAAAAATCCTTAAACCTTGTTCTTGGCGCGGGGATGGTACCTCCTACCGGCGAGTTGTTCAGAAGCTCCGAAACACGGATGTCATTCCACAACTTCTCGGCGTCGTCGTATTTCATCGAGTCGATGAAATTGTTCATTACTCCCATAACCCTTCGATCGTTGTTTGTCCTGCAGATGACGATGTCCGACAACTCGCTCCTGAAATCGATCTCCTGACGTTCATTGATTTTGAGTTCGAAGTCCAGCTGACGGATCAACCGTTCCCTGAAAAAATCACCGAAGTTTCGTCGCTCCTCTTTATCAAGATTTCTCGTCACCACCGAAAAACAGGTACGATTACTGGTTACAAGAACACATACGCCTATTTTAAGCCTGAATACATGCGCATTGAAATCACCAAACACAGTCGTCGGTATCGACCGTGAATCGGAACTGACATTGCCCAGGTAAGTTTCAAGTTTTTTCGAACAGTAAATAGTCATTGCTATTGGTCCATAGGTACGACTCGTTCTCCCGTCGCATTTTAGCAAATACCAACACGACTTCCGATTTAAACATTAATCAGAAACGCTTACATTCTTTTGTCAGGAGTCGCAGAATATCTAACCCAAACTTCGGAACCCCATTCTTAATTCTTAATTCTTAATTGGAATCCAAATTTCCTCCTCCGACTCCGGATCATTGTTCCTGTATCTGCCGCCCAGAACCTCGAAGTGCGGGCGGTTGTCGAGGCTGTAGCCTGAGGCGGGCAACCACGTGCCGAAGATGTATTGAAATATTGAGTTGTCGGTGCTGAGTCCTTTGTATTGGAACACGGCGTATAACCCGGCCGGTATAACGAACGTTTCCATTCCTGCAGGTACATTATCAAAACCGGAGACTTCTACAGCAGCCCATTTCTCGAACTCATTTGTAGGCTTGAAGTTCACAAAGTGCTCAGGCGAATAACAAACCATCGAAATAAAGTCGTTCGATACGGTACTGATTATTTCACTTCTGCGGGGCCGGAAGCTCTTCCAAAGCTCGCCAACTTTGTAATTGGCTAAGCTCATGACCATAAACGTACCGACCAGTTTGCGTTCCGGTGAAGTCTCTATTCTGGGATTAATCTCTTTAGCCATATGTCGTATCTACTCTGCCAACCTGAAGTTGGCGTCTGCAATTTCATCTCCGTTCTTACACTCACTCTCCACACCATATTTCTTTTCCATCTCCCGCTTCTCTTTGAGGCTATTGAACAGTGATTCGGCACAACCATAGCCTATGTCCTACCCTCCTCCGCCCTGGCATTGTAAGCTGTGAACGATTTGTTCTTGTGAGGAGCATCGTATGTAATCCATTTGCCGGTCCTTTTATTCATAGCATACTGACCTTTCTCTTTAAACCCAAGCAACTCCTTACTAAGGTCCATTCCTTTTAATTTCCTGAGTTGGTCCGTCGTCAGTTCATGATCGTAGAAAGAAAGATATTCTCCCTGCTTAACGGCGTTATCGCCTTTCAGCACGTAGTAGACTTCCATAACGTTTTCCTTGTTTGGATAGGTTGTAACGACACGTTTCAGTTCCTGACCAGGCAGCAGCTGGCTACTGAGCATAAATAAGATCGCAAGAAATCTCATCGATGTGCGCGCCTTTAGTTCGGAAGATATGACGGAGGAATCTTGAGCCGCTCAGACTCGCGATCCCAAATGATCGAACTTACTTTCCAGGTTCCGTGCACTTTCACGAATTGAATAAGGTTCACACCTCGTCGCGTTGTCGACTTGTCTTTAGATTGAACACGGACTTCATAGGTACTTAACCGCTGTGCGACGGCGCCGAATATATCCGTTTTGGAGAAGATCTCCTTCTCCTCAACACCAGTGACACCCTGCTCGTTTATTCGCTTATGAACGTTGCTAATAAACTGGTCAACGGTCATGACCGAGGTTAATGAATCGAAATTTGCTATGAACCGTGTTCCCTCTACGCAGAATTCTTTAAGCTTTGAAGAGTATGCAAATTTCCCATCGTTAAACGTTAACCTGGAATAAAGTTCTCGTGCCGCATCCTCAATTTCCCGGGTGGATTGCTGAGCGCAAAGCTGATTTGAGCACAAAACGCAAATCGCAAAGAGTATTGCGAATGGTTTGATTGGGACTTTCATACATCGCTGTTATAGGATACATGAATATAATACAATGCCGGCTAAATAGTCACGGTCCGGCGACGCCGGAACTTAAGTCTTCAATGCATTAGACTCTGTCTGTAATGCTTCCAACTCCAGTCCAATGCGTGCAGCAGTATAAACACCGGTTTACCTGAAGTTCCAATTGACAAAAGGCATCCATCTTTTCCCGTTCCCATTCAACAAGCCTAGCTGAATTCCCCGGAGGTTCGTAGTGGAATTAAAGAGGCCAATTTGAAGCCCTTTGGTTTGTACAGTTGAATTAAAGATCCCTACGCTAACGCCGTTCACGACTCCTATAACATTCCACAGAACGCATGCGGAAAGTCCATTCGTTTTTGCGGTAAATGTATTGAGGACCGAAATATTGACGCCCCTTACAGCGAGGTTACGATTAACGAGTCCCGTACCTGACAAAACCAGTCCATTTAGCTGAGATCTGGCCCGATTATATGGACTGATGATGGAGTCCATCTTTGCTTTATTACGATAAACGCTATCCGGACCATCGTATATCGGGCTTGCTGGCACTATTGGAAGCAAGATTCCAAAACCGAACAACTCGACTGTTAAACCATTCACAACTGTTGATGCGGAATCACTAACATCATTTATGCCGCTGTGGACGAGGCCCACAGCTACTCCGTTAGTTTTTGAATCCGGAGCAGGAAGCCAGGTAAAGGTTCGCTTTCTCATGGATTGCGAAAGGCCCTGATGAGAAAAAAGCATAATCACCACTACAATCAAAAATTTGGACATGAATTGCAGCTCTGAGCTCGCCTTTGACTGAAAGAAAAGCATAGTGAGAAGATCAGGTAATCAACGGTCAGGTAATCGTCACATCGTGCATGAATTGCATACAACCAACTTTACCAGTAACGAATTGATCATGCCAATATTTCTCTCAGGATTCTGCTTATTTCTGCCGCCTTATCCAAAGCCATTAAATGACCTCCATCATTAATAATATAATCTGCCCTGCGCAACGGCAGAATTCTGTCAGCAGTACCATGAATACTCGTCACGTTATTCAGCCTGCGTTCATTATTCCAGCCGGGAATAACATTCACTGCCCACTTTAAGAACTTCGTATCGGTATCTTTAAGTATCTGTTTCAACAAATCCTGATATTCCTTCCTCTTTACTCCAAAAAGCCAATATGAAAACGCGTTTGCCGACTTGAGCATACTCACTGGTATGATTTTGTAGACACGCAGTGTTCCAATGACCTTGTAAGCGAAGGGAATGTCCGATTTGGTTTCGGCAGAAGAAATTAAAACTATCCTTTCTGTATCGATAATCTTCGCTATTTCTGTTGCTATCATCCCACCAAAGGATATTCCAATTATGACTGGTTTCGGCGTAAGTATCTGTGTCAACAGCCTCTTCGCATATTCCTGAATAGTCTCATCACTTAGCGGTTCGATCCAACTGACATGATGTACGTTGAATCCCGAGAAGTCTATAAAGTCAAACACTCTCTTGTCTGCTCCGAGTCCGCTAAGTAAGTAAATGTCCTTCATGCCCGCGAAGCGCTATTATTTTCTCAATTCGGGCCCGACCTTTTGCACTACTTTCAATATTGTATCTAAGAGTTTGTATTCCGGAAGTCTGCGAATGCTATCCAACTGTTCATTTGAAGTGATCTGAAAAACTTTATCGGCATATACGAGGCTACCGTTGTGAATCTCATTAGTATTCATCAGTTCGCCATTGTCAGAAGGAGCGATATCAACATAGGTGGGACGCCACTGAGAGGCCTTTATCGTAAACTTTGAATCTTTGGTAAGTTTGATGTGCCTGCCTACCCAAATCGTTGCCAGGTTATTACATTCATCATCCTGCACAATGTCCGTAACCTCGCCGATCTCCTGGCCATTCAACATTACCTTATCGTAGTTCTTCAGGTAAGCAACGTCATAAAAACAAACTTTGTAATACTCTGAATCGTTACACCCGATCAGAATAAATGCTCCAACGAACAACAGGATAGTTTTCATTTCTCTTAGGGCCGCAAGATCAAGCGACAGACTTTCCTAAGATACATTGAGTTTATCTACCTACTTCCAAAATTCCCACCATTTCTTTTGTGGCAGGGCTGTTGTCGCCTGTCGTTTTTGGAGCTCCTCCTCAAGAACGGCCCGCATTGCCGGCGACTTCTCAAGCAACTCCCTCGTCCTGTCCTGGTTGCTTGCCACTGGCGGCTGCTGCTTTTTTTCCTTTACAAAAACATATCGTTCGGCCTTCTCACCTGGATCGATGCTCCAGAAACTCTTACCAAGAACCACGTCCATTTGATTCCAGATAATCTCAGAAATATCCTCTGACCTGCTTTCAACTTCAAGTGGATCACCTTCCTCAGCCATGCGATTATCCTCAACCGCCATGATCGATCTTTTCTCAACACCGTTCTCACAATAGTTTAGATTAAATGCCATGGAAGTTTCAGATAACGCGAAGGTTAGAGTGTTCGCATCCTTAAGCCCGAAACCTTCTGCACACATGTCCATGCTGATGAATAAGAGAGTGCCATTGTCGGTGAAGTAAGCGTCGCAGATACCGTCGTCTTTCCAGTTGGCTGATGCTTCTTCGAATGAAATCTCACCCTGCTTCTCCAGATTCCAGCCCAGTTCTTTCTGAAGGGCTTCGAAATCTGCTTTGTAATTTTTGTTGATGACTAATCCTGAAATGTTAAATCCCATGGGGGTGTTTGGTTTGGTGATGGTTTAAAGTCTCAAGTGCCGTGCAAAACACTTTCTCAACTTGCTCCAAATCCAAATTATCAAAGTCGCCGGCGGGTTCATAGGGAAAATCGCCGAGTGTCACTTCACAGGGTGCCACCTGACGTCTTCGGCTCTGGCGTCTTCAAAAACATCTAATATGATGTCATCGTCCGGTGCGGAGTCTCCCATTTTGAACGCCATAAACAAGGCGATGAGCAACAGCACATCCTCGTCGTCGTTGGCGACAATAAAGTGCTGCGACCTCACTCTGCTAAATTTTGCAACTTGTTCCCCGTTCCGATACAATGACTTCTTTGATGTTCCGTGAAAGAAAACTTCATAGTTGATCTCATTGAAGCCAAACGCCCAGTGGCCTTTTTTATAGTTCACACACTTCACCTCGATAGTACGATTACTTCTGTAATCATCGACCAGATAGTATGACTGATCAAGTTTCCAGGGTGAATGAGTGCCATGCCTCAGCACCATGATGGTCTCGCCTTCGGCATCGTAAATACTCGCATAGTCGCGCTTGAAAATCCGGCTCACACCAGCACCGGAGAAGGACGGATTCTCACCGCCGTCGGTAAAGAATTTATAACGTCCTAACCAATCCTGTTGTACTGAGATCTTCATAGCCAAATCCTAAAACGTGTGCGTGTCTGCGTGAACGTTTGTTTCGGGCATCCGACGCAAACGAAAGGGTGAAAATAGTGAAAAAAGCTGCCACTACCCCACATTCTGCCTTATCAGGTTCAGCACAGCAACCGATGCCATCCGGATATTCAGCGCGCGGTCCGTGCTTAACTGCAACTTACGCGTCACCAGCTTGTTCTTATCGGAGTAAGCAATCCACACTGTGCCGACTGGCTTTTCAGGCGTCGCTCCGCCAGGACCTGCAATCCCGCTTGTAGCCACACCGATAGAAGTATTAAATCTCGCACGCACAAGATTGGCCATCTCGGAGATCGTCTCTTCGCTTACAGCACCAAACTTCTCCAGCGTTTCAGGTCGTACGCCGAGCTCGCGCATCTTAATATCGTAAGCATAGGGAATGATGCTTCCCAGGAAGTAAGATGAACTTCCCGGCACACTGGTGATCAGATGTGACAAGTATCCGCCTGTACAACTCTCAGCAACAGAAATAGTAAGTCCTCTTTCACTTAACGTTCTTCCGATCACTACTTCTATCGGATCTTCACCGTATCCGTATATGAACTGATTTACGCGTGTGCGCAGCTTCGCAGTCAGATCTTCAGCTTCATCTCTCAAAGTTTCGAATGATGCACCCAGACTTGTAAGTCTGAGTTTCACTTCACCAAGACTCGGAAGGTAGGCAAGCTTTACATGAGGCGGCAGGCCGTCCTCCCAGTCTTTGATCTTCTCAGCAAGGAACGACTCACCAATCCCAATTGTGCGAATCACTTTGTGATGAATGACGGGTGTCTCAAATGTTGTCTTCAGTTTTGGAATGACGATATCGGTCATCATCCGTTTCATCTCGTGAGGAACGCCGGGCATCGACATGAACACTTTGCCATTGCGTTCGAACCACATCCCAGGGGCAGTGCCTATGGCATTCGTGATCTTAGTACAACATACCGGAAGGGCCGCCTGCTGGCGATTTACCTCCGTTAGTTCACGTCCGCGGCTCCTGAAGAATTCCGTTACCTCGGCCAATGCCTCTTCATGAATCGCCAGCTCACAGTTAAAATAACGCGACAGGCATGGTTTTGTAAGGTCGTCGTTGGTAGGTCCGAGGCCACCCGTGATCAAAACGATGTCCACTCTGGACTCCGCTTCAGCAAAGGCCGTCATGATCTCCGATTCGATGTCGCCGACTGTTGTCTTGCGAACCACCTTAATGCCTGCATCGCTCAGGGCGACGCTCATCCATTGTGAATTTGTATCGAGTATTTGTCCGTATAGGAGCTCATCGCCTATGGTGAGCAACTCAGCCGTTATTGTTCTCATTAAAAAAGTCTCCTCCGTCTTCCAGCATTTTCAGCATCTGTTCCTGTTGCCAATCAGCAGCACGCTTGAATGCCAATCCTGGATCTATGAGGGTCAAATGTAGTCACTTGAAGAGATATTTCTTATCATTTCAACTGTAACGCTGTTACAACAAAAGGCAATCATTACTTGCCCAATTTCATTGTTATGCATTACATTTAGTATCACGCGATATGGAGTTCTCCGCACAAGACTTGCAACGCAGGATCTATCTCGAAGGTCTTGCTGGCAGGCGCCCTGCTATAAAGGCTGACTTTGCTTCTGTTGAGGCTGCGGCTCGCACGCGCATGACACCCGAGGCACTGGCTTACATCGCAGGTGGAGCAGGTGCTGAACTAACCATGGCCTCTAATCGGGCTGCCTTCGATCGCGTACAAATCGTACCTCGCGTTCTTCGTGACGTTTCCACCCGCTCATTGGAGATCAGCATGTTTGGAGGCACGTATCCGACACCCCTTTTTCTCGCGCCCATCGGCGTACTGGAATTGGTTCATCCCGAATGCGACCTTGCCGTTGCGCGTGCAGCCAAAGCGTTACAGGTACCTATGATGTTTTCGAACCAGGCCTCCGTTCCCATGGAAGTCTGCGCACGTGAAATGGGCGATGCCGTCAGATGGTTTCAACTCTATTGGAGCAAGTCGCGCGAGTTGGTGACAAGCTTTGTAAAACGTGCCGAGGCCAGTGGCTGTTCAGCCATCGCCGTTACGCTGGATACGACGCTGCTCGGTTGGCGTCCGCGTGATATTAACCTTGGATATCTTCCCTTTCTTGAAGGCAAAGGAATCGCACAGTATACGTCGGACCCGACCTTCATTGAAAGTCTCAAGGATCCCGAAACTGATATTCCCGAATCGCAAAATGTTAACCTCGCTTCGCTGCAGGCGCTGATTAGCGTGGTCAATCATTTTCCGGGCAGTGGCTTCCTTTCAAAACTGCGTTCAGGCCTACCGTTAAAAGCCGTTCGGAAGTTCATCGCCACCTATTCAAATCCCGCCATCAACTGGGACGATCTAACTTATCTGCGATCAATAACCAGGCTAAAGATCTTGCTCAAAGGCGTCCTCCATCCCGATGATGCACGCAAAGCCATCGACTACGGAATGGATGGCATAATCGTCTCCAATCACGGCGGCCGCCAGGTAGACGGGTCCATTGCCACCCTCGACGCGTTGCCCCCCATTGCAGAGGCGGTGAACGGCCGAATTCCCGTGTTAATCGACAGCGGAATCCGAAGCGGTTCCGATATCTTTAAGGCCCTCGCCGCAGGTGCAAAAGCCGTTTGCATCGGACGACCATATGTTTACGGACTTGCTATCGGTGGCCAGAAGGGTGTCGAAGATGTTATTCGAAATCTAATAGCCGAATTCGAACTCACGATGGCGCTGTCAGGATGCAAAAGCATCGCAGAAATCAATCGCGACATGCTCGCCCGCTAATCTGGTTTGAGATTTGTTACAGCAAACAGACGACGAACAACAAATTGTTCTGCAGTAGTTGCTTTGGAATTGAGAGAATGGATTTGAAGAGAAATAGAATTGGAGACTAGAATATGAAGAGCATTGCTAAAATCGGATTTCACACTTTTTTCGTAGCCACACTTACAGTTGCAGCCATCCCCGTATGGCAAGCGTGCACAAGCGCACAGATCAATCAGACCTTAGGAGACATCAATAAGTCAATGGGTACAGAAACCCCATTGTCAACTGCAGAAGTTGCAGATGGACTAAAGGAAGCACTCATCAAAGGCATTTCAACTGGTTCCGATCTCGCTTCGGCAGTGGATGGATACTTTAAGAATCCCGAGATCAAGATCCCTTTCCCTCCCGAAGTTCAGAAGGTTGAAGACAAACTGCGCCAGATAGGATTAGGAAATCAGGTTGATAAATTTGTAATGACCCTTAACCGCGGTGCCGAAGATGCAGCAAAAGAGGCGAAGCCTATCTTCATCGAGGCGATCCGGCAGATGACCATTCAGGATGCATGGAGTATTCTGAAAGGGAATGATGACGCTGCCACACAATATCTCAAGCGTACAACGTCAGGACTACTGAAAGCAAAGTTCAAGCCCGTGATCAACAGTTCACTTCAGAAAGTAGATGCCACGCGCTATTACTCTGACATCGTGAATACCTACAATAAGATTCCGCTCACAGAAGATGTGAACCCAAACCTCGACGACTACGCCACTGACAAAGCGATCGAAGGATTGTTTGTTATGATTGCCAAAGAAGAAAAGAACATCCGCGAGAACCCACTCGCCCGCACTACGGATCTTTTGAAGAAGGTGTTTGCTGCGCAGAAATAGAACGCTATTCAGATCTCGCAGGGATTGCATTCAGATCCCGGAGGGATCTTCGATCTGTAGCAACGGAAGATGAGAAGCACGGCGTGTCGACGACGAATTCAATAAGGAATGCGCATAATATCCGACACGCAAATTGATGCATCCTCTTCGATCGCAATGACCGCCGATCCCCCCGGGATCGGCCCTGCAATTCTTAACTCTTAATTCTTAATTCTTAATTCTTCCTTGGCCGGTAACCCTCCCCCCACCCACAATTTCTACCTTGGCCCTTCATTAACCTGAATTTTGTACTATGAATTATCGTTTTCTCCGCCCCGGCGCTTTGGCCGTCTGTGCGGTTATTGTGGCTGTGGGCACATCGTGGGCTCAGCGGCCAATGGAGGAGCCCGCTCCGAAGGCTCCTGTCGACCCTATTGTCGCTGCTATCATCAAAGAGGCAACCGAAAACTCTCAACTCCAAACACTTGGCCATGAGCTGATGGACGGCATCGGCCCACGCCTCGTCGGATCTCCAAAAATGAAGGAAGCCAACGACTGGGCTGTTCAAAAATATACGAGCTGGAACATTCCTGCTCGAAATGAAAAGTGGGGCGAATGGCGCGGATGGGAACGCGGCACTACTCACATCGACATGTTATCGCCCTGGGTGAAGTCGCTGGCCGGTACTCAACTTGCGTGGAGTCCATCGACAAAAGGTAAAGCGGTAACAGGTGATGTAGTCGTTCTTCCTGACCTTGCCGATTCAGTCGCGTTTCAACAATGGCTGCCGCAGGTTAAAGGCAAGTTCGTGATGATCTCCATGCTTCAGCCAACAGGCCGTCCCGATCACAACTGGGAAGAGTTTGGCAAGAAGGAATCGGTAGACAAAATGAAATCCGAGCGCGATAAGCTAACGGAAGCATGGAACGCACGCATTAAGAAAACAGGCAAGACGATTCAGACCCTACCCTTAGCGTTGGAAAAAGCAGGCGCTGCCGGTATCGTAACAAGCTATTGGTCGCGAGCCTTTGGTGCCGACAAGATCTTTGGTGCCAGAACGAAGAAGATCCCTACCATCGACGTACAGATGGAAGACTATGGTTTGCTTTATCGCCTTACTGAATCCGGAAAGCCTACGAAGATCAGTGTAACCGCCAATAGCAAGGAGACGGGCATTCAACCTACCTACAATACGCTTGCTGAAATCAAATCCACGGTAAAGCCCAATGAATATGTAATGCTGTCGGCTCACTTCGATTCATGGGATGGAGGAACCGGCGCAACAGACAACGGTACGGGTACACTGGTGATGCTGGAAGCGATGCGCATTCTCAAGCTCGTCTATCCGAATCCAAAGAGAACCATCCTCGTTGGTCACTGGGGAAGCGAAGAACAGGGCTTGAACGGATCGCGTGCGTTCGTTGAAGACCATCCAGAGATCGTTTCAAATCTTCAGGCCCTCTTCAACCAGGACAACGGTACAGGTAGGGTAACAACCATCACCGGCCAGGGCTACCTTCACGCCTACGATTACATCACACGCTGGCTGTCTAAGGTTCCCGATGAATACAAGACCGATCTCGTTACCACATTCCCCGGCACTCCAGGCGGCGGTGGCTCCGACTTTGCCTCCTTCGTCGCTGCCGGCGCTCCTGGCTTCTCGTTGAGTTCACTGAGCTGGGCATACGGAACGTACACCTGGCACACGAACCTCGACACTTACGATAAGATCGTCTTCGATGATGTGCGTAACAACGCAATACTCGCGGCCATCCTGGTTTACCAGGCATGCGAAGATCCGAACAAAACATCAACGGAGAGAAGCGTTCTTCCTTTCAACACGCGCACCAATCAGCCAGGCAAGTGGCCGGAATTGAGGAAGGCGACGAGGAAGGGTGGACTTGATTAATTGACAATTGATAATTGATAATTTTTAAGCCCCGCTTTTTGGCGGGGCTTTTTTTACGCCAATGATGAACGAGCGGGTTAATGAATTTTAGACCCTCTTACTGTTCGGTGTTTACACATTTCAGAGGGTTGACTCTGGCAACCTTTATCATTTGAACTGCAATGATCATCCAGGTGATAAGCAGACAGAACATACCCGTTCCTGCAAAGAACCACCACTCCAGCGATATCCTGTACCTGAACTCATTCAGCCAATGCCGTGATATGAAATAGCTCACAGGAAGTGCAAGGATGATAGCCACCATCACCGTCCTGGTAAAATCTACGGAAAGCAGTTTGATTATACCTACAATACTTGAACCAAGGATCTTCCTGATACCGATCTCCCTTAACCTTTGATCGGCAGTGAACGCTACCAGTCCCGACAATCCCAGACAGGATATCAGCATAGCCAGGCCGGCAAAATATCTTGACAGCATTGTAACTCGCTTCTCCGACTGATACAAAGCCTGATAGTCTTCATCGAGAAATTTGAAATCGAACGCATAGCCCGGGTTAGCCGTGGAATAAAAATCGTTCAGCTTACGAATAGTTTGTTCTTCAGTTCCGCTCTGTATCCTGGCCATGATCGTAGACGTGGCCCCGCGATCGACGATGAAGAACAATGGCTTGACTTCCTCGTATAGCGATGCAAATTGAAAGTCTTTTGTCACGCCAATGATCGTGCGCTGTTTGCCAAACAACCTCACCGACTGATGCAGCGGATCCTTCATCCCCATCAGTTTGACAGCAGTTTCATTTACAATCACTGTTGAATCCTCATTGAACGTGCTCGAAAAGGTACGCCCTTCCGACAAATCGATTTTCAATGTTTCGATAAGGTCGAAGCCAACAACTCTGAACTGAAAATCGATCTTTTCATTCGGGTCTTTACCCGCCCAGTCGACCTCGTAGGTGCTGGTCTTACCGTCCACGAAATTCTCCATCATACTTGACGCATTGATAACACCCGGCACCACTTTCAGCTCTGAGAGAAATTCCTCAAGATTTGCCACGGACCTTCCTTCTCTCTGAAAAGTAATAACATTATCCTTTTCGTAGCCCAGATGTTTAGTCTGTATGAACGAGATCTGCTGATACACGACGATTACAGAAACGATGAGTATCACAGAGGCAAAGAACTGAAAAACCACCAATCCCTTTCTGATCCAAAGTCCATTGGTATTACTGAACTTGCTGCCCTTAACTACGGCCGCGCTATTAAACCTGGATAAATACCAGGCTGGATAACTTCCGGAAATTAATCCGGTGAATAATGTAAGACTTAAAAGAGATAACGCGCTTCGCAGATTAAAACTCAATACAAGGTTCTTCCCGGTGATTATATTGAACTGAGGTAACAAGCCCGCTACCAGGATAAGCGCCGCGCCCAGAGCAAGCGTTGCCATCACAACGGACTCGCTGATGGATTGGAAGACGATAGTCAGGCGATCTGCACCGATGATCTTCTTTACTCCCAGCTCCTTAACCCTTTTCGATACTTTCGCCGTCGAGAGGTTCATGAAATTCACACAAGCAATCAGGAGAACGAATATTGCTACCGCAGAAAGGAGCCGTATATATTCAATTCTTCCTCCTATCAATACTCCGTTTTGATACTTGTCATACAAATAACCATCAGAAAAAGGACGGGCAAAGAGGGTAACGTTCGAATCGCGCTGTTTACCCTTTACAAAGTTCCTGATCTTATCGTTGAAGACCTGCAGGTCGGTACCTTTCCGCAGCACTACATAATTGCCGGGAGCATTATTGTTCCAGGAAAGCATCCATTGATTCTCCGCTGCGAACGCATCATAAGGCAACAGGTAATCGAATCTATAAGTCGACCTGTCAGAGACATCTTCGAACAAACCTGATACCTGGAACACCTTGTTGTGATTCAATTGAAGTTGCCTTCCTAAAACGTGATCGGGTGTGCCGAATAATTTGATAGCCGTACTCCTCGATATTGCGATCGAGCTGTTATCGGATAGCACCTGGTCCTTGTTTCCCTCTATAAGATTGAAGGAGAACATTCTGAAGAAGTCGCTGCCAACGTAATCACCGATTACCTTGACGTGCGTATCGTCGAATGAAAGGATGTCTTTCTCCTTGCGGAACGCCTGCGTGGAAGACAGCGCATATTCTACCTCAGGTAGTTCTTCCTTCAGTGCTTGCGCGAGCATACCGGGACCATGCGGCTGAGTTATTATTTCGCCCGCATTCTGACGATTGACCATCACCTGAAACAACTCCTGATCCCGCGCATGAAACTTATCCATACTTAGCTCGTCATCCACCCAAAGGTAGATGAGGAACGCGCAGGCAATACCAGTCGAAAGCCCGATGAGATTGATGATGAACGTGCTTTTGTCGCGTCTGAAGCTTCGAAGAATGAACAGCAGGTTGTGTCGTAGCATAACGGTAAACGGTTGAATAGATTTCAGAGGGCAACTCACAATTTCGCGTTTGGTTACAGTAATCCTTAAAAATTTGGCCGCGTTTTCTAACCGTCGGCCTTTGGGTAAGTTCTGAACGCACCCGAAAACGCCGGATGCCCTTTTCTATTTCAGGTTAACGGAATGTTAAAGGCATCAGCAGGTAGTTCAGTTCTCAACTCTGAATTGTAACTTTCCTTAGAGTTCTCAACGAACCGAAAACCTCTATGAAATAGCAAGAGTGTTTATGACGGCCCCCACGGGCCGTCCACCAATTATCAATTGTAAATTATCAATTGCAAATTATTCTATGCTCCTGAACTACCTGACCCTCATGTTCCGCAACCTGCGAAAGCACAAACTTTTCGCCAGTATCAACATCATTGGACTGACAGCGGGCATTACGTTCGCCCTCCTGATTGGCGGCTTCACATGGTCGGAGATGCAAGTGAATCAAACACTGAAGTCGGTCGATCGCCTTTACCTGCTGGAACTCGCACAGGATAACGATGGTCCCGATTTCTTCATGCCTATACCACTCATGCCCAAAGCAATCGATCAATACCCTCAGCTGATCGAAGGTTACTATCGATTCTGGGATCGAAACATCACAATATCCCGCGACGACAAACATTTCCGCATTCAAAGCATGGTTGGTGATTCTACGCTCATCAGCACATTTGGCCTGGAGGTGATTTCCGGCAATGACAAAAATCCACTGAGCCAGCCAAACTCCATCGTCATAACTCAGCAGGTGGCCACCCAGTTCTTTGGCAACGACAACGCTATTGGCGAAACGCTTCTCATCGCCAGCGAAGGACAGGGACTGAAAAACTACCAGGTCACAGCAGTGATAGCCGATCAGCAGAAGAAAAACACCGTTACAGACCTCATGAACATGAATGCGCAGGTGTTCCTTTCAAGAGCGAACGGTTCTGACTTTTCCCTGGCCGCCGACGATACCAACTGGCAAGTTTCCATCATCACCTATGTTAAGCTTCGTGAAGGTGCGACGGCCGATGACGTGAATGAAAAACTGAATGCGATTCTGAAAGAAAGTGCTCCCGTAGTTTACGAGTCGGGTAAGATTGCTTTAAAACCTCTCTCTGATTATTATCTCATCACGAACCATGGCTCGGTACAAAAGCTGTTAAGTTCTCTGTCGTGGGCAGTCGTCCTGATCCTCATACTCGCGATTGCCAACTTCACCAACATAACTGTGGGCGGATCACTGGGACGCATCAAGGAAGTAGGAGTCCGGAAGGCCATCGGCGGAATCCGGAAGCAGGTTATTGCGCAGTTCATGACTGAGTCTCTCACCTATTCATTCTTATCCACGGTGCTCGGGCTATTTCTTTATGAACTGCTGCATAAGGAATTCGGTGTGATGATGGAAACCAACGTGCCCTCTGTGCGCGACTTCACCTCGGCATACTGGCTGATCATCATCGGACTTTCAATCACCGTTGGTACTGTCGCCGGAATATTCCCGGCGTTCCATCTCGCAACTACCAACGTAGTAGACTCGCTAAAGGGAAAATTCAAAACCGTTTCGGGTACCGTGAGTCTTTCCCGAATTCTCATTGGTTTACAGTTCGTCATCTCGCTGTTCATCCTTGCGTGCGCAGTAGTGATGACGTTGCAATTCAATTATTTCTTGTCAAAGGATCTTGGATATGACCGATCTCAGGTGCTGCTCATCTCATCCGTGCCCCGAATGTGGAACGAAGAAGGATTGAACAAGGTACTGGTTGGAAAGGAAGTTCTGAAACATAATTCTTTGGTAGAGTCGGCCTCACTGTCATTGGGATCGCCCTCTATCCAGTTTAACATGGGTTCAGACAACACCTATGCCTCAGGCCACGCGAAAGAAGACGGCGTAAATGCCTACATTTCCTTTACAGATGAAGACTACGCAGGTGTATACGGACTAACATTAATCGAGGGCTCGTACTTCAATAAATCAGGAGGTTCTCACGTTCCCTCATCAGCAGTTATCAACGAGTCGACACAACGCGCGTTATCGGTTAAGGTTGGCGACAAAATAAAACTCAGCCAGGCCGGTGATCAGGAGTTTACAGTTGTCGGAATTGTGAAGGACTTCAACTTCGAATCTTTGCACGAGCCCGTGAAGCCCGTGGTGCTGCTTCACGTTCGCGACGCCCAGGTGTTCCGTTACTTTTCATTGAAACTTCGGCCAGGCAATCTGACAACAGCTGTTCAGGAGATAGAGAAGACCTGGAGAGAGGCATTCCCCGACGATGCATTCCTGGCCATCTTCGCCGACGAACGGGTAGAGCAACAATACAAGACAGAGCTAAAACTCCGCAGGGGTGCAGCGCTCGCTTCAGCGTTGATGATCGTCATCGTGATGACCGGTGTATTCGGATTGGTGGCATTGACCGTTGCACGCCGAACGAAGGAGATCGGCATCCGTAAAGTACTTGGGGGAAGTGCAACTCACATACTCACGCTCATTGCAAAAGACTACGTTGTTGTGCTTCTGCTTTCCTGTGCAGTGGCGATGCCGTTGAGCATCTGGTTCATCACCCGATGGCTGGACGCATTCTCATACCATATAACTTTGCAGGCCTGGATGTTTGCAGCACCTGTAGTGGGTGTCCTGTTGTTGACTCTGCTGATTGTGCTGATGAGAACTGCCCGCGCCGCGATGACGAATCCGGTGCGCGCGATACGATATGAATGATCTTTACGCCCTGGGCGTCGGCGACGTAGCCAGCGATAGTGAAGGCATCTCTGCAACAAGCCGCTTCCTGAACAGCGCGTGGCTAAGCGCCGTATCTATATTTCGCCACACACGATTAAGTTCTCCCTCACGTGAACCGGAATCCAAACTACACAGGGCATAAAGGACATCGATCGATACGCGACAGGCACGCACCAGTTCGTAGCTATATTGACTCACCTGCCGAAGCGCGACCTCCTCGACCTTGCCGGAATCAATTAACTGCTTCCAGGTTTGATCAACCGAAGCGCTGAAAAACACGCGTAGTTTATTCACCGTTGATTGATGCGCCGAACTCAGCTCGTTGCAGGTACGGCTGTTCTTCGGATACGATGTATTATCAGCTATCAGTTCGAGAAATCTTACGGTCATTCCACTGATGTTCGCGGCCAGTGTTGCCTCGGCAAGCTGAAGGAACGGATACTGGTAAACGGGGTCGCTTAGCTTTGCCGTAGCTGGTGATATTTCGAAGCATCGCTCCACCGGTACCGTAATATCGGAAATCGAAAATGAATGACTTGCCGTGGCGATCATCCCGGTCGCACCCCACGTCCTCTTCACCTCAACTTCATCTGGTTTGAATATAAACGGCAGCACTATTTCGCGGCCGTCAGCGCCCAACTTTGGATGCCCATTCTCGTGAACTTTACAATTCGCAGTGAATGCCGTAGCGTGTAGCGCTCCCGATGCAAACGGCCACGAGCCGCTGATCCTGTATCCGCCTGCTACAACCTCCGCGGTACCCGTCGCGCTTCCGCTTCCGGCAATGCAAACGCGATCACCGGTAAAGAATTCTTTTACTATCGCTGTCTCTACGAATCCAATGAACCATCCCGCGCCACCGCATAAAGTGGCTACCCAGGCCGTGCTTCCATCAGCCCATGCCAGTGCTTCTTCCAAACGGACAACTTCCGGAAGCGTCAGGCCAATTCCGCCGAATGACTTTGGAATAAACATCCGGAACCAGCGATGTTCATGCAGGAGTTCCAGTTGCCGCGGATGCAAATCCCCTCTCATCTCTGCTGCATGGGCAAAGGCCGTCAGTCGCCCGGCGACGTCGTTATCAAGGACTTTGTTAATCCAATCAGGCATAGTCAGAGTTTGTTAATGCTCAATCAGGATGTGCGGGCACAATCAAAAATTACACACACATAAGATCACGACGTAAAGTTGCATCAATCCATTCAATATAGCAGAACTTCGGACGTACAGATTTTGTATCTTTTGTCGACATCTAATGACCATATGGAATTCCCTGCCGCCGTCCCCGAAATACCCGTAAGTGATATCACAAGAGCCATCACATATTACAAGAATGTCCTCGGCTTTAACGTCGACTGGGGTGGCAGTGAGGGTGGCATTGCCGGCATCTCCAAAGGAAATTGCAGAATATTTCTCACCGATGGCCCCTTTCGTCAGCAATATAAAAATGGAAACCCGGTGCTCGTCTGGCTAAATCTTGACAGCAAAGAAGAAGTCAATGAATTGTACAGTAGCTGGAAGGCAAAGCAGGCCAATATCATTTCAGCTCCGGAGTCAAAGCAGTGGGGGCTTTATGAGTTTACAATCGCTGATCCGGACCGAAATCTCTTTAGAGTCTTCTATGATTTTGGAACAGCAGAAAAGACAAAGTGATCTTAACAACACATTGGCATGAGTGTACTATTTGGATTTCGGGCCTTCGAAAATAAAAACAGTGAACACGTAGATGAACTGATCGATTACGGCAAAGAAATCACTAACGATGCATTAAGCATCCCTTCGGGCCTTTGGGAGCGCGCTGTTAACCTGGGGGAACCCGATGACTTTGATGAGTTTCTTAATCAAATAAAAGATGTGGGTGTCACAAAAGAGGACCTTGACTTTCTAATACATGTGAATGACGAGTGTTATACAGGGACACCTCGCCCCTATTTCTTTCCGGCATCAACTGTCGCTAAAGCATTTGCGAACTACGCAACCATATTCAAGTCGCCACTGTATACGCGTATATTAATCAGAGACAAGAAAACCGGTGAACCGTTTCGTAACCCTCTCAGCATAAATGGGGCCTTTGCCGGATACTGTGACTACGTCTTACAAAAGAACAGGAAGGAACCCATCAGGACGATAGCCATTGTAAAAGAAGCTGACGATCAGCAGGTCGAAGAGCCTGTGGAGTTTGAACTTACCTATGAAACATTATACGAAACACTTGAAGATGACTTCAAGTCCTTTCAATCCTTTTTCGAAAAGTGTGCTGCTAACGGCTATTTAATACAGGCATTCTGGTGTTAACAAATGAGTCGAACCAGGAATAGATCAACCGACTGGACAAAACTCCGTCATCTCTTTAAACGACGGGACATTCCGGCAAGAACCATTCTCCTTGAAGAAGGGAAAATGGCAAAGAATCTCTTCATCATCGAAAAGGGCTGCCTGAGAACATGGGTCAGCAACAACGGAAGAGACATCACCACACAGTTCTTCTTCGAAGGCGACGGTGTGTCTTCAATTGAAAGCTTCATGACAAAGACACCAAGTCCGTTGACCATCGAAAGCATTGAACCATGCGTCATTCAAAGCGTTTCTCAAAAGGAGTTTCTATCGCTTGTTGAACGCTCCCCCGAAATGCAACAGGAGCTTCATGGTCATATCTTCAGACGATTGATTCAATGTCAGCAATCACTTCTCTCGCATCTCAAAGACAATCCTCAAAAGCGATACGAAGATCTGCTCAAACAACATCCCGAGATCATTCAGCGTGTTCCACAACACTACATTGCTTCCTACTTGGGAATTACAGCCGTTTCTTTAAGCAGAATAAGGAGCAGACGGTAGTTTCATTTCTTAACAATTGTTATCGTTAACCATCCTGATGAGGTTCACCTTTGTATTGTTAAACCTAAAGATTTACAATATGAAACTCAACAGGAAGTATATCACCCCGCTCATCGCACTGATCTTTGTTGTGGTTGCCACCACGGGAATCTTAATGTTCTTTCATTTCTTTGATGGCTACACAGAAGTAGTGCATGAGCTTCTTGGAATTTCATTTGTGGCTTGCGCAGGTTTCCATGTTATGGTGAACTGGCCAGCTTTGAAGACGCACTTTGGAAAGAATGTGTTCTTTCCCGCGCTGATAATTGTCCTCGGGCTTTCGATCTCGATCGTTACACTGGAACGAGTTAATGTTCCGATCGATATCGTGATCATGGAAAAGCTAATTAAGGCCCCGATTAAGGACTCTTTCAATGTTCTGGGCGTCGACTATTCTGAAGCCACATCAACATTACAAAAGAAAGGGATTCGTATCGGCAATGCCAGAACACTGGAAGACATCTGGGTAAATAATCATGTATCTCCGGAAGATGTAATAGATGCAATCATGAAGTAGGCCCCTCGTTATGAAGTTGCCTCCTGTCTGAAAGTCGCAATCATCCCTGACATTGGCGCAGTTACACCTGTCATTATAAAACGGTTGAGTGTAATTTGGTATCGATAACAGCCATCTGCATTCATGAAGATCAAAGCTTATTCTGTTAAAGGGCCCGGTGAAAGTCCGCAGCCATTCACATATGAAAAACGTCCCGGCAGGAACGACGTACTGGTCAAAATATCGCACTGCGCTATTGCAACGGGAGATGTTCAAATGATGAACAATGCCTGGGGTGATTCCAAATATCCGCTGGTTCCGGGTCATGAGATAATAGGACATGTAGAACGAGCTGGCGCAAATGTATCGGGGCTAAAAGCCGGAGATCGTATTGGCATCGGATATCAGCTCAAGGCGTGCTTTGAATGTGAATACTGCAAAAGAGGAAACGAACAGTTTTGTCCTCAGCAGAAAGTCGTCGGAGTAGATGAATATGGTGGTCTCGCGGACCATATGATCGTCGATCATCGTTTTGCATTTAAGCTTCCGGCCAGGCTCGACTCCGCACTGTCAGCGCCGTTGCTTTCTTCCGGCCTCACAGTTTATTCAGCAATTGTCCGCGCTGATCTTCCAGCGAATTCATCCACCGCTGTGTTGGGCATCGGCGGACTCGGGCATCTTGCCGTACAATTTCTTCACAAGATGGGACATGAGGTATCGGCGTTTTCTCACAATGCCGGCAAGCGGGAGATGATTGAAAGCCTCGGGGGCAAATTCTTGGATAGCTCCAACCAGACCCTCTTTTCCTCTATGAACAAGAAGTTCGACTTAATACTATCAACCATTAACGCAAATCTCGATTTAAATCGATACCTCCCCTTGCTCAAGCCTCAGGGAAAGTTTTGTTTTGTTGCACAGCCACCGGCGGGCGTTTCATTGAATGCCGGCTTGTTATATGACTACGCACAACGCACCGTCTACGGTAACTATACCGGGAGCAGAAAGGATATGGTCAGCATGCTTTCCTTTTCGGCTAAGCATGCCGTTGGTGCCATCGTGGAAGTATTGTCTTTCTCGGAAATGGAAACAGCTTTCGAAAGATTGAAGTCTGGGAAGATACCGATGAGACTCGTGCTGAAAAATGATGACTAGATGAAAGATCAGGAGCACATTATCAGGACATACAACGCCACGGCAGAAAGTTATGCCGCCACGAGGATTGATGAACTTTCGGCGAAACCTCTGGATCGCATTCTCTTGCGTGAATTTGCTTCTATTAATCTTGGCAAAGGGAAATGCGCTGACTTTGGATGTGGTCCCGGGCACGCTACCAAATTCCTGCACGACAATGGCATGACTGACATTGTGGGCATCGACATCTCTCCGGAAATGGTTAATACAGCGAAAAAGTATTTCCCAGACATAGCATTCGAAACAGGAAACCTTTTGGAACTATCCCACCAGGATGAATGCTTCTCGTCGGCGATTGCATTTTATGCGATTGTCAACTTCGATCACGATCAGCTAACGACAGCTCTCAAAGAAGTTCGTCGTGTCTTGAAAAGCGGGGCTGAACTATTATTATCCTTTCATGTCGGAGAAGGCGTAGTTCATTTCGATAAAGCCCGCGACATCGACGTAGATGTCGACATGTACTTCTGGAAGTTGGATACCATGGTTGAGTTGCTTGCCAATAGTGGGTTTGAGGTGATCACCGCTTTAGAGCGACTGCCATATGTACCTGTCGAGTACAACAGCAAACGCGGATATATTTCAGCACGCCGCAGGTAAAGGTCTTCGCCCTTCGCAACGCTATGTTACGAGTGGTTAGTGTACACTTACTAGTACTTCGTGTTTAGGGTTACTAACGCCGTTAATCAATCACAGTTGGAGCGGACGATGTGATATGACTTCACCGGTAATCACTGTTAAACATTGTGACGTTACTGAAATTATTGCCACCTTGTAAATCGATCTTAATCATAGTTGATCCAGCTTAATCATGTGACTGTGGAGACTATGATTGCGCTTTTGTATTAACACCTGAGCATCGCGAACATTAACAAGCTATCAACGCTTCATTATGAAAAAACAACTCTCTCACTTGTTATTATTTATTGTATTCGCACAGCTTCAAACCACATGGCTCGCTGCGCAGCAAAAGGGAACACCCGAAGTCTTACCCCGCGCCGATTTTCACTTTCCCGGGAATGTTGGAAGGACCTATCTTGAATCTGATCCGGCACAATTTCCTCAAATGGTGCAGGCTCCCAAGGGAGCACCCAATATCGTACTCATCCTGATTGATGATGCCGGCTTCGGTCAGTTCAGCACCTACGGAGGCGGGATCCCCTCTCCGACACTTGACAAGCTCGCAGCAAATGGACTTCGCTTCAATCGCTTTCACACCACCGCGCTGTGTTCACCCACACGCGCAGCATTAATCACCGGACGAAACCATCACTCAGCTGCGTTTGCCGGTATTACTGAGATAGCAACTGGCTACGAAGGATACACCTGTATTTTACCCCGAAGCTGTGGGACCGTAGGCGAAGTGCTCCGTCAAAATGGGTACTCCACTGCCTGGATTGGAAAGAACCATAACACGCCACCCTGGGAGACAAGCAAAGTCGGTCCTTTTGACCGGTGGGCTAATGGACTGGGATTCGATTATTTCTATGGTTTCAATGCGGGAGACATGAACCACTGGAACCCGATCTTATTTGAGAATCGCGACCTTGTTCCTGCATCGAAAGATCCAAACTATCACCTCACTACTGACATTGCCGACCATGCTATCGCCTGGGTGAGACAAGCAAAAAGTATTGCCCCGGATAAACCATACTTCCTGTACGTAGCACCCGGTGCGACGCACGCTCCTCATCACGCGCCTGTTTCATGGATCAACAAGTTCAAAGGAAAATTTGATCAGGGATGGGATAAATACCGCGAAGAAACATTAGAGCGCCAGAAGAAACTGGGAGTTGTTCCTGCTGATACAAAATTGACAGTACGATCCAAAGGTTTGCCCGCATGGGATGATTTAAATGCTGACCAGAAAAGATTGTATGCTCATATGATGGAAGTCTTTGCCGCTTATGGAGCACATTGCGACTACGAGATGGGCCGCATCATCGATGCCGTTAAACAACTTCCCGATGCCGACAACACGATGATCATTTACATCGTTGGTGACAATGGGTCGAGCGCTGAAGGTGGGCTCGAAGGATCATTGAGCGAGAACATGTTCTTCAATGGCTATCCCGAAAAATGGCAGGACAACATAAAAGCGATCAACGAGCTGGGTGGTCCCAAACATTTTAATCACTTTCCTAGTGCGTGGGCGCATGCCATGAATACTCCGTTTCAATGGACAAAACAGGTGGCGAGTCACTTCGGGGGTACCCGCAACCCGATGTTCATAGAGTGGCCGGCAAAAATAAAAGACAAGGGTGGATTGAGAAGTCAGTTTATGCATGTCATCGACATCGTACCGACGCTTTACGAAGTGTGCGGAATAACACCACCTGTTTCACTCAATGGTGTACAACAGAAGCCTATCGAAGGAACAAGCTTTGCGTATACATTTTCGAAAGACAGCACCAATGCAAAAGGCCGTCACGAAGTACAGTACTTTGAGCTTGGTGTCAACCGCGGCATATATGACCACGGCTGGATGGCCTCTGCGCCATCTTTCGAACCCTGGAATCCTGTTCGTCCAAGCTTTGATCCCGATAAACAAAAATGGGAGTTATATAAGATTGATGATGACTTCTCCCAGGCGGTAGACCTGGCTGCGCAAAATCCAGAGAAACTTCGTCAGTTGGAGGATCTTTGGTGGGTCGAAGCTGCCAAATACAACGTGCTACCGCTGGATTGGAGAGGCACTGAGCGATTTAACTCAGAGGCTATGGGACGGCCGAGCCTTACACGCGGCCGAAAAACATTGACGTATTATCCCGGCACGATTGGGCTTCCCGATCAGGCTTCTCCTCCTATGCTCAATAAGTCATGGACGATCACGGCCCACATCGAGGTCCCCGACGGCAAAGCAAGTGGAATGATCGTTACGCAGGGAGGACTGGAAGGTGGATACGGCCTTTACCTCCGCGATAGCAAGGTGAATTTCGTATATAACTTCCTTGGTGTCCAGCGTCCTTCGTTCGCTTCAACTACAGCGCTTGCAAAAGGTAAACATGTTCTCGTTGTTGATTTTGTTTACGATGGCAACGGAATGGGTAAGGGCGGTACCGTATCTATCACGGACAACGGAAAGAAAATTGGCGGTGGCAGACTAGAAAAGACTATCCCCGCCCAGATGAGTCTGGGCGAAGGCCTCGATATCGGAATGGATATTGGTTCACCTGTTGACTTCACTTACAAACTGCCTTTCGCATATCCAGGCAAAATTGAAAATGTCGTGGTCGAACTGAAATAATAAACTCCAGCTGATAGATGTCCGGAATTATCAAGACAGACCCGATTCCTACCTAGTTCCTGATATTAATCTGTCCGCATGGAATCAGAGCGGTGTTGGGACCAATGCTGACTTTGTAAAAGAGATCCTTTCCTTCTAACACCAGTGCTGTCCGGGTAACACCCCCATTTGGCGGGTGAAGTCCGGGCCGGCGCCCTTCTGATCCTACATTAGGAATCTGTTCACGGATTGCCAGCACGTAGAAAGGACACTCTCCTCCAGGTTCAATAATCCTTTCGAATCCGGTTGGCTTATTAAGATCATGATCTAAGAAAGTTCTCAGATCATCGATACCATAGCCATACAATGAAGTTTTATCAAGGCTCATAGTATCCGCTGGAAGGAACAGTTTTATAAAGACATCAGGTGAAGATAAATTGCCAACGGTATCAGCAGAAAAATTAATCTTAAATTCCAAAGGGCGGGAAGTTTCATTGATTACACGGCTCCAAAACACGGCAACTCCATACTTCTTTCCATTTGAATCCTCGTAGGCATCGCCTTTCGGATAGCTGTTTTGAATGGTAATTCCTCCGGCCGAAGTTTCCGTGTGCACGTTAGGCGGTCGGTATTCGCCAATCTTCCAGTTCATGTTGTAGGCGTCCGGTTTGTCAGCTTTTGCCAGTCCTGTTTTATTTTGACCATCGCAGCTTGTGCTTAAACCCAACATCGTCAGCGCTATCACACTTGCGCATTTCATCCTGGTACCTCTTTGTTTGATGAATACACTTTCTTACTTGATGAACAGCATTTCAATTCTGAAAATCACCAGCCAAACTACAGTTCGACGGCGCGTTTTTTTTTAAAGACTCGTAAAAGCATGTTAATGAAATGTAAAAAGAATTTACCTGCCTGATTAGCACCCGGGACTATCTTAGCGTCGAATACAACAGCAAACGCGGTTATACTTGTGCCATACGAAAGTGAGTGCCAATAGGATAACCAAGGAATTTGCCTGCAGAAGTCGAGACCAAAGAGCATCTCGACGATAGGATCACTGTCGTTTTGGCTACAACCTAACTCAATATAGACACACCCAACGCTGATTGCCTGCTCAACTTTGTGTTATCAAAACATCAAGTATATGAGCACAATCATCAACATTCCTCCAAGGAACACTTCGAGCACATTCAACAGCATCAAAGGGGCGCACGTAGCATTACGCGTTCCCAATTTTGATGCAAGCAAAAAATGGTATGTAGAAAAGCTCGATTTCAGGGTGGTACACGAGTGGCCCTTTGGAGATCTGAAACTTGCCTACCTGGCACCGCCCAATGACGACAATTTCTGGATCGAGCTCCTGGCAGGAGACAACCCTACCCCTAGACCAAAATTTACCGATCTGAATGAAAGCCTGCATCCCGAGGGCTATCATCACTTCTGCCTGAACGTAGGCAGCGTAGTTGAAACACTCACGGAACTAAAAAAACGAAACGTAACGGTTGTAGGAGAGCCGTTCGATTTACCAGCAATCGGCAAAAGGCTTGCCTTCTTTGCCGACCTGGATGGAAATCTTATAGAACTGGCAGAGACACTGAAAGACTAGTCAGTTCATGACCGATCCTGACAATTGGGAGACGTTCTAGAAAACAGGCTTCTGAAGATTAATGCACGGTCATTTTGATAAATTTGTAACATCGGAAAGTCACTTTAGATGAAAATCACTAACCGCACCACACCGCTGAAATTTGATTCCATCTCCGAGCTGCACAAGGCATTGGGCTTACCCAGACCTTTGCATCCGCTGGTGAGCCTGATAAACTATGCCGATATAAAACTTCCTGATGATGAAATACCAAAGTTGTTGTTGCTGAACTTTTACAAAATATCCTACAAGTTCAACTTTACGGGGAAGATCCGCTATGGTCAGGGATATTATGACTTCAGTGAGGGCGGATTGTGTTTCTACTCGCCCCATCAGATCATCTCCAGCGCTGAAGACGGAATCGATTACTCGGGCTATACGCTGCTCTTTCATCCCGACTTTATTCGCCAGGCAGGGCTTGCATCGAAAATAAAAAATTATGGTTTCTTCTTGTATTCTGCAAACGAAGGACTGTTCATATCAGACAAGGAACGACAAACGCTCACATCGGTATTTGAAAATATCCGGGATGAATTAAATACACCGATTGATGAGTTCAGCCATGATGTCGTAGTATCACATATCGAGGTATTACTCAATTACAGCAGCCGTTATTACAAACGACAATTCATCACCCGAAAAACTGTGAACCATGATCTGTTGATCAGGATGGAGAACCTGCTGAATAGCTATTTCGACAAACAGGAAAGCCTTAACAACGGCCTGCCTACTGTGGAGTACCTTGCTGGCGAACTCAGCGTCTCTCCCCGCTACCTAAGTGATATGCTTCGTTCACTCACAGGGCAGAATGCTCAACAGCATATCCATGAGAAACTTATTGAGAAGGCAAAAGAGTATCTGGCGGCCACACCGTTGTCGGTTTCTGAAATTGCCTATCAGCTGGGCTTCGAACATTCACAGTCATTCAACAAGCTCTTTAAAAAGAAAACAAAGCTCACCCCTGTCGAGTACAAACAATCCCTGAATTAGTCCTATGAGTTATTGTTCCGCTATTGAAAGCATGTCTGGTGAACGTCAGGCCCTTCATAAAAATTACCATGATAATCACTACGGTTTCCCAATTCACGACGACAATGAGCTGTTCGGTCGCTTGATTATGGAGATCAACCAGGCCGGTCTAAGCTGGGAAACCATCCTGAAGAAAGAAGCCTCATTCAGGAAAGCCTACAGCAACTTCAACATTAAGAAAGTTGCTGCGTACACAGAATCAGACCGTGAAAGGCTTCTTGGAAACCCGGGCATAATTCGAAACCGCCTGAAGATAAATGCGGCCATCGAAAATGCAGGAACAATTCTCCGTCTGCAGAAGGAGTATGGTTCATTCGAAAAATGGCTGGAGCATCATCATCCGAAAACCAAAGACGAGTGGGTCAGGTTGTTTAAGAAGACGCTTCGATTTACCGGAGGAGAAATCGTCAATGAGTTTTTAATGAGCATTGGCTACCTGCGCGGCGCTCACTCCGAAAGCTGCGCCGTGCATAAGACGATTCTCAAACAGAAACCCATGTGGAGGAAGCAGAGTGAGGGCAAGAGTAGAAATGGCGGTTAGTTGTGTAGGTCGGTCTTGAAGCTCTTGTTCCAGCCTGAGGGACCTGAAACAGTAACAACAATATCAGCCGCGGGCTGCCCTTTGTAGAACGCTTTCACGATGCCCGACATGCTGCGTGATTCTTTGAACAACTTGCGATTAGCACCGTGAGGATATTTTTTTCACGGCAGGCTTCTATCGCAATGCCATTCGAGTAGAGCACAATGCATCTGAATATCAGTCAGGTTCACTTCTCTAAAACTAAACATGTTGAAGGAGTAAGCAAACGCCTGCCCCAGATACAGATAATAGCAAAAACATCAATCGCTCATCCTCAACTCGCTATAAACTATTTCCCAATAGATCCCAATTCTATATTCAATTCTTCGATTGATCCCTGGAACTTAAACGGCGTTCGATAGCTATGCGTCACCGGAGATCCATCATCTTCACCAACACCGAACGTATCAAGGCCAAACCTGCCCGCGACCGTTTTACTAACTTTACCCTCTCCCACCTTTTCGTTGTTGATATACAAAGTAAATGTGCCGCCCTTACCTACTCCTCCACCATCGTATTTGAAATCTAATTTTACTGAGGCCTGCTTGTCGGGTAAAGGTTTTCTTGATTTAATAGTCGTAACCTCTGTTTCAAAGTAATTGTACACAAATGTTGGGATGCCGTTCCTGACATACAATACATAACCGGCACTAATTCCACCCATCGCATTGATCACCCCATCTTTGTGCTTTTTGTCAGTGGTCACAATTGCTTCCATACTCCACGAACGATTTTTTGTATTGGGTGCAGCTGTCTCAGGGATGCGTGTAGCCCCCTCGTAAAATGAAAACTTCGTTCTGTCACCCAGCGGCGACGGCTTGGGAACAACGAGGCGAGCCGCACCACGGTCGTCGAGAGGAAACACATCGTACTTCTTTGCTTCTTCCTCCCACAGAGCCTGCAACTCTTTCAGCTTTTCAGGATTTTGTGCGGCGACATCGGTCGCCTCACAAAAATCTTTATCTATGTTGTACAGCTCCCATTTTTCATTTTCAAAACCCGGTGCCACGTCCTGACGCCAGGGCAGAGTGTGCTGATGGGCAGCAACCCAACCATTGTTGTATATCGCACGATTGGCAAATACTTCAAAGTATTGAGTGGTTCGTATTTCGGGGGCCTTTGGATCCGTGAACGTGGCACGGAATGATTTGCCTTGCAACGGAATCTGCTTTACACCATCAACGTACTCTGGCATCTTGATCTGCATCACATCAAGAATGGTAGGCACCACATCAATAAGATGCAGGAATTGTGATCGCATAACACCATCATGTTTAATGACCTTTGGCCACGATACCACCATCGGATTTCTCGACCCCCCAAAATGAGACGCCACTTGTTTTACCCAGGGGAACGGCGTGTTGGCGGCAAATGCCCAACCGATCGGAAAATGTGGTTCGCTCTTCGGACCACCGATCTCACTGGCACGCGCCAAATTCTCCTTCATTGTACTTGGAATTCCACTCAACGATTTAATTTCATTCACGGTACCATCAAGCCCACCCTCTGAACTTGCCCCATTGTCGCCAACTATATACAGCACTAATGTATTATCAGCGTCAGGAAGTTCCTTTATAGCGTCCAGCAGACGGCCGACTTCATGATCAGCAAATGCCAGGTACCCGGCAAAGTTCTCGTACAGCAACGCATAAAACTTTTTAGACTCCACGCTGCACGTATCCCAAAGCGGAACGTTTGGATTGCGGGCTGGTAATACCGCTTCCGCTGGAATAATCCCCATCTTCTTCTGCCGCTCAAAAACAATCTCACGCTCCTTATCCCAGCCGTGATCAAACTTACCTTTAAACTTATCCCTCCATTCCTTTGGGGGTTGATGCGGGGCATGCGCAGCTCCTGGAGCAAAATACATAAACACAGGTTTATCAGGTGCAATAGATTTTTGCAATTCCAAATAGCTGATTGCCCTGTCTGTCATATCGGTCATGAAGTGATAACCTTCCTCTGGCGTTTTCGCAGGTTCAACAGGTCTCGTGTTCTCGAACAATATGGGATAATATTGATTGGTCTCACCAGCATTGAAACCATAGAAATAATTGAAACCCATCCCGGTTGGCCAACGATCAAAGGGTCCGACCGGCGATGTCTCCCAGTCGGGTGTATTATGATTCTTTCCAAACCACGACGTATTCACACCATTGTCTTTTAATACTGCGCCTATGGTGGCGGTGCTCTTCTTCATCATCGTATTGTAGCTGGGAAATCCCGTCGCCCACTCCGCAAGGAAACCGTTTCCCGAGACATGATGATTTCGTCCGGTAAGCAATGCCGCTCGTGATGGACCACATATTGCAGTGGTGTGAAAACGGTTATATGAAATTCCCTGTTGGGCGAGACCATCGAGACGAGGCGTTGGTACAGAACCTCCGAACGTTCCGGTCATACCGAACCCTACATCATCCAGCAAAATGACAATCACATTTGGGGCGCCTGCAGGGGGTGAAGGCAACCGGGGCCATTCCATTTCCGATTCCTTATAGGATCGTTCGATCTTTCCTCCAAATGGTGCATCATCGTACGGTAGTTTATCAACTGCTGTAGCCTGAACACTCTCACTTTTCCTTTCAGGTTTATTGCAACTGAACAGGCCAAAGATCATGCAGGTAACAATGAAGAGAATTCTGATTGATTGAATCATTAGGCTAAAAGTTTTCGTTTAATCTAAGGAAGAAACCGGTAGTCTGATAGTTGCCCCAACCGTAGTCAATGCCAATGTTGGTGCGCGCCTTTTGACTGATGTTCACCCTTAATCCCAGACCGTAGCCTGGCTCTATATACTCAAAAAGATCAATGCCGTTCCCTTTGCCACTCGCGGTCGTGGCATTTGCAAACACCACTGCCCCAAAAAAGCTGGGATTCTTTTTAGTCGCCAGGAGATGCTTGCGAAACTCGACACCGCCAAAAATCAGGTTCTGCCCTCTGAATCTTCCTTGTGCGTAAGGCTCTCCCGACTTCGAATATTGATCCCAGCCAATGGCCGGAACGTTCATGTAAGGCAGATCTCCACTTACAGTCAGGTTCGCATAGGTCCACAGTGCGAGAATGTTCCTGTGATCAGGCGTAAAGTTGAAATAATCACGATACTCCAGCCATAGTTGTGTAGAACTCTTCTCGCTCCCCAAGAACTCTGGATTGATTTTAAAATTGGCCATGGCGTAGCGGCCAGTGTATGGGTTGTTGACATTATCTCGGGTGTCGAGAACTCCATTCAACGATAGGCCTACCAGCGTGCTTTTGTTCTGATCAAAACCATATTTTTCATTATAAGCATAGAAGGGTGTAATCACCGGAGGATCAGCGTCCAGATCTAGCAACTGGTCGTTAAAGTTGTTGAACAGGTCAATATGCAAACCCACTCCCGCGTAAAATCCCTTATTCCCAACCTTTCTCAAATAGGTTTCATAAAACCTAAAAAACTGAAACTCCAGCATATCCGCTTCAGAGTTGCCATCAATGCTACCATCGTCAAAACCAAAATTATTGTCAGCCAGCCGTGCTGATTGTGGCCCTGTGCCTAGCCCCCACGTGGGCTGACTGGAATTTAAATACCGCCAGTCACCCAACAGTATGTAGTCGTTGTCAGCACCCATAGACTGTAGATTTGGCGGTGATGATCGTTTGACTTTTAGTCGTAAAGGCCACACCGAGCAATCCGTTGGAAATTTTCGTGGTCGCCGGTTCACCCATAAACCAACTGACAGACGCCCCCGCGCCGTAGATGAAGCCAAAAGCTGGGTTGGCTCCGATCACAGGAACAGGCGAAAAGTAGATCGTCCCTTTTTCCGGTGCCTCTTTTTTTGACTTTTTACGCTCCTTCTTATTCCGTGCTGTGTCCTGCGCCTGGACGACCGCCATACCTGCCAGATATAGCAAGAGAATACTTGTCAACCTCAACATGGCTGCGGAAAATTTTAACAGATCTAAGATGCCGAACTTACCAAATCCTTTACGACCAAAGTATGGCTTTAATGATTATGTTGTGAAGATAGTACAGTAGGCCTCACGATGCACAATATCATTGGATGTTATAGAAAAATTGGTGATCAAATAGGCTTTGGTTTTACTCTGCTAAAGGTGCAGTAAGACGTCATTAAAAACATACTTCACGGTGAAACACCGTTAAGAAGTGCGTGGTACGCGGGACTTAAGTAGTATTCAAATCGTCAGGATAACGACGACAATATCTGGATCGCGACCGACGGGGTATTTCGTAATGATGGACAACCTTTCACTCACTTTTACAAACACAGCGAATCAACGATAGTATTGACGCCATGGAACAGCGGTAATTATGTTTTGTTCACAACTCAGCGGCTCTGCAGTGAGGTGGTTTGATCACGGGAATATTGCTTTCACCGGCTCCCTCTTATTGTTATACTCGAAATAGATTTTCTCCTCTTTCCCTTCAACGAAAAAAGTACTGTCGCTGGTTGAATACAGATTGAAGCCTCCCAGGTACGGGATTTTCACAACAAGTTGTCCATCCTCTTCCCTGAGGATCGTTACCGGATCACCGTCATTATCGTAATGTTTTTCGAAGCGTTTTGTTTTCGATGGATCGTCGGCAATCAATGCGGGCCAGTGTTTACGATCGGGTACGTACGCGATCAGTTTGGATTCGTCAATGGTTGTTTTTACTTCTGTTCTCGCAGCGAGAATCTCTTTCACAATCCTTTTGATCGCTGTCCAGTCGACAGCGACCCAGGGTTCAACATACGTGTTTGCGCGATGGACGATGATCATGTCGCTGTCGGGCAACAATAACAACATGTGCCCGCCCATTCCCTCCGCTGTGTAGCACCTTTGGTTGAATGCTTTTTCGGGAGGCATTGACCACGCGTAACCCATACCATAGCTGACCGACTTTGGGCTGCATCGGGTAAGACTTTCCATAACCCATTGTTCGGGCACGATTTGCTGATCCCCCCATCGCCCACCATTCATATACATCAGTCCGAATCGCGCCATGTCGCGCGACGACATATTCATGTGATATACCGGATGCAGCGATATCTTCTCATAGTTGTACCACGCATCATGCGGAACAAAATCCTCCATTCCCGTGGGCAAGGCGATGTGCTCACCAAATGCATCGGTGAGCTTCACATGCGTTTGTTGCTCGAACACCGTATTCAAGGCATTGTAGTTCCAGTTGTTGTAGTACCAGTGTTCACCGGGCTGATAAGCTCCGCGCTTAGGTCCCCCGTTGCCGCCGCTGGCGACAGAGGGAAGATAGATGCCAGAGTAGCCGGTCATCAGTTGTTTCACGGTGGCTTTCTTCTCGACGTCGGTAAGTGGCGTTACCTCGTCGATACCGTATTCACCGATAGATTTATTGATATCGATCATCCCTTTTGAAGCATAGATCCCGATCAGTGCCGACTGCGTTGCTTTCCTTGCTGAATGCATCCGAAATCGCCGGCTCGCATCACCCCATGACTGCACGATCGCTCCCTTGTAAACGATAAGCACATTCGCTGAATGGTACTCATTGGCAAGCTTGTGCGCTTTCTCAAGTTTTTGTGATGAGAATCCCGCGTCTTCTGGAGTTTGATATTGAAGCCATTGTTTTCCGGGGAGACGGGCCGTTGATAAAGGAGAAGAACTGAACGCAAAAAGTACGAATAGTAATGGGAGCAGTCTTTTCATCGGTGGTTCTTCAAGATAACTTTAAAAAGTAGTAGTTGTCAGACACAGCAGCTTTTCCTCCTCCCTATTTTTCACCATCTTCCATTCCCAACCGGATCAGCATTGGCGCTTCTGATAACGATTAAACTGTAAAAAAAATGTTAACTATCGATAATTACTTAGACAGCCACTACATACACCGAAGTAACTGGTTGCGCGCGGCTGTATTAGGCGCTAACGACGGAATCATTTCGGTTTCAAGTCTGGCCATTGGAATAGCGACTGCAAGCACCACCAGGGACCCCATACTGCTTGCAACAATTGCCGGACTCGTCGCTGGTGCGTTGTCAATGGCTGCCGGTGAATACGTTTCAGTAAGTTCCCAAACTGACATTGAACAAGCAGACATCGAAAGAGAGAAACATGAACTGGCCACGATGCCGGATATTGAGTTGAATATACTGGCTGAGATTTATGTAAAACGGGGCCTGAAAAAAGAAACTGCTATGATAGTCGCTAAAGAATTGACTGCAGCAGACGCGCTCGGAACACACATACGGGATGAATTGGGAATTAATGAAGTGAGCCAGGCGAACCCAACACAAGCCGCTTTTGCCTCCGGAGCCGCCTTTACCGCTGGCGGATTATTGCCCCTCCTCGTAACCCTGTTTGCACCCGTCAGCAATATGGAATATTTCCTTTATGGCTTTACTATAGTTTCATTGGTGATTCTGGGAGCCATATCTGCAAAGACAGGCGGATCGGGTATTGCCAAAGCCATTGTGCGAATTGTGATCTGGGGTACAATTGCTATGGGCTTATCAGCATTCGTCGGTTACATTTTTGGTGTTGATCTTTGAACCCAGATTAAGGAACACACTGGCAGTTACCCTGACCGTTGGCTGGACAACTAACTGATGTGGCAAGTACGCGCAAATAGCAGATTCATCGATTATGGTACATGCGAAGGGGCCTCCCTTCTGAATATTGGAGGCATACGTTATATTTACCATCAGCAGTAGAACGCCCCATTTTTTGTGCACGTTTGCAGGTCCATTAATGGAATCTGCACGTAGCGACGTATAGATACACGGTTGCCCTTCCCATCACAAACCTCCCGTCTTTACGACAAACGTGTGTGGCGCACTTCGTGCATTTGAAATGTATATGAACTTATGAGCTTGTCAAGACTTTATTCGGGACATGTACTGGGCAATGAAAAACTCACTGAGTCTGAACTAAAAGAAACTACGCACGGCATTTTCTCATTCGCCAATACGGTTAACGAGCGAATGCTTGATGTCATGTTTTTGTTCGGCATGTTTATCTCCTTTTTTTATGATACCTGGTTGATCGCAACTGTGGTTGGAGGCTTGTGTCTGGCCTCATACTATACAACCAAAAAGCTGATACCAGAGTCCGATCTCTATCAATATGTGCTGAGTGGGGTTTCGGCCATCTTCGCAGCACAGTTTATTTACCAGATGCACGGCATGGCGGAGATGCACTTTTGGGTGTTCATCAGCTCAACGATTCTGATCATCTACCAGAACTGGAAACTACAGCTGCCACTGATCGTAATTGTTATCATTCATCACGGCTTGTTCGCCTACCTGCAGTATTCCGGATACGACGGCATATACTTCACGCAGCTTGACTACATGGATCTGACAGCATTCTTCTTCCATGGTGTGCTGGCGGCCTGCGTTTGTGCTGTGTCGGCGTATTGGAGTTACGCTATATACAAACGTACCATTCAGGACGCCGTCAATCTGAAAACGCAGACGTTGTTGCAGAAAGATCTTCAAAAAGCAAACGAAGAGCTCAGAACCTCTGAAGAAGAGCTGCGTGCTTCACAGGAGGAACTCACACTGATCAACGAGAACCTGAACGGGTTGGTTAAGGAAAGAACACTGGCGATCATTGATCAGAACAAAAAGCTCGTGCACCATGCCTACATCAACGCACATAAAGTGAGAAGCCCGCTTGCCCGCATTCAGGGGCTTGTGAACTTACTCGGCCACGAGATGCCTCAGTTAAACGAAAGCGTGAAGGAGATTCATCGCCTTCTGGAAGAGTCTTCAACAGAACTGGACGAGATTCTGCAGGAAGTGAGAATTAACCTCGATGCGGCAGAGTACAAGAATCTGAGTGAAGAGGAGTAAACTTCCGCTCAGTGCTTCACTCTCACACTTCACTCTCACTCTGCTTCCCATCCCCCGTCCCACGTGATCGCAGAAGCAAACTGTCAAGCCAACGCCTGGACGAGTCATGTCTTCTGAAGGAGCGAAGCCAAGGCAAACCGTCCGCACGCGAACGTTTTTAGTCCTTTAACAATAATTAACTGAATGACCCGGTTTTTTGTTCGTAAGTTGTCTTCAACTGACGTCATTTCCAGCTTCACACGTCTGACCTCAACGCTCTCTTTATGCTTAAAAACCTTCTGAAGATCGCCTTTCGCAATATCATCAAAGATCGCACTTATAGTGCTATCAATATTTTCGGATTAACGATCGGCATCACCTGCAGCCTCTTCCTGCTGATGTATATACTCGATGAGATAAGCTACGACCGCTATCACAAAAATGCAGCGAATATCTATCGCGTCATCTCAAACATCAAAGAGCCTGACAATGCATTCACCTGGGCGGTAGCGCAAATACCATTGGCCGATGAAATAAGAGACAACTATCCTGAAGTGGAAAATGCCGTGCGTTTCTTCGGAACGGGAAGAACTCTGTATAAGAATGGTGACAAACAGTTTTACGAAACGGATTTCTATCTCGCCGACTCCACGGTGTTCGACATGTTCACCTATCCATTCATTGCCGGTGATCCATCCACAGCGTTGGACAATCCCTTTTCAATGGTACTGACGGAAAAGACAGCCATCAAATATTTTGGCAGTGCAGAAGCTGCACTCGGACAGTCGCTGCAGAATATTCAAAAGGAAGAGCACAAGATCACAGGCGTAATGAAAGACGTGCCCCTGAATTCACACTTCAGATTTGAAGGGTTGATCTCGAGACGCTCGCAGCCAGGCTACAACGGATCATGGGGAAACTTTGGTGTTTTTACTTATCTCCAGCTGCCTCCAGGCTATAACCTGAACAAGATGCAGGAGAGTCTCGATAAGGTTATCAAAGAAAAGGTAAACCCTATTTTTGACCAGTACAACATTAAGATCCGTTATGAACTTCAGCCAATCGTCGACATACATCTTCATTCGAAAATTCAGGATGAAGCCGAAGGCGGCGGTGACATTTCATACATCTATATCTTCGGTGCAGTAGCGGCTTTCATGCTCATCATCGCCTGCATCAACTATATGAACCTTGCCACCGCGCGTTCCGCGAACCGGTCTAAGGAAGTCGGAATACGTAAGGTAATGGGATCGCTCCGGCCTCAGCTTATGCTGCAGTTTATCACGGAGTCGCTGGTCATCGCGGTCCTGGCATTGATCGTAAGCATGATACTCATCTACGCGTTGCTTCCTGGATTTAACACGTTGGCAAATAAGGAACTTCCCTTCAGCTATATTTTGCAACCCACCGTCCTCTTCAGCCTCATCGGCATCGTTGTATTTGTTGGTGTGATTGGAGGAAGTTACCCCGCATTTTATCTGTCGGGCTTCAACCCTGTGAGCGTTTTGAAAGGTAAGCTGGCGGCGCGTGGCGGTACCGTTATCTTTAGGAAGGGTCTTGTCGTTACACAGTTCGCGATATCAATCTTTATGCTGATCTCTACATTGATCGTGTACGATCAGCTGCAATACATCCGGAATAAAGATCTTGGTTTCGACAAATCACGAATCGTCCGCATCGAGCTGGCGGAACAGGATGTGCGGGCTAAAGAGAATGTGATCGTTGAACGATTTAAACAGCTCCCCGATGTCGCCGGCGTGGGTACAGCTAACTCCTCGCCTGGACAGGGTATCGGTAAAAATCTCTTTAAGGTTGAGAGTGAAGAGGGAACGATGGAAGACCGCGGTATAGACCTTTTTGGAGCGAACTTTGATTTCGTGCAGGCAATGGGCATGACGATTGTTCAGGGACGCGACTTTTCCAGGGACGTTCCTTCAGACACAACGTATGGGGTATTGGTTAATGAAGCGATGGTCAAAAGGATGGCCTGGAAGAATCCTATTGGCAAAAAGTTCATTGCTCCTGGAGGTGATCCTAACAAACCATTTGAGAAACGCGTAGTCGGCGTGATAAAAGACTATCATCAGAATTCTCTCTATGACGCCATCGAACCATTAATGATCATACTCGGTAAAAATTACAATTACGTATTTGTTCGCACAGCTACAGGCGATATCAAAAAGTCAATGGCTGGTTTGGAGACGGCGTGGAAGGAAATATTTCCAAACAACGCATTTGAATACGACTTCCTGGACCAGGATTTCAATTCACAATACAAAGCCGACGAGAAGAGAAGCCAGATCTTCACGGCATTCTCCGGCCTCACGGTACTGATCGCCTGCCTGGGGTTGCTTGGCTTGTCAGCATTCACTACTCAGCAACGCACAAAGGAAATCGGCGTCAGAAAAGTGATCGGTGCTTCAATGTCAAGTCTCATAGTGTTGGTGTCCCGCGAGTTCTTCCTGCTGGTAGGTATCGGCATGGTGCTTGCATTTCCCGCTGCCTGGTATTTTACAGACAGCTGGCTGCAGAACTTCGCGTATCGCATTCAATTGGGTGGCGAGTGGCTTACGTTCGTCATGTCAGCAGTTATCGCCTTCGCGATCACGTTGCTCACGGTGGGGTACCATGTGCTGAGAGCAGCCGCGGCTAATCCCGTCAAGTCACTCCGCGACGAGTAATCAGGGTGAGAGTATAGTGTGAGAGTGAAGAACACAGTTCGCTCTCACACTTCACTCTCACTCTGTATTTCTTCGCTCTCACACTCCACTCTCACTCTGTTTCCCTCAGTCCGCTTGACCGCGATCACTAAAAAATCCCTATTTTAGTATAGCGGCTCCTTCGGCCTTTACTGCGCCTCCCCTTATGACCAAACCAAAAGCACCAGCAAAGGGGAAAACCCAACAGAAAAAGAAACTCACGCCCAAAGCGAAAGACACGCTATTGACGAAGGCCCATACCCGGTCAATGGAAATGATGTTCGCAGAAAGGTCGCTTGACAAAGTCAATGAGACGGTCGCCGACGACGTGATGGGATACGGCACAACGCTGGACGAAAAAATGTTTGGCATCGGCGGCTACCTGGAGTTGGTACGACGGCAACGTGAGCAGGGCGCGGACATCGAGATGAAGATCACACAGCATCCGGTCTTCCGCAGAGTAAGTGCTGCTACGGATTCAGCAGTCATCGTTGAAGAAATCGACATCGATCTTCTGATAGCAGGAGAGCATCACAATCTGCACGTGAGACTGACCACTATCTATGAGTTTGTCGACGATAAGTGGAAGCTAATTCATTGGCACGGATCAAAACCCGAGTACGAATCAGGCGGCGCCGACACCTGGCACATCGGAGAATGGGAAAATAAAACAGCGGAGCTCGAGCGTCAGGTAGAAGAAAAAACGCACGACCTCTCGCATAAGAATCGCGCGCTTGAGGTAGAGGCCGCGTTGGAGAAAGTCCGCTCTGCATCACTAGCCATGCACAGCTCAAGCGACCTGGGAAAGGTAGCTGGAGTCTTGTTCGATAAATTGATGGAATTAGGATTGTCCTTCGATGGTGCGCTCATTTTTCTTTTTGATCGCGAACGAAAAAACATTGACCTCTGGATTGCCACAACTCAATTAGCGGAAGCAACACTCATCGATCTGCCCTTCGACGAGGTCATCATAAACAATGAAATTATGGTGGATCTCTGGAAGGCGATTAACGACGGTGAGCATATCATCAACAGATCTTATTCCGGTGCTGCAAAGAATGATTACTTCCAGTACGTCTGCAAGCATAACCAGTCAAAGATTCCGGCATCCGTGGGTGAGCTTCAACAAAATGCCGGAAGCTGGACTGGAACCTTTGCAGCAGAAAAAAACTGTTTATTGGGTTTCGACAGCTGGACGGGTCGCATAACACCCGCTGCTGATGTTGAAATACTCAAGAGGTTTGCTGGTGTATTCGAGCAGGCCTACGTTCGCTTCCTTGATCTTCAAAAAGCAGAAGCGCAGGCACGCGAAGCTTTGATTGAATCTGCGTTGGAGCGGGTGCGCGGTAAAGCGATGGCGATGCACACATCGTCAGACTTAAAAGACGTTGTGCGCGAGCTGAGAAAACAATTGAATACCCTTGGCCAACGTGATCTCGAAACTTTTGTCATTCATCTTCACGATGAATCCCCTGATCACATTCACGCATGGGCGGCCGTGAGACCAGCCACAAGCGACGGGGAGATACTTGAAGTCGACATTCTTGTTCCCAAGCGTGGCCTTGAAATTATTGAAGAGGCATTGGATCAATACGATGCGAAACGAGGTGATTATATGCTGGTGCATGATGGAAAAAAAGCCTCGGAGTGGATGCGTTTTATAGAACAGGCCTCATCAGCAACGATCGACCGGATCATGGAATCGCGCGACAATTCATTGCCGATGGACCTTCGTGGATATTGGTCATTTAGCGATTTTGACGGAGGATCTTTACTCATGGCTACACTCGAGCCACCGCCTGATGCATCAAGATCCCTGCTTCGCAGATTTGCGAACGTCTTTGGACTTGCCTATAGAAGATTCGCAGATCTAAGGCAGGCGGAATCACAGGCGCACGAAGCAAAAATAGAAGCAGCACTCGAACGTGTTCGTGCCCGTACGATGGCCATGCATAAGAGTGGAGAACTGGCCGAAGCAGCTCATGTATTGTTTCAGCAGCTGGTTGCACTGGGCGGAATACCCGACCGAATCTCCATTTGTATTGTCGATGATGATGAACGTGCCATCACTTTCTGGATTACGGATCAATCCGGTCTTGAGATCAAGAGGAACTTCAAGTCACGTCTGGATGAACCTACCACCATCTCGAAAGCATTCACGGCATGGAAAGCCGGAAAGCCATCTCTGATCGTTGATCTGCAGGGCGCTGAACTGGATGCCTGGCTTGAGTTTGTTATCGTCGAAGTAGGCATTCAGGTTGATCGTAAATTTATTAAGAACAGGCGTGTCCATCAGTTCGCATACTTTACTCACGGATGGTTGATGGTAAGCACTCATGAACCCTGTACCGATGAAACAATGAGAACGCTGGAGCGCTTTGCTCTGGTGTTCAACCTTACGTATAGAAGGTTCCTGGACTTGAAGATGGCGGAAGGCCAGGCTAAGGAAGCACAGATAGAAGCCGCATTAGAACGTGTTAGAGGAAAGGCGATGGCCATGCACAACAGCAGTGACCTCGCCACAACGGCCGGCCTGGTGTTTGGTGAATTGAGGAAGCTCGGAATTAATCCGATCCGCTGTGGCATCGGATTAATTGATCAAAGCATGCTTCGGGCCCTGCTGTACGCGGCAACTTCGTCTGCTGGTAATGACACCCTATCAGTAGTTGGATCGGTTCTGTTATCCAGCCATCCAGTACTCACCGAGATTTTCGAACACTGGAGAGACAAGACGGATTTCTTTCCGGACTTAAGTGGTAACGAGTTGGTTTCATACTATGAGAAACTTCTCGAAGGCCTTCCTGTACCGGTTCCACAGTTTGGCCCTGACGAGCATCAGCACGGACATTTCATTCCCTTCTCGGTCGGCTGCTTATACGCATGGTCAGGAACTCCTTATCAGGAAAGCGACGTTAAGATCCTGAAAAGATTCGCGGCAATTGTTGACCTCACTTTCAGGCGATATTCGGAACTGCAAAAGTCCGAAGCCAGTGCACGAGAGGCGATTAAGCAGGCGGCACTCGACAGAATTCGCGCCGATATTGCATCTATGCGTAACGTTGCAGACCTCGACAGGATCACGCCCCTCATCTGGAACGAGCTCACAACGCTTGGTGTACCGTTCATTCGTTGTGGTGTCTTTATAATGGATCAGAAAGAGAAACAGGTTCACACGTTTCTCTCCACGCCGGAGGGAAAAGCAATTACTGCGTTTCACATTCCCTTCGACGTTCCCGGCAACATCGGTGAAGCGCTTCGCCATTGGGAGATGCAAACGCCATATGCTGGAAGATGGAGCCAGGATGACTTTAACACCCTGGCGGATATCCTCATAAAGCAGGGAACAATTGACAACAGGGAACAATACCTTAACAGTCTGCCCGCTGGGGGATTCTGGTTGCATTTCCTGCCTTTCTTACAGGGAATGTTATATGTTGGAAATACTGACAAACTCGGTGATGAACACATCAGCCTCATTCAATCAATTGCTTCAGCTTTTTCAACGGCATATGCCCGTTATGAAGACTTCAAAAAACTACAGCTGGCAAAAGTTCAGGTTGAGAATACGTTATCAGAATTGAAACAGGCACAGCAACAGCTCGTACAATCAGAAAAGATGGCATCGCTGGGCGAACTCACCGCAGGTATCGCCCATGAAATACAGAACCCATTGAATTTTGTCAACAACTTTTCTGAGCTGAACAATGAGCTCATAAATGAAATGGTGGACGAGATTGGGAAGGGCAACTTTAATGACGTCAGGGATCTTGCCAGGTCGATTGGTGAAAACCAGGAGAAGATCAATTACCATGGCAAGCGTGCCGAAGGAATCGTGAAGGGTATGCTGCAGCATTCAAGGACCAGCAGCGGTCAAAAGGAATTAACCGACCTCAACTCACTGAGCGATGAATATCTTCGCCTTGCGTATCATGGCATGAGAGCGAAGGATAAGTCCTTTAATGCAAACTTCGAAACAGATTTTGATCCATCACTCCCCAAGGTTAATCTCGTTCCACAAGACATCGGCAGGGTTATTCTGAATCTGATCAACAATGCATTTTATGCAGTAGCAGAAAAGAAGAAAATGCAGCAGGGCGACTATTCCCCTATGGTGAAAATCGTAACAAAGAAGATCTCTGATACAGGAGTCGAGCTTCACATATCCGACAACGGCGATGGTATCCCAGCTAAAATAATGGACAAGGTCTTTCAGCCATTTTTCACTACCAAGCCAACCGGTCAGGGCACGGGATTGGGCCTGAGCTTATCTTATGATATCATAAAGTCGCACCAGGGTGAAATCAAAATAGAAACCGAGCAGGGCCAGGGTACAAAATTTGTGATCAGCCTATAATTGCATTTCTCCGCTCCCACACTCCACTCTCACACTTCACTCTCACCCTGTCCTCCACTCTCACACTTCACTCTCACTCTGTTTCTTCGTGGTGTGCTTTCCTCCTATTGTCCAATTTTGCAGCATTTAATTCAGCCGATGCTTTACAATTCCTCTAATTTTCCAAAAAAATCTGTTTGGCCTGCCTTTAGTAATCGCGAAGCAAGACAACTACGTCCTGGGCATGACAACACCGCAGAGAATAATTTTTGTCGTCGACGACGATCCGGATGACCTTGAATTTTTCAGGGAGGCAATTCTCAAGATCGACGATTCTTTCAAGTGTATTCAGTGCGCTGATGGCAAGATGGCCGGACAGCTGATTCAACTTAATATCATCCCGGCTATTGTTTTTATTGATATCAATATGCCTGTGTATAATGGATTCGAACTATTGAAGGACCTTCGCAGCAAATACAATGTAGAGAATTTGCAAATTGCTATGTTATCGACGTCAATGAATGCTGAATACTCAGCGAAACTGACAAGCATGGGAGCTCAGTACACGCTGCAAAAGCCGTCTTCATTCAATGGATATTTGGAAATGCTTACACCTATCCTCGCTAATATCTGAACCAATAGTGGCCGATAATTCAAGCTATGGTGTACAGTTCACCGTAGTTAATAAACGAATCCGGCTAATATCATACTAGATGATGTCGTGCACGATCACTTTGGTTTAACTTCGATCTGCAAGGCATCAGGATAATCAGGAACCAATTCACTCACGTCACGTTGCTTATTGGAATCGCTGATCTCACGAACCACCCTGGAAACTGGTGTTTGATAGGCCACCCGGACGGACGACACCTTCCACTTCCCATCTCCTAAGAAGACAGCAATGCTTGGGTGATCATCACCATCAATCTCGACAAGATATGAGCGGCCAACCTCCAGATCCATAATTAAAAGTGTCTAATGAACAAGTCTTGTGCCTGGGTATAATGTGTGCGGGCTGCAAGAGTGCGCGTGCAGCCTCTGGGATATGAGCAGCAAATTCCACACTCAGACATCCACATTGTTGAAATTCTCACACATGCCGCAGAAAGCATTCTCATTCCGACATTCTGGCGCCCATGACACCTGTCTAACGCTATCGCTATGCTAAAATCGGAATTCAACTGGCACTTTAACGCGTTATCACAAAAGCTTACTATTTTGACATTCCTTAAGGAGCAATTGTTTGATATATGAGCCACAATCCCGCCCTTGTGCTGATCACCAACGTTCACGAACAAAACTATGAGCTATTGCTGAAGGAGGTGCAGCTGGATGTGTATGTCAGCCCTCATACTGAGCCTGCCCGTAAGGATGTTAATCTGATGAATATTACCTATGACTATTTTACTGACAGACTGTGGATCGGGCATTATAACCAGGTGCTTATCATGGTGAACGGCCTGTTAGCTCGTGAATTTGTACGCATTGACAGCTCTGCGACTGAATATGCATTCGTAAAAGCTTTTCCGCAGTCGGATATTGTAAGTCTTTCCTATGCCAGCACGTCAACATCATATAGCTACGCCGTTATCCGGAATGGAAAGAAAATGCGGGTCAAAAATGGTTCGCAGGACGGTACTTTAACCGACTTCGGCGACTTGCTTCCAATAGAGCGTGAACTCAGCGTCGATGACGTCATCTCCCCTGGCGATCTTGAAGACCTGCAGGCCGACAGGTCATCCGAAGAAGTTGAAATGACAGTGGAAGGTCTGCGCGGTTCATCTGTAATGCACCGGCTTGTAGCAGACTACCTTGGCGGACTGGAACTGTACAGCGAAGGGTTGCAGGCGATACCGGTTACGGAGTTTGTAAGACGTTGATACTGCACACAAGCTTCAGCTAAATATTCTTTTGTAACACTAACGCAGAACATCCAATATTTCATCAATGAATCTCAACGACTACCGAAAATGCTTCGAATTAAGCTTTGATCAATTCATACTGGAGAATAGCGTGCGGGACGCTCAAATCAAGGAAAATTTATCTTACGAAAAACTAACCGGTGTGGTTCGCGTTGAGCTCGACAACAGTCAATTCTTCTTCTTCAAGGAAGGCAAGTTAAAACTCATCTATACTTCAAACGAAGGTGTTGCGAACAGAATTTGGAAGGAATTCCTGGCGACCGTCGGCAACAATCCGGAAGACGTCGTGCGTTCCCGGGCCGGAAAAACATCCAATCAGAGGATCTTTGCAAAACATGGTTTCACTGTTTCCACAACTACCAGCGATGTTGATTTCGTGGAGATTTACCCGCCGTGTTCCTTAAAGCTGTACCTGGAAAATATCTATCGTGACGTACCTCTTTTCATAAGATAAACACATCTCACCAAAAACTTACATGGAGTAGTTTAGGGATTACTCGAAATGGAATTATTGGCGTCCCGCATCCATCTTTGAGTAAAGAAGTCGTCAACCAGGTGAAGCTTTCTGTGCCTTTTCAAGCCGTTTCGGCTTTAGAAATCAAAAGAATTAAGCTATTTGAGCGGTTAGCGGTGTTTGCCATTGGCGTTGTGGTGTTGCATTTTATTTTACATGTGATCAACCACGCAACAAAGACCCCTGTAATAGACCTGATTATTGCCATTTTCATATTTGGTTGTTACAAGATGCACCAACAGGGCTACCACACAACGGCCCGCGTACTCGCACTTTCTTTTCTAAACCTGATTATTACCATGCTGGCTTGTGCGATGCCAAAATCTGTCGGGGTATATTTTTATTTTGTTCCGCTGGTAGTCATTTCCATGGCTCTTTTTGGAAATCACCAATCATTGCTTCGCCTGTTATTCTCAACACTATCTGCCGCTCTTCTCTTACTGCTGTTTCTTTCCGATTTCAGACTTGTTGATATCAGGCATTTTGAAACGCCGAATGCAACAACCTTTTTTGCAATCAATATATTCTCCTGCACACTGTTCCTGGCGATATGTATGCTTTTCATGGAACGCATTTACGGTGAATCGGAAAAGGATCTCATTGCCATTGTGGACGAGACCAAAACAGAAAACAGTAACCTCGAAAAAACCAACTCGGAACTGGACCGCCTGCTATACAGCGCGTCACATGACTTACGTTCGCCCTTGTTGTCGATCAAAGGCCTTGTAAAAATCACACAGGATAAAAACGAATGCGAACAGACCGGAAAGTATCTCACCATGATCGGTGAGCGCACTGACCGGTTGGACAGTTTCATACGCGATATCATTGATTATTCCAAAAATGCACGCACCGAAGGCAATAGGGAAATGGTCGACTTAAAAGAACTCGTGACCGAGGTTCAACAGAATTTCCAATTCCTGGAAGGGGCTTCAAGCATAGACTTTCAACAGGAAATTAATCCCCGCGAGGTTGTCCTTGACCGAAGCAGAATCCTGATTGTGCTCAACAACCTTATTTCGAATGCGATCAAGTACCATCGCGCTGATGGAGAGGCTAAATGGATAAAAACTGTTATAAGCGTAGCCAATAATATACTCTGTATCGTAGTCGCGGACAACGGCCAGGGTATCCATCAGGAACGGAAAGCAAAAGTGTTTGAAATGTTCTACCGGGCAACCGACCGATCACAAGGCTCAGGACTCGGCCTGTACATTGTTAAAGAAGTGGTGGAGAAAATGGGTGGCACCATTACCGTCGACTCAATTGAAGGCGAAGGTACTTCTTTTGCTGTTTCCATTCCCATCACTCCTGCTATTGTCGGATCATAGCCAGTCCTTCTCATCGCTCTCACACTCCACTCTCACTCTGTTTTTCCTATTCGCTTCGTAAACTCTTCACGGGATTCGCTACTGCTGCTCTCACTCCATGAAAGCTCACCGTGACCAGAGTAATTAATAGCACACTTGAACCGGCTATAACAAACACCCACCAGTTGATCTGCGTGTGGTAATGATAGGTCAGCAACCACTGCTGCAGATAATACCACGCTATCGGCATGGCTCCCAGCAGCGAGATCGACACGAGTACAACAAACTCCTTCGACAACAACACCCAGATATTGACAAGCGAAGCACCGATCACCTTTCTCACACCAATCTCTTTTGTTTTCTGTTCCGCCATGAATGACGAAAGTCCGAACAATCCAAGGCACGAAATAAAGATGGCCAGCACCGCGAATACCGACGCAAGGTTGCCGATGCGTTGCTCTGCCTGAAATTTTACTCCATACTCATCGTCCACAAAATTATAGTCGAGCGTGCTCGAGGTCACGAGCTTGCCGTGGATTTGCTCAACGCCGGCCATTGATTCAGCAGTACTCTTCGACGGATCGAGCCGGATAATCATCTGACCAAGGCTATTGTTCTCTGTGCCCTTATCAAGCCAGTAAAAGCCTGGCCCAACTGCTTCATAAGGACTATGGGCGATCACGTCCTCCACCACACCGATAATCTCGCGATCCTTTCCAGCTGCGTTGATTGTTTCTCCAATAGGATTTTCAAAACCGATGTAATCTGCCGCTGCCCTATTGATCACAACGGCATCGACATCCGTCGAATGTTCACGGGAGAAATCCCGGCCCTTCAAAATCTTCCATTGAATCGTCTTGCCGTACTCTTCATCAATCCACGTCACGGTAAAATTCGGATCGGTGTCGGGATTCTTTCCACGCCAGTTAAATCCACTCCAGTTGTCCCAAATGGCCGTGACAGGACTACTCGCAAACGCTAAATCTGTTGCAATGCCACTCGAGAGTAACTGATCTTTCATCACCAGTTTACTCTTGTTAAATTCTGCATCGTGAATGGCAATCCGGATGAGATTCTGCCGGTCATAACCAACGGGCCTTGCCTGTGTGAATTGTATTTGTTGATATACGATGATCGTTCCGATGATCAGCATTGCCGACACACCGACCTGGATCACCACGAGAAACTTGCGTGGCATGGAAGCAAACTTGCCCACGCGGAATGTTCCCTTTAGAACTTTTACGGGTTGAAACGACGACAGATAAAACGCTGGATACAGTCCTGCGAGGAAGGCAGTGATGATAAGGAACCCAAGACTCGCCATCCAGAAATAGATGTTGGCAAACGGCATCGAGATCTTCTTGTCTGCCAACTGATTAAAAGCAGGAAGCATCAACAACACGATCAGCATGGAGACCATAAAGGAAATGAAGACGATCATAAACGACTCACTGAGAAACTGATTGACGAGCTGAGACCTCATCGATCCGATCGCCTTACGTACACCAACCTCGCGCGCACGTTTTTCACTTCGTGCAGTACTCAGATTCATAAAGTTGATGCAGGCGAGCAGCAATACAAATGCCCCGACGATTCCAAACAGCCATACGAAAGTGATCCGTCCACCATTGGGGTATCCGTCTTTAAACTCCGAATACAGATACCAGTTTTTGATTGGATTGAGCCACACTTGTGTCTGATGCTCCCGCGAATATTTCGCCACTCCTTCGGGCGTATCTTTCAGATAAAGATCTGCCAGAACAGCGTTCGCCTGTTCGATGGAAACATTATCGGCCGTCTGAACAATGATGCGCGACGCATTATTTCCCCAGTTGGTTTCATTTGCCTTCATCACCGGCGTATTGTTCTTCAGTCCCTCGAAGTTTCCAAAGAACTGGATGTGACTGAAATAAGAATTGGCCGCCATGTTGTCATACACGCCGGTGATGATAGCATCGCGCGACGCATTGATCCTTACCGTCTGGCCAATAGGGTCCTCGTTGCCGAAGATGGATTCCGCCGCGGACTTCGACATGATGATCGCGTTCGGATCGTCGAGGCTGTTTACGTTACCGCGGGCCATATTCATAGAAAACAGATCAATCGCCGACTTATCGATGTATTGTCCCGTCTTGCTGTAATTACGATCACCCACGCGAAGCGCATAGTCTGTCTCCCACCACATGATCGCGACGTTTTTAAACAGATGACCGTATTTTTCCGTCAGGATCTTTGCCACCGGCTGCGCCGTCCCAAACCAGCTTGCCTTAGTGTGATCTACGGGATCTACATTGGTGCGATAAAACATCGCGATGTGATCGTAGTTCTTGTAACTGTGATTGTAGCTCACCTCGTCATACACCCACAGACCGATCATGATCGCCACCGACATCCCCACGGCAAGCCCGCCAATGTTGATGAGGCTGTACATTTTGTGCCTGAGCAGATTTCTCAGGGCGACTTTGAAGTGGTTGCGGAACATGGCGGTAGCTGTTTGTGATGTCTATTGACTACCGGGAACCTGCGGAAAGGTTACAAAAGATTTCTAAAGTTCAGCACAACGAATGCAGCTACATTCCCTGAAATATCAACATGTGCCAAAAATACTTGACCTTGCCACCGTTTGCTTCATCCAGACCGTGAACTCGAATTTCATCCATACACAGTCAGCCATCAGCTATTCTGGTTTCGGGAATATCCGCTTACGTTCTGGCATTCCGAAAAAGTGCGATCGTTCCACGTAAGCCTCTACCACTACGTTGGGCCCAAATTTGTCGACATTCCCCTGATCGAAAATTGTCCAAAGGTAGAGCACTTCTGAAAAGTTATGATCAATGAACTTGATCATCGCCCGTGAATACGAGTCACGGAACACAACTGCCTTGAGATTATTCTTGCACGATAAATTACGATGACGAATAGCATCGTGACCATACTCCAGTGCATCTACCACCTCGATCGAGTCGGGTCCGTTCTTCAGATTGAATTCAGGTATGCTCTCGTAGAAACTTCTGTTCTTACGCATCCCCATCATACCCAACAGGTCTCCTATTGGTTTATCGGTCCATTGGATATCAAAATCCTTTTCTTCCAATACAGGAAGAACGTCTGGTACATCTTCACCTATACGTTGCATCAGGGTCTGGTAGGAGAGAAATGCACCATATTCATTCCAATGCGTGTCATTTTTCAGGTATACCTGAACATGTTCACTGGCATCCCGGAGTTTCTTTCTGGAGTCGACGATACGGACAGAGGGTTCATGTTCCAGGCAGTAACGGGTTATCTGTTCAAAACGCGCAGGTACGGAAGGATCTTTAACTTCAGCACCGTCAGGAAGATATTGCGGATAGATGCTATGTTTTTCAGGCCAGTAAGCCAGGTAATAATTCATTCCTCTTGCTTCCAAGTCGAGTCTGCGCTGATGCCAGCGAACAGCCAGCTCTTCCAGTTGTGGCTGAGTCAGCAGGTTTTCGCGACGAATGTCTTTTACATTGTTATCGCCTTCTCCACGGAAGTACATCCACTTCTTCTTTCCGATCATCACTTCATCCGGATTGGCGGAGGTTGTGAAGAGGCTGGTCTTCAGATGTCCCCCCCATCGGATAAGCAGGTTTCGTAATCCGAAGTTTTCATTGTAATAACTCTCATAGAGCTTCGGATACTCAATGATGTTGTTGGATTTCAACTCCGGTTTTTTGGAGACGATCCTGTTTTCTGTCGAATCCGTGATCAGTTTGAAATCAAAAATGGTGTCAAGGACGGGAAGTATGAGCACGACAACAAAGACTGCTATTTGCGCCCTGTAATAATAAAAGTGCTGTTCTTCCCGGCGACGCGTCGCCTTCAGCAGGAGGCCATAGATCGAAATAGCAAAAAACAACGCAAAGGCAAGGCGCAAAAGGGTGTAGGAACTATCGCGATAAGAAGATCCCAGAACCCATACATCCGTAGTAGCCAGAAAGGGATCGTCGCCGGTAAGATGATAGATACCTGCGGCAGAATCGTAAGTGGTCTGATAACGATCGAACACCTGCGTGATCTCGCGTTCATTCAATGTCAACGAGCGTTTGCCGGTGATCTGGAGTTTTGTAAGGCGCGCATCATCGTTTTCTTTGTTGTCACCGAAATCCACACGAAGGATATTAAAGTCAAGTGAGTCGGGGAAAGCGAACCGAACGCGCTGGAGGTTGTCGGATCCTGTAATCTCCTGTTTCTCCATATAAGTCCCCGTAAATCCCGGAGCACCGTGCGGTACATAGAAAAGATAGATTTCGTCTTTGTGCTTCATTTGAAGATCGACCGTCACGACCGTCTCGTGTCGTAAAGGAATATACTGGCTTAGTAAAAAGGTCAGCAAAAAAACACAGAAAGCGATTGATGCACATAACGCAGCCTGCGTCTTGTTATCAGATACCAGCATTACTCCTGCGAACATGGCTGTGAACAGAAGTGCAAACCAGAAGCGATAGGCAACTGAGTCGTACACTTTCCCGAACTTTTTCATTGCATTCTCATCGAATACCAGGAATGGATCAAACGTATTGTTGACAGAAAATAACAGGATATCATTTCCTTCTACCCGGCACCAAACGTTGGGCTGTAATTCCGATAAAGGCACTTCCTTTGTCAGCGCTCCCTTGCGAAATAAGATTTTTTCTAAAGTGATTTTCGATTGACGTGGATCGTTGTTGAAGCCGATGTCTATGCGCAGTTGAGAAATATCCTTGTCCGGTGGCAGTTCAAATACAATATCCTGCATACCGGGTTGACCCTTCACACGATTAATCCGCTGGTTATGTCCTGAAAAATCCATTACACCCTTTGGAGTAAAGTACAAACGGAATTCGTCGTCTTTCAGAACCTCCGCCCGAAAAACAACTTCTGTCTGCTGCCTGCTTTTGTACAGGTCCACTTTACCCAGCAAAGCATAAATTCCGGCAAAGGCGGGTAGTATTAACCAAAGGAAAGAATGCTTACGAAAATTCATACCGCTTAGAATCTAAAGTAAATAAACGGGTTGTAGCTGTTTTGCGCGAGCTCCATAAAGCAAAATACGAGAACCAGGATATAGCCTACCGGTTTCAGGACATCGATCGTCCTTTCCCATCTTACGCCTTGAAGGAATGTCAGGCGTTTTTGAATAAAATCCATCACAGGCGTTGAGAAGACGATTCCCAGCGCAAGCATAAACCAGAAGTAGTTATTGTAATAGAGCATCGGTGCGAGCTCGGTTCCGGCGGAACCGGTGAACAGAGTTTGCAGGAAACCGATGCTATAGGTGAGATCGTCGGATCTGAAAAACACCCAGCCGATCATGACGATGAGGATACAATAAGTTGTGCGGAAGAAGGCAGGGATCCTCAACAGAAACTTACCGAGACCTATGCGCTCCAGTATGAGAAAGAATCCGTGATAAAGTCCCCAGATAACGAAGTTCCAGCTGGCTCCATGCCACAAGCCGGTAACAAAGAACACGATGATCAGATTCCGGTAGGTAGATACGGTGCCGCCACGACTTCCTCCCATTGGAATGTACAGATAGTCGCGAAACCAGGAGGACAATGAAAGATGCCAGCGTCGCCAGAACTCCTGAATGCTTTGAGCGATATATGGGAAATTAAAGTTTTCAGGTAATGTAAAACCGAACATCTTTCCAAGCCCTACGGCCATATCGGAATAGCCGCTGAAGTCGAAATAGATCTGTAACGTATAGCAAATAATACCTGTCCACGCCACCAGCACGGGAAGCTGCTCCGGAGAAACACTGAACGTATTGTCTGCCACGAGCGCCATCGTGTTGGCGATGAGCACTTTTTTTCCAAGCCCCTGAATGAACCGGTGAATTCCCTCGACGAACAACTGCGAAGTAACGGAACGGCTACGTATCTGCTGATCAATGTCATGATAGCGTACAATGGGTCCCGCAATCAGTTGGGGAAACAAGGCAATGTATAAGCCAAGGTCCACGGGGTTCTTCAATTCTTCTGCATTACCCCAATACAAGTCCATAAGATAAGAGATGCTATGAAATGTATAGAAGGAAATACCCACCGGCAGCAAAACTGAATCATTGTCGATCGAAGTAAAAAAACTCAACTCATGCAGGTTGCCCAGTAGAAAATTGAAATACTTGTAATAGATCAGCAGGCCCAGGTTTACGGTGACGGCAACAGCCAGTATCAGCTTGGTGATGACAGGTGAATATTGTTTGCGTGCCCGCACGACGGCACGGCCGGCAACAAAGTTGATCATGATCGAGATAAGCATGATAATGGTAAGACTTGGCTCACCCCATGCATAAAAAAATATACTGGCCAGGAAAAGAAAAAGGTTGCGATAGCGCTGCCCCAGGAGAAAATAGATGAACAGTACAATGGGCAAAAAGAGCGTGAGGAAAACGAGTGAGCTGAAAAGCATGCAGATGTTAACGGTTTGAGTTAGACGAAACCGCGCCAATATACACATATTGGCACAAGTAAAACGTCTGCCCGCGTCGCTTCTGCACCCGCTTTCTATTACATCTGCGTTCGCGTCTGCGTGACAGGAATTTGCCTGCCAAAAGGTTGATCGTAGTAACGCTTCCCTGTCGATTTATACAGAGCATTTGCAACCGCTGCAAAGACCGGCGGAAACGGCGGCTCACCCAGCCCCGTTGGATCAATATCGTTTTCCACAAAACTGACTTCGATCTTTTTAGGAGCCTCGCGATGGCGGATCATCCGATACTTATTGAAATTGTTCTGCTCCGAAACGCCATCCTTATGGATTAAACCTCCATAAAAGGCATTTCCTATTCCATCCACTACAGCACCTTGTACCATGTTAACCGCAGCGTCCGGATTAATCACTACACCACAATCAACAGCACTAAATACCCTTTCAACATATGGTTGACCATCTCTCATAACCATATCAACAACATGTGCTGCGTAAGAGTTATGACAGAAGTATGCAGCCACTCCACGACGGTATTTCTTGCTGTCAGCATTAGCCCATCCAGATTTTTCTTTCACCAATTTCAAAACGCCCGCATAACGATCAACATCATACTCGTTGTTCGTGCCAACGGGATTTTCCTTTGCGCGCTTTAACAATTCCAGTCTAAAATCAATTGGATCCTTTCCCATGAGCTCCGCTAGTTCATCTAAGAACGATTGCTCTGCGGCTGCATTGAAATTAGATCGCGGCGCTCTGAATGCACCAATGGTGATGTTTGACGGTATCGTCCAGCCTTCAGAGAGGTAGTTATCAACGGCGCCAGCCGGAAACCTGTTTGGATGAATAGGATGCTCAGGTATTCCTCCACCTTTAACATGGAATGCGATTAAATTTTTATTAGCATCCAATGCTGCACGATAAGTCGCAGTATACATCGGCCTGTAAATCCCATACGTCATATCATCTTCGCGACTATAAACAAGCTTCACAGGAGCCTTTACTTTTCGCGAGATAAGCGCTGCTTCTACAAGATAATGTCCGTACGCTCTAAGCCCGAAGCCCCCTCCCATACGTGTCATTTGGATTTCAATTTTCTCGGGCGGCAGATTTAAGACTTTCGATAACGTAGGGTCTATCCAACCTGGTGCCTGATGAGGACCAATCATCAATGCTTTCTCATCTGTAACGTGAGCAAAGAAATTCATCGGCTCCATGCAGTTGTGCGCAAGGAACGGCGCGGTATAAGTACGCTCCAGGATATGAGCTGCATTAGCGAACGCTGTTTCGGGATCTCCGTCTCTTCTTAGTTGTTGGGCAGGTTTTTTTGAATACTCTGCCATTTGTGCCAGCTGAGAGCTGGTACTTTCCGGCGCGGCAGGAATGACTACTTCAGTTTTACCACCACGGAAATTTGAAATGACTTCTTTAGTTTCACCTATGGGTTCCCACACTGCTTTAAGTTTCTTGCGGGCATTCATTACTTCCCAGGTGGTGTTGCCAACTATTACAACTAATTCATTGAAAGTACGTGTGTCGAAAGCTGCCTGTTCATAACCATCTTCATACAGCTTCAAACTAAACACATCTTTGATGCCGGGCATCTTCAGCGTTTCAGATGCGTCAAAAGACTTTAGCTTCTTACCGAATGCCGGCGGATGTTCCATCATGGCGATGAGCATGCCATCATATGATTGATCAAGAGAAAAAAGTGGCTTGCCCGTCACAATCTTCAGGCCTTCTACATTCTTCTTTGAGATTCGCGCAACGCTGAAACTTTTTACATCCTTTAACTTAACTTCCTTTGGAATAGGATTGCCAGCAGCCTTTGATGCAAACTCTCCATACGTTGCTGACTTTCCACTCTTCTCATGATACAGCATTCCCGCCTTTGTAGTCACTTCATCCACAGGTACACTCCATGATTGAGCTGCAGCATTGCGCAACATCTGTCGTGCCGCTGCACCAGCCTCCCGAAGAGGCTTCCAATACATTCTGACTGAGTTACTTCCTCCCGTAAATTGTGGTCCTAGTTTGACGTTGTCGTGTGGCGCCATTTCAACTACAACTTTTTTCCAATCAGCATCGAGTTCTTCCGCAATGATCATCGGTAGTGATGTCATTACATTCTGTCCAAACTCAGGATTAGGATTGAGAATCTTGATGATATTGTCCGGGGTAATTTTGATATAACCGGTTATTTCATTCCACTCAGCAGCAGCTTCGGCGCTTCCTGCTTTGTTGTCACGAAGATATTGTGTCAATCCGCTAAAGCTGATCATCAGTCCACCGCCTGCAAGGAGTGACGACTTCAGAAATGACCTTCTCGTTTGTGATGTATTAACTTTTTCCATTTGATTGCTTTATAATGGGTAATGGATATTCAGTAAGTCCTATTTTTGTGCAGATGCAGTCTTGATGGCCTCTCTTATCCGCAGGTAGGTGCCGCACCGGCAAATGTTACCCGACATAGCAGTGTCTATTTGTGCATCTGTAGGATGAGGATTTGCTTTCAATAAAGCTGCGGCCGACATGATCTGTCCCGTCTGGCAATACCCACACTGGGCAACATCATGCTCGAGCCATGCTTTCTGCACAGGATGTTCTCCATTCTCTGAAAGTCCCTCGATGGTAGTGATCTTTTTGTTAGCAACAGTGGATACTGGCAGTGAACAAGATCGTACCGCAGCTCCTTCGAGATGAACGGTGCAGGCGCCACATTGCGCTATGCCACATCCATATTTTGTACCGACAAGGCTCAAATGCTCACGAAGTACCCAAAGGAGCGGAGTTTTCGGATCAACATCGACTGTCTGCTGTTTGCCGTTGATGTTTAGGTTGATAGTTGCCATCGCTTTCTGGTTTTTGGATTAGTAAGTTACGGAGATTAGATTCCACGCGCCTGGATTTGATCACGTTTCTTAAACGCTTTTTCAATTACATTAAATCTTGCCTTTCGCGGATCTGGCCTGGATACAACTTTACCATCCAGATCAACATCAAGTATTTCTTCCCTTTGAACATCGTAAAGCGGCCATACGGGCAAACCATTTCCATTTGGATTACCTGTCTTAGCAAAGTTGGCCCAATACGTATTCATGATCCTCGCCAATTCCTTTTCCCCGGGTGTTGCTTCTACCGGAGCGCCCCATCGCGCATTTAGCGTATTGAACACAAATGAGATGTCCGCTCCGTGCCCTGCACCGTAACGCGAGCGTTCACGCGCAGGTACGGAGACGTATCCGAATTGAAAGATATAAGCTCGTTCACGCTTAGCTAAAAACGCCCTGGCCGTCATACGAGCGGGCTCACCCCATACCCAATCAGTATTAAATTTCGTTTGTACTTCTGCAAACTCTTTACTCCCATCAGGATCGAATGCTGCCTTAGCTTCATCTGCGTATTCACCAAACTGCGCAAAGAGCGCTTCCTTGGACGTAGCGACACTAACAAATGCTCCACCAACTTCAGCACTGCAATTCCCGATGATAAGAGGAATCTTCGCCTCTCTACCGGACTTGTATGCGCTTTCCGCTGTTTCTACAACAAGCTTTCCATCGAGGATTGGTCCGGAGTAGATCCGAACGCCTGAACTGTCATTTTCCTGACCACCATCTAAAATTTCCTCAACACTCAGTGAACGAAGCTTCGATAGTGCACCAGTGTCTGTTCCTTCTATCTTGTGTTTTCGCGCAAAGTTTACTCCTATTGCTTCTGCTGATATTGGATAGAGTGCATCAGCATTATCTTTATTGATCGGTCTTCCGGTAAGAACACCATCACGGCCACCACTTGAATGACCGATGGCCCTATGAAACAGTCCCTTCGCAGCAGGTATAGTTAAAAGCGAATGGATCGAAACCCCACCCGCAGAGAACCCGAAAATAGTTACGTTGTCAGGATCTCCACCAAACGCCGCTATGTTTTCCTTTACCCACTTGAGCGCTGCTATCTGATCCATGTAAGCATAGCTTCCTTTGTATTCGTCCGGACGTTCCTTGCTTAATGCAGGAAAAGCGAAGTGACCGAGACGGCCAAGTCTGTAATTGAAAGTCACAAGGACTACATTTTGTTTAGCGAATGAAGTTCCATCAGAACCAGGATCAGAACCACTGCCCGCAACGAAAGCACCGCCGTGGATCCAGACCATAACAGGCAACTTTGATTTCCTAGCCGAAGAAGCCGGTGTCCATAAATTGAGAAAGAGACAGTCCTCAGATGTTTTCGCAGTGGCGCCTGGCCATTGCCGTTGCGGACAATCGGCGCAATACTTACTCGCATCACGAACATCCTTCCATGGTTTTACCGGCTGCGGCGGACGCCAGCGAAATTCGCTTACAGGAGGTGCTGCGTAGGGAATGCCTTTAAAATAAGAAACCTCTCCCTCTGTCGCTCCACGAACAATGCCGGATGATGTTTTGACTTCTGGAGCGTTATGTTGTTGCGCGTGAATTCCGGTCACCAGAAGAAGCAGCGTAATCACGATTGATAGTCGTTTCATTGAAGGATTTCAGTTAGAGATTGGGTTATTCTATGTGATATGTTATAAATCGAGCTTTCTGCTGGTGAGCCATTTAACCATCGCGGGGTCGCGATGATCGAAGAACGCACTGCTCTTTTGATCAAGCGTTTGAATAGTTTGCATGTCTTCTGTGCTGAGTTGGAAGTCGAAGATGTTGAAGTTTTCCTCCATTCGTTCCCTTCTAACCGACTTAGGAATGGCCACCACACCACGTTGAGTCAACCATCTCAGCACCACTTGCGCAATGGACTTGTTATACTTTCTTCCGATCGAGGCCAGCAATTCATTCTTAAATAAATCATTCTTCCCTTCAGCAAACGGCCCCCAGGATTCGATCTGAATGTTGTTTTCCAGCAAGAACTTTTGAGTTTCTGTTTGTTGATGAAAGGGATGAGTTTCAATCTGATTTACTGCCGGAGTTATTTCATTAAAGGCAATCAAATCAACCACCCTGTCTGGTTGAAAATTGCTGATGCCAATGGCGCGAACACGACCTTCCTTGTACAACTCTTCCATCGCTCTCCACGCGCCGTGCACATCATTGAATGGTTGATGGATCAGGTACAGATCGAGATACTCCACTTGAAGTTTCTTCAAAGACTTGTCGAATGCCTGTTTCGCTTTATCATAACTGACATCCTGAATCCAGATCTTTGTCGTGATGAAAAGCTCTTCCCGTGGTACGCCAATTCGCTTTATTGCTTTGCCGACTGCTGCTTCGTTCATATAGGACGCAGCTGTATCAATCAGACGATAACCAGTCTCGATCGCATCGAATACACTTCGTTCACATTCATTCGGATCAGGAACCTGAAATACTCCAAACCCCAGAACAGGCATCTCAACTCCGTTGTTCAATTTTACTGTCGGTGTTGATATACTATCGGCTAATGAATTAGCGCTCTCACTTTTCGTTCTCATCTTCATTTTATTTTGGACTCACTTACTTGTGTCCTCAGTTTCGGGACAACATTTCTGAAAATACTTTACGTGCAGCCTCCGCATCTGCTTTGCTCACTGATTTCTCAATCAGGGTAAATGCCTCTTCAATTTGGCTCCTAGTTATTCCTTGTTTCATAGTTAGCCCTAGGTGAGAAGCAAGCATGGGCTCCACGCCACTACCAAGGCTGACAAGCACAGAGATCGTCGTAAGCTCTCGTTCGGCGAACGTCAGTACATCTCTTGAAAAGAGATCAGCGAACAAATGCTCTTTCAGGAATCTGTCGATCTCAGGACTGAACGCACCATAACCGCTTGTTGGTTTTTCAATGGGCCCATCTGTGGGCCTCCCACCAAGCTTTGCGAGATTTCTCCAGCCGGTTTCATACTTATTTGAATCATTCACAGGTGTCGCCTCACGGCCGGGATTGTCCTTGATTCCGTTGGCTTTTCTCTCTTCAAGAACGGCGATCAAAGTATTGAGACCTTGAATGCTTCTGGGAAATCCGCAGTAGGCATACAAGTGAACCAGTACCTCTTTACTTTCATTAATAGTGAGATGACCATCGAGACCTGCATTAAGCGTCGGCTTCAATTTGACGAGATCACCTTTCGCTGTGAGTGCAGAAATCAGGATGATCGACTTTTGCTTTTCAGAAAGCAATTGTGGCGATTCAGTACTTTTCTGAGCAGCTGCATGATTGAACACTACTGCCATGATCATTGAGAGAAAAATTACATTATACCGATTTGCTTCACTCATGTTCGTTTGTTGTTTAGAGTCAAATGCCATTTCTCTCCCTAATCCGGTAATGCGAACGTCATAATGGAGCCGGATGGCTTTTCTTTTGTACCTCCAACTCCAAGCGCAACAAACTGTTTGCCTCCGATAGAGAAGGAGCAGACATTGGCATTGTTGGCAGCGGGTAGAGATGTTTCCCAAACGATCTTACCATTGGTCTTATCAAACGCCCATAGTTTTTTGTCTGCGGCGCCACTGATGAACACCAATCCACCGGCCGTTACCATAGGACCAGACCTGGCCAGCAAGCCCGTAATAGAACCACCCTTTTCCTGCAGCTTTTCATCATTCCCTACTGGGATTTGCCACTCGTATTCTCCTGTCAAAAGATTTAAGGCTGTTAATGTATTCCACGGTCCTTTCATTGCAGGATTTCCACTTGGATCTGACCATGTTTGGTACCCAGTGATGTTACCATATCGCACAGATTTCGATTCACCTTTTTGTGTATCGGCCGTCTTTGCTACCTGACCACCTTTCTTGTCGTACAAAAAAGCAATAATGGCTTGCTCCTCATCTGCAGTCAATACACCTTTGAACGCGGGCATCTGACCGCCACCCATCCGCGTTTTCTCAAGCGCTTCCTTTTCACCCATTTTGTTTTTGATATCTGATAGTGAAGGGAACGTGGGTGGTACGCCTTTCTTCTCAGCTCCATGACATGCCGAACAATTTTTCAGATACAAGGCTCTACCTGCTTCAAAAACTGAATTATCACGGGCAGCAAAATGTTTATCAAGGTCAACGATCGTGACTATTTCCGGCAGGTTGTTGCCCCTGATATACAGATAAGATGTCGATGGGTCATAGGCCGCACCGCCCCAGTTCGCTCCACCTCTTGTCGCGGGCAGAGATAATGATCCCTTTAAATCAGGTGGAGTGAATAAACCTTCATATCTCACTGATCTGAATTTTTCAAGAATGGCTTTGTGGTCTGCATCGGAATAATGATTAAGATCATCCTCGGTCATGGATTGCTTTACAAAGGCCTTTGGTTTTAAAGGAAAAGGCTGGGTAGGCCAGGCCTCTTCGCCCGGCATGTTTGATGCAGGAACTTTTCGTTCCTCTATAGGATACAATGGTTTGCCGGTTTCGCGATCAAGTACAAACACAAAACCATGTTTGGTAACCTGAGCCACTGCGTCAACATCCTTTCCGTCCCTTTTAATCGTTACTAAGTTTGGCGGGGCAGGTAAGTCATAATCCCAAAGGTCATGATGGACTGTTTGAAAATGCCATTTATAATGACCAGTCGCCGCATCCAATGCGAGTACACAATTGCCGTAGAGGTTTTCTCCTTTTCTGCCGATGCCATAATAATCGTATGCCGGCGAGCCAAGCGCCAGGAACACCATGCCTCTCGCTTCATCAATACTCAGACCCGCCCAACAATTCACACCACCGGCATATTTGTATGCATCGGGCGGCCATGTCTCATAACCGGGTTCGCCGGGATGCGGAATAGTGTGAAACGTCCACTCTAATTTTCCTGTCTTGCAATTGTAGGCCCGGATGTATCCGGGAGGAGCTCCATAAAAATCCGGAGTTCTTAATCCTATAATGATCAGATCTTTGAATACCCTTCCTGGCGTTGAAAGAGAAACTGAGATCTTTTGTGGATCATCTCTCACACCTTCATTCAGGTTGATCTTTCCATTGGTTCCGAATGAAGGAATGATATTGCCGGTCTTGGCATCAATAGCCATCAAATAATTACCGGAAGAATATAGTATCCTTTTGTCTTCGCCATTTTGCCAGTAGGTCGCACCTCTGCTCGCAGCACTGGGCTGGCCTTCATCCAATGTTTTGCATGACCAAATTTCTTTTCCCGTAGCCGCATCAATAGCGTATATAGTTTGCTTGCCAGAATTCACATACATGATCCCGTCAACTATAATAGGATTGCCCTGACTCGATACCGGCTCCTGATCCTGCGGCAAATCGTGCATTTGAAATGTCCATGCACTCTTAAGTTGACTAACATTGGAGATGTTGATTTGATCAAGGGATGAATAACTGGAACTATGCGCGTCAGCTTTGTAGTCGGCCCAAGTATTTTCATGTTTATCGCTTGGCTTACATCCGAAAATGGAAGTCAATACAATTGTGACAACAATGTTAAAAAAAGCTCTATTTGAAATTTGTTGGCGCATGCTGATTCTTCAAATACTGAAATCAATGTTTGATCACATGCGTGTCGCGGACACTGCTAAATGTTAAGGCCAGCATCTTCCAGTTTTTGCCTTCCTTTTGATATACCTCCGTTACCGTAAATTCAACTTTGGCGTCACTGCCACGAACTTCAGATTCAAGCGTTATGCGATTCCAAACGATCGCTGTCTTGCCGCTCATTTCCATTGCCGTATCATGGATCGTGGCCTTCTTATACCAGATGGTTCCGGATTTAATAATCTCAAGTTCTTCATCCTTTTTCCACGTGCCGCTCATGTGTACAAACTTCGCTTTGTCGTCAAAGAGCGTTGCAAGTTTGTCTACGTTCTTATCAGCCATCCATTGCCATTTGTCTTTTGATAGGTTGACGACTTCCTGCTCTTCTTTTGTAAAGCTTGTAGGTGTCGGAGTTTGAGTTTGAGCATAGCCTGAGAGCATGCTCATGACCAGCAGGCAGATTCCAGATAAAACTTTTCTCATTGCGTTCAGTTATATTAAATTTTATATCACCCTATAATTGTTTGTTTCACTTATCCAGCTTCTTATCCTTCAACCATTTCGACATAAGATCAGCCACTTCGATATTATTCAAATCGGAGAACGGGAAGTGAGTGTTCCCCTTCAAGCCCACCTCTGGCAGATGCACTACGGTGACATCCCCCCCATGTTTGTTAACGGCATCCCTCCAGCGTCTCGCCATTTCCAGGCGCGCACGCCATCCATCGGTCCCTGGATTTGGATCCGGCTTGGATGGAATATTATCGCCATAGTAAATGATGATGGGAATTTTAGTCAGCTTCATAAAATCATCCATTGGCCTTCCCACTGCCGTCACAGGACCTGCTGAACTTTCAACGGGTTGCGGCATTTCACCCTCGGGAAAAATGAACGCACTTCCGGGCTCGTACGAAACAATGGCTTTTATTTTACTGTTCTTGACTGCTGTGAGCCAACCGAAGCCACCAGCATGTGAGTGCGTAACTAGTATGCCTTCTCCTATCTTATCAAACAACTTCGAGACAGCATCTGAGTTGACATCATAATCAAACCCTCCAATGTTAGGCGCCATTTGTCTGAAATACTGATTGAGCGTCTCAGGATCTTTTGCAAACTGTACTCCCGGAAAGTAGTCGGGCCATACACCAATTCGAAATGTTCCAAACCATGTCTGTTCATCGGGAGTAGGCACAATCTTAACGGAGTCCATACTGCGACTTGCTCTTCCTCTCCGGGGTTGATCAATAATATAAACACCAAAGCCTCTTCTTAAGAATATGTTTTGGTAACCTTCTCGTCCATCTGGCGTCGTCTCCCATGTTTTGGAAAACTGTCCGATACCATGCCAGAACACCAGCGGAAGTTTTTTAGCATTTACAGGAATCTGATAAAACACATAAGCATGATCACCATGAAATGTTTGTCCCTCAGGAGTGCGCTTAATCGGATCAAATGTCCCTGGATTAGTCTTCATGGAACCACCAATGGCAAAGCTCCCCTGATCCTCAATTACAAGTGGCTTCTTCTTTTGCGCATTAACACAAAAAACTGACAGAATAAAAGTTGCGACTAAAAAACTGCTGCATTTATATCTCATTGATGCTGTGGGTTCAGATTCATTCTTAATTCTTAATTCTTAATTCTTAATTCTTATATTCTGTCTCCGTTACCTCCCCTAGCCATACCGTTTCGCCCAGATGGCGATTGGTAACAGCAACCTGGACGAAAGGAGCCTCTACACTGGCGCCATGCCAGTGAGGCACATTGGGCGGACACTTAATGACATCTCCTCGCTTTAGAATCCTCTTTGCCTGTCCCTTCTCCTGGTAATAACCTACTCCATCAATGGCCAACAGGATTTGTCCACCGGGATGCTGGTGCCATTTGGTTCTCGCACCGGGCTCAAACGTCACGTTGCCAATCGAAGTTGGGTTGACGCTATCAGCCTCTATTAGCATTTTTAAGTATGCGGTGCCTTTGAAGTTGTCATTGTTGATCTTTGATCCCTTCGGGAAAACGCTATTGGTTGTTAATTGCTTGCTGTCCCGTTTATCCTGGGCATAGCATGAATTGATCATCACACACACAAGGATCATCACACAAGACAGAACCGTTATTAGAGGCTTCTTCATATACTATTCAGGTTGTTCAGTATTGAGATTCTTGTTGAAGAAGTCTGTCAGTTTGCCCACAGCCTTGTTCACATACTCAGGCTTCCAGTAGCTTTGAATATGAGTAGCACCATCGAGGACAAACATCTCCTTGCTTTTTGCATTGGTTGCTTTGGGAAAAGCTTCATCAGTCATATACTTCGTGTCGGCCTTACTCCCCACTATCATCAACAGAGGTTGATTGATCAGATCCATGTTCGTTGCCGCATCCCACGTCATCAGGTCGAGCAAGCTGCTCATCGTATACAGGAAGGTTGAATTGGGATGCGCGTGAGTCCGATAGTAATACTGATATCCTTCACGATACAGATCGGTTGTTGTTTTAGCTATTTCTTCATCCGTTATGCTTGCCACACCTGCGTACATGATCTTACCACTTGTAGCTTCCTGGGCACGCGCATCAGATGCCTTTTGCAAACGCTCCTGGATGGTCGTCAATTGGGAATTCTGAAAGCCATTACGTCTAACCTCACCTGAGTTAAACATGCTTAAAGTTGAGACGGCCTTAAACCTTTTGTCTGACTGTGCAGCTTTCAGCGTGTAGCCGCCTCCACCACAAATTCCTAATACACCGAGCCGGGTTGCATCAACTCCTGCATAGGTGGTAATGAAGTCGGCCATGCCATGAATATCGTCAATTCTGTATGCTGGTTTATCGGTATGACGGGGCTCGCCTCCGCTTGCTCCTTGATAGGCTGCATCGGCAGCGATGGTAACGTAACCTGCTTCCGCCAATCGTTGCGCGTAGAGTCCGGCAGTCTGTTCTTTCACACCACCATTAGGATGCGCTACTACAACCGCCGGATATTTTTTCCCTACATCATAACCTGCCGGAGTGTAGATGTTGGCGGCGATGTCAATTCCATTCAGCTTATAGGTCACCGGATGAATGTTGACCTTTCCCTTCACATTCTCATTAATTGCACCATCATATACCAGCGAGTATGGATTTCGAGGGCGATCCTTTTGAACTGCCTGCCCGTTGACAATAGTTATTGCCGTCATTGTGATCGATATGATTAATCCTATTCTTTTCATGTTTCCGGCTTTCACATCATTCGGGTTTATTATCGGCCTACGCGTTCCTGCAGATGTTTAGGATATCGTGCGCCCTGAATCTGTATTGCCGAAAATGCACTTTCAATTTCAGCGAGGTCCTGATCAGTAAGGGTAAGCGTCTCAGCTTTCAGATTCTCCTGCAGGCGATTGATTTTTGTCGTGCCTGGAATCGGAACAATCCACGGCTTCTGTGCAAGTACCCAGGCAAGAGCAACCTGCGCGGGTGTAACACCCGTCTGCTTTGCGAACGCTGAGATCTTGTCAACTACAACCTGATTCGCTCTTCGATTCTCTTCATTAAATCGGGGTACAATGTTGCGAAAGTCTGTTTGATCAAACTTTGTGTTTTCATTTATCGCGCCTGTAAGAAATCCTTTTCCAAGTGGACTAAAGGGAACGAATCCAATCCCAAGCTTTTCGAGCAGTGGAAGAATTTCTTTTTCGGGTTCGCGCCACCACATAGAATACTCACTTTGCAAGGCAGCTACCGGCTGTATAGCATGTGCTCTTTTGATGCTTTCAACTCCGGCTTCAGATAGTCCAAAGTGTTTAACCTTACCTTGAGCAATAAGGTCTTTCACTGTGCCGGCAACGTCTTCCATTGGAACATTGGGATCAACCCGATGCTGATAGAGCAGATCAATCCGGTCAGTTTTTAATCGCCTGAGCGCGGCATCAGTCACAGCTTTGATGTTTACCGGAGTACTATTAAGTCCTCTGCTGGTAACGCCACCTTCAAAACCAAATTTGGTTGCAAGAACAACCTCATCACGGAAAGGAGCGACCGCCTCGCCAAGAAGTTCTTCGTTCAGGAATGGCCCGTATGCTTCCGCCGAGTCAAAGAAGTTTACACCAAGTTCGAATGCAGTACGGATCAGATTGATTGCATCCTGCTTATCTGCCGCCGGACCGTATCCGAAGCTTAAGCCCATGCAACCCAACCCTATTGCTGATACCTCCAACCCGCTGTTTCCCAGTTTTCTCTTTTTCATAGTATCGTGGAGAACATCTCCGGTCTGATTACTATGCAAAGGTGTTACCATTCCAGGGCCACGGGCTTATACGGATTACTGGTTTATCTACCAATTTCACTGATTCGGGCCTTCGCACGACGAAATCAGGCCCGGATCCCCTAATTTTGAATAGAAATCGAAAGGCACTATGGACGAGATATTGAAGTTTGAGACGATCGGCCAGTACAACGCTTTCAACAGAAATGAGACGCTACATCCACTGGTTAGCGTCGTCGATCTGTCGAAAGCAGCACCCAGGCAACTGAGGAGAATGAGCTATGGGTTTTATGTTGTATTCCTGAAAGAGATCAGGTGCGGCGATCTTAAATATGGCATCAGTAACTACGATTACGAAGAAGGTACACTTGTGTTCCTTGCACCAGGACAGGTGATTGGATCCTATGGCGACGAATTTTATCAGCCACAAGGCCTTGCACTGGTATTCCATTCCGACTTTATTCATGGCACCTCTCTTGGGCGCCACATGAGCGACTACTCGTTCTTTTCATATACTACAAATGAGGCCCTTCACTTGTCTGAACGCGAAAGACAAATCATTCTTGATTGTTTCTCGAAGGTCAAATACGAACTCGAGCACGGAGTAGATAAGCATAGCAAGAAACTAATCGCCACTAACATTGAATTGTTTCTCAACTACTGCGTTCGCTTTTACGATCGCCAGTTCATAACCCGCGACAACGCAAACAGAGGCATTCTTGAACGCTTTGAAACTTTACTTAATGACTTCTTTGCATCTGATAAGGCACAAACCGTTGGATTACCATCAGTGGCTTACTGCGCAAGCGAACTCAACCTATCGGCAAACTATTTTGGAGATCTGATCAAGAAGGAAACCGGCAAGTCGGCCAATGACTACATTCATTTGAAATTGATCGATGTGGCCAAAGGGAAGATCTTTGATGTCGAGAAGTCCGTAAGTGAAATCGCCTATGAGCTCGGGTTCAAATATCCACAACACTTTACGCGATTATTCAAGCAACATACAGGGGTGACGCCACTCGAATTCCGTAGTTCACTTAACTAAAACCATAAGGGTGAGTTCGGGTGCGAAGAGAAAACAGAGTAAGCGGGTTCGCTCCCGCTCTCACACTCACTCTGTATTTTGTAAGACCAGACCGACAGATCATCATTCAGATCGTAAACTCCTGACAGGATTCATAAGCGACGCCTTCATGGTTTGAAAACCAATGGTTACCAGCGCAATCAAAACAGCAAGCATTCCCGCGTAAATGAATATCCAAATGGTGATTTCAATCTTATAGGCGTACGCTTGCAGCCAGTCATTCATCACGTACCACGCCAACGGAGTGGCTATTACAATGGCAATGAATATCAGGATAAACAACTCCTTCGATAGTAAATTAAACAGCGAAACCAAAGGAGCACCCAAAGTCTTTCGTATGCCGATTTCTTTGGTTCGCTTTTCGGTAGTGAACATGGTTAGCCCCAATAAACCCAGACAAGAAATAACAATGGCAAGGAACGCAAATGCATTTGAAAGCTTACTAACCACCTGTTCACTGGCATATAACTTCTGATATTCCTCATCCGAGAATTGATAAGTAAATGGAAATTTCGGATTTAGTTCCTTGCTGATTTTTTCCAATCCGGCAAGTGTTTCCTTCGTCTTGCCTGCTTCAACTCTGATGATTGCCCAGCCCCCTGCACCCTCTTCACCAAGCCGAAGGAGGAGTGGACCGATGTTAGTATGTAAGGAGTTAAAATGAAAGTCTTTAACGACTCCAACGATGCTTCCGTGTGTACCCCATAAAGTCAGTGGCTTGCCAATAGGATCATCATAATTGATCAACTTGAGAGCTTCCTGGTTAACAATATAGCCGACACTGTCGGACTTGAATTCGGGAGATAAGTCCCGGCCTTGGTCCATTTCCATCCCCATAGTCTCAATGAAATCATAACCGACAGCTACTTGTGTAAACTCCAGGAATGAGCCCGGTCCCTTCCCCTCCCACTCGACACCTCCGGTTCCGTTGTTTATACGCGTCGGCTTTTCCGTTGCACGACTGATCGACTTTACACCATTGATGTCCTCACTAAGATCTTTGAATACTTCATACTTGGCGCCCAAGTCTCCTTCGAGCGGTATATAAATTAGATTTTCACGGTCATAACCGAGGTTCACATTCTGTACATAGCCGACTTGTTTGGAGACAACGATCGTACCTGTAATAAGCATAATGGACAGCACAAATTGAAAGACTACAAGTCCCCTTCTGAACCATAGCGCGCTGTTTCCGAATCTCAATACTCCCCGAAGCGCCTTTATCGGACTAAACGCAGACTGATAGAAAGCGGGATAACTCCCGCAAATACATCCAATGAGAACGGCAGTCGTCACAATGGATATCCAAAAATACGGTTGGCCTACAGGAATTTGAATATACTTTTGCGTGATGCTATTGAAAACAGGGAGAATACTGACAACGATTATCAATCCAACAGCAAAAGAAAGTAGCGTAGTCAATATGGCTTCGCCAATGAACTGATTCACCAAGGCGCTTTTGAACGCTCCCACGACTTTCCTGACGCCTATTTCCCTGCTGCGTTTTAAGGAATATGCTGTTGTCAGGTTCATCGAATTGATGCACGCAATCAGAACAATGAACACAGCAATAATGCTGAAAAGGTTTACGTATTGAATCCGTCCGCCTACAAACTCTCCATTTTCCATTTGAGAGTGTAAGTATTGGTCACTATACTTTTGCAGACCAAGTTTGACTTTATAAGTTTCACTCTGCGCTTCTTCATGCCTGTCAAAAAAGTTTTGAAACTTGTTTTCGAACGAGCTGACAGCAGTGCCTGGATGAAGCACTACATAGGTTAACGCGCAGTTATTCCCCCAATTCTTTGCCCAATCATTTTCATCCATAAAGGTTTGCCAGTTTATCAGGCAGTCAAACTTCATGGAAGTGTTCGAAGGCAAATTTTCAAAGACAGCAGTAATCCTCAGGTCTTTCCTGTTTTGATATCGAATAGACTTTCCATATGCTGCATCGACAGAGCCAAAAAAATCTTCCGCCATTTTACGGGAGATCGCAATGTCGCTCGTGGTTTTAAGTGCACTCTCTTTAGTCCCGGCCAGCAATGGAAAGCTGAATACAGAAAAGAATTCGGGGCTTGCAAAACTCCCCATTTCTTTCATGGTCTTGCTGTTCGCCTCAAACGCTGTGAGTTGTGTGAGGCTTAAAGAGGTAGCCAGTTTCACTTCGGGATAAATTGCTTTGGTTTCTTCTGCAAGCAGCGCAGGGTTCGCGTAGCCTCCATCAATAAGTCCGTCATGATATCCGCGGTGAAAGACTACAAAGAGATTATCATTATTCTCGTGGAAAGCATCCATTCCTTTTTCGTCGAGCACCCACAGGGTAATGAGTAAACTACACGCCATGCCGAGCGCAAGCCCGGAAATATTTATGGATGAGAATGCCTTATTTCTCAAAAGATTTCGCCATCCAATTACAAAGTAACTTTTATACATGTCGTAGTGGTTTAAGTTTCTACCTCCCTCTATTGATCTGATGATACCTGGCCGGAAGAGTAGTAATACATCAATAATAAATCTGAAATCCGCTTTTCTTCTTCCAGACATCTTCAATCGATTGCCATAGTCTTCCAGCAAATCACCTTCAATGTGATCTGCCAGCCTGGGGTGACAGTACCAGCGAAAGAAGCTGAGAAAAAGTTTCGGGGGCATTTGACCAGGCATGGATGCTTATCCAATTATTTTAAGATCCAAAGCCGCTTTAGGAATTGCACGCCATAGGTCATTCCTGGTGTTCTTCGAATACTCCATTGCTTTTTTTCCAGGCGCTGTGATCTGAAAGTATCGCCTCATTCTTTATGGCCACGCCATAGGCTTCATGATACCGGATACCGATGGTTTGAATAACAATTTCCTCAAACTCTCCAAGGTGATACTTCCTCATTCCGACTTTTTTCCTATTCGTAGGAATAAGAATCATGCCATACTTGAATAATGCCAGAAAGCTATTTTTTGCAGGAGTATTTTTCGGTTCACGTCCGTAATCGAGCATTTCTGCACGCAGGCGGTCTGTTGACTCTCGCCAGCGGCGGGTATATCATAATAATAAGTCCGGCAGCAATAAGCAGATGGGTTGTCCCTGCCTGGAAATGGCTCATCAATTCTTCAACCCGAAGAAAGTTCCTAATGCAACGCCGACAATCATGGCGAGGAAGATCCATAAAGCGAGTGAGCGATCCAGGAAGCCAGGTTTTTTCTGACTGATCATAGGATCAGGCACTAACCTGTGAGAAGGCGAAAAGAATTTCTCTCCCGATTTCGTTTACGCGTTCAGTGTACTTTGAGGCTTCCTGCGGAGTGCCGTCAAAGTTTTTGGGATCATCGTACGTAAGTGCGATACGCGCTGTGGCCCCCGACACCAATGGGCAATTTTCATCGGCATGCGAACAGGTCATTACCGCCGCGAAGTCCTTGCTATAATTGAACGGGTCGTCATACTTTTTAGAAAAGGCGATCACTGGTTCCGCGCTTTCTGCAAAATGAATTTCATATGTCGGATTATCACCTTCCTCTCTCATTTTGATGGAAAACCCCTCCTGTCGCATAGCCTTCACCGCCCTTGGATTAAACGCCGTTGCCTCAGTTCCTCCTGAGAAGCAGATCACATTCGGGATATTGTAGTAGTGTGCCGCAGTCTGCGCCCATATTTGTGACAGATGACTTCTCCGCGAATTGTGAGTACAGATAAAGTTGAGATATACTTTCTGGCCAGCTTCAACTTTGCTTTCAATAAAGCGCACCAACTGACTCAAGACTTCCTTTCTTTCAGCAGGTATCTGGTCAAATTCATGAGTGAGTCTTTCCACAGTTGGCGAAAGTGAAGGAAGCAGGGTTGTCTTGTTCGACATTTACTAAAGTTGAAATCGTATATGTGTATTGTAATATTACGTTATAATCAGTTAAAAAAAACGCCTAACAGCAGTCGTTCCTCTTTACAAACTTCGTGAAGAGATTTAAAAGCATATCTTTTGTTTCATATGTGATTTAGCGCTTTGCGCATTCGTCGCCACCATTTGCAGATAACCAACAGATTTCACTGGTACCGCAATTTAACCGATAACATCAAATTCTTGGTTGGCTTGCATTTAACCAACAGGATACATACGCACAAGCTGCTCTCATCGTTCTTAATAAATAGACTGTTCTTCAAAATAGGGCGAAGGGTCGGACGATGGTTGATAGAGGTTACACATTAACACTCAGCAATGGAAACAAAACATAACACACAAAGCATAAAGGTTTTTGTAGCCTTGACTCTATTGACTTTAACTCTGTTCGGTTGCTCTGATAACGAGTCTGAGCCTGCAGACACCACACCAGATTTACCGCCTGTAGAAACACTTCCGCCAAACAGCAGTTACGCGCCTGCCTTTGAGGGACAAACACGAATTGATGGAGTCCGCACAAGCACATCGTTCGGAGCAACGATCCTTACCTCCTCATTGAATGCGCCCTGGGGAATAACCAGTCTTCCCGATGGTCGCCTTTTGATCACGCAGAAAGGAGGAACAATGCGAATTGTTTCAACATCCGGAGTAACTGGCAATGCTATTACCGGCATTCCTGCAGTCAACTCAGGTGGACAAGGTGGTTTGCTCGGTCTTTGTGTTGATCCCCAATTTTCAACCAATCGAATGGTCTATTGGGTCTTCTCTGAAAATGTTACCGGAGGAACGATATCAGCAGTTGCTAAGGGTAGATTATGCGACAATGAAACTGTCATTGAGAACGCTACAGTGATCTACCGTGCTAATCCAGCTGCAAACAGCAACGCTCACTACGGAGGCAGAATCCTTTTTGATAAAACGGGCAATCTGTTGATCAGCACCGGGGAACGTTCCAATCTGTCAACGAGACCACTGGCTCAGTCTCTCACTGCTGCGTTGGGAAAAATTATCCGGATTAGTACAAGCGGACAACCTGCCACAGGAAATCCATCATTCAGTTCTGGCGGCGCTTTGCCTGAATTGTACAGCGCCGGCCATCGAAACCCTCAAGGCATCGCCTTGCATCCAGTGACTGGAGATCTATGGCAAAGTGAACATGGTCCGCGGGGCGGCGATGAAATTAATCGCGTAACTCCGGGTGCAAACTATGGATGGCCAACCATTACCTACGGACTGGAATACAGTGGACAGCCAGTTGGTTCTGGCATTCAACAACAGGAAGGACTAGAGCAACCTGTTTATTATTGGGATCCTGTTGTATCTCCCAGCGGAATGACATTTTATAAAGGTGACAGAATTCCTGAATGGCAGAACAATCTGTTTATTGGAGCACTGAGTGGACAACACATCGTGAGATTAGTCATCTCCGAAAATCGTGTCATAGGCGAAGAACGATTATTGAGTGAGGAGAATCAACGTTTTAGAGACATCACCCAGGGCACAGACAATGCCCTATATGCCATCACAGATCAGGGAAGACTTTATAAGATTGATCGACAATAAGTAAATTTCAGAACATGCCACTCATACAATGCATTGAAATCACTTTCAACGCTGCCTCAATGCCCAGTCGAAGATGCCTTTTCAAGATCCGGCAGTGCTCGCACAAATCCGTAGCAGTTGTAACCGATGCCTGCGCATCGATGAGTGGTTATCAGGGTCGACGGAGCGGGTTTACTAATGCACGCCTGGCTATTTTACTCACCTTCTTGGTTTTCCTTGCATGGATACAAAATGCTATCAAATGAATAGCTGAGGAAGCGGCCTTTATCTTTTCTTGTGAGCTTATGGGCTTGAAGAAGTATCTGAACAGGAAGACCATTCTAACTTATTTGTACGATCAGCTGACCGGAAACCTAATGGGGTTCCTGGTGGGTATGTCGGCGACGAAACTGGTATCGCAGTTTTTTGAAACACGAAGCTTTAAGAACCTCTGGGGCATCACTTCTAAAAAGACTGTAGTCGACAAAAGCACTTTCGCGAATCTGGAGTGGATAATTTCGATCCTTATTGGCTTCATAGTGTTCGAAATCATGACCAAAGTAGTGAAGGCAAGGATCGATCAGTATGGACCAGCATTTAAAAGGCGTGCATTGCGATGGGCCATTCTCAACGATATTCCGGGAAAGGCAACCTGGCTTAAGATAGCTGTTGTAAGCAGGAGAGCTGAGTTGATCTCTACAGTTCACGTGGCTGTAAAAAACACAATAACAAAATACTCCAAACGGTAGACTATGATGTCGGCGCTGGAACGCACAGACCCTAGGGTACCCATTAAATTAAAGCGGCCCGGAATAAGTCCACTAACGCAAACAATATAGTCGCGGGGCCATATATCGAACGAGTTTAAAGTGAATTTGAAAAGAATCCACCATACTGGTTAGTGAATTCGGACAACAGGCGAAGCGTGAGTGCCCGAGTGAGAGTGAAGAAAAAAAAACAGAGTTCGGTTGTTCGCTCTCGCTCTCACCCTCACTCTGTTTTTGTAGTCCCGACAGGAATACTTGACCTTAATTCCAGTGAATTTAAAGATGGTGGCAATTTATTAACGTTTTAATAGTCAGCATGTTGAATGTAAAGTTGCATTAGGTTCAGTTAGCCTAAATTAGCTACTTTAGTACGTAAATCAGTACGCAACTGACGTGTCCGACTTTTCTGTGAAATTTTTCCTCGAATCAAAGTCGAAGGAAATCGATCAAAACGACAAACCGCTCCCGATCTTTCTGATCGTGCGCAAGCGCGGTTTTGCCCAAATTAAAACGTACGTGGAACGAAAATGTCCGCGTGCAGCGTGGGATGTAGGCAAAGGACGCGTGACCCCCAGAAAGTTCAAGCTTGATCCCACGGGCCTCAATTTCTACCTCGAGAGAATTCAAAAGAAAGTCAGCCGACTGTGCGAAGACGCCTTGGAGGAAGGACGGTCCATTCCATCCAAAGTTGAAGTTCGTGCCATCATCAATAAGGAAAACGGGAACGAAGTTGATGATAGACAATCAGTGCTGCAATTTGCCAACGAATTTTTAGCCAAGTCTACTTACGCCCCCAACACGAAAAAGAGTTATCAGACAACCATAAATCTTTTGCAAAAGTTTGTAGACGAAAAGCTGAAGGGAAAGTTAAAATTCGAAGCGATCAACCTCGATTTTCATGATAAGTTCACTGAATACATGTGGACGACCAAGAAGTTTAATGACAACACCGTCGGGAAGCACATCAAGAATCTAAAATCCATCATGTCAGAGTCGTTCGAACGAGGCATGCACACCAGCCTGGATTTTAAGAAATCCCGTTTCAAAGCATTTTCAAATGACGTTGACAATATTTATCTCGATGAGAAAGAGCTTGAGGCCATGCTGAAAGTAACAGTGACTTCGGGATCGCGCATGGAGCGAGTGAGGGACATGTTTTATGTCGCGAGCTGGCTTGGAATCAGGTTTGGAGACGCTGTGAGGCTGACAAAAGAATTATTCTCCGTTATTGACGGACAACTTTATCTTGTGATGGGAACGGAGAAGACTAAGGCCAATGTGATGGTGCCGATACCGGCCAAAGTAAAGCCTATTCTGGAACAATACGATTTCAAGTTTCCCGTAATCACCAATCAGGAGTTTAATCAAGACATAAAGGAGATTGGTAAGCTCGCAAAGATTGAACAATCTGTTAAGGTAATCAATATCAAGCGAGGCGAGCGAATATCAATTACCAAGGCAAAGTGTGATCTTATCACGACACATACAGCGCGTCGGTCCTTTGCGACAAACCTTTATCTGCGAGGCGTTAAACCCGAAACGATTATGTGGGCAACGGGGCACAAAACCAATAAAGAATTTATGAAGTATCTGAAGCTTTCCAACATGGAGAAAGCTCGTGAATTGGCGAACGTTATAAAATGATGGAGATGTTTGAATCGCCATATAACGAAGAGAGCAAGGAATTGCGACTTACTGATCGTGAACTTGCCCTGTTACATGAACTGGACAAGTTCCCCCCGATGTATCATGAGGATATTCTTTCCACGTACATCAGGGATTCTGCATCTGTTCATGCGCTTGCTCGCGTGGAGGTGATTTTTCTGCAGTTTTATAGGTGGGGACCCAGTTCAAACAACATTTATGGCCTGCGAATGGGGTTTGTGGATGATATGCTTCAGCTTATAAAAAAAATCAGGAATGGCACCATCAGTAATGGTGAGGCAATGGTTGCGGACACTGGCAGTTCGTCAAGTCACACAGTGGATCGCGCCAGTAGTCGTATGCACAGACATGCTCTAACGCTCGAAGAAATTTTCGGAGATAAGGCAGCTCTTTTTAAACGCGCGTTTACGAGGCTCATGACGTCAGAACTATTAGTGACTACGCGCGCGCTATTGCCTCACGTAGTGACATACCTTCGATCAAACGTTAAGAAATTTCCTCGCGACGTCACCGGAGCCATTCGATTGCTGAAAAAGGAATTTCCTGGCCTTTTACCTGCTGGTGTAGACAATTATCGAACGGCGCCGGAATTTAAGGAAATGGTGGGACAGGACGTTAAAAAAGTAGTCGTTGACACATTTGAGCCCTTTATTGATAAAGTATAGTTAAGTTGACTATCATGCTGATAGTTGCCGATAGTCCGAGATAATCATGATAGTGCCTTCCCAAGGTACCCTTGCATAAACAATTCAACGATATGCAAGTTACATTGACTTTAGGACCAGAATGCGAGACTTCATTAAGAGAAATCATTCGCGCCGAGCTTGCTGGAATTTTGGCGGCAGGTAACTTTTGTTCCGATGAAAGACCGCTACGCCGATCCGACATCGCGGAACTCTTTCAAATCTCCCTTGTCACCGTCCATGAATGGATGAAGCAGGGTGTTCTTCCCCACTATAAGCTTAACGGTCGGACATACTTTCGTCGTTCGGAAGTTATGGAAGCGATGAACAGGGTTAAGGTCAAGCGACGATAGCACCCGATTGTACAATCATTTTTTGTGACCGATCGCCGCGCGCCACGATCCCTTGGGGAATTACCGGGCACGCGTATCCCCAGGGGAATGTAGTCGCGTCGCGCTAAACGACCGATTCTCTCAAAACCTCCCCGATCGGGCCAATACGGCGATCGATCATGCGCCGGTCACGATCGATCGAAAAAAAAGGCCGGGCGATCACCCGGCTCATTTCTAAACCAATTCAATAAAACAATATGTCAAAAGTAGAAAACTCCTCGGAGGGGAGCAAGGATTGCTCCTATCTCGACGAACGATTAACCGGTCTTGGTATTACGGATCGGGAGAACATCTTCCACAGGGTATGGCAACAACCTGGAAGCCGTAAAACAGATAATGGAAGCATTGAGACCGAAATGTATGAGCATTCGCGTGACTACCCATTGTTCGACGCCGATGAACAGGGTAACATCATCATCCGCTATTTTGCATTGGATGGAAATCCACGCCGATACAGAAAAGCGGGCACAAAATACCAGCGTGACTTTATCCGCAAAAGACTTCGTCAACCGCAAGGTGACATGAAGTATTGGCAGGAATTCGGCTCCGAACATCATCCATGGTTTCCGCCATCGATCATCACGAAGTATACGCAGCACTTGAAGGATCCGGTGAACGCGCCCGTAATGGACGTCCTTTTCGTGATTGAGGGCGAGTTTAAGGCAATGAAGTGTTCTCTAATAGGTATCGACGCCATTGGCATTCCCTCGATTCATGGATTCTATAACGGCGATGTGAAAGGGAAAATCCATGAAGACATCGCTGAATTAATAATACGATGCAGAGTCAAGAAAGTAGTGTTGCTGATGGACGCGGATGCACTGACGCTTCGCTGGGCGCTGGATAAGGATTTGGTCAATCGGCCGTCTACATTCTGTGCTGCTGTGCGTGCCTTTGTTGAAAGTTTGACTCCCTTGATCGATAGCGATGAAGTTGAGCTCAAAAAAACTTACCTCATGCATCTTCAAACCCGATTTCACTCCGAGGCTAAGGGCATAGATGACCTGCTCATGACGTTGCCCGCCCAAACGAACGCCATCGTCAGTGATCTTTTAAAATTGAATTTTGCATCAAATTATTTCAATGGAACTCAGCTTCAGGACGATAAGGATCTAGGTAAGAAACTTTCTAAGTACTTTGGGGTTGTTGATGTCCAGGAGTTTCACAGGACCTATCACGAGTTTATTGGCGACAACGAGTTTGTTTTTCGGCGCAGACGGTACCGGTTTAACGAGGATAAAAACGAGGTGGAGACCGTACGCCATGAGGATGCAGATCGATACGCGCGGATCGGTCCTGACTGGGTTAAACTTGTGAAAGTCTTAAACAAGCATGGCGAAATTGAAATGGAGCTGACTCCGTGGACGTTGGGAGAGATCAAACGCGAGTACAAAAATTGTCCAAATTTCGTCGACCAGATCAAAACCTATGATGGGTTCTGTTGCGAGCCAAATTGGGTCAACTACGAACGCGAGGTCCATGGCTGTTATAATTTATGCGAGCCACTTGGCTGGTCCGCAAAAGCGGGAGGACCTATAGCGCAAACTGTACGCTTTCTGAAGCATATTTTTCAAGGACAGGGGAGCGTTTTATTGGACAATACCGGTGCACTTCTTCAGGAAGAAGCAATCACCGGTGATCCGTTCACCGTTGCGCTGGATATGCTGTCTATCATGCTCAGGCATCCAAAGCAGAACCTTCCTGTGCCTATCCTTGTATCGCCGGAGAATACAACAGGCAAGACCACCGTGCTAAAATGGTTACAAATAGTCTTTGGCAACAACATGGCCATTCTTGGCAACGAACAATTCAAGATGCGGTTCAATTCTCACTACATGTCGAAGTTTATCATCGCCATCGATGAGGGCTTTCTGGATGTCGACAAAAAGACAGAGAAGGAGCGGTTGAAGCAACTGGTCACAGCGGATCACGCCTTCCTTGAGCTGAAGGGGATGAACATTAGAAAAATTCCTTTCCATGGCAAGATCTGGATGTGCAGCAATGATGCCGACAAAGTGATGAAGATCGATGTGGGAGAGAGCCGCTGGTTTGTTGTGCGCGTCCCTGTGCTTGCCGTTGACCAGCGGGACCCTGACATCGAAAGCAAACTAAAGAACGAAGTGGAGGCCTTCCTGCACTTTCTTTTTAATCGGCCTATTCACCATCCGAAGTCAGACCGTTTATGGTTCAAGCCTGAGTGGTTTATAACGGAACAGTTCAAGGCTATTGTAGAGGCGACACGAAGCCGGGCGGAGCGCTCGTTTGAGGAGTGGCTAAAGGATCAATTCCTGACCTATAGGCAACCCGTATTGCGTTATTGTTCGAAGCAACTGGCGGAACTCTTGAATGAACCCAGGGCAACTAAATACCGCATTGACGCGCTTGACTTGAAGGCATTGCTAGAAGCTCGGGGGATAAGACCGGGACCTGTTAAGCGCTTTAAGTATCCTATTGGCTATAACGCTTTCGATGAGCGTTCTTCAGTCGAACCTTCGATCATATGGGTTTCGTCAAACGGACGCGCTTATGAGTTTAGAGTTGAAGAATGGTTGTCGGCCGACGAGATGATGGAGTTTGAAGATCCGTCAATCCAAAAATCTGCAGACAATGATACCACGGATAAAACCATGTCACAATTGTAACATTATTAACATCATTAAATTTTATTAACAGAAGAGAAATAACGAAAAATCCTTGTGACTGTTGTGACAAGCGCGACAAATGCTACAATTGTGTGTTACGTTACGCACAAAGGGGAGATTGACAGTAAAACAAATTGTTGATTTCGCAGGCAATGTCACTCCACGTTCTCATAAGCAGTTCAGATCGATGTAGGATGTGGTTGAAATGATGACTAGATCAGACTGGATCAGAATTCGATCAGGACTAAATCCGGACCGGATCTGGACTGGATCCGGATTAAATTGTGACGCTGAGTCCTACAAATGTCGAAAAGGGGATCGCGATCCTGACTAATAGGCACTAAATTGCGGTCTTAGATATACGTATTATTAAAGGCCATCGGTCAATACGTCTGCTCTATTTTAACTGGAGGGCCTTTGTAAAGAGTGACGAGGTAGCAAATGTTACGGTTACTTGTGTTACACCGGTTCCTATGCGATGCGCTATCTATGTCATCCAGCCGCAAGGCTGAGGCATCCTTGCCACATAGGCGACGTGGGGTGCGATATAAAACTTAGGGAAAACGTTGGGGAAAGTTTAGCCAAACTTTCCCCTTCTTCCTTAATTATTTCTAAAGCTCTACAAGACAATCTGCTTTCGCGCACGCTGTATCATTTTCTAATCTGATGCCTGATTGGCGACTAAGACAATATCTTTCAATCCTCAAATGAAAGTGAACTCGACAATTCGCGAAATGCGCCAGCTTGTTGCTTGAGTTCTGAAGCGGCATGTTCGGCACTGCCAACAGCATCAGCACCAGCGACAAAACGAAGCGGTGGTTGCGGCAAACTTGCGAGTTGAATTAATGCCTTGGCAAGTTTTGCTGGATCGCCAGGTTGTTTGCCGTTCGCGCCTTTCCAAAATTCCATTTGCTTTATTCTTCGCTCCCTGTAGTCATCTATAGGATTGGATGATGCATACTGTGTTGAATCATCAGTCAGCAACTCCGTGCGAAAGAAACCGGGGTTCACGATCATGGTATTAATGCCAAATGGTTTGATCTCCGGTTGTAATGATTGCATCCATCCCTCGATTCCAAATTTGGAGGCAGTATACGCACTTCCGAACTCGACACCTGCAAAGCCGGCGCTCGATGAAATTGTTATTATAAGGCCATCACGCTGTTTACGCATTACAGGAAGTGCAGCACGTGTAACATTCATCGGGCCCATCAGGCTGGTAGTGATTTGCTTTTCGATTTCCTCGGGAGTTTGCTCTTCGAAATAACCTGCATAGAAGTTGGCGGCATTGTTCACCAATACATCCAGGCGACCAAAGTGTTCAGTGCATTTTGCAATAGATGATTTTGCTTCCTCAGATTTAAGAATATCTAACTTCAAAACCAGGAGGTTTTTTGAATTGCCAATTGCCTTGGAAACTTTCTCTGGATTCCGTCCTGTTGCGACCACCTTGTGCCCAGCCGCCAAGGCTGCATTAGCAATATCCAAACCCATCCCACGACCAGCACCAGTAATCAGCCATACTTTAGAGTCATTCTCTTTTTTCATGTTGTGATTATATTATGAAAGTGACACAAATGTAGAGCTGGTCAAACTCTATAAAATAAAGATTATCAAAGGAATTATTATGAATTTCAAAGATGATAACCGCCGTTTTGAATGCAGGGAGTTTACGAAAACTATTGTTTGATTAGTTTGGCAATCCAGGCTTTGAATTCTATAGTTTTGTAAAATGAAAACGAAAGATGGCGCGCCGGATTTCAATGCAGAATTGAAACTTAAGGGCTTCAAAGTATACGAGACTGATGTCAATGATAAGGTTGGTCATAGTTATAGCCGGAAAGACTTCTATAAGATCAACATCAGCACTGGCAAATTCATCTTCCATTATGCCGATAAGAGTTTTGAAACGGATAAGACTTTCTTGTTTTTTGCCAACCCACGTGTGCCCTATTCCTGCGAGGTGATCGCGCCAACTCAAAATGGCTACACGTGTCTTTTCGCCGAAGATTTTCTGAAAGCAAGCGATCGTTCTGAGAGCTTGCAACAGTCTCCATTATTTAGAATTGGCGGCACCCCGATACTGCAGCTGAACCAGGAACAGAAAAAATATATTACTTCAATTTTTCAACGAATGCTCGCAGAGCAGAATACCAATTATGCCTTTAAAGACGAGTTGATCCGTAACCATATTAACCTCATTATACATGAAGCGCTTAAGATGGAACCATCTGAGAATCTTACAAAAAACAGGAGCGCGTCTGAAAGGATAACGGCCGTCTTTCTTGAGTTGCTTGAGCGGCAATTTCCAATTGAAAATGTCAATCGTCCATTGACACTAAAAACAGCACAGGATTATGCAAGTGGCTTGTCTGTTCATGTGAACTATCTTAATAGCGCAGTTAAGGAGGTTACCGGCAAATCGACCACAACGCATATCGGAGATAGGATTGCGCACGAAGCTACTGCACTCTTGCAACATACGGATTGGAATGTGTCAGATATTGCTTACGCATTGGGGTTTGAATACCCTACCTATTTTAATAACTTCTTCAAAAAGAAAACAGGTCAGATTCCTAAAGCCATTCGAACAGCTGTTCACCTTTGATTTTTATAACTATTCCTTTGTTTTTCTTTACTCTTTAGGGGCGGACGCCGGCGACCTTTGTTGTGCAATCAAGGATAAGTGCTGCTGCATTATGTGCAGCCTCTTAGTCAATAAGTACACAAAACAAAGGAAGTATGAGAAACCCAGCTTATAATTTTAAGGATCAGGTCGCCTTGGTCACAGGCGCTAGTACTGGAATTGGTTTTGCCACGGCAAAAGCATTTGCTGAAGCTGGAGCAGCTGTGGTTTTGGTAGACATAAATGAGAGTTCTCTTTATACAGCGACAAACGAGTTGACGTCATCCGGCTACAATGCCATAGGTGTCGTGTGCGATGTCGCCGATGAACAGCAAGTGTCAGCCATGGTGGCAAGAACCGTGTCGACTTTCGGTCGACTAGATATGGCATTCAACAACGCAGGGATCGCAGGACCAGCCGGGGAATTTACGGAAGACACCGCTGATGCTTATGATAGGGTAAGTAACGTAAACCTGCGTGGAGTATGGGCATGCATGAAGCATGAGCTTATACAAATGAAGAAGCAGGGAGCCGGAGCCATTGTCAATTGCTCATCACTGGGCGGACTTGTGGGACAAGCTGGTCGTGCAGCTTATCATGCAACTAAACATGGTGTAATTGGGCTTACAAAGAGCGCGGGTGTTGAATATGCTTCTCGAAAAATTCGTGTCAATGCGGTGTGTCCGGGAGTAATTGAGACACCTATGTTTTCTGCTATGATTGAAAAGACGCCGGAAGCAATGAAGGAAGTTTTGCGTGATCAGCCTATCGGCCGCGCTGGACAACCAGAGGAAATTGCAGCTGCGGTGCTGTGGCTTTGCAGTACCGCTTCGAGTTTAGTTGTAGGTGTCGCATTGCCAGTAGACGGTGGATTTACGGCTCATTAATCAAAGCATTCGACCCTGACGAGTTAAAAAAGATAACGTATGGAAATCAAAAGAATAAAGGCATTTGGTGCACTGACTGCGGATGCACCATTAAATAAAATGACCATCAATCGTAGAGCTACCACGCCTCATGATGTTGAGATTGATATCCTGTTTTGTGGCGTCTGTCATTCCGATCTTCACTCAGCAAGGAACGAGTGGCACAATACTATGTACCCGATTGTTCCAGGTCACGAGATTGTTGGAAGGATAGTAAAGACGGGAAGCGAGGTTACTAAATTCAAGGTTGGCGATCTGGCAGCAGTAGGTTGTATGGTTGATTCTTGTCGTGAGTGCGAATATTGCAAGCAGGGATTGGAACAATACTGTGAGCCAGGCAATACACTGACATATAATTCTCCTGACAAGTATTTGCAAAAACAAACCTACGGGGGTTACTCGGAAAGTGTTGTAGTTGATGAGAGCTTCGTATTGCATGTCCCTGAAAACTTGGATCTGGCCGCGACCGCTCCGCTGTTATGTGCAGGAATCACCGTGTACTCTCCTTTAAAGCATTGGCAAGTAGGTCCCGGCAAGAGAGTTGGAGTTGTTGGTATTGGTGGTCTCGGCCATATGGCCATCAAATTTGCAAAGGCAATGGGGGCACATGTTGTAGTTTTTACTACGTCGGCTTCCAAGTTTGAGGACGCCAAAAGACTAGGGGCCGATGAAGTTGTTCTTTCCAAAAATGAAGACCAAATGAAAAAGCAATCTCGAAGCCTCCACTTAATCATTGATGCAGTTTCTGCATCCCATGACGTAAACGCTTACATAGATCTGCTGAGAGTGGACGGCACGTTGATTCTTGTTGGCGCACCTGAAGAACCACTCCCTGTTGCCGCATTTAGTATAATCCCAACAAGGAGAGCAGTTGCCGGTTCTACTATCGGCGGTATCGCTGAGACTCAGGAAATGCTGGAGTTCTGCGGAAAGCATAGTATTACTTCAGATATAGAACTAATAAGTATCCACGAAATCAATAATGCCTTCGGCCGTCTACTTAAGGGCGATGTGCATTACCGATTTGTTGTTGACATGGCTTCGTTAAAGAAAGACAACTAACGTAGTGCAATTATGAAAGAAAATAACTCAGGAATTAGCCGCCGAAATTTTGTGACCAGAACAGCATTAGTTGGTGCGGGCTTGGCTGTTGGAAAATTTGCTTGGGCCACACCACTCAAAGCGGCAGATACAACTAACGTTAAAGATAAAATGAAAACACGCAAGCTGGGGAAATTGGAAGTCTCTGAACTAGGCTCGGGGGCAATGAGTATCAGCGCTAATTATGGACCACCTGCTGACAAAGCACAAGGAATTAAAGTGCTTCGAGCAGCTTATGAAAAAGGAGTTCGATTTTTTGACACTGCTGAAGTATACGGACCGTATACCAGTGAAGAATTGGTAGGCGAGGCGCTTGCTCCGTTTCGTGATAAAGTTGTGATCGCTTCAAAATTCGGTTTTGATATTGGTGGCCCTGGAATCGCGTTGAATAGCAAACCCGAGCATATTAAGAAGGTTGTTGAGGGGTCACTCAAACGATTAAGGACCGACAGACTTGATTTATACTATCAGCATCGTGTAGACCCCTCGGTCCCGATTGAAGATGTTGCAGGGGCAATAAAGGATCTGATCAAAGAAGGCAAGGTTTTACATTTCGGTCTTTCAGAAGCAAGCGCGAAAACAATTCGCAAGGCTCATGCCGTCCAGCCAGTCACAGCGGTTCAAACTGAGTACTCTCTTATTGAAAGAGATGTCGACAAGAATGGAATACTAGACACATGTGAAGAACTAGGAATTGGATTCGTTCCCTGGGGACCGGTGGGAATGGGCTTCCTTACAGGTAAGATTGATTCAAATACCAAATTTGATCCTAAGACAGATCTGCGAGCAGGCTTCGACCGTTTCTCACCGGCGAACATTGCCGCCAATATGCCGATGCTCGAATGGTTGCGTCAAGTTGCAGCACGTGAGAAAGCAACACCAGCCCAGGTAGCCCTAGCGTGGTTGCTGGCAAGAAAGCCATTCATTGTTCCCATTCCAGGAACACGAAATCTTGATCACCTCATTGAGAATTTGGGTGCAACCAATGTCCAGCTCTCATCTGCGGACTTAGAGGATATAGAAACCGCTTTAGCACAGTTCGACGTTCATGGCGGGCGGATGAACGAAATGCAAATGGATTTTGTGGATACAACGAAATAGTGAGATATGAAACACTGATCAAAAACTAGGTATTGCTTCTAGGGTCACTAAATAGAGACTCGTGATGATCAATTTTTCAGGGGTAGGGGAATGTGGGACACTCCAGTGACAATACAGCCGTTCGCAGCAAATTGCCCCAAATTTGTGTCAGTCCACCCACCTAGGTCGTCTACTACCCAAATCCTCCAGGAAAATTTGCTCATCCTCATCGCAATCTTCAACTTGAGTAAGGGAAGCCGAGAACGGGTATTGACCTGATTATGCGCATCTACACTGCAATTCTGAGCTTGTTTGCCATCACAATGATGGTTCTTACAGGATATACCCAGTCGGAGACAGTGACTGAAACTGCGAAACTCCGTGCGAAAGAGCTGCAGAGGATCGATAGTCTTATCGTTCTTGCAGGAAAACTGGTACGCTCAAGGAAGTACTCGGCGGCAGAAGACATGTCGAACGTAATCCTTCAATTATCCCAGCAGGAAGAATACCCCGAAGGGCAGGCGGATGTGTACTTGACTCTATCGTATATCGCTTACGTAAACAGAGATTTTGTCAAGTCTGAGGAACAAGGCAAGCACGCTTTGGAAGTAGCTCAAAAGGCAGCATTGCAACTGCCTCTGGCGAAGGCGTATATCAGGTGGGGTAGTGCGGTTTGGGCCCAAAGTCGTTTTGTTGAGGCGACAAATGCCTTTCAGCAAGCTCGTCAGCTGTATACTTCGTTGCAGGATTCGTCTGGAATTGGCATTTCCAATAGCCTCCTTGCTTTGGCAGAAGAAGAGCGTGGCAATTATGAAAAGTCCTTTCAGTATTCAATGGATGCGTTGCCGTACGACGAGCAGCGTGCCTTTATTTCTATAGGACAATTATATGCTCATGTTGGTGATTACGATGCAGCGCTCGAGTACTATCGCAAAGTGAAGGACGAGGATCTAAGTATTTCAAACTATCTAAAAGTTGGCGAAGCGCACTTCCTAAAACGCAATTACGATTCTGCGATCTATTACTACACACAATTCATTGCTAGCAATGCGGGGATTGGGTATAAAATCAATTCAAAACCCTATGTCTTGATCGGAGAAGTTTTCCTCGCAGAAAGCAGATCCGATTCAGCATTGTACTACCTGAATAACGGTCTTGACGGTCTGCGGGAAGTAAATGATAGAAACTGGATCATGCGTGGGCTGTTAGCCTTGGGAAAGGCTTATAAACAAACGCAACAACTTCCGCGGGCACTTGACCACACGCGCGAACTGCTTATGGTGGCAACGAAAAGCGGTGCTCTTCAATATGAGCGTGACGCACATTATCTGCTGTTTGAGATCTTTGATGGACTGCACAATACCGATAGCGCATATCGACATCTCAACGCATACACAACCCTTAACAAAGCCATAGATATTGACGTGTCCGCTAGAAAGCTTGGCTTCTTCAGGGCGTCCGGTCAGCTTGAACAGGCGAAACTTGAAATTGACCTGCTTAACAGACAACGGCAGCTGCAACAAGAGGAAATAGCTCAGGCCGCAAAGGAGAAATGGTTGATGCTATTCGGTGTTGTGATTCTCGTTGTCGCTTTCGCAATTCTCGTCCGGAATTTTGCTTTGAAGAAGCGAAATGCTGAACACTTGCAGCAACTTTCCGCCAATGAGTTGCAAATTGAAAAATTAGAACACACAAAAAAGTTAGGTGAGCTTGAGATGCAGGTCTTAAGGGTACAGATGAATCCGCATTTCATCTTTAACTCTCTCAATTCGATTAACAGATTTATACTGCGCAACAACAAAACCGAAGCAACGGCCTATCTGACCAAACTCTCAAGACTAGTGCGGATGATCCTTCAAAATTCCCAAAGCACGTTCATTTCATTGGAAAGTGAAATTCAATCACTCACGCTGTACCTTGACCTGGAGAAACTACGCTTTGACAATCAATTTACTTATAAGATAGAGCTCGATAAGAACGTTGATGCAAGTCTGGCGAAGGTGCCGCCTCTGATTATGCAGCCTTTCGTTGAGAATGCCATATGGCATGGATTGATGCCCAAAAACACTCTTGGTGAGATTAACATAAGAGTGTCAGTCGACGAAAGATATTTATTCATCTCAATCAGCGACGATGGCGTCGGCAGGGCCGCATCAGAATCGCGAAAAGGGATGCAAGCGGCTACTCATCGGTCGCTCGGACTAAGTATAACTTCACAACGAATCAACATGATGCACGATGGAATGGAAGTGAATACAGTGAACATAAAAGATCTGGTTGATGCTCATGGAGCGCCGGCGGGTACAGAAGTTGAAATTAAATTGCCCCTTCGGTATGCCTAGAGCAATTATTGTCGATGATGAGGCACATTGTGTAGATACTCTTGGGTTAATTCTCCAGGATTACTGTCCTACTGTGGAAGTGGTAGCTACTTGTCGCTCCGCCCAGGATGGAATTGCCAGAGTCAATGAACTGCGTCCTGACATTATATTCCTCGACATTGAGATGCCGATGATGAATGGCTTCGAAATGCTCGAACAACTGAAAGGTCAGTCATTCGCAATCATATTTACCACCAGCTTCGATCAATATGCCCTTAGGGCGATCCGCTTCAGCGCACTGGACTACTTACTGAAGCCTGTTGACCCGAGAGAACTGATCGCTGCGGTGAATAGAGTGCAATCAGCATCCAAACGACCAGTGCCGGAGCAATATGATATGCTCCTAGACCGCCTCGGACAAAAGGTGAACACTTATCGGCGGATCGCCATACCAACGCTCAACGGCTACGAACTGCTGAACGCCGATGATATCGTCTTTTGCGAAGCGGACGACAACTATACCTTATTTCATCTTAAGAACAAGAGTAAGTTAACAGCCACGCTAATGCTAAAGGATGCGGAAGAGCAGTTGGAGGAGTTTCAACACTTTGTGCGCGTCCACCACTCGTACATTGCCAATATCAACGAGGCAGTCCGCTATGTACGCGGAGAGGGCGGCTACCTTGTTATGAGCGAGGGCTCATCGGTCAATGTCTCCCGCAGTCGCAAAAACCTCCTGATGAAGTGGTTCCACAAGGACATTTGATTGCCCAATACTTGCTGCCAATTACCCTTGCATCCCTCCATCTACCCATCCCAGCTACCACAAGGCTTTAGGACCAGGTATTTTAGTTGCATCAATAGACAAAACAACCAAACTCTTGTCAATTATGCAGCCACTTACATTCGTCATCAGAAGTACGAAGAGCGTCTTGCAGGCGTTCTTGTGCCTTATCTCCGTTGCCTCCGTTGCCCAGGCACCTCAATCACAAAAGCATCCCACGCTCGAAATCGGTGCCTCCGCTCCGGACTTTTCACTGCCCGGTGTTGACGGTAAAACCTATTCGCTTAAGAGCTTCGCGAAAAGCAAGTTCCTGGTCGTTGTCTTCACTTGCAACCATTGCCCAACTGCGCAGGCCTATGAGGAACCGATCAAAAAGCTTGTCACCGATTACCAGTCGCGTGGAGTCGCCTTCGTGGCAATTTCTCCCAACGACCCGAAGTCAATCCGATTGGATGAGCTGGGTTACACCGACCTCAGCGATAGCTTTGAAGAAATGAAGATTCGCTCGAAAGACTTGCAGTACAATTTTCCTTACCTCTACGACGGAGAAACTTCTACCGCATCAATGACGTATGGCCCGCAGGCAACCCCACATGTATTTATCTTCGATCAGCAACGCAAGCTGCAATACACTGGGCGCATCGACGATGGATTGGGTCTCCCTGGAGAGGCGAAAACATTCGACACATCCGTCGCTTTGAATCAGCTGCTTGCCGGACAACCAGTTGCAGTTGCCAAGACGAAAACGTTTGGCTGCTCAGTAAAGTGGCCTGAGAAACACAATCTCGTCAACGCTGAAGCCACGAAATGGAAAGAAGAAAAAGTTTCGCTCGAAGAAGCTGGAATGGACAGCATCAAATCATTGTTGTCAAACAAATCAGGCAACTACCGACTCATCAACATTTGGGCAACGTGGTGCGGTCCTTGTGTTTCCGAGTTTCCCGACTTTGTCACTATTAATCGCATGTATCGTCTGCGTGAGTTCGAAACCGTTTCTATAAGCCTCGACGATATCTCCAGGAAGAACAACGCGCTCGGGTTTCTCCAGAAGAAAGAAGCCTCGTTTCAAAACTACATTTACAACGGCGACAAATACGCGTTCATCGAAGCTATTGATAAAGAGTGGCAGGGTGCGCTACCTTATACAGTATTGTTAGCACCGGGAGGAGAAGTGGTATATCGCACACAAGGCTCCATTGATCCGCTTGAATTGAAAAAGATCATACTGAATTCTTTGGGACGGGTCATGCAAATTCCAACACAGTACAAGGAGCGCGCAAAGTCAGCCTCCGTAAACTAAAGTCTAACCTTTAAACACTACTGCAATGATTAACAGACGCCAGTTTATAAAGGCGAGCGCTACAGCTATGGCTGTGAGTTTGCCGGCCTGGAGCTTTATACAGGGAAGAACCAATGCTATGCCTGCTCCCGGTGTGCAATTGTTTACATTCTTCAATACAATGGACAACGATGTAGCCGGAACAGTTCGCGCGGCTGCTGAAGTGGGATTGAAGAACATCGAGTCCGCCTTTAGCAAGAAGGGTGATTACTATGGCATGAAAGCCAAAGCATTTGCCGACCTGCTCAAGTCGTCAGGCATGCAGTGGCGCTCACACCATGTCTTTGGCGCTCCCCTTAAACCTCGCAAAGATGCTAATGGCAACCCTATATCTATGCCTGCGCTCAAGAATCTCAAAGAGAATCTGAGTGAAATACTAGATGATGCTAAGGCAGGCGGCCTGCAATATCTCGTTGCAGCGCATTTGCCTATTGGAACCGCAGATGAAATCAAGTCATCGCTCGATATCCTCAATGCCTCTGCCGGCCCGTGTAAGAAGGCTGGTATTCAACTGGTGTATCACAACGAACCCGCTGACTTTAAGAATATCGAAGGAAAGATACCCTATGAGGTATTTTTGAAAGAGACGGATTCTGACGAGCTCAAGTTTGAACTGGATATCGCCTGGGCAATAAAGGCCGGGCAGGATCCCGAGCAACTGTTCAACCAATATTCCGGAAGATTTCCGCTCTGGCATATCAAAGACCTGAGTCAGGATTATCAAACGGTACTTCCAGTGGGAGAGGGTGTGTTGAATTACAACAAGTACTTCACTTATGCGACCAAAAGTGCCTTGAAGTACTATTTTATCGAGCACGAAAGTGCACAGGATCCGATCGCGAGCATTGGAAAGAGCATCAAGACCATTCAAACAATAACTTCATAATGCGATGGCACGCCATATTCTCCTCTACATCTTCCTATTCACCGGCCTCAGGGTTACAGCGCAAGAGTCACCGGTGACATGGAAGTTCGAAAGCAAAAAGACCGACTCCGGTACTTACGAACTTAACCTGTCTGCCACGGTATCTTCACCTTGGCATATATACTCTCAAAATACACCCGAAGGCGGACCGATACCGACAAAAATTCAATTCAAACCGAATCCGTTGGTGACTATGTCGGGAAGCATTAAAGAGCAAGGAAAGCTTAAGACGATTCATGATTCAAACTTTGGAGTGGACGTCAGGTACTTTTCCGGAGATGCCAGTTTTGTTCAGCAGGTGAAGCTGAAGTCGCCGGTAAAAACTACGCTGAAGGGAACGATCGAGTACATGGTTTGTAATGACAGCAAGTGCCTTCCCCCGGTAACTGTACCTTTTGAAATTACCCTAAACTAACAACTTATGCACAGCAATATTTGGAAGGTTGCCATCATGCTGGCAGCTCTGGTAGTACTCAGTGCGTATACGTACGCGCAGCCGTCTATCGAATGGACTTCTTCCGCTGACAAGACAGGTGAAACATCCTACTCGATCACATTGTCTGGAGCGATTCCTGACACGTGGTATGTTTATGGGTTGAACCATGACATCGAAGGTTTGGAGGCGCCGATCATCAACTTTGAATATGAGAACGTCCACATAATCTCTGGTCCTCAATTCAAGGGCAAATCCCGGAATATTGAAGACGCCATCTTCGAGAACAAGGTGACTTCGGGATTTTCAGGGTTCCTTCAGCTCAAGTTTGAAGTTAATATCATCGGTACGATACCACCGATTCTGAATGGATCGATCACGGTATATGCTGCCAATGGCAAAGAGTTCTACCCGGTCGAGCATGGATTCGCTATCGCACTCGATGCAAGTGCACAGATTGCAGGTGGGGAGACAATCAAGAGAAGTAACATCCGCATTGATGAGCCGCTCTCGCAATGCGGTGGACAGGAAGCTACAGAAAAGAGTCTGTTCGGAATATTCCTATTGGGATTCGCGGGCGGATTGATTGCTTTGTTAACACCTTGTGTATTTCCCATGGTACCAGTTACCGTTTCATACTTCACCATGCAATCGGGCAATCGTAAAGCAGCTATCAGAAATGGCGTGTTGTTCGGTGTTTTTATTTTCCTGATCTACATCTTGCTTAGTCTCCCATTTCATATACTAGGCGATGTCAATCCCGAGATTTTCAACGCGATCTCTACCAACGCCTGGTTGAACCTGTTGTTCTTCGCGATATTCACCTACTTCGCGCTGTCATTCTTCGGATTCTTTGTCATCAGCCTGCCCAATAGTCTTGCCAACAAGGCCGATGGAAAAGCAGGACTTGGAAACCTCGGCGGTATTTTCTTCATGTCGCTCACGCTTGTCATCGTCTCATTCTCCTGCACGGGACCTATTCTCGGATCCTTGTTAGTAGGCTCATTAAGTGGCGGTGCGTGGCCGCTCACCGCCGGACTCGCGGGATTCGGTGTAGCCCTGGGCTTGCCTTATGGTTTGTTCGCCACTTTTCCCAACTTGTTGAAGTCGCTGCCTAAGTCTGGTGGCTGGTTGGATACTGTAAAGAAGGTGCTTGCCTTCGTAGAGCTGGCACTCGCACTAAAGTTCTTATCCAACGCCGACCTGGTAATGCACTGGGGACTGGTGAAGCGCGAGGTGTTCATAGCGATATGGATAGTCGTCGCACTGGGACTCTCAGCCTACCTCTTCGGCATACTTCGCTTACCACATGACTATAAGGGGCAGAAGATAAGCGTGGTACGCAAAGTCCTCGCCGTCGTTTCATTGACATTTGCACTCTACCTAGTACCTGGAGTGTTGCCGAACAGCGCCGGACGTCTGCAGTTGCTTAGTGGATTTCCGCCGCCCATGTCGTATAGCCTATATGACAATCAAACAAATGACCACGGAGCACTCGAGGCCAATGTCATCAACGACTATCAAAGAGCGGTGATGTTATCGGACTCTTTGAGCAAGCCCCTTCTGATAGACTTCACCGGTTGGGCATGCGTGAACTGCCGCAAGATGGAAGAGAATATCTGGAGTCAGCCCGCTGTAAGCAGCTACATAAAGGAGAATTACATACTCGTGTCGCTCTACGTAGACGATCGAAAGAAGCTGCCGGTCCTCGAAAGGTTCACCTATGAAACCAATGATCGGAAGACAAAGAGCATCAACACGTATGGCGACAAGTGGGCGACATTCGAGGCCGAAAATTTCCAGCAGGTCACGCAGCCTCTCTATGCCGTCGTTGACAATCAGGAACGGCTGTTGAACATACCCGTAGGCTATACACCGGATGCAGCAGAATACCTGAACTGGCTTCAATGCGCAAAGGAAACATTTGATAAAGCGAAACTTCAAGCAAGCCATGAAAACTAATACGTTAGATCCTATACAATGCCTCATAATCGGTTCAGGGCCCGCCGGCTACACTGCTGCGATATACGCTGCGCGCGCCGGACTTAGTCCGGTGTTGTATCAGGGCATTCAACCCGGTGGCCAATTAATCACCACGACAGAAGTAGAAAATTATCCGGGCTTTGCCGATGGCGTGCAAGGTCCCGATATGATGATGCACTTTGAAAAACAAGCGCTCAGAATGGGCGCCGACATTCGATACGGCATAGTCACGCAGGTAGACTTCACAGGACCTCTGCACCGTGTTCAGTTGAATGATGAAGATTGGTTATCGGCCAGGACAGTCATCATATGCACGGGAGCATCTGCAAAGTGGCTCGGACTGGAGAGCGAAAAGCGGCTAAATGGTTATGGTGTAAGTGCCTGCGCTGTGTGCGACGGGTTCTTCTTCCGTGGCAAAGACGTTGCTATCGTCGGGGCTGGGGATACGGCATGCGAAGAGGCATTGTATCTTTCAAAACTGTGCCGCGTCGTTCACATGATCGTTCGAAAGGATGCGCAGAGCATGAAGGCGAGTAAGGTAATGCAACAACGCGTTAATAACACGGCCAACATACGTATCCATTGGAACTCCGAAACGCTGGAGATTTTGGGCGATAAGGAAGTTGAAGCGATAGTCGTCCGCAACAACGCTACTGGCGAACAAACCAATATATCTGCCGACGCGTTCTTTGTTGCCATTGGCCACAAGCCCAACAGTGATATCTTCCGAGGTTGGCTGGACATGGATGTCGACGGCTATCTGCTCACACAACCCGACAGTACTGCTACGAACATCTCAGGTGTCTTTGCCGCCGGCGATATTCAGGACAGAACTTTTAGACAAGCTATAACGGCGGCCGGAACCGGCTGCATGGCTGCGCTGGAAGCAGAGAGATACCTAACTGCCTTGGTGCATGGTCAAAATATTTCATCCGTTCCCGAATATCTCTTAAGGTAGCTGCGCAATGATGATAATTACTTTATTCAAGTGTAGCTACTTGTTGGAACCTTACGCAGCGACTTGGCTCTGAAGATTACGGTCTGGGTGAGACTAGGGCCCAAGTTGAGGTAGGGAAAGAGTTGCATACTTTAGGGGCAGGTAGGGTATATTTGGCGATGCATCATGCGTCGAAGATGTTGGTGCAAAGTTCTATCGCGCTAATGCATTTAATACTCGCCTCGTGCCTTTAACAAAACGAACTCACATCAATCCCTGTTTTTGGTCAGCTCTCTGGAACGAAAACTATCACTGTCATTTCACGGCTAATCAGGAGTCTAAACTACGGGCACGCGACGCCACAATCACATTCCTTGAAATCAACAGTAACAAAATCCTTACACTACCAACTAACGATGTGTTTTTTGAAAAGAACTTAGGTCTTGCTCCAATTGAGCCGAAAAAAGCACTAGAATTTTGTAAAAGACATCACCCTGACAGGTACGAAACATTCGCAAAGGAAATCGAGAATGATCCAACGACACTGATATTGGATTTTGAAAATATTATCTCCGGATTGGAAAAATTGCCGATTTATGGGTCGATGATGAAGTTAGCACGAACTGGAAAAATTGAGGACGACATGGAGAAAAGCTGGCTATCATTCTTTTCGACTCACCACCAACTACGATCACACCAGTATTTAAATAACCTCACCGAACTGTACGAGAAACAAGGCCGCGCGAAGTTCGAAGCATATATTGAACTTAAATGGCAACTTTCAGGAACAGAATTTATGACTGAAGAAACTATTACCGCGTTTAAGAGAAAGTGGACAGTTTATAGGACTCCGAAAAAGATTATTCCCCTCTCAGACGCGCCGATCGTGGGGACACCTCATCTCCAATTCGTAACAATAGCGCCTGATACCCTAATTACAATTGAATATCATGATGCGTCTACTGGGATGGGCATTGAGTACAGAGAACGAATTCCTCCGAACATCTACAACCTTTTCATAAGAAGTATAATACAATACGCAACTAAAGGGTTGGCATTCTACAATCAAAAAGATGCGCAGAAGTGCCAGGAACTATCAGCATGGAGAGGTCGACGCCGCGCTTTGCGTGTGAATTGAGTTGTAAATAACTCTAACAATCTGAGCGGCTCTGTTGGTTAACCTGCCGAAAAACTCCAAAATGAGTTAAAATTCGCTTATCTTAGATGAATTCTGGCCTTTCACCCCGGCTAAATAATGACGTTAGTTGTTAGGAATAACTATGTATTTGTGTCCACATGGGCATTAAACACTCAAGCAAGGCGGTCGTTGTGTGATATATGATTTCATTGCATGGAGTTGGATTTAGTCAATAAGATATTTGAGGACATCGTCCGAGGCAGTCCAACCAGTTTGTCCAATTATCTAAGGACTATTGAGTTCAGCTGCCCAGTAGACCAAACTCGAACCAAAGTCTATATTCACTCAATCCATCTAAATGGCAACCGCCAGGTGAGAACAAGGGACTTTGTCGAATTCGTCGCCAGGCATGTAATAGAATATGTCATTCCGAGATCAATGATCTCGGAGGCAAAAAAACGCGATGAGGAAGAGCGAATGTCGACAAATATGACTCGCTTGGAGTTCAACGCCAGGAAGCTGTTCACACCATTAAAAAACACCGGCGAGGGTGGTGAGATGTTACTGTTCGTGCTAGGTGAGGTTCTTTTGCGCTTGCCTCAACTCCTGTGTAAAATGAGCTTAAAGACATCTGCGGGCGTACACTATCATGGCGCCGATGGGATACATGTTGGATTCAGCAACAAGGAGTGTATTGAGCTATTTTGGGGGGAATCGAAATTTCACAAATCATTTGATAGCGCTTTGAGTAGTTGCCTTGAAAGCATTGGTCCGATATTGAAGCGAGTAGATGGAGCGGATACAGAAGACCTGTTCTTGTTGCAGAACCATCTGGACTTGGACAACATCGATTATACCAGGATCGTGAAAGCGCTACTTGACAAGGATAGTGCTGAATACAATTCACTAAAGTATTGCGGATTGTGCCTAGTGGGATTTGATGATGACGTATATTCTGAAAATGTAACCGAGCAGGTTCTTTCTGACCTATGCACTGGCTGGAAGCAAAAGATTAAGGAAAAACTGACAGCAGAGGAGCTAGGATCCTTTGATATACATTTTTTCTGCTTACCCGTACCTGACGTTGATGAATTTCGTAGAATATTCTTGGAAACGTTAGGAGTACAACGCGCTTAGTGTTTTTTAATTGACTATGGAACTCTAACACCACTTCACCATGTCAGAAACGGAATTGCGGTCTTGGTTGTTTGGGCAGACTCAGTTTACAACGGAGTATTACAAGCTGCTGATTGAGTCTGTGAAAAGTCAGTTCTCAGCTATTTCATCCGAGGCGCGAGTTCACAACTGGAGTTACCTCCTAAAGGCGGCCAGTCTTATTGCCACTTCCAAAGACAGTACTTTGCAGGACACCGCACTCCGGATTGCTCAGTTTTGCCTACAATCAGTAACTGATACAACTGAGGTTCAAAAAGGTTCTGCTGTTTTTATCCTGGATCAGATGGCAAACCGGATGAGTATCAATCTTTCCAGCGAAAGGCAATTACTCAGTCATGGTCGAGATTGGATTGCAAGCTTTACCGGCTCAGTTAATTGGACTAAGAATGGTTTAGAGCATTCTATCTGGCTGAGAAATGGAGCGGCTGTTGATGTCAATAATTTTCAAAGGGAGTTTTGGAACGCTCTTCACAATCACCGAGCAGTTAGCGTTTCAGCTCCCACATCTGCTGGTAAGTCATATTTAGTAAAGCAATGGATAAGAGAGATGCTTGAAGAGAAATTGGCATCTGTGATCGTGTATTTGGTTCCAACTCGCGCTTTGATCTCCGAGGTTCAATTAGATATGCAAAGTTCATTGTCCGACAAAATTGCAACCTCTAGGGTTAACGTCACGACATTTCCGTTTGATGTAGCGAACGAGGGGGTCGAAAGTTCGACTATTTATGTACTGACTCAGGAGAGACTGCAATTGTTATTGGCCCAAGTGCACAGCAATATCGACGTCTTAATTGTGGATGAAGCATATAAGATTTCCGATCGGGAACGTGGAATCCTACTCCAATATGTAATCGAGAAAACGAAATCCAGGAACGCTGCGGTAAAGCTAGTGTACATCTCTCCTCAGGCAAGTAATCCTGAAATCTTTGTGGATGAAGAGGTTGATGGCTACAGTAAAAAGTTCACTGATATCACTGTCAATCAAAACTTGATTTGGGTAAAGCATGTATTGGGCAAGAAATGGACGTTGCAATTATGTTATGGATCAAACAGGTTCACACTGGGAGATATTAACCTCCCGAATCGGCCCTCGCCAGCCAGTTTTAAGCTTCCAATGCTTGCTCATTACTTGGGAGGTAAAGGTGGAAATATACTTTACGTAAATGGTCCATCAGAAGCGGAGAAGATGGCGGCACAACTGTGCGATTTAATTGGTAAGCAAGTAGATCCACCACACCCCCGAATTCTTGAGTTAATTGAATTATGCGAGAAGGCAATCCACCGGAAGTTTAGACTTATATCTGTCCTGAGATTTGGGGTTGGATTTCATTACGGTAATATTCCATTACTGATTCGCGAGGAGATTGAAGCTCTCTTTAGAGATGGCATAATAAATTACTTAGTATGCACTTCAACGCTAATCGAAGGCGTGAATCTTCCTTGTAAGAACTTGTTCGTACGTGCTCCTAAACGTGGATTGGGAAATCCGATGACTCCTGAGGATTTCTGGAATCTTGCGGGCAGAGCTGGTCGTTGGGGAAAAGATTTCCAGGGCAATATATTTTGTGTGGATCCAGAGGAGTGGTCGGCGCCAGAGGCCAAGACTGCAATGCCAATAACACGTGCCACGGAGCAGGCGCTTCGTAATGAAGGCGAGTTGCTCAAATTCATAAATGATGGAACTCCTAGAGAAGAGGCTGCACGACCAGAAAAGAGGATATTTGAATCGATGGCCTCATATCTTATGGCGAGTTCAAAGTCATTCGGAGGGATTAACAGAATTCCGTGGATGTCAAAATTACCGGTTGCCCTTATAAGCAAACTTCAGCTGGCCATTGACGACCATTTATCTGTCGACGATATTCCTTCTCAGCTGATTGACAATCATCCTGGTATAAGTCCGATAGCAATGCGGGCCATGCTTCAGTACTTTATAACGCATTCTAACGACCCAAATGTATTGTTGATTCCTTTTGCCTCGGACTCGAATGCTGTTACCCGTTTCAAAGAAGTCATGGAACGATTTTATGGAAGATTGACAAATGAGTTTACGAACAGGGAAAAGTATCTCTTCAAGCAAGCGATACTCGTCGTTTGCTGGATGCGCGGTATGTCCGTACGACGAATCATAGACGCAAGGCATAAGGCGGTTCCAGATGAAGATATTCATACGACAATACGCACCGTTCTTCAAGATATTGAGTCGATAGCGCGGTATAAGGCGCCGAAGTTTCTTTCGTGCTACAATGATATATTGCGCATTCATCTTGAGAGAATAGGGCGATCGGATTTGGTTGACGAGATTCAAGATATTTCCTTGTTCTTAGAAATGGGTGTAAACACAAAGACCGAGCTATCACTGATCAACCTTGGCCTATCAAGAACTTCTTCAGTAGAACTCAAAGAGTACATCAGCGACGATTCGCTCGACGAACAGCAGTGTCTTGCTTGGATTAGAGATTCCGGAAACGATTGGCAATCAAAAGACTTGCCGGCCCTTGTAAAAAGGGAAATTTCTAGAGTTGTGTCAATCCATAATTAGTTTGACAGTTACAACTTATAAGTTTCAATCATATTTTCCAATGCTGTTCTGTTAAGTACTGCTTGAAGCCCATCATGGATACTTTTAATCGATCTTCGAAATAGGTGCAACACATTTTGTCAAGGCTGTAAATTGGCCGAGTTCGTTTGTTCTTGAAAAAATCTGAAAAAATATGTATTAGCCGGTCTACAAGAAGGTCATAACCCTTCCTTCCGTCCACTTCACTGTATGCTGGGTCGACAAATTCAAGCTTGACCTTTTTGTTGTATTTCAAAGCATTTACAATGGACGAATTTATGTGGAAATCACCAAAGGAATAGCCGATGACTACGATACGGTCTCCCAACATACAGTCCCTATCAAATGCCGCCTGCATTTGTCTAAAAGGGGTTGCAAAAGATTTCTGAGTCTTGTGGTAACCGGTGATAATGTTGCTTACCTGGACACTTTGGCCTCGATTAATTTGCAGCACAGGACTGCTGGAAATAGATGACAATGAAATGTATGGATTTAACGATACCCACATATTATTCAATTGTGTGCGTTGATCCCTAGGATGAACATTCCAGAAAGAAGATCCGTGAAGATTGTAATGAACTGCTATATCCTCTCTATTTAAAATCTTATCAAGCTCCAGTCTTCCGTCATGATATATACTTCCTACTTTAGACGGTTCGCTAAAACCCTCAAAAATATCGTATCCCAGGTGTGCGGCTATTAGTTTGAAGTTTCTATCGTAGTTGAGCGTATACATCCGCACAATTGAATCATTGCTCATTTGCCGATACCAATCGCCGAACGCGCTGTTGATTGTTGTGAAATCGCCATGCGCCGTTTCCGCAGATTTTGTGTAAGAATATTTAGAGACTCTGGCGTTTATGTTGATTAACATCAAACTGAGAAGATGTTGAAAATAGAATTGGTGTGGCGATTCGTTGTTAATCGAATATTCAGCATAATCGTAAGTCGTTCCCTTAGGAATATTTAAGCGATAGCCATGAGTCTCTTCCCCGCCGTAAATATCAAAGTCCCAAAAGTCATCGCCAAAGTTTGAGTGTAATAATGTACGACTTATCGACGACGTTTTGCGTTTCCCGTCAAAGTAAGCGTAGTGGGAAATTAGCTCGTCGATAGCATTAACAAGTGTCTCAAAATTAATATCTTCGGCTGAATGCCCTGACTTCAACAGAGTCTGATAAATGAGCTCTGTAGCCGTTTGGCCGTCTAGGCCGGTAAAAAGAGTTCCAACTTTTCGGGTCATTGCTGTTAAGTAAGAGGTCGTTGGACCTCCCCACTCCAGGGCCGCTCCCGCGCCAAAAAGAACGACCGTTTTGCTAAAGCCTCTCATGATCTTTTGCGTGTCTTTGTCAATATTACTGAAGAGTTATTTTAAGCAATAACCGTGTTCTTCTGTAATGCCATTATTAGGTTCTCTGTCTATGAGCATTGGACCGAACATTTCTTATTTGATTTTTTATGGATAATGCTTTGCAAGGCTCTTTTGAAATAATCGAGAATGTTAAAATTGGTGTTCAAGATTCAACTCTTTGTCAGTGACAAACCAGACAAAATTGTTCTTTGTTACCGATTTGTTCGCGAGATAATTGGTGAGATTTGAAATAAAGAAGGGAAAGGATAAGTCATTGATTCGGTATACAGAATGCGGCAATTGATCGTCCGGCCAATACTTAATGAACCAGTCCTTGTTTAACGATACATGATTTACCTTGAATTTTGAATAGTTATCATCTTGAACGTATTCATCGTTGCCTTCGGAAAAGGTTTTTGAAAATGAATTGAAACTAGCATTAAATTGATATCCTTCGTAAGCGAAGACTCCATTAAAAAAGTTTAACGTCTGATCCATTTTTGTTTTTCCTAAGAATACAAACTTGCCATTTTCATTAGCTCGATGAATGATCCTCGCGAGGTCTTGAGTCTGAAGGTTGTTCTTTACTTCGACGATAGCTCTTACTCCATCGGGGGTAAGTATAACAAAATCTCCTTCTTTGAATAGCACAGGACTTGTGCTGTCATAAATAATAATATCAATTTGTCGCGAAGATACGTGTTCACCGCGCGTGAACGTTGGTTTTACCACGAATCCAGTCGCGATCAAATATCGTTCTGGAATAAATCTCCTTAGGACATTTTTTAAAATGGCCTCCTTATATCTACCATCTTCCCCCCAGTGATGTATAAGGTTTCTCACTTTGTGTGTTACCGCTAAGAGCTCGTGCGTCGTGGCTTGGTGATACTCCAGTAATGACATTGAATGAATGCTGTTTAGATTTGTTTAAGGTTGATGGATCAGACGATTGCTTCTATTGCGCTCTTTGCAATCCGTAAATCTTAGCCCGTCGCTCGAATGCCTCTCTCGCACCCTCCAGGATTTTACATGCGACATCTCTCGTTGCGGTGTCATCAATCGAACCCCGAGATACGATGACACTTTTTTCGTTGGAGCTCTTTAGAACAATGATTTGTTCGGCATCTCCTAGTACAGCGATGTTTGCATTGTGCGTTACGATAATGATTTGCCGTCGTTCTTTGGCTAATCGTAAAACGGGAACTAGGCTGTGATAAATAAATTCCCCATCTAGATTATCTTCCGGTTGATCAATGATTAGCGGATCTTTACTCTTTGCTGAAAGCATTAATGCTAATAGAACCGATTGTTGTTGACCGAGTGAGAGCTTCGCAAAATCTCTGGTTGCAACCGTCGGAGAACCATTTGGATTTTGGATAGTTTTGGTAACTATAAGTTGGGGGAGATCATACACTGGACACCTTTCTAGTGCAAACCGAATTTCAGGGATTGATAATTTTTCAATTATTCGTTCTGCCTCGGCTCGGTCAAATACTGTTGTTTTTTCCGCAGTGACAACGGTCATGATTTTTGATGCGTCATTGTTATCAATTGCCTTAACCAACTCCGGCATTGTCAGCTGTTTGATCATTAATGAGGCTCTGGGTACCTGGCTAGTTCTCCAACCCATCGCCTGCTTGATTTGCTCCTCGGCATCGGGCGAATACGCACTGCGCGAAAATTTTAAACTAACTGATAGGTCAGTTAACCCGGATTTGAGGATTTCTGAAGCCTCTTTGGCATATGCGCCTCGCGTCATCGCTATGCGTTCCCTCGCGTCCCACCTTCGCTTGGCAGTTAGTTTGTAAAGCTTCTTTTGCTCAGCTAAGTATGGTATCCATGTCTTTAGAGTATTCAGGTAAGCTTGCAGCTGTGCCTCTTCATTTGCAAGCTTTTGAATATAGCGCATGTCTAACGGTATGTTCTGTGCGGCTAGTTGCTTTTTGAGTGTTTCAATTGTATTTCGGGCGATATCTTCCTTTGATTTCCATTGAACAACTTGACTTTGAATTGCAGTTGCCAACTTAGAGTATTCAGCCTTTGCGAGATTTTGAACATTGATAGCTTCAACTCCAAATTCGCGGGCATCTGCCACCATTTTTTCAAATTCCTTTGGTCCAATAGTTAGGTCGCTTGCACGCGCCAGTCGGGCTATTTCATCGATTTTATTTTTTGGAGAAAGTCCATCAATGCTGAGCTTTATTTCATTGACCTTCCTTATTACTTGGGCCCTAATTTCACTCTCCGATGCAAGTTGACGAGATAGTTCGATTACCTCCTTCGCTTTCGCCTTTTCAAGGGCTGCTAGCTGTTGCTGCGTTACAGCCAATGACCTCTCACTGCTAGCTATTAGGTTGACATTTTTCGTTGCTTTTTCAATTTCTTCCTGAATTATTAACAACTCATTTCGCGCATTATTCTCTTCTTGCTGAAGGTCACTGAGGTCGACAAACCGATCTAAATAGGCCAGCAGGGCGATAGGATTACTTTGTGCGTCTTTACAAATCTTTTCAGTTTCCCCTTGACCATAACATTCGATTTGGAACGAAGTCGGTCCGTTTTCTGGATTGCCCGTGTTGACGATTTTCATACCGGCATCCCTTCTTAGCGCATGATATTCATTCGCTTGATCGCACCAAAAGAGATTAATGTTAGTTGGCCATACTTCGCAATCAACAACAGGATTGTCGCTTTCCTTCCCCGTCAGACAACGCGCAGCTTCAAAAGTTGTAGACTTTCCAGTTCCTCTTCCGCCGATGATACAATTCAAATTGGGACTGAAGTGTATTTTTTGGCCATGCATAAATCCGCCTTCCAATGATAGCCCTGCAATTCGAGGAATAGTAGATGGTATTTGATCCTCAATTCTTACCCTTGCGTCACAATCTTCGAGTGCTATTCTAAGTGCCGAGAAGGACGGACTAGCCATTTTAATTCTAGTTACCTTTTTAACACCACTTGCGTTTCGTCCAAGCGCATTTAGTGTATGCGCGTCCGAGCCTAAAACTCGCGCCAGAAATTGGTTTGAACCTAGTGATAGCTTCTCAATGCGCTTACGTCCAAGCGTTTTCCGATTTACATCCCGGTCCCAGTCCGAATAGTGAATGTCAGACGCGGCATTTTTTAATTCAATCCCCAATAATGCTCGATGACAAATTATGTCAAGCTTGTGAGGTGAATTTCCTGGATTTTCAATTTCAAATCCGCTTGCCGTGTCCACATGTGCTAGAATAGCAAATCCACTTAACGTACCCAGTTGGTTTAGACAATCAAGAATTGCATTCTGACATCGGGAGTTCGCGGACCCTCTATCAACGATACTTAGTCTTCCAAAAAATTTTTCTAAACTGTCTATGTTGGGTAGATAGCATAACAAATGTCCCTGCGGCGTGGAGAGTTCAATTCCGGGTATTACCAACAAAGTTGAATTACTTGCTGCCACGAGCGCGGAACGAACATTGCTGATCTCGTTATGGTCGGTTATTGCAATGACATCAAGCCCTTCAGCGGTCGCAGTCGCAACGATTGCTTCTGGTGTCATTGTCGGATCCTTGACATCGTGAGATGCTCCTAGAGAATGAATATGTAAATCGGCCCTAAAGAAACGAGCGCCATTTGACATGGCCAATAATTCTTGTAACTGCATTATGTGCTTATCAACCTAACCAATGTTATCAAGTTAGCAATTATAAATAGTACTTGATAGTTGAAACCCTGGCGGGGAATAATGGCGGTTGACTACATCACTTCGCTTCGTCACAGTTTTTTTACGAAGCAGGACAAAACTATTCAGTACGTAATGGGGTACGCAATTTCCTAAAGCACACTTCAATGTATTGATAATCAATCAATTATCAATAAATAAGTAGTCCCGACAGGAATCGAACCTGCATCAAAAGTTTAGGAAACTCCTATTCTATCCATTGAACTACGGGACCAGATCAAATCCGCCCGTCCGGCAGACAAATCGAGGCGCAAATATATAAAGTTTGCCCATCCCAAGGCCTCCGGGCAGCCCCTTCGCCCAAAAAATAAGGCTCTCTTCTGCCTCAAAAACAGCCATTTTGCTCGATTTTCTAAAAAATTCATCTTCGATTTACAAGAAGGCTGAAAATACCATGGGCCTGAACACCCTCCTGTCAATAGCCCTCCCCGCTCTCACACTCCACACTCACTCTGACTCCAAACCTCCCGTCCCTGCATTTCATCGCGGTAGCCCTACACGCCTCCTACAACGCACTACATGCATCAAACTGCACATTGAAAGCTTAGACCCCATCAGATCTTAAATGCTGGGAAAGCAAAGCCGCAGTCTCCCGGCGCTCTGCGCTGCCTCGGAATTAAACCAGCTACGAAGAACGAGCCATCCAAATCAAACCATAGCAAAAGCGCAGAGCTTTCAAATCAACGCACCTCCCGAAAACTCTAAAACTCCCAAACCTCCCGACCCTGCATTTCATCGCCGCGACCCTGCACATCAATTAATATGCATATTTCGTACATGCACGACCCGCGTTAGTCAATCCGATTTCTGCCTTCCTCCTGCCGCGGCTACTTTTGAGCCAATCCAATACACAACCCAACTGCTATGAAACACGAATTGATCGGCCTGCTATTCGTTGTCGGCCTAACATGCGCTTCAGCTATCGACGTAAACAGTCAAAACGTTTCCAGGAATTCAAATGATCTTCGAACAGAGCTTGAAGCGACAAACAATACAATGGAGCAGCTCTATATTACCGAAGATGCCGATGCCCTGACCAACCTGTACGCTACACAACTCACGTTCTTCCCCGAGTATAAGCCTGCCATTTTCGAAGTTAAAGTGTTAAACAAATTCTTTAAAGACTGGTTTGCCGCAGGAGATATCAGAAGTTACAAGAAAAAGATATTCTCCGTTGAGCAGTATACCGATCACCTCCTGGAGATCGGCACGTTTAATCTCAATTGCTCATCGGGTAAAAATCCTCAGGGAGAATACAGCGGACATTACATGGTTTTATGGAAACGCGACAAGGCAGGAAAGCTAAGTATCGTATCAGAGACATTTGGAGCCGAAATATATATAGAGCCCGAAGTGGTGCCCTACGCAGATGTTAGTGTCGAAAGAATCAACTTCAACGGAACTGACAAGGTGAGCAAGAAGCTGATGTCCGAAGTTGAAGCATTTGATGCGATCGTCTTAAAGGCTGTAGCGACCGGCGACGGAAACGCGAGAGCCAACGGATTTACAAATGATGCCATCCTGTCGTCAGCTTTTGATTCCATCCATGTCGGAATGGAAACGATCAGACCCAAAATGCTGAAGACCTATACACCAAGTGTATCTTTTATTGTTAAGCACTACTATAACCGGATAGTTGATCTTGGTGATTATGTTTTTGTGACCGCTCAATATAAAGGCGGGTGGGGCGATACGACTAAAGGCGGAAGATTTGAAGGTAACATTTCCAGCCTTTTCAAAAGAACAAATGGAAAGTTACTGGCGTACCGGCAAGCTGGAAACCGCGACAGCAATCTGATACTATACGATAACTAGTTAACGACATTGACATTGACGGAACATCAATAGCATTTACATTAATGGAAGTCACCTTGCGCTTAAGCATCCATATAGGTCGATTTTAACGTACCGTTCCGCGGAGGTAATTCATAATTTCAAGCTCTTTAATTCTTAATCGGCACGAAAATCTTATCGCTACTATTCGCATTTACTGATACGGCCGCACTTGTTGCTTTCACGTTCGGAAGCAAAAACAACATCATCCCTACCAGCGCCAGTGAAATGAGCAGACCAACGACTCCCGCATGATAAGCTATTTGCCAATCGTACTTTGAGAAATAAAAGAACACACCGCCGATGATACTCACTCCCAGTGCCGATGCTGTTTGCTGAAAGGTTGAATACACTCCCGCTGCTGCGCCCGCATATTGAGCAGGAACATTTTTCAGCGCAAGGTTCAGCAACGATGGAAGCACAAGTCCGTTCCCGAACCCCCACATGCTCATAAGTCCAATTACCAGCCAGGTGTTGGCGCCGGGCTCCCAAAGTTCCATCTGCAGGTAAAACGCCATTGCAAGGATAACAACACCAACCTGCAATACACGCTTCCCGAATCGAAGGATCATCTTCGATGCAATCACCGACGACACTACAAACAGGATACCTGGCAATATGAAGTACAACCCACTGTCGAGAGCAGAAACCCCAAGTCCGTTCTGAAGATAGACCGCGCTGATCAAAAGGTAAGCGGTGTGCAACATGAAGTGAAACAACACGGCCAGCAATCCAATGTTGAACTCCTTTATCTTAAATAGTCTTACGTCGACCAAAGGATTACCACCCTCCTCAAGTTTCTTCTTCTGATTAATGATAAACACAAAAAAGATTACCAACGACAGCGACAGCATCACGATACTCCAGGCAGGCCAGCCCGCTTCACGACCCTGAATTAATGGATAGATCAAACTGACTAGCCCAAGCGTTAAGATGACAATTCCGGAATAATCAAACTTCTTATCACGAAGACTCCCGGTTTCGGTTACATACTTATGTGTGGCCCAAAGCGTAACAGCACCTATGGGTAAGTTGATAAAGAACACTAGCCTCCATCCTTCAATCACTCCATGCGTGTCTGCAAAGTAACCACCCAGCACCTGACCGATCACCGCTGCGGTACCGAGCGTAATGCCATACAGCGCGAAAGCTTTTGCACGCTCCTTTGCATCAATGAATAACACCTGTATGAAAGCAATAGTCTGCGGCACCATAAACGAAGCACTGAGTCCCTGGAAGAACCTCGTGACATTAAGCTGCAGGGCAGACGTCGACAGTCCGCACAAAACTGAAGCAATCGTAAACGCCAGCATCCCCCAGAAGAAAACCTTCTTGCGTCCGAAATGATCTCCTGCCCTTCCGCCCGTGATCAGGAAAGCAGCATAACCGAGAAGGTATCCTGCAATCACCAGCTGAATCTCTGCATCAGTACCATGCACGCCCTTCTTGATAGCAGGTATCGCCACGTTGATGATGAACACATCAATTACCGAAAGAAAGGGAGCCGACAACACGATGATCAGCTCCAGCCACTTGTTCTTTACCTCTTTCATCTCCGTTACCTGTTTAATCTCAGATGAGTTTTTGAATAATCTTTTTTGCTGCCTGTATTTCGCCTGGCTGCTTGAATACCGATGCCAGGGCGATGGCCCCTTCCAGAGCGACAAAGATCATCTCCGTCAACTCCTGGTCCGACAATACCTTCTTATGCCCTGACTTTACCACCAATGCCCTTATGAATTTTTTACTATGCAGCTTTGCCTGTTGGATCTCAGCCAGAACACGGGGATCACTCGTACCCGCTTCATCATTTGCTTTTATAAACGGACATCCTCCGAAACCGCGCACCTTCTGCCTCTCGATGTGATGATCAAATATGGCAAGCAGCTTTTCCTTCGGATCCTCTACCTTACTGACAGTGGCCTGCAGCCTTGTGAACCACAACTCATGCGTCCGTTGAACGTAAGCAAGCAGGATGTCCTCCTTCGTTTCGAAATGTTTATACAAGGATGCCTTGGCGATATCGGCCTCTTCGATCACCTGGTTGATGCCAGTGTTGCTGTATCCCTGCGCGTAAAAAAGACGTTCAGCGGTATCCAGGATCTTATCAGCAACGGCTTGTCCTCTCTGTTTCATAAACCAAAGCTAAGTGCATTAAATAGACAACTCTGTCTATTTACGTACAATAATGTTTTTTGGTTCCCGGATTGGGCTGGCAGGCCGATTTTATTTATGCAAACGAAAGAGTCGTTCGTGGGGCATTGGCGAAATAGCGTTCAGACGATCAGCTTGACAGCGCTGTACCACGTAAGGACAATCGGGTTTATTCAAAGCAGTTTTTGTGCTTTTAAACCCCTTAATATGAAATGGCAAATGTGATTTGCTTAATAAAGAGTCGTCAGACAGTTCAATAAATAACCTTTACAATCGTCCCCTCGAGTTGCTTGCCTTTCGATCTCCTGATCGGCAACTTCTGCCCCGGCTCAATACCGAACGTCTCGCCGTCGTTGAGGATAACGTTGTTTAATATCACGTAGTGACCCAGGTTAAAAAGCATCTCCCGTATTGCAGTGGACGATTCATCAGAGTTAAGGATCTCAATTTCGTCAAATCCAAACTCTTTCAGTCCGAAAGTGTAGCCGCTGCTCTTGCCCTCTTCTGCTCTCACTCCGATGTAAATCCAGTTCATCAGCGGCAGGTTGTCGTCCGACATCAAATTGGCAAAGCCAACATAAAAGTGAGTCGGCATCACCAGCGTTTGATTGCCCAGGTAAATACCAATCGCATTGGTATGCGTGAGTACGGTTGAGGCCACGTGAGTAAAAGTCCTGTATAGGTTTAGTTTGGTTTCCGTCGTTGATGAAACCGATATTATAATGTGAGCTTTATGATTAGATACAACCTCCTTTGCCTGGGGCCAGTAGTAAGAAATTGAAGATGGAAAGTCCAGCTCATTGCCGGGGATGGGCGCATCGATCAACGCGATGGCTACCTGCGATTGGTCGAATTGAATTACACTGATACCCTTGCCTTCATCGATCTGTTGCTCTTTAACCGAAAGCCCATGCGTGTAGTGTAACTCATCAATGATCTTTTTGAAATCTATTACCGGCACTTCATTTAGCAGTGCCATTCCTAATACAACACCGGAAGATTGTTTCGCAGGAGGGTTAAATAACTTCTTAAGGAAACTAAACATTGTAAAAATTAACTATTAACTGGTTCGAAGATCTATCGCCTTCAGTATCTCCAGGCCCCTTCTGCTAAATCCACCAGCAAGGCCGTCTTTCCAATGATCACAACGCAGGGCCACCAGTGCGACAATACTTCCCTTTGGAATCGGAACACTGACGTTTTGTTTATTCCGCTTATCAATACCCAGCTTAAAGAAAGCCGTTTCTGATTCGACTGTGGGTTTAAAATCGTCGTTATAAAATATTACGATTAATATCTGACGATAATCTTTGGCCTTTTCTGAACGCCTTTTGACACCACCGTGAGTGATTACCTCAATATCAAGCGTAGCGCCCGACGACACAGATGCAGAAATTTTTCTCTGAAATAAGCGAGTCAGTGGATACTCCGAGTGGCACTGAAATTCCTCCAAAGACTTAAGATCAACTAATCCGTCCCGCCACAATTGCTTTTTGAACAGCGAAAGTAACGTACTCCACATCGTTCCATCGTGAAACTTTTCGCGAAATGGGTCCAATGGATCCTTAACGGCCTTTGCATACAGGTTCGCCAACTTGGTCTGAGAGCCCGACAATTTCATATCGTCGTTCAACACTGCTTCTTTTATCGTTCCCCTCTTATTGCGGGGATGGTCGCCGTACGTCTTGCTCTTCACAAGTATCTTACCCTCACCTACAGGATGAATTTTCTTAGCTTTTTTGGCGCCGGATTTGCTGTTGCCCTTCTCTTTCCTCATGGATATATTATCACAACGTGGGGATTTAAGATAAGGGAATCTACTGCTTTTGCAGCGATTTAAAAATCTCAGGCACCCATGCCAGCCCGTATCAGGGCATAATGAATACCTTACAGTGACATTATAGTGACATTACAGTGACCTTATAGTGACCCTGGTTAGGTTCACTGTACATTTTTTGTACATCGTGATCCTGTTGAGCGTAGCGTTGGTTTCTAATAGGATTAAGCTAGGTGTAGGCTCTGATAGGGTGGGTCAAAAAAATACCCTATTCCGCCCTCAGCTTCCTCGCCGGATTGCCCATCGCGGTCTTTAGAATCTGCAGACTAACAGTGATCATCACAATGACTAACATGCCCGCCACAGGAACAACAAACATCCACCATGAAAATGTAACCCTGTGCTCAAACAGCTCGAGCCACGTTCGCATCAGCGCATAGCCTATCGGTAGTGCAACACACGCCGCGGCCATCGCCAACAAAACGAACTCCCCTGACAACAGTCTCCACATGCGCCCGGTAGAAGCGCCCAATATTTTCCGGATACAGATCTCTTTGCTCCTTCGCTCTGCAACATAAGCTGACAAACCAAGCAGGCCGAGACTGCTGATCACGATCGCCAGCACGGAAAAAAGTGTTACAAGTTTTCCAACACGCACTTCGGTCGCGAACTTCGCATCGTATTCTTCGGCGGCAAACTCATAGTCGAACGGAACTTCCGGAACGATCCGGTTAAACACCTCGCTAACCCGCCACACTGCCGTTCGCTCACTGGTTGATGCATTAACACGAAGGTTCATATAGTGATGCGTTTCCTTGCTGAGAAAATACACCGCAGGCATAACGTCGTCATACGGCGACCCCATCAGCATATCATCCACAACTCCTATCACAGTGAAACGATTGAATTTACTTTTCCACGTTTCCCACGATATGCCCTTACCAATGGGATCTGCAAATCCAAGTACACGGGCAGCGGCGGAGTTGATCACAAAGGCCGACGAATCGCTCGCCAGGTTCCTGTCAAAGTCGCGTCCCTGTATCAACGTCCACCCTACTGTTTTTCCAAACTCCGGACTCACAGTGATCGTGGCAAACACGGGCTCCAGCGATGGGCTCTTTCCCTCCCAGTCAAAACCGGAGTTCGATGACCAGATGTCAGTCGGAGGACTCGACGAAACAGAAACTTCGTTCACAACTCCCGAGGCAATCAGTTCATTTCTGACCACATCCGACTTCTCACTCATCTCCGCTCCGATCATCGGTATCATCATCAACCCAGAACGTTCGTAACCAACGGGTCTGTCCTTTCCGAACTGCACCTGTCGCGCGATAACGATAGTGCCGATGATCAGGATCGTCGAAACTGAGAACTGAACTACTACCAGCACCTTTCGGGGCCATCCGCTTTCCCCTTGCACGCGCAGCCCCGTAAGCACCTTCGCCGGGTCGAATGAGGAAAGATAAAACGCGGGGTAACTGCCGGCGAGCAAAATAGTGATCAACAGGAACGGCGCGCACGCGAGCCAGAACATTAGGCTTTCCGTCGGCATCACGATCAGCTTCCGCGTAAGTTGATTAAACAAATGCATACACGCGCTGCATACCACAATGGCTATAACAAAACTGCTGAGAACGACGAGCGCCGATTCGATCATAAACTGAGCAATAAGCTGTACGCGTTTTGACCCAATCACCTTCCTCACACCCACTTCTCTGGTTCTGCGTTCTGCGCGTGCAGTACTCAGGTTTACGAAGTTGATACAGGCCAGCAACAGGATCGATCCTCCGATGGTTGCAAACATCCATACGGTCCTTGCCTTGCCTCCGGTAGCCTTTCCGTTTTTCCATTCGGAATACAGATGCCAGTCTTTCATCGGCTGGATCCACAACTGAGGATGCCGCGCGGCGTACTCCCTGTCTCCTTCCACTTGCTTAAGTATTACATCCTTGATCGCCATCGATGCCTCCTCAATACTGACGTGGGGTTTCATGATCACGTATGTATGAAGATAATTTTGTGTGAACGAAGAAGTCTTCATCCACGGTTCATAACTAGCGAGCAGGCTAAGCGGCGCAAAAAACTCCGCGTCATCAAAGTCGGTGTTATGTGGAAGATCGCGGTATACGCCCTTCACCACGACCTCCATAGTGTTGTTGATGGTAAATTGCTGATTGAGTGCATGTCCGGATTCAAATAACCTGTGGGCTGTACGCTCAGAGATAATGATGCTGTGCGGATCATCGAGGGCCGACGTTCCCTCAATAATGTCGGGCTCAAGCATTGCTGTCCCCTGCGGTTCCATAAACTGCCCGCGCAGAGAAAACTGTTCGTCGCCAAGCGTAGCGAAGTAGTCCTCCACCGGGTAAGCCATCGCTACCTTTTCGAAGACCTGTGAATGATTTATTCTCAACTGATCACCCAACGCATTGGGCAGATAGATCCTCGACAGGACCTCTCCGTCTGCCTCAATGTTACGCACCACGCGACCAAGTTGGTCGTAACGCCTGAAGTACGTATTGAACGACAACTCATCTTTTACCCAAAGTCCAATGAAGATAGCGGCCGAAGTAGCCAGGGCGAGTCCGAAAATGTTGATGGCCGAAAAGACGCGGTCACGCCTGAGGGAGCGCAGGCCAACGATAAAGTAGTTTCCGAGCATAGGTAGAGGTTGGTAAATCTGTCGATGGCTCATCGCCATCCTGTCACAAGGCTTAAAATTCATGCCAGCAGAACAGGGGCTTAAAATGAGTGCTGCAGGCAACTCACGACAGGAGCGGTGTTCAAACCCGAACGCCGACTGCCCCCAACCGGGCGGAATAATCCACTGTCACTGAAACGAAACGCACACACAAATTCATACCGTTATTACAATACAATTATGTACAGTCTAAAACCAACCTCAGCGACTAATTCCTTTTTTCCTTCGAACTCTTCTTCGTCATCTTTCCCAAACCTTTCTTCGCTACCTTCTTCACTACCCCGACCTTCTTCGCCTTGATCACTCGCTTCTTCTCCGAAACAGATTTCGTAATCGTAAGCCCGCTCCTGATTTGACCCTTATCCTTCACCTTCTTCAGCGAAGTCGCGTAAGCCTGTTTTAACAGCTTCTCAATGTATACTCTGGGAAACAACCCGACATCTTCGACCAGCACATAGCGATATTGTTTGCCCTCACCTGTCAATATCCTTTTCGGATCGTCGATCTCCGATCCCCAGTAAAAACCAAAGTGAATGTTTTTGCTCGTTCGCCCCACCGCTATCGAACAGAACGTGTGACCAACACGATCGGTTGGCGACCAGCCAAAGGCGAGTGCATTATAGTCATCGTAGATCAACTCGTTTGCCTTTGGATATAAATCCCACACAAAGTCCCGCAGCCAGAACACAGTCGATTGAATCTCCTTCGAAAAAGGCCTCAAAAACTTAAGCAGGTCCTGAATTTGTTCTTTGCTCATCCTCAATGAATATACAGTTCGTATCCCCCTATTCGTGTTTCAAAGAATCAACAGGATTTGAACGCAACGTCTTATGCAACATGTTGGCAATCGTTGAACACATGATCACGAGCAGAATACCAATGGGAACAACATAATGCCACCAGCTGAGTTGTATTCTCTCCGAATACTTTTGCAAATATTGATTACCAAGGTACCATGATAAGGGGATAGCAAACATCGCAGCGATGACAAACTGCGCGCCGGTACTCTGAACGAGCACGCGCACGATCTCAAAAACGGAAGCACCCAGCACTTTTCGTATTCCAACTTCCTTAGTCATTTCAAAAATCCGATGCGTCATCATGGCAACGAGTCCCATACACGCAATACCGATAGCCTGTATGGTAAACATCAGGATCTGATTTCTCGCCACCTTTTCTTTTCCGTAAACACCCGCAATCTGCTCATCGAGGAAACGCCATTCGAAAGTATTGCCCGGGAAAGTGCGATCAAAAAGCTTGACCACCTCTGTCATAACACGATCTACATTGGCCAGATCGACTTTCACGGCGACGTTCTGCTGACTCAGGTCAGGAAACAGCGCATTATTGTGCGTGAGAAATATTCCGAATCCTCCCTCCGACGTAACTACTGTATTGGATCCGCCATAGTTAAAGTAGGGAACAATATTATAGTCCTCGACAACGCCAACCAGTTCGCCGTACTGCTGGTTATGCCATCTTCCTGTGTTCACCAAAACCCTCCTTCCAATGGCATCTCCCGGATCCTTAAAACCTAAACGCTCGGCAGTTATGCGACTCACAATAACAGCATCATGCCGGTCGTCGGCAACAAAATTCCGCCCTGCCAGAATCTTCAAACCGAAGAAGGGTATAAAGTTCTCTCTTACTCCGTTGGCGTCCGACCCGGTCCTGGCAGTACTCCCCACAATCTTAACGTCGCCTGGCTTGTCCGTTGCGTCACCCACCATGTAACAGCTCGACGTCGCACCAACGATCCCCTGAAGACGGCTCAGTTCCCTGACGAAAGTTTCAAACGTCTGATCGTAGTTTCGCGGCCTCACAACTGGCCCCTCCACGATGATCACTCCCTGCTGGTCCAGACCAACGTCCTTCTTCAGCACATAATTCAATTGGAGATAGACAACGAACACCCAGGAGATGAGGGCCAGCGCAATAGTGAACTGCAAGGTTGTAAGCGCCGACTTGACAAAACTCTTGCTGCCCGAATATTTTGTCGTAAGAAGCGAACGTGGCTGACGTACAATGCAGACATATGCGGGGTAGGCTCCGGTAATGGCAATGCCGCAAACTATGGTTATCAGCAATGCCAGCCAGACCTCCGGTTTCGTCGACCAAAGTTCAACGATGTAAATCTCGAATAATCCCTCCAGCGGTTGCCTTATCATTTGTAAGATGGTCAGCGCTAAACCAACAGCAATCAGGTTGATCATCGTCGATTCAATCACAAATTGCTTCACCAGGTCCATCGCGGTAGCACCATTCACCCTCCGCGCCCCAAACTCTTTAATGCGATTGGTCAGTGCGGCAATAGAAAGGTTTACATAGTTGATCCATGCCATCAGCAAAACAATCACAGAAACAAACTGCAGTGTAATGAGCGTTATCTTCGACTTGTACGCACCCTCGTCGCCAATGTATCTATTGCCAAACGTTATGTCTGCCAGCGGTTGAACAAACAATTCGCGGTCACAGGTACACTTCCTGAGCTCGTCGCCCCAGTATCTTAGTTTCTGATCATGTAGTTTCTTTTCGAAGTCCGGACCTGATGTCCCACGCTTTAGCTTAATAAAGTTCTGCGTGCCTCCCCAGTACACATCGCTCCACTTAGTCAGCAATCTTTCATTAGAGATCACCATGTCGTAACTGAGTTTAGAGTTATGAGGAAAATCCTCGAATACGCCAGATACTTTCATGGCGATGCTGTCGTTCAGGAGAAGTATCTCACCAAGGGGATTCTCATTTCCAAAATACTTTTCTGATAACGTCCGGGACACGGCAACAAAGTTCACTCCTGCAAGCGCTGTGCTTGCTTCGCCATGGATCATAGAAATACCAAAGAACTCAAAAAAGTTACGATCGGCGTAAGATGCTTTCGTCTCCCGGAAAATTTGTTCCTCTCCGTTCTGCTTCCTGTGTGATACGACCATCCGGGTTCCATGTGCATCAATCAGATCCTCCTGAAAGAAGCCGCCTTGTTCCAGCACGCGGACATAACTTTCCACTTCGGGGAAATCACTTTTAAATCGCGGCGGCAGACTGGCCCTCGAAGGACCGAACGTTAAGTTTCCGGTATTGCCCGGCTCATCCCAGGTCTGATGCATCCCAACTCTGAAAATCCTCTCATAGTCCTTGTGATGCTGATCGGTCATCAGCTCCGACGTTGCGTATTGCCATAGCGAAAAGAACGCAGCAAAGCCAATCGACAATCCCACAACATTGACTAAAGAGAAAAACGAATTTCTGATCAGGAGTCGAAAGGCAAGCTTGATGTATACCAGAATCATATTGTCAGGACCAGGTGATGTTGGTTGTTCTGCCAAACGTTATTCCAACCTAAGTGAATGCGTTTTGGATCCTAAGAAGGCAACTTATCCTGTCGCTGTCTTCATGAACTGCATCGTTTTGAAACAATTCACTGTATCAATTTAATGCAATTGGCGCTTTTTTTTCCCTGAAATGAAAATGCCATCCAGCGCTCAAAAGCCCGAAAATAGCTATCTGCATCCCCTCTTTAGGGTGAACATTTTAACAGGCTCCCTTGCTTAACCTTCGCTCAGAACCGCTGATCCGACTGGTCGCTATTGACTTTCTGACTCCATTAGTTATAATTTTGTATATACTTATCAAGCAGCGCAAAAATGAGCCGCGTTATCGGAGAATTAGAAGAACTCATACTACTAGCCGTCTGTATCCTCGACGGCGAAGCATACGGAATATCGGTTAAGAAAGAAGTGGAACGTCATACCGGTCGAACGATCTTACTCGGTGCCATCCACATCACGCTTTATCGTCTCCAGGACAAAGGCTTGCTCCTATCGAAGCTCGGCGGCAGCTCCGACAAGAGGGGCGACAGACGCAAACGACTCTTCCGGATCACGAAGAAAGGAATGGAACAACTGCGCACTTCTCAGGAGGTGCGGCAAAAGATGTGGGACCTGATCCCGCAATTAAGCCCCGGATCATGAGTGACGCTCGAAGATCATTATCGCGCAGGCTTGCCGACGCTCTTGTTGAACGTTGGGTTGGCCGCGCCTATCTCGAAGAGTTCATGGGCGACCTCGAAGAAATCTACGAAGATCGTCGTGAGGAAAAAGGAAAGTTCATTGCCGAAGGAATGTATTGGGTCGATGCGATCCATCTCATCTTCGGTTTCTCGTCAACAGCAAGCAAACAAAGTCATTCTATGTTTATCGGCAACATGGTCAAGATTGCGTGGCGAAGCGCAGCGCGTCATAAACAATTCACAATTCTCAACCTGTTAGGCCTCACGTTGGGAATCGCCACCTGTGTAGCCATCGGTTTATACGTTTATGAAGAAAGTACTTATGATACTTTTCACTCCAATGGTGACCGCATCTATCGCATCAATCAGCCAATGATCTGGGGCGACTGGACGGAACAATTCTCAGGCACGGGTCCCGGTATCACAGAAGCAATCAGAACAGACATCCCCGACTTCGAACAGGTAACAAGAATATACTTTATTGGCGAACAGCTCACCCGGGTAACAGACAACGGTGAGGCTACCAACTTCAATGAGGAAAACTTTTATGCGGCCGAAGACAACTTCTTCAAAGTATTCACATTTCCCTTCCTGAAGGGCGATCCAAATACCGCGCTAAAAGATCCCAACACGGTAGTGATCACTGCATCCACAGCCAAACGGTATTTCGGTGATGAAGACCCTATGGGTAAATTGATTGAAACGAAATCCTCTACGGGCACCTACACACCCTACACGGTAACAGGAGTGCTTGCCGACGTGCCTGCACAGTCACACCTGAAATTCGACATGCTCAGCTCGCTCACTTCTGTTGAACAGTTCAAGGATGGAAAGTATACCTGGATCTGGACCATCTTCGGCACCTATGGACTCGTAAGAGAAGGTACGGATGTCGCCGCGCTGACAAAGAAACTTCAGGCACTTCCACCGAAGTGGGCAGGCCGCACCACACAAAGCATCTTTAATCAAACTTTTGAGCAGTTCACGAAAGGACAACCATGGACGCTCTACATGCAGCCACTCCGTGATATCTACCTGGCAAGCGAGCCGGGCTTCAACCGGTTTGGTCCGCAGGGCAATCCTAAGTTCGTGATGATCTTTGGCGCCATTGGAGCACTGGTGCTTTTGTTGTCGTCCATTAACTTCATGAATCTCTCGACGGCGCGGTCCAGCAACAGGGCCAAAGAAGTCGGTGTACGAAAGGTGCTCGGCTCGGCGAAGACCACGCTCGTCCGACAGTTCATCATCGAATCTGTTTTATATGTAGCGGTAAGCACCGTTGCTGCCCTGGTCCTCGTACAACTATCACTGAATGCATTTAATACGATCGCCGAGAAGCAGCTTAGCCTCGTCACTCATCTCACGAATCCTTACTTCTTCGGTACGCTGATTGGATTTATCCTTATTGTCGGACTCGCCGCCGGAAGCTATCCGTCGCTTTATCTTTCTGCCTTCAAGCCTGCTGAAACGTTAAAAGGAAAACTGAAATCCGGCTTCAAAGGATCCGGCATCCGGAATGCACTCGTTGTGTTTCAGTTCACGGTATCAATCGCGCTGATCATCTGCACCTTCTTCGTACAGAAGCAGCTGGCCTACACAAGCACGATCGATGTCGGCATCAGCAAAGATCATGTACTTCAGATCTACAACATTCATCAGCTGGGCAAAGGCGTTGATGTGCTGAAAGCAAAGCTGCAGACTAACCCCGCATTTACGGCGGTCGCACAATCGGGATTCCTGCCTCCCAACGTCTGGGCTGGAGATCGTTATCGCGCAGAAGGTCCTGACCAGCCGGTCGTCGATCTGCACTACATGCGTTGTGATGAAAACTATCTTCCTCTGCTTGAAACGAAGTTCCTTCTGGGAAGAAACTTCGATCCGGCAAACGCTGCCGATAAGTACAACATCATCATCAACGAAGAGGCTGCACGCATACTGGGCTATGGATCGAAAGAAACCTGGGCCGACAACTCACCTCTTGGAAAACACGTGGTACAGTCGTTTGGATCAGAAGAAAAGCTCCAGATCATTGGCGTCGTGAAAGACTTCAACTTCAACAGCGTGAAGCTGAAGATCGAACCATTGATTGTTATGCACACCGACAACGACAAACACTGGAGCTATAGCGCGGGCTTTCCCTGCTATCTCTCCATGCGCCTCAATCCGGCATCAATCAAAAGCGGTGACGAGCTGCAGTCCATCATCGACAACGTAAAGACCGAAGTTGCCAAAGTCGATCCCGCGGTTCCGTTCCAGTACAGTTTTATGGACGAAGAATTCGATAACACCTTCCATGAAGAAAGGAAGATGAGTGTCATCCTAAATCTGTTTACCGCACTCGCTATCGCCATTGCCTGCCTCGGATTGTTTGGGCTGGCGGCCTTCTCTGCTGATCAACGCAAGAAAGAACTCGGCATCAGAAAATTACACGGCGCCAGCACAGGTCATCTTGTGTTTTTGTTCTCTTCCGAATTCACAAAGCTTGTCGGCGTAAGCATCATTCTCGCCACTCCCATCGCCTACTTCTTAACCGACTATTGGCTGAGCAACTTCGCTTACCGAACACCGATCAGTGTATTGGTGTTCGTTGCAGCAGCGGTTACGGCTTTATCGATCGCAATATTTACGGTTGGCTTCCAGTCGCTATCGGCGGCAAATGCGAATCCTGCTGAAGTTCTGAAGAATGAGTGATCAGAATGAGTAATCAGCTATGAGTAATCAGCTATGAGCTCGCCACCATCCATTGCGTTTTCTTATATAGACCATCTGTCCAGTATGGTAGGCGTTGTGCATGCATAGGTTGTTAATGGTTGGTGCCCACTCCTCGAGTTGCTCATCCGTTCCATTGCTCACAACTTCCTCGATCTTTTTCTGTATGCTATCCAGTCGCGTCTGTATCGCGCTCCACTGGCGTTCATCGAGTTGTCTGAAGGTCGAGTCGTTGCTGCCCTGAAAATCCGGTGGCTTGTTGCCCTGAAAAGACTTCAACACGCGCTCGTTCCAGAAGGCAAGGTGAGATGCCAGCTGACCAATGGAATGATTTTCGGTAGTGTCCCTCCAGGAAGCCTGCTCGGCCGTTACGCCTGTAACCGCGACATGAATTGGAGCAAACCAGTTTTCATCCGAGTTGCTGTTTTTCAATTGTTGAAGCAGCGACTCCTTCAGTTTACCATTTTGGTGTCCCTTGTCAGCGCATGAAACAAGGGCAAGCGCAGTAAGCAAAACAAAAGCGTTTCTCAGGTGTGCCATAGGTGAATGTTGTTGGCACTGAATTTCGCCTATTTCTTATCGGGATGCAATGCCCGCTGAAACACGAATCACCGTCCTCACCTGGCTTACGTGAGATGATCCGCACAATTGGTTTCTTGTAGGTTATCAATACAGCGCTTGCGCTGGCCTGCTTTCGCGAATGCAATGAAGCGGCTACGTGGTTCAAAATGCACGGTGATGATGGATCTTACGAATCCGATGAAGAGTGTCGATGCACCTGACATTAGCATTAATCACTCTCCAATGTTCGCAGGCCAGAGGACATGAGTTGAGAGACCTTATTTTACGAATAGAATCCCACGCCCTTCCTTTACTGACAACTCATAGAAACGAGCAGTCGCGCTGAATCCCACTGTCGAGTAAAATCCAGTCTCTCAACTCAGTCCTCTGGCCTGCAAACATTGGCCCGCTTTCGCGAATGCAATGAAGCGGCTACGTGGTTCAAAGGTATGTTGACGTATCGCACGAGCTCGATGAAGAGTGCAGAGTGACCGTGCGAATACAATGAAGAATGACGATGAACGGCACGAATACGATGAAGAATGACAATAGATCGAAAGACGGCGATGCTGAGTGACAATGTATCTAACGTGATCAACAGAAGTGGCGCGATACCTATAACGAAAAACGCCCAATGTTTGCAGGCCAGAGGACATGAGTTGAGAGACCTTATTTTACGAATAAAATCGCACGCCTTGGGTTTACTGACAACTCATAGAAACGAGCAGTCCCGCTCTGCCCCACCGTCGAGTAAAATCCAGTCTCTCAACTCATGTCCTCTGGCCTGCAAACATTGGCCCGCTTTCGCGAATGCAATGAAGCGGCTACGTGGCTCAAAGGTATGTTGACGGATCGCACAAGCTCGATGAAGAGTGCAGAGTGACCGTGCGAATACAATGAAGAATGACGATGAACGGCACGAATACGATGAAGAATGACAATAGATCGAAAGACGGCGATGCTGAGTGACAATGTATCTAACGTGATCAACAGAAGTGGCGCGATACCTATAACGAAAAACGCCCAATGTTTGCAGGCCAGAGGACATGAGTTGAGAGACCTTATTTTACGAATAAAATCGCACGCCTTGGGTTTACTGACAACTCATAGAAACGAGCAGTCCCGCTCTGCCCCACCGTCGAGTAAAATCCAGTCTCTCAACTCATGTCCTCTGGCCTGCAAACATTGGGCCTCAACCAGCTTGGACAGCCGCTATTCTTTGATCAACCAGACCTCCGTCACCCGAGACTGCTTCCGCCAGTTCATGAAGTCTTCATCGATCGTATCCCACGTCAGCACCAGCTTGCCACTCTTCACCATCTCCTGCGGAACCGGAAACTCTTTTATCTCACCATAGTTCCTTCCATAGTGGCTCGGCGCAACACGTTGTCCGTTGATCTTCAGCAAGCACTCACCCATACCGTTGATCTTCACCGTATAGTGCGCATTCGGATCAATCGTAGTGTATTTCATAGCGATCGGCCATCTCATATAAGTCAGCCAGGAGAGTCTCTTACGACTCATACCATTGTCGGTGAAGTCATATCCTGGATTAGGGCTCTCGCGAAGGATAGGATCAAGTCTCCAGTTCTCGCCTTTCATCTCATGGACGGACTTAGCCAGATTACCAACCTCATCGTAGTAGCTGCCGGGTCCAGGTGTTTCCCAATTGGCAATCACTTCGAGGGCTTTCACGCGATCTGCTTCGGGCAGTGATTGAATCTTTTTGAATTCATCTTCAAGCCACCAGCGATTATTCAAACGACGATCAAGGAAATCCAACACTGAACCTCGCTCCAGTCCCGAGGCCTGATACTTCTTCACACTCGTCTGGAGACTAATAGATTTAAACAATGCCTCGCACAAGTCGATGATGTGCTGATGAACGTCTTTCATCACAGGTTCAGTATCCGCCTTTGCAAGAATGGTATTCGCTTCCTTCATCGCAGCATCGGCGCCGATCGACGAAGCCTGCAACAGCTTCTCATTCATCTGTTTTTCCAGCTGCGTCTCGTAAACAAAGCGCTCGCGTGTATAGGCATCGTAGTATGCGCGCAGCAGGTTCATCTGCCAGCGCCAGTTGGTCTCAAGCGATGGGTTTTCTTTCTCAAGCTTCTTCCATGCAGTAAGCGTTGTTGCAATCCCACCATTGGAAACAATCGGACCTTCCCAGTTTTTCTCAAGAGCGAGAATACCATCGCCGGCATCTTCGGCAACATTGCTTCCGAAGAAATAGTTGCTATATTCCTTCATGATGTTGCGTTCGCTAACATTCCTGTCCCACGCGAGCTGAGACCATAGAACCTTGTTGACATCATCGTGCACGCCATCGGAATAGGAAATGAACCCATCGATATAAGGATCGATCGCATGATAAATCGCAGAATAGTGATAAGGCCTCGGATTGATCGCCTCTCTTCCGAGAGTCAGCGCGAATGAAGGATCCCACCACGGAATTTCGAATTCACACCGAACGTTGTGAGTAACGTCAGGATAATGACGAAGCTTGTACTTAGCCGGTAGTGCTGCACGCGTCTCCTCAACGGTAGGGCTGCTGGGACCCGTGATCAGTCCGCCGAGCCATACTGGCATTTTATCCTGGATGTATTTGTAAACATACTGGCTTTGCTCCGGAGTAAACCCCTGCAGCGACACCCACGTCGCTGCTTTCGGATGATACTTCTTAAGTATTACTGCTATGTCCTGCAGCAACGGCATAACGAGATCGGGAGGGTTATCACCCGGATCGCCACCGGGAAAAAATGCTCCATCGATGCGCACCGACTCTTTGCAGATCTGTTCGAACGTGGCCAGATACTTATTCCTCAACGCAACATCCTTTAAGTCAAACTGCGCGGGTATCCACATCCAGTATTCAAGGTTATACTTCTGACACAATTGACTGATGAAAATATTCATCTCCGATGGCTTCTCCTTGAAATGCGGACTCACCTTCTCATCAAAGATGGGAATAGATTCTATCGCATTGGTACCAAACACAACGAGGTCGCGAATGTATTGCTCGAATTGTGGCTTGGTCCACGCATCCCATGAGTTTGCAGTATTGCGATATCCGAGTTGATGCCCTCTTAAATATTTATCAGGGCTGGTTGTCAGCGAAGGAAGCTGTTCAAGCGAAGCGCTGTTCTTTGCATACTGCAGTATACGGAGCAGATTTGCCGTCCCGAAAAGCACTCCGCGATCATCAACACCTTCAATGATGATTACCTTTTGATTCTGATGCTGAACATTCACAATGCGATACGACTCGGCCTTTGATCCGAGAACAGGCGCCGATGGAATGGTGAATGGAACCTTGTTTTTCGCAGAAGCTTTCTTCAGCACGATCACATCACCTGAAGAAGGCCACGTGGCAGATACGGGCCACGCGATGCCGGTGCGCTTGGCTACCTCCTGGCTCAGCATTTCCGAAGCGGCTGTTTCACCATTACCCAGTGAAATCTTCTCCTGATAAATGGTAACGTTCTGCAATGCTACTGACTGCGCAAACGAATCAACAAACATCGAAGTCAATAGAACAATTAGTAGTCCTGACGATAAAATTCTGAATCCTGATATTTTCATGAGCCTTTAATTAAAGGAAATGCTGATGGCTATTAAATGAAATGCTCATCGCAAACTCCGGAAAGATAGAAGAATGGGCAGCCGGGGTTGTCGCATTTCGCGCAACGGAATATTCAATTAGCGTGTTTTTTATGAGACCATCCGCAATGATTACCAGCGGCAGATGCGCAACAACTGAATTGCCGCTGGTTCGAAATATTCCATGGCAGATGTACTACAACTTCGTTACTTGCAGTACCTACATTCCACCGCTGACCAATGAAGCCGTTTTTGTTTCCTGTCCCCGAATTCCACTACAGACTTAAGAATGCTTCATTGCCTGCGCACTGCAATAGACATCTTGCAATCTTGTTGCTGATTACTTCTTTCTCTCTTACGTTGCCCGCGCATGCCCAGGATTTTTCAAAGTCCAGTATTATGGTATCAAACTCTGATGAAGCAATTCTGCAAAAACCAATCGCAGTTCTCACGGAGGAAATCTTTAGACGCACCGGCATTACATTGAACATCCGCACCAACGTATCTGTTGCCACATCTCCTGACCGCCAAATAGTGATAGCATCGACTAAGAGCCTGACTTCTCTGCCCGCTCAATTGCAATCATCTCTGAACGACATGAAGTCGATTGGCAAGGATGGATACAAACTATTCATGTCGGCAGATTCGCGTACCCTCGTAATAACCGGCGACGACGCAAGAAGCGTGCTCTATGGCGTTGGGTGTCTGTTGCGAAAGGCTACCATGAAGCCTGAAAAGATTCTCATACCTCGGTCGGTCACTGTATCAACAACACCTGCCAATTCAATACGCGGTCATCAGCTCGGCTATCGTCCGAAAACAAATTCGTATGATGCATTTTCAGTCGGACAATTTGATCAATACATCAGAGAACTTGCGTTGTTTGGTGCGAACAGCATTGAGATCGTTCCTCCGCGAACAGACGATGATCCCACCAGCGCACATATGAAACTCGCACCAATTAAGATGATCGCTGAGCAATCGCGAATCTGCAAATCATATGGCCTCGACGTATGGATGTGGTATCCGAACATGGGCACCAACTACGCCGATGAAAAAACAGTACGCGAAGAGTTAATGGAGCGGGACTCTGTGTTTGCCGCTGTTGAAAAACTGGATGCCGTATTTGTGCCCGGCGGCGACCCCGGTGAATTGGAACCAGACGCATTGTTCGCCTGGCTGGAGAAACAGTCAGTCGTATTGAATAAGTATCATCCTGATGCAAAGATCTGGGTATCGCCCCAGGTGTTTCGTCCAACAAAACAATGGCTGACTTCATTTTACAGGTATGTAAACAAAAAATATAGCTGGTTCGGCGGAGTCGTTTATGGTCCCTGGATCAAGACGCCGGTTGACTCCATGCGACGGCTTATCGATCCGACGATTCCTATCCGCATGTATCCCGACATAACGCACAGCCTAAGCGCGCAATATCCGATCCCGGACTGGGACCTGGCCTGGGCCATGACGCTGGGACGCGAATGCATCAATCCAAGACCGAAGGATGAGAAGCACATACACAACATCTTTGCTTCGCTCGGCGTGGGGAGCATCAGCTACTCCGAAGGCACCAATGACGATGTAAACAAATTTGTGTGGAGCGATCAGGACTGGGATCCAAACATTCCCGTCGAAGAAACGCTGCGTGACTACGCACGACTCTTCATTAGTGCGGATCATGCAGATGCCATAGCCAAAGGTATTTTCGAACTGGAAGAAAATATGCGTGGGCCTTTATTGTCAAGCAAGCAGGTGAGTAAAACTCTGGAGCATTTTCAGTCCCTTGAGAAAGTTGCCACTCCGGAAATGATAAATAGTTTTCGTTTCCAGATGTGCCTGCTCCGGGCATACTACGATGCATATACTCAACAAAGGCTTGTTCGCGAAACCGGTCTCGAAAAGGAGGCATACACTGCTTTGTCGCGCGCGGCTAAGACGGGATCATTAGAGGCAATCGCTCAGGCAGGTGCAATCCTGAACAAGTCAACTGAGGCTGCACCCTATGATTCATACAAAGTCAGATGCATGAAACTGGCCGACGACCTTTTCAAAAGTATTGGCGCGCAGTTAACGATCAAAAAGCACGGTGCCGCTGGGGGTCGCGGAAATTTCATCGACAACATAGACGTACCGTTGAATGATGCTCCATGGCTAAACGATCAGATGAAAAAGATAGCCATCGTTCAAACTGAAGATGAAAGACTCAAAGCAATAGATGCCTTACTCCACAGACAGGAACCGGGCGAAGGAGGTATCTACACGAACTTCGGCACTCCTTCCGCAAAGCCTTACGTGTTACCTGGGCTGGGTTGGTCGAAAGATCCCGGAGGCCTCTTGTCGCCTATGGTAAACTTCGGCGTTGGCACTAAGGAAGACGAATGGGTGCACGAAATCCTTCCCGTAGGCTTTAGCGGACAAACCGCTCCAAAGGCGTGGATGACTCAAACGGGAACCCTATACGAAACTCCGCTGAACATTCAGTACAAGGGCCTGGACCCGAAGAGTGCTTACCGGATCCGTATCGCTTATACCGGAAGGCTGCGCTCCCGCATCAAGCTAACCGCGAATGGCTACCTGGTGCACGACTACTTTTTAACGGGCGATCAGCCCATCTATACCTTTGATATTCCAACCGCTGCCTTATCGGGAGGCAACGTGACCTTCACGTTTGTTTGTCCCGAAGGAGAACAGGGCGCTCAGGTGAGCGAGATCTGGATCGAGAAAGTCAAATCCGGAACTGCCCCGAAAAAGTAGCTCCCTGGTTAAACTACCATATTGCCAGCCCCATGCACGGCAACACTATCACCAACACCCTCTTTGATGATCTTCATATCTGAAATCAAACGCTGCGTGAACAACGCAATGTCAAAGCTATGAATGATGATGTTTGCTCCTTCCTTCACCCATCTTATCTGACGCTCCGGTTCGAGAGAAAAATGAATACCCACAGCCAGTCCCTTGCCGCGTGAAGTTTGAATAATCTTCTTAACCGCTGCCTCGAATTCGGGGTGATCGTATTCTTCCGGATGACCGAGACTCACCGACAGATCATGTGGACCTATGAAAACCGCATCGAGACCTTTAACCGATAACAATTCATCAAGCTTGTCCAGGGCGGGAACACTTTCAATGTTCGCTATCGCCATCTGCCCGGCATTCACTTTCTCAACGTATGCCTGCGTCTTTTCATTCAGTATCTCCGCTCCGTTCAATACATTCCGTAACACCTCGCCTTTGAGCGGCTTATACTTCACAGCGCCAACCAACTCGCGGATCTGTTGAACAGACTCGAGGTATGGCGCCACCACGCCCACTGCACCAGCATCAACCGCCTGCGACACTAGATAGTGATCCGGACTCGGTATCCTGACGATGGGCGAAATTCCATACGACCGGATCACCTGGCACAACTTTGCCAGGTCTGCCCTGTTCATCGCAATATGTTCGTTGTCAATGAATACAAAGTCGAGTCCAGCCTTCTGCAAACTAAACGGCCACGATGGCGCCGTCGAGGTAAAACAAGTACCATATACGCGCTTGCCGTCTTTTAATTTCTGTGATACGCTCATGATGTTAATCGATGGGTTAATCCATGCGAATCTATGTGATGCTAAACCATGTAAGTGGAGCACCTTGCGCTTTTTTTTGCGTCTCCTTTGCACATGTCCACTCACGCCGTGCTGTGATTCTGAATCTTTTTGTAAATTAGTATTGAGTGCAGCAACGACACCCTGCTGCCCCCGGTTAACCCCCATTGAAGTTACTGCTCATGAGTAGTACTGATTTTTTTTTTTTTATACATGCCGACCCGACTCCCTAAACTGGCGACTGCGACAATACTATTGGCGTTGCCCATGATTCTACCATCAATGGCCTTTGGCCAGTCCGCTTTCATCGACACTCTTTTTTATTCGCTGAGCCGACAAACCGTTCATGAACTGGGCGCAACAAACCTCAGCGTCATGGAAGAAGTAATGGCGCCCGAATGCCTCATGGACACCACCAATGACGCACTGAAAACTTCCGGATATTTCGAGAACGGAAACATTGGATGGATCCAGTCGCAGATCAGCAACCCGTTGATCTCAACGTGGAACGATCCTCTATTCACGCAGGGATTGAACATTCCTCTCGTTGAAAAGCAGACCAAAGAAGCCTGCGTGTCGCTCGCACTACCCATCGTAACCCAGGACGGCGACGCCGTGATCATCTATTATGAAATATGGCAGGGCCGGAAAAGGAGACGCGCTTCGTTTGCTGGAGCAACTATCTGGACCAAAACTATGCTAAACACGTGGACGATTCAAAAGCAGTTTGCCGTTTCGAAATCTGACCCGGCAATTCCCGAGGCTTACGGGATGCTTGACCAGACCCAGTGAAACCGACAAAGTAAATTCTGTTCAACCAGTAAAAATTATTCAAGACTTCCGCGAAATGTCTTAATAACATTGTATTCATAATTTCTATGAATACCGTGAAACAAATTCTGATTATAATCGTCCTCGCGACATTCTCGCTTCCTGCGCTTTCTCAGTCGTCGGCACCTGACAAAGAGATCCACTCGCGCGAACAGCTATGGCTTGGGTACTTTAATCAAACCCGCTTCAGCAACCGCTGGGGGATGTGGGTCGATGTACATTATCGCATGACCGACAATTTTGTCGATCGTCCGTTCCAGTTCATGATTCGTCCCGCCGTAACCTACTTCCTTAAAGACAATCTCCGCATCAATGTGGGCTATGCATTTGTTGAACACTTTCCTGCTAAGGGAATGAGCACCACGCGCATCGAACACCGTCCATGGCAACAGATCTGGTGGAGCCAAAAGTACCCGGGACTTTCAACACTTCAATGGCTCCGTTTGGAACAGCGATTCGTAGAAAAGGTTGTCAATGATGAAAAGGTGGACGGATACAATTATGTTTTTCGGGCACGCTATAACTTTTCGTTCTTCATTCCATTAAAAGGTAAAGAGATTGTAGCGAAGACTCCATTTGCTGCCGTCATAGATGAAGTGTTTCTGAACTTCGGCGACAATGTTGTTTACAATACGTTCGATCAGAACCGGCTGTTTCTGGGATTCGGATATCAGTTCACATCACATCTCAATGCACAGCTCGGTTACATGAATATTTATCAGCAGGAAGCATCAGGATACAAATACTATTCTACCCATGCGATAAGGCTGTTCGTGTTTCATACGTTGGATTTGAGAAAGAAAGAGAAGAATTAGGGCGCAATCCGCCGCCCATAATGTCGCAAGTGCACCCGCGATTTTAAGGAGGTTCTGAAGATATTTGTCCTATAGAAAGGCACAAATACTAACGAAACCTCTATGCGAAAACTAAAACTTCAGATACAAATGTCGCTCGACGGCTTCGTTGCCCGGCCAAATGGCGACGGAGACTGGATCTGGATCGGCAAGCGCGATCCCGCCATCTTAGATTTTGTAAATGAACTCGCCGACACCTGCGACACGCTCCTACTGGGACGGAAGATGTCGCGTGAATTTATTGATCACTGGGAGAATGCTCTCGCCAATCAACCTGACAGTGAGGAACATTCACTGGCTAAACGCATGGTTGATTTGCGTAAGATCGTTTTCAGTCATACGCAAAAGGAGGTCAAAGGAAGAAACGTTGAGGTTGAGAACGGAGACCTTACTGCCGCGGTGAAAAAACTCAAGAACGAGCCCGGCAAAGACATCATAGTATATGGTGGAGCGAACTTTGTAAGTTCGCTAATAAGCCAGGACCTGATTGATGAATATTATATCATTCGACGGTCAATTGCAATTGGCAGCGGACTGCCCATATTCAAAGAACAAAAGCTTCTTGATCTTGAAAGTTCAATCACTTTTAAGAATGGAGCAATCTTGAATAAATTCGTACCAGCGGTCGCATAATAACAGCAAGTCAGTTGCTGCAAGCGGGCAGTCGCTGAGGAACCCTGATGTGAACAACACAATAAATAAACATCTGAATAGAAGCAATAATATCCTATGAGCAAAGTCAAAGTAACAGCATTTTCGGTTTCACTGGACGGCTATGCGGCCGGACCCGAGCAAAGTTTAGATAACCCTTTAGGCAAGCGTGGACATGAACTTCACAAATGGTTCTTCCCAACAAGGGTCTTTCAAAAAATGTACGGATCCGGAGAAGGCACGCAGGACATTGACAATGAATTTGCTGAACGATCATTTGACAACGTTGGCGCCTGGATTATGGGCCGAAACATGTTTGGACCTGTTCGGGGCCCGTGGCCTGATGGTGAATGGAAAGGATGGTGGGGTCCAAATCCCCCTTACCATGTACCGGTTTTCGTGTTGACGCATCATGCCAGAGAGCCACTGACCATGGAAGGCGGAACCGTATTCCATTTCGTGACTGACGGAATAGAATCTGCACTGGAACAGGCAAAGAAGGCAGCCAACGGTAAAGATATACGCATCGGCGGCGGTACTTCAACGGTTCGTCAATATTTACAGGCAGGCCATATCGATGAAATGCACCTTGCTTTTGCGCCGGTGTTTCTCGGAGCTGGAGAAAATCTGCTTGCCGGAATCGACCTGCCAAAACTCGGATTTACCGAAATACAGTCGACTCAAAGCAAACTTGCAACTCATATAGTATTAAAGAAAAAGTAGGTTAAAGGTCTCTACCCAACAGAGCCGGAATCGAATACACAAACTAAAATTCAAAATTATGCCTAACAGCGTTTCATTACATAGAGTACTTAAAACAACGCCGGAAAAAGTATTCCGCGCGTTTACAGAAGCAGACGCAATTGCAGCATGGCTTCCGCCCTATGGCTTCCTCTGCACCGTACATGAAATGAGTGCAAAGAAAGGTGGTACTTTCAGGATGTCGTTCAGGAACTTTTCAACGGGCAACAGCCATTCATTTGGCGGCACATACGTTGAAGTGAAGGCGAACGAGTCCCTGAAGTATACTGACAAGTTTGATGATCCGAGTATGCCGGGAGAAATGACAACATCTGTTGTGTACCGGAAAAATGTTGCTGGCACCGAAATAAAAATCCAACAGGACGGCATACCCGACGCTATACCTGCCGAGATGTGCTACCTCGGCTGGCAGGAGTCGCTTGACAAGTTGATGCGACTCGTAGAGCCGCAGATTCCGGATGCCTGAGAAATCGTTTCAGTTTAAATGCAAACCATTAATTGCGTTCATTAATAACCTGCGTTCACAAACAGCAAATGGCGGCGTTGTATCAGCGCCGCCATTTATCTTTGCTATAATTACAATAACAATCTGTCAATAGAAGACCACGCTTCAAAAAAATTCAGAGAGTCAATAGAAGAACTGCTCCAGCACAATCTTTCCATCCTTCACCTCATACAGCATCAGCTCATTTATAATCACGTGTCCGTGTCCTTCCACGTCGATATCAACACAACGCGAAACGGCGAAGTGACTTCCGGCAACGATCGGTTCGCTGGTACTCAGTTTGTTTGCAGACTTCACGCGCGCAACCCATTCTTCACCTTTCTTCCTCACGAGTGCCTTGCCTTCCTCATCTTTAAAGTACATTGAGTGAGATGGCTCAACACTTCTGACATTGTCAGCAAACAGTTCGTCCTGAATTTCGAACCATTTCTCCTTTTTAGCGAGCTCATTAAACCGCATGGCGACCATCCTGGTGCCACTGATAGTGTCCATTTCCTTTACCATAATAAGTTTGATTAAATCATCCGATATCTGTTCCGAACAATCGATCGATCAATCAAAAGTACAAAGCAACTCTTCGGGGTCTCGGGTACAAAATGGACTTCGTTACGGGTAGATTTGGACAAAACTCAATTACTCCACGGCGGGGTGATGCCGTTCATGCGCGCATAGGCAATGAGTTGCCCAAGGTGTTCGTTGGAGTGATTCAGCGAAATCAGTATAGCACTCATTCCGGTGTATTCACCAGGAAAGGGAAACTCAACCTTTGCCGGTAACGCGGAGTCTTTCGTATTTTTGATTGCTCCAAGCATCAGATCATAGGAACGCTTCAATTCCTTTTCTATAGCATCCTTGGCAACAAGGTCCTTTTCAAGAGTTTCCATTTTTACATCCGAAGGTATCTGACCACCAAGCTTTGAAGCGAAGAAATAATTCGCCGATATGATGTGAGCACAAACCTCAGCAACAGAACGAACACCCTTTTGCGGGGTGTATGAATACTTATCAGCTGGGATTGCTTTAGCCAGTTGCATCACCTGGCCTGAAACATGAGTTAGAGAGCCGGCAGATTCCTTTTGAAACTGACCCTGGCCAAAAGAAAGCGTTGCCGATAACAACGCCAGTACGATAAGAGAGTTTTTCATATTAATGTGTTAGGTGGAATATAAAGTTATAAAAAAACTATTCCCCCAACGCGCCCCAGGATAGAATCTGAATTGCAGATAACCAACAGTCAGGTGCGCACGACAATAACTCTCAGACGCACAAAGTTACAACGTTTAGAGCTCCACCGTTAAATTCCATCCAATACGAGCCTCACCATTTCATCGCACCTTCCCTTACCAAATTCAAATACCTCGGCGGTGGTCGACAATTTATAAAGGCTTTCCTTCAATAAGATTTTTGCGCGATGCATTCGCACTTTAACGTTCGAATCCGAAAGACCAAGGCATTCGGCTACTTGCTCATTTGATAAGCGTTCAACTTCTTTTAACATGTATACCACACGATACTTCTCCGGCAGCCGGTCAATTGCCTGCTCCAGGATCTGCTTCGCCTCACGATCGATAATCGCCTTCTCTGCATTCATTTGCTTGTCCGGTATTCGGTTAACAATTTCATCCGAAGCATCAAACATGATTGCGTGCCGGTCGCGTTGAATTGCTTTCAGTCTCTGAAGCGCTTCATTGATACCAATCCTTACAAGCCACGTCGAAAATGCGGCGTTCCCGCGAAACTGATAAAGTCTTTCAAATGCTTTGAGGTAAGCGTTCTGCATGGCATCCCGGATCTCGTCCTCATCGCGAAGGTAGCTTCTGATCACCCGAAACAACGTCTGATTATATCTTCGCAAAAGAACCTCAAACAGTTCCCGTTCCCCCGAGAGTACGCGCTTGATGATCGTGAAATCGTCCAGTTGTACCGCTGCATAGTCATGTATTCGGATTGCCTCCATGTTTTCTGCTTTTCCTTTTGATCACAAGACATCAAATAAGTTACAACAAATACCCGAAATAGTTCCTGGGAAAAATCCCGATGAAAGTCCGTCGTGATGAAAGATGAATGCTCCCTTTCAACCCCAAAAAGCGTGCAGCAGCATTGGACATTGCAGTATCCTGTTTGTTGATCTGCTTGGTCTGGTTCCTGGGACAGATTGTTCCGACTATTGCGGATTTGTGGTATCACGTGATCTTGTCAAGCAACCAGCTGTGGATAATAGTGCACATAAATCCTGCTGCACAAAACATCCCGCTTTTTCTGTAACGATTTGTCGCTTACCCAATCAAAAGGGTATTAAATCAATCCACAATCTAAATCCTTGCATTATGGCAACAACAACAATTAAAGCGACAACACATACCAGCGAAGTGAGCAAGACCTGGTTACTGCTTAAGTATACGTATGGGCTCGTACCAATTGTTGCCGGTCTCGATAAGTTCACAAACTTTCTGACAGACTGGAGTCAATACCTGAATCCAACAATTGGACACATGCTTCCATTCAGCGCATCAACTTTCATGATGATTGTTGGTGTGATCGAAATCATCGCCGGCATTCTGGTGCTAACTAAAACTGAGCTTGGTGCATTTGTCGTCTCGGCATGGTTGGTCTGTATCGCACTGCAATTACTGCTGTCGATGCATTACCTGGATGTTGCCGTGCGCGACATCGTCATGGCGATTGGTGCTTATTCTCTTGCGCGTCTCACGCGGGCAGGTAGCGAAGTCGTTGGTCATTGACCCAGACGGGCATCGGTATTAGGTGTGGGCTTAGGATTGGGACTGGCCTGCGACCAAGTGGCCGTCCTGATCACCTTGCCTACAGTTTCACAACGGCCCCACACGATGTATTGCGTTTTGGAAATCGTGCCGGACGTAATGTTATAGTTATCATCAAGTTTGATTTCGAGCTGATTGATATCCTTTGTCGGAATGGACACGCCCAGCGTAGATGGATAACTTCTATTTATGCTCACAGCATCTTTGTCTGGGCACTTCCCGTAGGCCTCGAAGTCCATTCCGACATTTGGAATATTAACGGTGAGCCTTACATAAATCGTCTTCATGTCCTCAGCCCACTTATAAAACGCTTTGAATCCAAGATCGTTCCCAAACGGTTTGTATGGGAGTGCAGCGTGCCAGTTCGAAGTTGATTCCGTATCCCGAACCGTGCATCCTTCGACAGTACAGGTAACCTGGCGCTCGCCCCCAACGGAATAGGTACCGGTCGATTGTGTATTGAATATCCAGCCGGGATTGCCGTCGTCCTTGAGTATTTCCAATGAATCACGCTGGACGGTTCTCGGCTTCTCACCTGGTATAAGCCGGTAGGGATGAACATCGGCACGGATCTTCAATTGAAGATTCGCCTCTGTAGTAAGACCCATATCATCGACGGATACGTTCAATGGAATCGTCCACAACGAGAGTGGTACGGTATTGCTCTCATTGTCACGGACAGAAACTTTTACGTCGCCAAACGATCCTTTGCCTGAGTTGGGAATATCACACATTATAAATGTGGGTGTCCAAAAGACGTTTGCAGCCGGAACTCCATCAACAGTTACCTTTCCATCCGGCCCCGGATCCTCTCCGAACAAACCATAGATCACCAATTTGTTTTCGAAATCATTCACATAGATATACGAAACCGAGGGCGTAAGTATTGGTTTGGTCGCATAGTTCGAATGGTAACCTAACTCTCCGCCGTGGGAGCTGACGCCTAAACCGCGGTGATCAAGGTCATTGTACACGGCAGACCAGTCGAATGGACGCTGCACGGGCGCTTCGGGAGGTACATTTTTATCGTGCAGGCCAAGCAACCGATCGAAGATGAATCGGGCAGTCGGCGTGCCCACGTCAGAACTTTTCGGACCGGTCCAACCCAGATACGTAGCCATGGAGTCGGGGGCTTCCCCCATCATTGAGCTCACGAATCTGCTTGCCTCGGGAGTGAGTCCGTTGCAGGCATCAATGTACAGGAATGCATCCCTGGCAAAGTTCATATATCTGCTGTGTCTGACGAACTCGCCGGAAATACCGTAATGCCATTCCACAGTATCCGCTCTGTCATGCACTGCATGGACGTATACCAGCATTCTTGAATTCAATTCCGGTTGATAGAGGCGCTCATTCGCGGCGGATACCGTATCCGTTGTCCATAAATTAAAACCGTAGTCATTTGAATTCCTTCTGTACTGACCAACTCCGCCATGTGTCCGGATGTAAAACATTCCCACATTGCTCACCGCCTTTAGGTTTTCAATTGACGCGTCCTGCACACTTACATCATATTTCGTATGAGAGCTTTTGATCATATTCTTGAGATATTCGCAGTCGTTTTCAAATGCCTTACCCAATCCATAAAGGATAACCGCTTTATTCGATGCCGGAACTCCTTCCGTCCGCGCAGTTGAAACATGAGATCCTGCGGAAGAAACATCAGCTCCTCCGGTAGAAATACCATCTCGCGCCGTCGAAAAATCATCGCGACCAAAAGAAAAATCCATCGCCTTACGGCCACCTGTCTCACCGGCACCTTCCCAGTTCGGAATAAAAATGGCCAGGCGATCGTCAGTGAATAGTGCCCATACGTTGCCTCTTGCAATGCCGGATTCTGCAAACTCTGGCCGTGACTTTATCCACGCAAGCAGGATCTGCTGTGCTGCGTCGGACTTAAGATCACCTATCATGTACACCGTCTTCGACGCCTCCTTCAGAACTGCGAGGCGTTGTTCATCGGTGATTTCTCCGTTCGGTCCGGGAGTAGTGGGAGGATTTGGAGTAGGATTCACCACGGGTACATCACTGCCGCAAGTGAGCAATGAAAATCCGACAACTGACAGAATGAAGACAAACAGTAAGCTTTTCATAATACATCGTGATTATAGACTCGTACAAAAAGCAGAAACCGCAGGAGAGAAAAGCTGCACCTGGGAGATGCAGTAGCCAAAGTTAGCCACCGCGGGCGACACTTTCGGATCATCTCACTGTTAAAAGGTGACAACTATTTGGTACCGGTAGCTGTTTTCAGTATTCCTTAGGAAAAAATCCGGTTCAGAGCTAACTTCACTTCCAACTCCGGAAGCCTCCGGAGCGGAGTTCAAAAAAGAACGATCGCAAAAGACTTTCAATTTAAATCTCCTGTCATGAAGTCGTTCCCATCCCTCTTCCTGATTCTGGCCTTACTCGCGTGCACCAAAAGTATTGACACGGAGAAACTCAGAAGCCAGGTCAGTTCCCTGGACCTCACCCGCGGAGATATTGCATTATGCACATCCGGTAAAGACGAGTTCGGACAGGTTGCCTTCGCCGTATCATGTTCAGAAGAAGTAAAAGCAGACTTCAATCTGGCAACTGCACTGCTTCATTCATTTGAATATCCGGAGGCGGAAAAAGTTTATGCCCGCATCATGGAAAAGGACCCGAAGTGCCTGATGGCGTACTGGGGCGCTGCGATGTGCAATTTTCATCCGCTGTGGGAACCACCGAATGAAAACGATTTGAAAAAGGGATCGGCAATCATTACGCTTGGCCGGTCCGTCGTAACTGATCCGTCGGCGCGCGAATCCCGCTATCTCGAAACAATCGCTACCATCTACGACGGTTGGCATGAGCAGGATCACAAAGCACGCCTGCTGAAATTTGAAGAAGCCTCTGCAAAACTTCATCAGGACTTTCCTGACGACAACGAGGCCGCCATCTTCCACGCCCTGGCTATGCGTGCAGCTGCCGATCCACGGGATAAAACTTTCGAAAAGCAAAAGCGCGCTGGTGAAATCCTCAATACCGTTCTGGCGAAGGATCCCAAACATCCCGGCGTTGCACACTATATCATTCACGTTTATGACTATCCGGAACTCGCGCAACTGGGATTGAAGTCGGCGCGCGAGTATGCCTCGCTGGCGCCCGCCTCAGCTCACGCATTGCATATGCCATCTCATATCTTCACCAGGCTTGGACTTTGGGACGAATCCATCCAATCCAATTCACAATCCGTCGAAGCTGCAAAATGTTATGCGGAAAATGCCGGTATCAAAGGGCATTGGGATGAAGAACTTCACGGACTCGACTACCTGATGTACGCGTACCTGCAGCGGGGCGATGAAGCAAACGCCCGCACTCAATTCGAATATTTCAAAACTATCAATGAGGTATTTCCCATGTCTTCGAAAGACGCTTATTCGTTTGGCGCTGTGCCCGCCCGTTATGCCGTTGAGCGCAAGGACTGGAAGTCGGCCGCACAGCTTGAACTGGCGCCTGCATCATTCAGCTGGGACAAGTACTATTGGGAAAGATCAAATACAGACTTCGCCCGCCTGCTTGGTGCTGCTCATCTTGGAGACGCTGAAGGTGCAAAAAAGAGTCTTGATCAGTTAAAAAAATCTTACGACAATCTTGTTGCTGCTAAAGAATCTTACAAGGCAAGTCTTGTTGAAGTCCAGGTGAAAGCTGGAGAAGCGTGGGTGGCATTTGCTGAAGCTAACAAAAGCAAAGCCGTTCAAATGATGAATGCTGCCGCGGATCTTGAAGATAAGATTGAAAAGCATCCTGTTACTCCTGGTCCACTGGTACCTGCGCGCGAACTGCTGGGCGACTTGTATATGGTGCTTGGAGCAACCAATGAAGCGCTTCACGAGTATGAGTCGGCTTTATTGCGACAACCGAACAGATTCAATGCCATCAACGGCGCAGCTGAAGCAGCAACTAAAGCCGGCAACACCGCGAAGGCAAGGATGTATTACGATGAGCTTCTGAAGCTTGCTCCATCGTCGGGTCGCGCTGAACTCGCTAAAGCCACAGCATTTGCCAGCAGGCAATAGCGGTGAATTGAGAAGTGAAAGTAGAGAGTTAAGAATTCAGAGTTGAGAATTTAGCGTTGAGAACATAAAGGCGGGCCTGTTGGGCGCCCGCCTTTTTTATTAAGGGATTGTTTGGAAGTCTTTCTTTGATCACTTGAAATACTTGTACAACTCTTTATCCTCTCCTCTCCATTGTGCGATCTTCGCGAATCCCTCAATCAAAGGTTCCTGGAACCATCCAGGCAATCCTTGCAAAAAGGATTCGCTGTATCCAAGCAATAATGCCATATGCCATGGATTTTCGGTCATGTCATTCTTCAGCTTGTGATCATTGATAAGTCCGTAGGCTACACGCAATGTCTTTTCCAGGCCTGCCGCAGGAGTAACCTTCACCAGTAACAACGACTGCTCATTTCTGGCATTCTTAAAGAAGTGCATCGTCTCACGGCTCGCAGCGGTCGACTGTCCCTTCTCAAGCAGGATCTCATCTCCATCGTGTCCAATTCGTACCTGACCTTCAACGACGGTGAACTCTTCAACGAAGTTCTTGTGATAGTGCCAGTCGTTCCCGCCTTTGGGCTCAAGCTCAACCTGAACCAGCTCATACGCCCCGTGCGTTTCGTTACCCGTCTTAACGAACGTCACGGAATAATTGCCTGCAGCATTATAAATAGTCCGGGCAAGATTGGTCCCCACGCTATTATCCAAAGGCGGCAGAAACAACGCAAATAACACGACCCCCAGGTAGAGCGTGGAAATCAGGAAGATTATGAATCCCAGTATCGAATAGAGCAATTTAACAGGCAACCAGCCCTTCATGCGCCATATTTTGAACACGCCGATGGGATAGAACAAAAGCAACAACCCAAACCTCCACTTTTCCGTTTTAAATAAGATTTCAGCCTTCGGGGCGCGATCGCCCGCAGGAACTATAAGGTCTTTCATATGATTTTAAAATTTTATCAAAGGTCATTGAAGCACTGCGGATCACGTTAGGATAAACGGATTTTGAATTAGGGAATATGGATAAAATAGACACCGCCCACTGGAACAACTATTTTAGCACGGCCGAGCAAAGCGTGCTCCATGCAAGCGATCGGTACTTTGAATCGGTAAGCACCTTCTCAGAAGCAAATCTGGCCTCGGGAAAAGTTCATGCCATATCAACGCCAGGGCTGCTGCTCACTGAGTTTTGCCTGCAGTCCGCTGGGGCATTTCAATTCATCGACTCACAGCCAAGAGAATCTGCTGAGTCGGTATTCATTCTTGGAGGCGATGTCGAATCGCAATTCTCCTATCTGAAAGAACCTGTTCGGTTCAACAGCTACAACCACAACATTCAATACAGCACAGAATTCGCTGGCAATCACATTATACATTCCGGAAACTTTCATGCCCTCACAATCACTTACGACCTGCCATTTCTAAGTGGGCTGCTCCAAAGTCAGGAGGGTGGATCGTTGGAGGCTTTTGGAAAAAACTTAACTAAGAAAGAAAACTTTCTGGCCACGACCCGCTCGGTGTCTTGGGACAAACGCATTGCCGAAGTAATCCAGGCGATACGGACATGCCAGTTCCATGGGCCTACACGCTATATCTTTATCGAAAGTAAGATGCTTGAACTCTTTGTCCTGCAAATGGAGCACCTGCACTCTTTGCAAACATCAACCGGCAAAGAGAAATGGAAAAAAGAAGACAAGGAAAAAATGCAGGCAGTACGCGAGTACGTGGAACAATCTTACCTTGAGCCACTCACATTAAAAGATCTTACGCTTGCTTTCGGCCTCAATGAATTTAAGCTGAAGAAAGGATATAAATATTTCTTTAACACCACGGTGTTTGAGCACATCCTTCAGCTGCGAATGCAAAAGGCAAGTGAGCTTCTGAAACATCAGCAAATGCCTATTGCAGATGTGGCTACCTACATTGGCTACAATAACACTGGTAGTTTCTCGTACGAGTTCAAAAAGCGCTTCGGCTATAGTCCAAGGCAGGAAGCAGGTATGGTCAACAGGATTTAATGAATCACGTCAGGATCACAAGGGTAAATACTCCGGAACAGTATGAAGAAGCAAGTCGCCTCATACGCGAATATGCCGCCTGGTTAAATTTTGATCTTGCCTTTCAGAATTTTGAAGCAGAGATGTCATCGCTTCCCGCCATGTACAACGATGCGGATGGTGGACTATTCATCGCCTATCTCGACAATCAACCCGCAGGAGTAATTGGTTTACGCAGACTGGAGAACGTGGAAGGAGAAATAAAGCGGATGTTTGTGAAGCAGGAGGCACGCGGCCATGGATTAGGAAGCATGCTATTGAAGACCTGCATCAGCAAAGCAAAAGAATTACAATATCATTCTCTCAAGCTCGACACCACGAATGATATGAAGTCGGCCATTAAACTTTACGAAGATCACGGCTTTGCTGAAATACCTGCATATCGATACAATCCGGAGAAAGGTGCCCGCTATTTCGAGTTACACCTGACAGGGTAGCGTTGCTGGCAAGTATAATGATTTAACTTCACCTGATCTGATAAGCAACGCCAAGCGTAAGGAAAATGTTGTACATATTAAATCCAATTCCCTCGAATGAAGATGGGAACGCTGGCCGCAAACCCCAGTTCAGATTGCCTTCAACACTGAGTTTCTTTGATAGGCGATAACCCGCTCCTCCCTGCAGACCGACGTCAAACGTCCGCAGCTCATTCTTAAAATCAAACGTCGCCTCGCTGATCATGATCTTCTCACCAAGCGAGTCCCCATTTCGTATGTATCCATCTGACACTGTGCCTTCGAATTTACTATCAACCAGAAACGCCATATAGAAACCAAGCTTGAACCGCCAGTTGCCTCCCGGATCGTAAACAGCATTCACGGGCACTGTTAAGTATCCGTTATAAGCATGCGTTTCATTTGTGCCGGTAAAATCACCTTCGAACTCTGTGGTCTGCCCGTCTTCGTTCACAGTGATGATCGTGTGTAGATAGGCCACGCTGTCCTTGACTACCATTCCTTTGTACTCGAACTTCATCGCCAGGCCTACACCCCACCTTTCATTGAAGCGATAGACTCCTTCGTAGCCGATGGATGGGCAAAATTTAGGCACCCAACTATCAATCCTTCTGATATTGTTTGGCAGCGAAACAGGAGTCAGGGCACCAAAGTTAAAGCCTGCCTGCACGTATTGTTCAAAACGTACTAGTGACTCTTGCTGGGCATGCGCAGCTATCACGAATAGCACCATAAGCATTGTCAGTATCTTTCTCATAGGCACTACTTATTTAGGAACAACACGAAGACTATCAACCACCAACCGGCTGCCAACAGCACCGCGATAATGATCTCCCTCGGCGCTGGAAGATGCAACGATAGCCAGCATCATATCATTGGAGATTTTCGCACCCTGTTTAAATGTGAAAGGAATGTCAAATCGTCTGAAATCCGATTGCGCAGTCCCGTTGGATAGCTCGGCCGTTGCAATGATCTTGTCTGAAGTCAGAACATTATGTCCGGTTAGTCGATCCGGGCCGTGGAACAACACCGCATACAACGAGCACTCGTCCTGACGGCCGGATATAATATTTCCGTCCTCGTCCTGAAACGATGCGCCGGGTGTATATCTATAGTATCCCGTAAAGCGCCCCGGAGTACCGACGTAAGGCTGGCCGAATTCAGTGGCAGCCAGTGGATCAATGAAGGCAACGTTTGAATTGAATGTGCCCAGAAACATCGAACCGGCAATAAGTTTAATCCCCACGAGCTCCGTCAATGGCGTACCCTTCAAGGTGTTCAGTTCAGCCGCAATGGTGGCCGCATAGCCGCCATTCGTAGAATGTGTGGGATAAGCCTGTGGATTCTTCGGAATGCCAGAGATTGCAACGCCAGGGTTACCCGATGACCACAATATCGTGCCGTCGTCTTCGACCGGGAATTCGTACTGATCCGCCTGATTAAGTTCCCAATGCTCAAAGTTGAAAGTCCAGTTGCCAACATTCACCACCTGAACGTCATACACTTTCTGATTTTGACCACTCTCACTTGTTACTGTATAAAGAACGGGGCCACCATTAAATGATATGGAATCACCTGAAGCAGGCATGGAACGTGCACCCCGCGACATGGTAATCTCCGGCTTAATCCCCTTTCTGAACGCACGTGGCTTCAGATATAGAAGTATCCGGCGATTGGCCTGATCAATAAAAGTAGGTCCTGAAAGAAGTGATTCATCAACGATGAAGGTCTCGATGTCCGCTTCGGGATTAAGTGGAGGGTCTTTGATACAGGACGATAAGACAAGACAAATTCCGACTATAAATAGATGAATTTTAACGATAGCACCTGCCCTCATTCGCATAAACAGAAGTTAAATCAGTTCTTGCCGGAATCAGCAACTGTTGCTGTCCTATTCAAATCTCCACGCTGACCAACTGCGCGCTGCGCCGCCGGCCCGGATGATTCCCCACTAAATTGAATATCAAACCTTGGACGATCGCGATGTCTAGCGACAACGTCAGGTGATGCATCTTTAATAGTAATGCGCGTAGCCTCAACACCCTTGCGCTGAAGGGCATCAACCAATGTGCGTTTGCGTGTATCGGCCGCCGTCGTAATGGCCTGTAAAATCTTATCACGTCCACCGGACAAGTCAACAGCGAGTGTTTCTATGTCAGAAGATGCGACCTGCTTGCCGGTCTTTTGCTCAATGAATTTCAAAAACAAGGAATCCGACGCACTGATTGCATCAGCGGCCAGCGAGTCATCATAATTTAAGATTGTCTTGTTGTGATTCGATGTATAGTAGTCGAGCCGCGCCTTGTATAACGCATATTGCACGGCCTCCCAGTTCGTGTTGCTGACATGAACGAGCGTAACCGACAAACTCTTCTTCTGATTCAGTATCCGGGCCAGTAGCGTTACCGTTTTGTTCTGACGCTTCCTCAGGTCTGACTGAAGATAATCGTACTTGATGTCACGAACATCATCTTCCTTCGCATCAACCGCGCGCGCCACAAGTTTATAGGGCGACGCTGCCGCTTTCACAATTAGATTTTTGAGTACCTGCCACACTACCGGCATTACTCTGAACTTCGGGTCGTTCACATCACCCTTCAATGGAATGTTCAGATCAACATTACCATCTACATCTTTGAGTAACGATACTGCAAGTTTCAGCGGCAATTTGATCGCAGTTTCACTCTCAACCTTGTCGCCAACCTCAAGGTTGGTCACAAACAGCCGGTTCTGACTCTTCAAATAATGATTGCTGACACTGGTTGTGCTGTTAAAACTTACCAGTCCGTCCCAGAACGGATGCGCGACGTAATATTCCGAGTAAGGTGAAAAATCAGTGATTTTAAGCGAGTCGATATCGTAGTGAAGATTCATGTCGCCGATATTCTTCGTACTAACTTTAAGTCCTGCATTGAAACTTCCGGAATGATTTAACAACGACGAAACCGAAATCTGTACCGAATCAACAGCGTTGGTAATCTGGTGAGCGCTGACGGAAAGGTGTTCCGTTAGAAAGTGAAAGGGTTGTTTCAAAGTGTAATCACTGAAATCAAGGGACCCTCGCGAAACGACCAGACTGTCGATCGCGTAACTATTGATCGCATATTCGCGACCCCATTCGATAAGATACTGGTTGATCTGGCGAAAGAATTCGAGGTACGGATCCATCGAACCGCGTTGGGCCCGAAGTGTGTCGCCAGGTATGGCAGCCGTTGTATCCACCCCTGTCCCCGTGATTCGAAGCAAATTGTTCCCTTTTGGAGTAAGGTCGAATTTCAGGTAAGGTTTGTCAAGCCTGGCAAGCTTAATATTGTAGATGCCTTTTACAGGTTTAACATCTCCAAAGTCCACGCTAACCGTCTCGAGTGAAGCAACCGGCTTATTGAGCGTATCTGCGAGATAAAACTGATTGAGCGAAAACAGTCCAACAATACTGGTAACAGGTATTGCTGTTGTACCTGCCAGCTTTAGGTCGGTATTGATATTACCTTTCACATCAGATACGTACAATACTTTATCCGCAAATGGAAGTAAAAAGCCGAGCTCAAGACTGTCAGTCTTTAGCGTTAAATGATAGGAAAGGCTGTCGCGATTAAAACTTCCTGCAGATGCCAGATGGCCACCCGATTTCACTGCCATCTCAAGATTGTATTTTATCACTGGTTGATTCCAGGCAACTGCAGACGTCGTGAACAGAATGTCATGAATGTCCACTCCGGCCTTAAAGGCCTCCTGAATAAAACTAAAGCTGCCACCTTCAAGCCGGATCTTTTCAATTACATAACGTAATGGATCAGCGCTGGTGCTGTCGGTGCTATCGCCTGACGAAGCAAAACGCTTTACTAGGTCGTCGTAATTAAATGTCTCATCACTGTTCATTTGCAGATAGACGTAGGGTTCTTTAAGAGCAACGTCTGAAAGTCTTATCTCATCATCGAGCCAATAGCTCCAGGGTGATGCATTCACATACAACTTACTAAACGAGACGAATACAGAACTGGAAGCCTTTTCGAAGACCTTAACGTTAGTGAGTGTTAACGAGCAGTTAAAGGGATTAAACCACACGGAACTGAGAGTGATCTTTCGTCCCGTCCATTCTTCGCTATGCTCTTCGATGTAACGTGTAAGTGAAAATGATGCAATAACAACAAGGCCCGCAATCACAACCGCGGTGACAATGACAAACCGTACAACTCGTCTTTTAAGAAAAGATTTCAGTGCGCTCATCGTCTCAGTGTTAAATTCAACTTCCGGCAGTTCTGTTATTGCAGATTACCGATCACAAGGCCTGAATCTGTGGATGCACGTTATGCATACCAGTTTACCCGATCCTGGCGGAGCGGGAAAACAAATATAAAAAGCTCAACGAATTTCCCAGATTAAATTTTCAGTCTCTTGCAGGTGCTGCCATCGGATGCGGACAATTCTCACGGCTAAATAAAGTGGCCAGTGGCGCACTCATGTGGCATACGGCTGTTTGTTATCAAATAAATAGTCAATTATGATCCATTCAAAATAGACTAACACGGCAGTAATATTGTCCGATCTAATCAAACTGTGTTAATTTTCCGGGCGAAATTGATTGCCTGAAAATAATCCTTCCCATGTGAAGTGAACTCAATATGACAATGAAGAGTATCGATACCGTTACGGCTAACAAAACAACCTATAGCATCCTGTTCATTATAAGCTTCGGTCACTTAATCAATGACATGTTGCAGGCAGTTGTTCCCGCCGTGTATCCGGTGATTAAAGATGCCTATGGATTGACCTTTACTCAAGTGGGACTGATAACACTCACTTACCAGATGACGGCCTCAATACTACAGCCGTTTGTTGGCTACTATACTGATAAGAAACCAATGCCCTTTTCATTGATCATAGGCATGACTTCAACACTGGCGGGACTCGTCGCCGTATCTTTCGCATCGTCGTTCTATCAGATATTGGCTGCAGTCTCTCTCATTGGCATTGGATCGTCGATCTTTCATCCCGAATCATCCCGCGTCGCTCATCTTGCCGGTGGTGGCAGCAAAGGCCTTGCTCAGTCAATATTTCAGGTGGGTGGTAACGCCGGAAGCGCTATTGGACCTCTGCTGGCGGCGTTGATTGTAGCGCCACGGGGACAACATTATATCATCTGGTTTGCGTTGTTCGCGCTCATCGGGATGTTCGCACTTTCTTTCATTGCCAAATGGTATCGGAATCATATAGATGAACGCCTGGCCCGTGGAGCAAAATCTGCAGGCGAGGTCAAATCGCCATTACCATCAAGTAGAATCGTATGGGCCATGGTAGTGCTGCTCATTCTTATCTTTTCGAAATACTTTTACATGGCCTGCATGACGAGCTATTACACCTTCTACCTGATCGACAAGTTCCACGTCACAGTTGCTCAATCACAAATCTATTTGTTCGCCTTTCTCGCTTCCGTTGCTGCGGGAACAATCATCGGTGGACCTGTTGGTGATCGGATTGGAAGAAAGCAAGTGATCTGGCTTTCTATTCTTGGTGCGGCTCCGTTTACGCTTTTGCTACCTCATGCGTCGCTTGGGCTCACCGTTGTATTGTCGATCCTGATTGGCTTGATCATATCCTCAGCCTTTTCAGCGATTCTCGTTTACGCAACGGAGCTCGTTCCCGGTAAGGTTGGACTAATCGCCGGATTGTTTTTCGGACTTGCTTTTGGAATGGGAGGACTGGGTTCTGCCGTGCTGGGCAAACTCGCCGACTCAACGAGTCTGGAATATGTATTCAATGTCTGCGCCTTCCTGCCGCTGATCGGGATCATGACCATCCTGTTACCATCGACGAAGAAAAGTTAAAGTAAGGACCGGCGAATTAAACTGCACATTCTCATAAGAAAGTGATGATGTGGGCGTTGCCATTTATACACTACTCTATATCATTCACCTTTGTCCTATTACTGCAAATTTTATTAACTTAACTCGAACAACCCTCGGAAAGTCGACGCCATGAAACTGAAATCCATAAAACCCCTCCTTTTCTTCATAATAATTGCCAACAGCGCATTCGCACAATTACCCAGCAATCGCATGTCGGCGGGGGTGATGCACTATGCTGGGGATACTGTTCGCTCTATACGTCTCGGCCTTTGGGCCATCGTTCCTCAAGGGTGGAAGGCAGTGTTGCCTCGCGATACAGAAGTAGTAGTGCTCGTACCGGATGACAATTCTTCCTCCTCGACTATCTACGCAGTGCTGAATGAGAACATGACGCTCGCACAGCAAAAGATCAATCTTGAGAAGGGCTTTTCATTAGCAGATGGTCTTAACGTCGTGCCTGATGGACCTGTGACCCAACGGACCGCCGAAGTACTGGCAACAAACGCCAAGCTTTCAGGAGCAAAAGCAAACACCCAGGCTAAGTTTTATATAGAATCAAAGTGTAATCCTGTCGGATATTGCCTGGTGTTTGTTCTTCAGGCCGATGCTCCAAATATGGAGAAAGGCAAGACGGCGTTGAAGCAGCTGGTGGATAACGTAGTGTTTGAAGATATGAGTCATGTTTCGCCTTATGCGAACTTCGACTGGAAAGAATTTCTTTCTAATAAGTTGTTGCTGAGATTCCGCCGCGATGCCAGTGGCAAGCAGGAAGACGAACTGGAGCTATGCAAGAACGGCAACTTCAAGGCTAACATTACGCGCAGCGGTGCTTTCAAGGTTCCCAAGGAGTATGCAGGAAAGAACAAAGGCACGTGGTCGCTCACCAGCAACAACGATAAGGCAACTATCACTCTTACCTTTAAGAAGCTGAAACCGATCACGCTTGAAGTACAAGGCAAAGACGAAGAAATCTATGTCAATGGCCACCGCTACTTCGTTGGAGAGAGCGAGAACTGCGACTAGTTAACTATTTTATACCTACCCACCACGGCTTGAACTGACGCGTCGTATCGTTGAGATCAACGATCTCGCCTATGATCGGAGTTACCAGCGGAATATCGCCCTTGTTCAGTTCCGTCACCTGGATCAAAGGCTCATCCCACGGATGGTTTGCCATCATGAATTTGGATGAGTGAACTGGGAATAGTCTCTTCGTTCTGAGGTCCTTTGCGGCCTGAACAACTTCCCGTGGCAGATTATGAATGTACTGCCACGCTACATTATACTGGCCGTTGTCGAGCATAGCGAGATCTATCGGACCGTGTTTACGACCGATCTCAGCATAATGAGTATCATATCCGCTGTCGCCTCCTATGTAGAACTTCATTGATGGCGTTTGAACGACATACGACATCCACAGCGTATTGTTTCTTGTAAAACCACGTCCGGAAAAATGTCGTGTTGGCTCCGTGAATACTTTGAAGCCATCTGCAAGTTCGATGGTCTCGTACCAGTCACGTTCATCAAGAATCGCCGGGTCATATCCCCATTGTTCAAAGTGCGCTCCCACGCCGAGCCCACAGATAACCTTTTTAACTTTTGGCTTTAGCGCCAGCAACGTTTCATAGTCGACATGGTCATAATGATCATGTGAAATGAACAGGTAATCAATCTGCGGAAGATCGTTAGCTGTATAGATATCTGTTCCCTTAAAAGATGTATTCGTATAAGGCACAGGTGATGCGTTCCCGCTAAAGACCGGATCAACCAGTATTCGCTTTCCATCGATTTGAATGAGATAGGACGAATGACCAAACCACACAAGGTAGTTGCTATCGACAGGAATACTCAACAGATCGTTCTTAACGGAAGGAATAATATCCGATGGCCTGCGTCTGGGAGCAGCCTCAAAGAATTGCCTGTAGGTAACACCCCACAAGGTATTGCCTTCTGTTAGTTCAGGCGTCACACTGAGGTTCTGAAACTTACCGTCTTTAAAGTGTGGCGACTTCTGCATGCGCGCCAATCGGTCATTTTCTGGTGCCTTTCCAAATTTATCTTGTCGCATATAGAATACTGTGATTAATGTAATTGCGGCGGCTATCATCAAAATGATAAGCACAATCCTCTTAAGTAGAACAAAAATGAAGGTCATGGGCAAGCCGTTGCACTGCTTCTATTATGACGGATGGCCGTCAAAAATAGTCTATGGCCAGGCTTCATTAAATCTTTTTTTGTCTCCCTATTGCGCAAGCGAATCCTTGCATGTATATTAGCAAGCAAATACTTGCATATGACAATGGAAAGCCGGCGCGATGTCTTTCAGGGCATCGCCGACCCGACACGTCGGGAGATACTTGCTTTGCTTACAAAGGAAGCTCAAAACGTAAATGCGATCGCTGACCAATTCAGCATGACGCGACAGGCAGTATCACTTCACGTGAAAATTTTGAACGAATGCGGGCTTATCGCCATAAGCCAGCAAGGGCGTGAAAGGATTTGTGAATTACAATCACAGAAACTGGCTGAAGTAGATCGATGGCTGGCGCCATTCCGCAAAACGTGGGAGGATCGCTTCTCCAGACTCGACAAACTTTTAGCAACTGATCAGGATTCAATACCCACACAAACAAAACCAAAGAGACATGGAAAATGAAATGAAAATTATTGCCGAGAAAGGCAAACAGGAGCTATTTATTATACGCGAGTTCAATGCTCCCCGCGAGCGTGTGTTTAATGCATTTACAAATAAGGATATGCTTTCCAGATTCTTTGCACCATTTGGAAATACGATGCACTTTAATCACTTCGACTATCGCACAAACGGCAATTACAGTTGGTATAATAAAGATCCCAAAGGAAAGGTAGTTTGTACGTTTGCAGGAACCGTTCATGAAGTGCATGCGCCGGAGCGCATCATCCAAACTTCTGAATTCATGGAACTTCCGGAACGCGGACACGTGGTTATGGAGCGAATGAATTTCGAAGAACTGCCCGGTAATCGAACCAAACTGGTGATACACGATGTGTGCATGTCGGTAGCGGACCGCGATGCCATGATAGACAGCGGAATGGACCGCGGGCTTATCGACATCTTCAATCAGCTGGATTCTATCCTTGCAAAAGAAAAACATCAAATGGCTTAAAAAGCATTCGTTACGGTATGCCGGCTTTCGAAATCAGTTTGCAATGTGGTCGTACATCGAGTCGAACGATGTGACATAACGTGTTTTAACCTTGCATAAACTACCAGGTAGTAGTGGCGGGATTCGAACCCGTTCCGTTATGGTTTTGCCCTTAAACTAACGACCATAAAAGCGGCGTACAAAACTGTACGCCGCTCATGTCAAAGTACCGGTTGATGCGTTCAATACCATGAACAATTATTGGCAATATACAACCCAAATCCACGGCCCGATAGTTCCAACTTACATCACTGCGTGTTTGCGAACGCACTACTCATAACTTCGATGCTGCCAGCTGCGTGCCCAATACTCTGGCTTTGATCTTGGAGAAGGCTATCTCTCTTGCAGTTGATCGATCATCTGCAAAAGGAGAAAATCCACAGTCGTCGCAGGAACCAAGCTGATCGATCGGTATGTAGGTTGCAGCCTGAACAAGCAATGAAGAAACCTCCTCCGGTGTTTCGATACGGGGATTCAGTACATCGGTCACTCCAAGGAATACTCTTTGACCCGTCTTGAGAGAGCTCTTGATTTGCTTTAGAACAGATGTCTTGTCCTTCTCCCCTGCGAACGTCAGATAGAAGTTGCCCGCTTCGAGTTGGAATAGTTCCGGCAACAGATCGCCATAGTCAACGTCGGCGCTATGCGTAGAATCATGATCGCCGCCGGGACAACTGTGAATGCCGATGCGCTTTCGCTCCTGCACTGTAAATCGTCCCAGGAGCTGATTGTTCAAATCGATAAACATCTTTAACAGAGACTTGGAAGGATCGAGCTTGATCGCCAGGCGTGCCTCCGTGAAATCGATTTGAACGTTGTATGCACCGCTGTCAAGACATCTCCGGATGTCCTTTTCGGCCTCCGACAGCAAGTCGTTAACGAACTGTTCACGTGAATAATTGGGAATACCATCCGATGGATACAACAAGCTCATTGCGGAAGCTGAGATAACCGCTTGCTTAACTGGACGGCTGGAAAGCAGACGCGCCTCACGAAGGTAGTCGTCAGCATATCGTTGATACTTGAACGGGCCTGAAGCGAGCACCGGTAGCTGACGAGTGTGTCCGTCTTTGAAGGGAATTACTACACCGCCAGCCGATAAGTTTTGCGCGCCGTGTATGGGATACGTGGCAAAACTGGGCTTGGTTTGCTCTCCGTCGCTGATGACCGGTGAACCTGTTTGCTCAAGTGCGGTGACGGTCTCCTTCAATGCACGACGACTCAACTCTTTCAAAGCTTCCTCTGTAATCCGACCGCTGGCGCGGTCAGACAACGCATCAATAAGATAGGCTGGACGTGGAATACTGCCGATCGGTTCTGTTGGAATGATCATAAATAAGTTGATTTTAATGTTTGCTGACTTCTCTAAGTTTTTAGCCTAAGGCTAGGGTCCTAGCCTGGGGATTACGACAATCTTTATTTGCTTCTTACTGCCGGGCTAAACTGTCGGTTGCAACAACAGGGAATGTACCCGGAATGCATAGCCGGTTAGGCAGAACCCAGTCGATCGATTTCAGTTGTCGTGTGGTCATTTCACCTTCTTCTTTGATGACGACAGACTGCCCTGGCTTTACATTCTGAATTTTTTGAATTGTGTGACTGCCACCCCAGTTAATTTCAATGGCATCGATAACACTCGCCTGGCCAATGCCAATATGCTGTCTAAGGGGGGATGCGCCGAAACTTCCTCCGGAATTCACATCTCTGAAAACGTGCCGGACTACACCGTTCTCCCTGAAACTAACTTTGATGCGCGTCCCTATGGCTAGCCGATTGGACTTCTTTCCTTCGAGTTCGATGCTGATCCAGTTATTTGTGTTCTGGCCCGGATTGAGGAAAAATGAATTCTGATAGGAATCGCCAGGATAAGCTCCACCCATTTCGATATAGATGTCTTCATCGCCATCGTTGTCCATGTCGGCAAAAGAAACGCCATGTCCCTTTTGCAAATGTCCCACGCGCGCAGAAGTTGTAACATCGGCAAACTCCTTACCTCCGAGATTGTGAAACATCTTGTTAGGTACGAGCGACTGATAAAGCGGATTGCCCGAGCCGAGATACATATCCAGGTAGCCATCGTTATCAATATCTCCGAAGTTTGCTCCCATAGCGAATACGTTGGTTGTGAGCCCAACCTTCTTCGATACGTTTGTAAACGTTCCGTCGCCATTGTTGTGATACAGCAGCATTTTATCATCTGCTCCAGCTGCTATTCCCAGCTTCTCAGCTGCTTCGTAGTAACCAAGGGACCTTTCAAACGTGTAGTCACAGAGAAAGATGTCAAGCCACCCGTCATTATCATAATCCCAGAACCAAGTTGGAAATGTGCGATTTTTCTCGTTCGACAGTCCCGCAATAACAGTAGCATCGGTAAAAGAAATTTCACCGTCTTTCACCCCTTTATTGCGAAACAGCCGGCGCCCACCATCCATAGTCGAGATGAAAATATCCTGCCATCCGTCGTTGTCATAATCACCGGACGTAACCCCTTTTACAAAACCCAAGAGGTCGCACAACGCTTTATGCGCAACCTCCCGGAATGTGCCATCCTGATTGTTAATATAAAGTTCATTAGGATGCATCTCCGAAAAATTACCAACAACACTCTCGTTTCCTATGTAAACATCAAGCCAACCGTCGTTGTTAAAATCATTCCAGGTCGCCGTTTGCGTGGGATGAAAAGACAATAACCCGCTGGCTGTGGTCACATCAGTGAATGTTCCATCGCCGTTATTTCTTAAAAGAGAGTTGGGATCATGTCCGAAGGCTCCGCGCCAGGCACCTCGCAGTACGAAAATGTCTTTGTATCCATCGTTGTTATAATCAGTCTGCAGGAGATTCAGGCCGCCTGTAATCCCCTTCAGTTGCATCTTTTGAGACCAGTCTTCGAATTTGCCATCGCCACTATTGTGAAAGTAGTGCATGGCATCCGATGTGCCCCACCCCGATGTGATGACGTCGACGTAGCCGTCGTTGTCAAAGTCATCTGTGATAGAACCTCCAGCCATATTCCCCACTTCAAGTTTAAGGTCACCAGCAATGTCTTCAAATGGCCGTACACGATGCGTGGTGTCGCCTTGCATCCCTGGAATCAGAAGATCAGCCGGCACTTTCTCAGGATAGTCGCCGATCGTCATGTATGCGAGATTCAGTAACCATCGCGACTCGAGATCTGACGGATCTACGCGAAGCAATGCCTGGTACGATTCTATCGCCTTTCGGGAACCATCCATATCATTGTGTATACCCAAACCACTGATGGGCAGAATACATGATTCTGACGCATGATTGGATACACAATTAGAACGCTCACCGAGACGCAGGTATGCCAGGGCCAGTGTCTTCAGGATCTGAGTATCATTTCTATAACGCGATTTAACCAACGGTTCCAGTAAGCGAATCGCCTTCTTCTCCTCGCCAAGTTCCAGCAGGATGTTTGCCTTCAGATAGGTACAAAAACGTATTTCCCCCTCCGAGCTGTGCGGATTGCTCAGGAGTGAGTCCATGAAAGGCAATTTCGCATCCGGCCTGAATGTATTCCTTGGATTATATCCCTGATGATGAGCTTCCTTTAACAACTGCACCATTTCACGCTGACAGGCTGCCGCCGACGACGGTTGCAAGTCCATGCTGCAGGAGAATGGAAGGATGCTCATTAATAATAATGCTATAGTTCGTAAATATTTTAGTTTCATAATGATGATTAACGGTTGAGGATAATGGTAATCTTTCCACAGCAACCCAATAGCCATCACGCGTCACCGGCCCTGATTTTGGAATATAGAGCATGAAACACGTAGCATGTAACATGTACTAAATACAGACGCAGTCGTCAGCAATGTCACTGGCGACGAAATCAAGATAACATGGTAACAAATGAAAGACCGCTCAACTCGCCATGGATATGACGGGATGAGTTAATGTGGAAAGGAAAAAGGACTGCTAGGCTCTGGGCGGATGAGGAATTTCCGGAAGTGAGATGTCTTCATGCGATTGACCTGCCGGATGGAACCTGAATTCCATAACCCAACCAGTAGTGACGGTTATCAGTGTCCGGACGCCGCCGAGATACTCCTTAATAAACAAGGATTGAGTTTCTGAAGGTCCTTGTGTGTCCGATGTTGAATCAACATAACTGAATGCAACATCAGCTAAAGCCTTCCGGATTCTTTGGTCCGCCTCGTCTTTGATACAGATTACGGTAAGGGTATCGTTAGCATACTTTTGTTTGATCAGTCGGTAGGATTCGCCCTTGTGCACGAACTTACCCTCCACTCTCATGAAATCTGCATTGTCGTACTGATAAGGCAACGCAATAGGAATTCGCAAAGTGACTGTACTGGACACATCGTAATTGTCGACATCCAGGGCATTTGAAGCACTGACGTCATTTCTCAATTCAAACCCAGCAATGATAAAATAGTATCCCATTGTATTCAACAGGACCAGAACGATAAGTAAGGCAGATAATATGCGCTTTTGCACAATGGTGATGATTGCCAATCTACAAAATCCAGACTGAATAACCATACGATGCCACGTCTTCAGATAAACGCCACGTCTTCAGCTTACTGGAGCAACCTAATCTACCCGGATCAATTCATCTGCCCACTCCATCCTTTCCATATCTGCGGAACTCAATGTTTCGAAAACGAACATAATAATCCCTTTCCGCACACCCTATCGAAAGTCACGCTGGGTTAAACCTACCACAACGCGGTTGCGGGGGTCTGGCACGATTATGCATTAGCGATGATCAAAACCCGCTATATGCTCGCAAACTATTTTCGTGTAGCCGTTAGAAATCTTCAGCGTTCATTGTCGCATTCCCTTATCAATGTATTTGGTCTTTCATTGGGCCTAACGTGCGCGCTACTGATCTATTTGCTGGTGACATATCATCTTAGCTTTGATACGTTCCACAGCAACGCGGATCGCGTCTACCGCTTTGTAACGGAACAGCATCGCGACCAGGTAAGCTATGTATACAGCGTGCCTCCTGCTTTTGCCAATGCCTTTAGAAATGACTATAGCTACGGAGAGAAAGTCGCCCGGATGTGCGCGAATCAGGACGTGCTGGTTTCAATCGATCTCAATAATGAGAAGAAGAAGTTTAATGAGGATATCGCATTTGTTGATCCAGACTATTTCGAAATCTTCAACTTCCCGGCAGTGGAAGGTACGATCCCTTCAGCGCCACAAACTGCAGCGCTTACTCAGGACATGGCCATCAAGTATTTTGGCAATGAGTCTCCAATCGGAAAAACCATCCGCCTGGATAACCGCATCGACTTTCAGATAACAGGTGTACTTAAGAACATTCCTGACAACACCGATTTCCGATCAAAGGTATTCTTCTCGTATGCAACGATGAAACAATACAATGAATGGTATGCTGACGACAATGCATGGGGTGGAATCACTACTGACATTCAAACTTTTACCAGATTGCGTCCTGGCGTTGATCCAAAGGAGGTTGAATCGGTTTTGCCTGCGTATGTGAAAAAGTATCGTCCTGAAAGCAAAAACGTTCATCATTACAAACTTCAGCCTCTCAGCGACGTTCATTTCAATGCACTCTACAATGGGCAAATGTCCATGCAAACCATCTGGATTCTGTCTATCGTAGGGTTCTTTCTCGTTTTTACAGCGTGCCTCAACTTTATCAATCTTTCAACGGCACGTGCCGTTACGCGCGCCAAAGAAGTTGGTGTTCGTAAAGTGTTGGGAAGCGTCAGGAATCAGTTGTTCTGGCAGTTTACAGTTGAGACTGTGGTCGTTGTAACGGTGGCCGCAACGCTCGCACTGGGCGCTGCCTCCGTCATTCTTCCTCAACTCAACAGCCTTTTCAAACTGCGCATTGAAACCGCCTTGTCATCCCATCCCGACATTCTTATCTTCCTTGCACTATTGATCGTCGCCGTCACGTTCATTGCCGGCGCTTACCCGGGTATTGTCCTGTCCGGTTATAAACCAGTCGTCGCCCTCAAAGGGAAATCCATAGATATCAGTAGCCGTGGCGTCAATCTCCGTCGCTCACTGATCATAACGCAGTTCACCATTACGCAAGTCCTCGTAATCGGGCTCATAGTTCTAATGTATCAAATGAGATTCAATCGCTCGACAGACATGGGCTTCCGTCAGGATGGAATCGTCATGATACCCGCCGGGCCCCAAGAAAAATTCAACACACTGAAAACTGAGATTTCAAAACTTGGTGGTGTTGAAAAGGCATCATTTTGCTTCTCGCCACCAGCGTCATACAGCAACTGGAGCACATCTGTTACCTTTGATGAACGTACGGAAAGCGAGGACTTTGCTGTGAATGTCCGCGGTGCCGATGCCGACTACCTCAAAGCCTTCGACATAGACCTGGTTGCCGGCCGGGATCTCGTTCCTTCTGATACAGTACGTGAATTCCTCGTCAATGAAGAATTCGTTCATAAGCTCAACATGAAACCTGAAGAGGTGCTGGGACGACCGATTCGTTTTAATCAGGGTCAGACTGGACCCATTGTAGGCGTAGTCGCTAATTTTCACGACCGGTCTTTTCACTCTGCCATAAATCCAGTGATGATCACAACGATGCAGAACATGTACAACGAAATGGCAGTACGCATAGCGACTAACGATGCACAGGCGGTAATCGGCACAATCGAAAAGGCATGGAGTGCGGTTCACCCTGATCAGATCTTCACCTACAATTATGTCACTGACAGGACCGCTGAATTCTATGAAGCCGAGCAAATGACGATTAAAATAGTAGAGTTCTTTTCATTCATTGCTCTTCTTATTGGCTGCATGGGACTTTACGGTTTGGTATCATTTATGTCCGTTCAAAAAACAAAAGAAATCGGAATCAGAAAGGCCCTTGGCGCAAGTACTATGAGCATTCTGTCGTTGTTTGGAAAAGAGTTTGTCCTCCTGACCCTGATCTCATTTGCTGTCGCTGCCCCTCTCGGCGGATGGATCATGGCACAATGGCTGACGAGATATACATTTGGGGTTCAGCTAAGCTCATGGATCTTTATTGCGGAACTGCTCTTCGTTATGTCGATCGTGCTTCTAACCACGGGCATGCAGTCGCTTAAGGCGGCACTTAAGAACCCGGTAAGTTCACTGAGGGTTGAGTAACCTGCCGCCGCTAATACGTGCTTCAGGAAAGTCCTACAAGCGCGAACACACCTTGTACAAGGTTTCATATTGCTACTAAGCAGCAACTATCCAGCTACTTTCAAGGACAAGGCATAATCTCCTAAGCAGGTGAAGAAGATCTGAAGCAGACAATGCAGATGTCTGTATGGCCGAAATCTAAAACTAAATTTGTTACGGCAAAGGCATTAAACAACAACGTCCTTAATGGGCTGAACGGGAAGCAGGGCTGTTCTACGCCAAAAGGAGCGTAACTACGCTATCCGTAATAATTCGACGTCCAAGGGCCAATTCATTTCATTTCTCAAACCTTGAAATAAATCCTCCGTATTAGGGTATATCTAATACAATCCATACCTCCTATGACGATGAAAGTAGCCGACCGAAAAGTCGCCCTGGCATCGTATTGGAAAAACATTAACCCAAAATATGAAAGCGATTTCCACTTCTGTTGCTGCTGACCGACCGTCGGCTGTGACCGCGATTGTTACTGCCCTGCGCGTCGTCACTGCACTTTTTCTTACAGCTATGCTGCTGTTCGCCTGTTCACGTCCGAAGGAACAAACACTGATAACTTCTGCCAATGCAGCTCCTGCACAACCTGATCATGAAGAACTTGTTAAACGTGGTGCCTATCTCGTTACGATAATGGGTTGCAATGACTGCCATACACCAAAAATTTTCACACCTCACGGCATGGAGCTGGATTCGTCACGCTTGCTTTCAGGGCATCCTGCCGATGAAAAGCTTGCGCCTATTCCTGGTGGCCAGGGATTCATGCACTTTAGCCCTGGCCTTACTGCGGCGGTTGGTCCCTGGGGTGTTTCGTTTACTGCGAACCTTACGCCTGATCCCCTTGGACTAGGAGGCTGGTCTTACGATCAATTCAAAACAGCAATCACACATGGTAAGTATCGCGGTATCGAAGGTGGCCGCTCTCTCCTACCGCCGATGCCATGGCAGAACCTGGTGAACATTCACGACGAAGATGCCCGTGCAATATTTGCCTACCTGCAATCGCTGAAGCCGGTGTCTAACCAGGTCCCTGCTCCGATCCCTCCAAGTGATATGATAGTATCCAGATAGAATTAAAACATAAATCAATACCCTCGCCAATGAAAACTAAAATTGCCCTCGGCGCCATCGCTATGTCAATCGCGTCGTTCTCCGCTTCTGCTTTTCCAAAGAATCCCACTGCCGAAGAGGCAGGAAAGAAAATCTTCGCAGCCTTTCAGCACAGTGCGTTCATGGAATACAATTCAATGGTGCCAACGCTCACCGATTTATATCAGGTAATGGAAGCCAATGCATCGTTCTATGGTGCTAACCTTTCAGAGGCAAAAGCAGAACTCAGCAAACAGTATGCGAACGACGTGAAGAAAATCGAGACTTCGTTTCTTAGCGCCATTGAGCAAGGCAAATTGAATCACATATCATGGGCTAAAGCAAAGTTTGTTTCTGCTGAACGTTCACATGGAAATCTTGTCATAGAATTTACAGTTGATGGCACGTCGCACAAAGTACAGGTAGCCGTTGCTGAAATCGAAGGTGAATTGCGTGCAGGTAATGTAATCGCCTGTCTGTAAAGAAATATCTTAATGCCTGCACCAACAGGTACCCCCAGATTGAACTGCATCGGATCGGTGCAGTTCTTTTTTACTTTAATGCGTCTCGTTTATTTTAATGCGTATCAGTAAACCGATTCAGCCCTCTGAATCGGTACCCTCGAACAGCCGTTCGATGCGCGACTTTTCACCCACGACCCAAACAATATCACCCCACTCAAACACCGTGGTGGAGTCTGGATTAAGGATACGCTGATCATCACGTTCAATGCCAATGACGAGGCCGTGTGTTCGCTCACGTATTCGGGAATCTCGCACATTGAGTCCCTTCAGTCGCGTGACCTCATTGACAACGATCTTGCGCAAGACGATATCATCAACATTCACGGCAGGGCCAACTCCCTCGATCTCTGCATCGAACACCGGTTTAAAGGATTGTAACTGTTCGTCTGTGGCCAGTAGTCCAACCTGGTCGTAGGGCAACAGAATATGATCGCGCCCCGGAGTATTAATCAAAACTTCGCCGCGCTTAATGTAAACGATATTGATTCCGAATTTCTCGCGCCATTCCAGTTCTCTAAGCATCCGGCCAACGTAGGGGGCAGACGCAGGAACCTGTAACTGCACAATATGAGCGTCCCACGGTGCAAGCCTCGATTGCAGGTCCGCGGTCTTACGTGAGACGTTGGCTTCGAGTGTATTGTACTCCGCCGTTTCACGGGCGTTGAGATTTCCGAGGAAGCGCAATTCAAGTCGTTGATAAAAAGCCTGAATCCGTTTCGCGAACACGAAGAACACGGCAACAATTATTGGTACTGCAATCAGTAACGCGATCGCGGTTGAAAATAATTTGAACACAAGAAAACATATGATCGTGATGCCAGCAACAACACGACCTACTTCCAGTAACAGCAACGGCCCACGGCTATAGCGTTTCTCCATCCACATTTCGCGATATGCCATGTTGTTAGGACGTTTTGCCATGAGTGCCCAGAGGAACGGTGCACAAGCGGTGAGTGATACCACCAGCCCGACAAGTGCGGCAAGTGTTGGGTCCCAGTCGCTGTCGCGCAGAATCGGCATGAGAAAACTTACGGATAGAAAAATCAATGTAAGGAGTACAATGCCATTCGTCAGGATAATCATTGCGTATGATCTCACAACGATCTGCCAGTCGCTTTCAGCCTGTATACTTTGTGCACTTGAAGAATAGTTGAGAAGGCGCTGCCTCCATTTTTCAGGAAGGGACCTTTCGATTAATCTATAAGTGGGCGTGGACAGCTTTATGAAATATGGGGTAGTGAACGTGGTGATTGCTGAAGCTCCAACGGCAACAGGAAACAGAAAATCCGAAATGACACCAAGGGACAAACCGAGCGTAGCTACTATAAATGCAAATTCACCGATTTGTGCCATACTCATACCTACTTCAATAGATTGCTTCAGCGGTTGTCCCGAAATCAGTGCCCCGGCCGTTGTGCTCACCATCTTACCGATAACAGTGAGCAGCGTAACGATCACTACGGGCCAGGCGTATTCAACAATTGCAGCAGGATCAATTAACATACCTACCGATACAAAGAACACTGCCCCAAACAGGTCCTTCACCGGTTTAATAAGATGTTCGACCTTTTCCGCCGATGTTGTTTCAGCGATGATTGAGCCCATTATAAACGCACCCAGCTCAGCTGAAAAACCTGCGCGCGTTGCCACTACCACCATTCCGAGACACAATCCAAGTGCAAGTATCAACAAGGTTTCTTCATCCAGTAATTTCCTTACCAACCTAAGCAAAGAAGGAATGAGGAAAATCCCTGCGACAAACCACAGCACGAGGAAGAATACGAGCTTTGCTACAGTGAATACGATCTCTGTACCCGCGAACTGTTTTGTAGCCGCCACAGTAGACAACAATACCATTAACAAGATCACAACTATGTCTTCCACAACGAGCACGCCAAACACTACACCGGCAAACTTCTTCGTCTTCACGCCAAGTTCTTCGAATGCCCGAATGATAATCGTTGTTGATGAGCTGGCCAGCATGCCTCCGAGAAAGAGGCTATCCATAGTAGACCAGCCCATAAGAACTCCGGCAAAGTATCCCGCGGTTGTAATAACGGTGATCTCAAACAATGCCGTTACTGATGCAGCTCCTCCTACACGCAGAAGTTTTTTAAAACTAAACTCCAGGCCCAGACTAAACAGTAAAAATATCACACCAATTTCGGCAAGAACTTCGATGTCGCCCTCATCGCCTACCGTCGGAAACAGGTTGAAGTGAGGCCCTACAAGAAATCCGGCGATAATGTAGCCAAGAACCAAAGGTTGTTTCAGCTTACGAAACAACAGTGTCGTGACGGCACCCGCCATGAGAATCAATGCGAGGTCTATAATCAGATCAGGTAGATGTCCCATATCCCGCAATTTAAGGGATTGTTCATAGTATCACGTACGATTGAGTTACGAAATGCCTGCCAATTGCTGCCAGTGGTCATGACTTGCAGCCATTTTTGCACAACTAAAACACTTTTTTTGAGGGTATTCGTTATCTTGATCAAATACCGCTCAGCCATGATCAAGAACTACCTGCTAACTGCCTTCAGAAGTTTCTTCAAGAACCGTTCCTTTACCATCTTGAATGTACTTGGACTTTCAATTGGCATCGTTGCCAGTTTGCTGATCCTGCAGTATGTCAAGTATGAACGCAGCTATGATGCGTTTCACACCAAAGCAAATGACATTTACCGTATCCAGTACAACCAATGGCAGAATGGCAAGCTGCGATTTGAATGCGCGGCTGCAGTACCTGCCGTGGGTCCTGCACTGAAGAATAACTTCCCGGAAGTTCGTCGTTTCACCAGATTGTTTCCTGTAAGTGGGGTAATTAGTTATGAGAGTCCAACGGGAATCAAATCTTTTCGCGAAGAGAAAATGCAAATCACAGACTCTTCAGTTTTTGAAGTATTTGACTTTAAACTCGTAAAAGGAGATAAGAGTGATGTGCTCTCAGGTCCCAATAAGGCTGCCATTTCGGAGAGGGCAGCAAAACGTTATTTCAGCGACGAAGACCCAATCGGAAAAACGATATCGTGGGATGGCGATCGCAAGTTTGAAGTTCACGGTGTCTTCGCCGATGTGCCCGACAACTCGCATATCAAGTTTGATTTCATGCTGTCGTATCAGACTCTAAATAATGAGTCGCATCGGCAATCAGAAACGAACTGGGGCTGGTACGACTTTAACACTTATGTATTGCTTGAACCCGGAACAGATGTGAAAAAATTCCAGGCGAAATGGGACAATTGGCTGGTTGCCAATAAGGATGAAGAATGGAAAAAGACGAACAGCAAGAAAGAATTCATATTGCAGCCCCTGCTCGACATTCATCTTGGCAAGGTGTTGCTGCAGGAATCTGAGCCCGCCGAGCGCGGCGACCGGGAATCAGTTTATGCACTGAGTTTTATCGCACTGTTCATTCTCATTATTGCCTGGGTGAATTACATTAACCTGGCGACAGCCAAATCATTTGATCGTGCCAACGAGGTGGGTGTACGCAAAGCCCTCGGCGCACAAAAGCAACAGCTCATTTATCAGTTCCTCGCTGAATCAATATTGATCAATCTCGTTGCCGCCATTATAGCTGTTGTTGCTGTATGGTTATTGTGGCCTTCCTTTTCGTCGCTCTCAGGAAGAACCATTCCTCTTACTTACATGATTGACCGCGACTTCTGGCTACTGCTCGTAGGACTGTTTGTTGGCGGTGCAGCGCTTTCGGGATTCTATCCGGCAATGGTACTATCCTCATTCAAGCCTGTTGCTGTACTTAAAGGAAAAGTCATTAGTGCCGGACATGGCAACATTATGCGCAAGTCGCTGGTGGTGTTTCAATTTGCTGCTTCCGTTTTTCTCATTGTCGGTGCTATCGTTGTGTATCGACAGCTCGCATTCATGAAAAATCAGAAGCTGGGCATTGAAATAGATAAGACGTTAGTTCTAAAGTCACCAGGTATAACGGATTCCCTGTACATGCAAAAGGTACAACTGTTCAAGGATGAACTTTCGAAAGTACCCGGAGTGCAATCCGTTAGTGCGTCGTCAAATGTTCCTGGCGATGAAATCTTTTGGTCCAGTGGAATTCGCCGCTTAACGGGCGGGCCAGACGCCCCTATTGCAGGCTATACGGTAGGCATTGATCATGACTACGTTAAGTCGTTCGGTTTGAATATTGTCGCGGGAAGAAATTTCGATCGCGACCATCCCGACGAGCGCCATCGGGTGATTCTGAATCGCGCCATGGCTGAAGCATTGGACTTCGATGATCCTCTCGATGCAATTGGGCACAAAGTTTCTCACGGAGGCGACACAAGTGAAATCGTAGGCATTCTGGAGAACTATCATCAAATGTCACTTAAGGAGGCAGTAGTACCCCTCGTCTTCAGGTTTTCAGGTGGTTATGGGAATTTCATTGCGATTAAAATCGATCGGGAGAATTACAGAGATGTGCTTACTGCGGTCGAAACACCATGGAACACTATCTTCCCTAATAACCCGCTGGATTATTTCGTTCTCGATCAGTTCTTCAACAAACAGTATGAAAGTGACCGCCAGTTTGGACAGATCTTTACACTATTTACGTTGCTGGCAATCTTCATTGCGTGCCTTGGCCTGTTCGGGCTGTCTTCATATATGACAACGCAACGAACCAAAGAGATCGGCATCAGAAAAGTTCTCGGCTCGAGTGTTGGGCAGGTTGTGTTTCTGCTCTCGAAAGGATTTCTCAACCTCGTTGCCATCGCCGTTCTCATTGCGAGTCCTATCGCCTGGATTGCAATGGAGCGATGGCTTACCGGTTTCCCTTATCACGTTGACATGAGCGTTGCAGTGGTGATTATCGCTGCGTTACTCGTGATGATCATAGCCTTCTTTTCGGTTGGTCTGCAAACGCTAAGGGCGGCGCGCGTTAATCCAGCGCAGACTCTGAAGTACGAATAAATCCGTTGATCGTATGAAAGTCTATCCTTCTTCAGGCTGAGCTTGTACTCTCCCTGAAGCAGCGAGGGCTATCAAAAAACTCCGACTCATGCTCTTCACCTGACGACGAATTTTGATTTGACAAGTGTCAGCTTAGCGTGATCACTTTTCTGTAAGTATCGAAGAGTCGTATTGTTCCCCCTTGGCTACCTGTACCATGGTGATACGAACTTTTGTTGGAAAGAATTTTTCAAAGTCTGCTCTCTTGTGCGCATGACCTTGTCCTCCGCTATCGTCCTTGATCACAAGGTCCATCTGCTTAATTCCCTCCTCCCAGATGATAGATTCATTCTCCCAGAATGAAGTCATGGGAACGTCGCGCTCATAAACGCCAGTCGATGTATACACGTCGGTACCTGTGCAGCCATAGCCATTGCCTTTTCCCTTGTTGGGGATATAACAAAGTGTCCACGTTGTTGGCGCATTACCCGCTGGCTTTTCCTTTACCTCTATCCGTATATGCACCGTTCCGTTTCTATAATCCACGGGGGCTGTCCAATCTTTCGGACGTTTAGGGTTAATCTTCTCACCAGTTACATAATAGTGTGACTTGCTTGGCGTCGAGTTATCGGCGTCCTGCTTGGTGTATACGAACTCCTGATCGAATAACACAAACTGCTTAGTCTGAGCAAAGAGTGTTAATGGCAACATCAACACGATCAGTACAGGCAATTTCTTCATACGTTCCTTATTTTAATTGGCGAAGATAAAGAACGGATTACAAACGGCCTCACCCACGATCACACCAATCAGGCGGCAGCTGTGGCCACCGAACGACGTGGTTGCAGAAGAGCGAGCAACACCGCCGATGCCAAAAGTGAAAATGCCTCGGTTCCAAACCACGTCGTGACAAATGCATTAGGCATTCCGTCAACGATCAGGCTTACGGAACGGCCTGTCAGAAAACCAGCGGCATATATCACGACCAACCACAATGCAGGTGCGGGTCGTTTTAATAGCGACCAGAAACAAAGCAATCCAAAAGCAAAATGCATTCCTCCGTAAACAGCTCTTATTGAGCTGAGGGCACTTGGATTATCAAGGCTGATCCCGACCTGCCTAACCACAGCCTGAGGATCGATCATTGCCTCAATGCCGACCTTGCAAAATGCCAGCGCCATTAAACCCAGGAATATCCTGGTAACTCTATTTGTCATCATTGTTGATATTTTTATCACGTTTAACGTTCCCGGGTTCCGCTCAATAGTGATAACTTGTGTCAAAAAGGGGACATTTCACGACATGTTCGCCCATATGCCCATCATCCGTGACATCCTCTATGGGGCGGCACACCGCGGCGCCAACTTGTCGGCTATGTGCAGAAGTCTTGGTATTTCTGTTGCCGACCTTAGCCAGTCGGATCAGATGATAGAATTCAAGAAAGCTTATACCGCGTGGAACGTCGCTCTTGAGGCTACAGGCGATCCGATGCTGGGGCTTCACCTGGGCACAACTACAACAACAGCTATTCTTGGCATCGTTGGTCATTTGATGCAGAGCTGTGCAACACTTGAAGAAGCGTTTAAGCAGGTTTGTGAATTTGGCGCTGTTGCAACTGACATGTTTAAGTATTCCATGGTAACGCGAAGAGATCAGATCATTCTCATCTTTTCGCCCTCCCCTTCATGGGTACGTCAATCGCCCATTACGGCAAGGCACGCAGTTGATCAGGCGATGGCGGGTTGCATGAATGTTTTCTTTCTGTTGTCTGGAAATCGCGTTCAACCGCAGCAGGTAACGTTTTCAATGAAGCGCCCTGCGCAACCCGATCACTACGCGCAAGTTTTCACTACCAGGCTGGAGTTTGATTCAAAATCTAACTCACTCGTATTTTTTCGCTCCGACCTGCAGGCTCCACTTCCACGGTATGATCGCTCTTTGTTCGCTACATTTAAATCGATGGCCGGCAAACAAATGCGCACACGCAAAACGGCACGGCACTTTCACGATAATGTATTGCATTGCATGCGTCATGAGTTTGCCGCGCAAGTCCCTTCCCTTAACATAATGGCTGCTCATTTGAACATGACTGCCCGCACGTTTCAACGGAAGCTCGCAGCAGAAAACATTAAGTATCGCGACCTGTATGATCTGGTTTCGAAGGAAATCGCACTCTCACTGATTAACTCGGAAAACACCAGCATCTCTGACGTGTCGCGCCTGATGGGCTACAGTGAACCAAGTGCATTTCGCAGGGCGGTAAAGCGATGGACGAAATCCACTCCCGGCACTCTCAAAAATCAAAAATGAACATCAGCAACGGCACGGAGGAACGTCAGCAAGCAAGTATCGGCCATTCACATTCTACAATTATGCCCCCGAAACTGTCGAATAGCCGCTATCATCCGGATGTGATCATCTTTCTGTTCCTAATTCCAATTATAAGTGGCATCAATTACTATCTCACCTATTCAAACATACGATTCAACTGGTTCTTTCTGCTGACGTTTTGTATTGACACCGTACAGGGATATGCGGCCTGGTGGATCGTCAAAGAAATCATTCTGTACCTCGACAAGCTGCTGCCCTTTGAACGGTATTTTGTTGTAAGGCTTGTTGTGCAGCTCACGACAACCATGCTCTCAGGACTCGCTGTTATCGCCGCGCTCACCGAGCTCGTAAGCATTGTCGCAAAGGGAAGAACCGCACCACTTGACTTCTACACAATTGACCTGGTGATCATATCGATCTGGTTCCTTGTAATCAATGGGATATATGTTGCGCTTTACTATGTTAACTTATCAAGGGACATTCAATATTCAAAGCCGATCAGTACGGACTTGCCTGTTGACACTGAATCAGCGACGCGCGGGTCGGCGTTACGCGAGTCACCAATAATAGCAAGGGTCGGACGCGAGACGCTTAAAGTCGACGCAGACCAACTGGCAGGACTTTTCGTGGATGAGCATTATGTCATCGCGGTGACGACTAGTGGAAAGAAACACGTGCTCGATCAGTCGCTCGATAAACTTGAACGATCGCTTCCTTCGGAGAATTTCTTCAGAGTGAACCGGCAATACATACTAAGCCGAAGCGCAATTTCGGGTTTCAGAAGGCTGGACAATGGCAAGCTTTCCGTTTTAGTCCGTAAGATCGAATGGCTACCCTCCGAAGTGCCTATGAGTCGCATTCGGGCCTCCGCATTTAAAGAATGGTTTCACATTCAGGACTGACACTTCACGCATCAATTCACGACACTTCAGCCAAAAGAAGGCTTTTCAGCCTCAACCGGAAGGAGGACTGATCGTAACATTGTGAAAAATGTTTCCGTGAAAAGCTTGCTGTTCATTATTAGTATTGTGGTGGTTGTGCTTAAATGCCCGGCCCAGGAACGAGAGGATCGCTACGACTTCCCAATTGTTGTCACTGTAAGTTTTCCTGCTCTTGCCCTGCCATTCAGAAATCTCGACCTCAATTTCCGGAACATCGGAATCGGACTGGGAACCGAAATAAGCCTCAATTCACAAGGCACTTGGATTCAACAACTGCAACTTGCCTGGATGCGAAATCGTCAGGTCGGAAACCAATTGATGGCCTATACCCAGTTAGCCTGGCGACCTGATATCGGTGAAAATGGTTTTGGTGAGGCAAAACTCGGAGCGGCATATGTTTATGGATTTACGCCTGCAAGTTCTTATAGGTCAGAGAATGGCAATTGGGTTGCGACAGGTCATCGAGGAAAGGGAATGTTCGCTCTTCCTGTTGGGGTAGCCTTCGGCGCTCATAGTTATTCAGGAGATTTTCGTTACTCGCCTTTTCTGGGGTACCAGTTCATGATCATCACCCATTACAATACCACTGTTCAGATGATCCCTCAAACGATGATTCAAACAGGAGTCATGATCGCCAAATAATCCCCGGAACAATGCAAACATCTAAATACTCAACGTTCTTTCTGATCAGGAAACTAATAACGATTGGCTCATCTTTAGTCGCACGAAATATAACGAGTCGAGCTTCCCTGTTGCTCATCCTTATGAGCAGCCACTGTGCACCAATCGTATATGATCTTAACACCACAGCATGCACAGGCAATGAGTCAGGAGAATATTCTCAAAGTTCAGCGATAAAAGAAGTGATGAACAGGCTTGTTGATAAAGTTCCTGGTGCGGCCATAGCGGTTTGGAGCAAGGAGGGATCATGGGAATACGCCGCTGGCTTTGCAAAAGTAGAAAACAAGACCCCCATGATGACCTGTAATCTTCAATACCTGCAAAGTATATCGAAGACCTACACATCTGTTTGTATTCTAAAGCTTGCTGAGCGCGGAATCATCGATTTGAAAGCACCAATCACAACATATCTTCTTCCAAAGCATAGCGATTGCATTAAACGTGCGCGTGAGATAACGGTGGAGATGATATTAAATCATACGTCAGGCATTCCCGAATACAATGGTGCTCCCCGTTATATCACGCGACTTCTGCAGGATCCTGGTCACCCGTTTGTACCGGAGGACTATCTAACCTACATCTGTGGAAAGGCACCCGACTTCGAACCAGGGTCGCGATATTCTTATCGGAATACAAACTACCTTATTGCTGCTCTTATACTGGACAAAGTCACCGGTGATCACGGCACTTTCATGCAAAAGGAAATATTTGATCCGTTGCATCTTCAGCACACGTATTATTACAAGAGCGACGGATATCTTGACCATAGTACACTTGTAAACAGCTACTGGGACAGATACAGCAACGGAAACATTGAGAACGTTTCAGTGCTTCAGCGAAACAACGTGCGGGCTATGATCGGCGACGATGGAATCGTATCAACACCTGCAGACGCAGTCCTCTTTTTAAAGGGATTAATGGAGGGCAAGCTGATTACTGAGGAATCGCTCCGGCAAATGAAGCATTGGGTAAACGATGCTAAAGGAAATCCAACCTATGGTCTCGGATTGGACCGGACGTTGCTCGATAGCACAGAGTCATATGGTCACAGCGGAGGAGGACTCGGGGCGGGCTGTCAGTTGTATTATCTGCCCACTAAAGACATTTACTATTTCATTTCAATTAATCTTGGGACTGTTACCGAAAGTCCTCTTCATAAAGAAGTAGAAGTCGCGCTTCAGAAAATCGCTGTGATCTTCAATGAAGAGAAGATACCATGAGGTCGTTTTAGTAGACCTTGCGCTTCGCAGTCTGCTTCATTATGGGTGGCGTGCGTCCTGTAAAGCACGGGCATGTGGTGGATCAAATGGACGGCAGCAATCTTTCGCTGCAAAATATTGCATCGCCGCTACAAGCGCGAGTGCAACAATGACTGACACAGCTTCTTTGATTCTGTTTGACATCTCCGGATAGTTTAGCATTCAATCCAGAGACAGGCGAAGACCTGACTGCCACTACTTCTTCTCCAGAAAATTTATTTTGAGGGCAATCGAAGCTTCCCAACCCAACCAGGCGTCACGTACCCGTTGTGTTGACAGTAATGCGGCGGACTTGTTTGAGGCATCCACCTGGTTTACAACAACCACATTGCCATAACCTCCGCCATTTCCATCATCTACGATAATCGATCTCCTTTGGACAAATGTGGTCGTGCGATATGTATCGTAGTCTGTGGTGGATTGATTGATTGTCGGACCCAACTTAACCATGAATGAGGGTGTTACTGCGTATTGGATCATTAGTTTAACCTGATGATGTACAGTTTTTTCTTTCATCTCCAGTTCATTTATCCCCTGATTATTTCTCCAGGAAGATGTTGTAGAATGTCGGGATGTGTTAAAGCTATAGATGGGATTAAAAGACAGATTATGACCAAGATCAATGGATGTTCCAATTCCATAACCCACGTGGAACCGACCATTGCTAAGCCAGCTCGGAGTAAAAACAAAATAAGCGCGCTGAATTCCAGCCTGCATTTCGATACCGGAGGAATAGTCATTGAGGAGCGGCCCAACCGACACAAACAAGCCAGGACGATAATGATTCATGCTTACTTTACGCAATTCCGTAGTGGGAATTGTATTAAGCTGTGTCGTGGTTAGTGCAGGAATGAAAGTAGGATCCATTCGTTCGGCAAAAGCAGGGATCTGCAGACGATTTGAGGAAGACTGCTGCTTCGAAGGCGCATAGTATGATAAGTCACTTGACAGTTTCCTCGCACCCATCGGTACCCTACCCACTGCGTTGCGTGACGTCCTCGCTTCAATCTGAAGCTGCTTAATCATTACATAACGACCCTGGATCTTGAATTCGATACCCAGTTGTGAACCTATCAGTGCAAGGGTTTCTTCCAACGAGCGATTATCAATGCTCAGCGTAACGGCCCTGTTTAGATCAGTTTTGTTTGAGCTGTAGATAAAGCTGACACCAGCCTCAACAGAAAGATGACGGATAACCTCATCAAGACGCGTTGAGGTGAACGCGCAGCTTACCTTACGCGCGCCAACAGACTGCGCCTGTAATGAAATGCCTGCAACCCACAGTACCAACACCAAACACACTCTACAGACATCCCTCTCCCGTAATAGTAAAGTGCCTGCCATTTTTCGCGACGGTAAGATTGAGTGTTTCCGCCACTAAATTTACAATTTTATCGATATCATCCTTATAGAAAGTTGCTGTCAGTCGGCAATTTTCAAGGGCGGTGTTTTTCAATTCAAACGTGTACGGATAGCTGCCCTCCAGGTCGCGAATCACTTCGCTCAGCGGCGCATCGTCGAATACGAGACGCTGCGTGGCGTAGCTATATAAATTGCCTACCGGAACCTCGGTAACTGAAAACCGGCCGAATCTTACGCCAGCGGTCATTCCACTCGTTATCGTTACGCTGTCTACTGCCGATGTTAACAGGACCCGGCCTTCTCTGACATGAACCATCATCTGGGCCTCATCCATTTTAACATTGAATTCGGTACCTAAAACCTTGATTGTCAACTCTCCCGCATCGACAATAAATGGCCGTCCTGCATCGTGGGTGACATTAAAATATGCCTGTCCCTGCTTCAACCTGACTCTTCTGATTCCGGCCTCAAACTGATCCGGATACTGCAATTCACTATTTCTGTGGAGCGTGACAGTGGAGCGGTCCGGAAGTTCAATGAATCTGAAGCTGTCTGAAGTCGCAACGGTACCGAGTTCAGTTTCGGGTGTCCTGGATGGTGCGAAGAAAACGAAATAAGCCGAAAGGGCTATGACCAGTAATGAAGCAGCAATACCCAATGGCCACCACGAACGCGTGCGAACCGGAACTCCGGTTACCGGCGGCATATGCACGCTGTCCGATACCTTCTTCCATGCCGACGCTTTGTCAAATTTGGGCACGGGAATTACCGCCGACTGACGCCATGTTGCTTCCATCTGTTCAAAGTGCTCGCGATTTCGCGAATCCTTTATCCAGTCAGTTACGGCGATGGCCTCCTCGGGCAACGCGTCTCCAGTTAGAAAGCGTGCGATGAGGTCATCATTGATTTCAATTTTGCTCATGCTGCTCATGCATTGACCATTATTCGTCTGTACTGTCCTTCAATTCCGTCCGAAGGAGTCGAAGGGCCTTACAGATCTGATTTTGTATTGTGTTTACCGATATGTTGAGACGAGACGAAATCTCCGGATAGCGGAGACCATCATACCTGCTCATCATAAAGATCTTTTTGCATTGCGGCGGGAGGTTGTCAACCGCCAGTCGAATCTTTTGATCCAGTTCTTCGGGGAACGGATCAGGATCGCTTGTTGCTTCAACCGCTTCAAGCTGGCTGTATGCCTGATAGCGCGATTTAACCGCGCGATGCTCAATGTGATTCAAACACTGGTTGTACACTGCCTTGAATAAATATGATCGCACAGACTGTCTGACTTCCAGCAAGTCGCGCTTCTCCCATAACTTCATGAATACCGATTGAACGATGTCTTCCGCCTCCGCGGTATCGCGAAGAATACTAAATGCATAGCCACATAACGGCTCATAGCAAGAGTCGAATACGTGTTGAAAAGCGACGGTGTTTCCTTCGCGTATCGCGTTGATAATGTCTTCCTCCGGAAGCTCGTGAGTCATCGCAATCAGTAGTGTTCTCCCAAATTTACGAGTCTATTCCGACCAAGAGACAGGAACGCTGACGAATACCACTATTCAAACTGAATTTTCCTTTAAAATAATACGGCCGGACCACGAGTGGAAAACTCCTGATCCGGCCGTTGATATTAATAATTGGTCTCCTGGCTATAGGAGGGCGGTATTACTTGCTGATTGCAGGGGTGATTACAATGTTGCGAAGGTCTATCGGACCGTGATCGCCCTGGAAATAAATAGGACCGGGTTCGTCCTCTTTGCTGTCAAGAGCACCACCGGTAATACCTGGAATCTCCTGGTTGGTAATAATGGTCTTGCCATTCGCAACGATCGTGACCATACGGCCAACGAGGGTGATGTCATACGACTGCCATTCTCCGGCGTCCTTTGCAACCATTTCACTTGGTGCGATGAATCCATAAACACCACCGAGATATCCCTTCCAGGGCTCTTTGCCCTTGCTGTCTTCTATTTGTACCTCATAGCGACCACGCAGATAAACGCCGCTGTTGCTGCCCTTCTCATAGCGAAACTCAACGTGAAGTTTAAAGTCGGTAAACGTCTGGTCGCTCACGAGGTTAGAACCGGATTTGGGACTTCTCAATACACCGTTCTCAACGATCCACTGGTTGTCGCCTGTAGTATGCCATCCTTTGAGATCCTTACCATCGAATAGTTTTACGGGCTTGCCCCACTGTGGCTCGCCGGTACGCTTCAGCTTTGGTGCGCGTACAGCCGTCCAGTTGTAAGTTTTTCCGTCTACAAATACCATTGTTCCCGTGAGTTTGTCACCGGACACAGTTCCCTCGAAATCAAGATAGCGGTCCTCCTTCTCCCATTGTGGAGGGATAGAGAAGCTGAACTTGCCATCGGAGAATTTGACTTCAGAGATCGGCCGTGCACTGCCGCCTGCATATACGAATCGTCCTACTAGCGTCTTAATCCCTGAATGCTCCACTTCGAGCCATGAGGGTAGAAACTTTCCATCCTTGTCAATCGTAATGTCCCACCTACCCTCGATTGGTGTCGGGGTCTCGTGCTGGGCATTAGAAACAAGGGCGATCGATAAGAGCAATACGGCAAAAGATGTACGACTCCAAATTTTCATTGCGAAAGCGTGCGAAATGCTGGTCATAATCATATGTAAAATAAGGCGGTCAAGTAACTATATTTTGAATTGGCAATCAACACTAAAAGTACAAACCCTCCAATTGTCTCACTGTAAGGCTGTGGGATAGTACAACTCTTGAAAAGTATTAACTTCGCCCTCAAATCTCTGACCGCATGGCACTCGTGGAACTGATCATGCCTAAAATGGGCGAAAGTATTGTGGAAGCTACAATCCTGTCGTGGCTGAAGAAGCCTGGCGACCGGATTGAACTGGAGGAGTCCGTTCTGGAGGTGGCTACAGATAAGGTTGACACCGAAATCCCCTCAACACACGCGGGTACACTGAAGGAGGTATTGGCTAAAGTTGGCGACATTATCCAGGTTGGATCGCCAATTGCAATCCTTGACGCGTCGGCTGAAGAAATCAAGCAGGCGGAACCACTTCCTGCCGCTGAGAACGGTGTTCACAAGAACGGCAGCGCGTCGCAGGCAACTCCGGTTGTCATACCTTCAAACGGATCACCCGTAACTCACGACTTCAAATCAAGCACTAAGTTTTACTCTCCATTGGTGAAAAACATTGCCAAAGAAGAGAACATCTCTATAGCCGAGCTCGATGCCATAGCAGGTACGGGTGCTGAAGGACGGGTCACTAAGAAAGATGTCCTGGACTTTGTTCAGCAAAGAAAAGGTGGCATAGTAATACCGCCAGCTTCGATGCCAAAGATTGCGTCCACCCCTATCGTTACGAGTGTTCCGGCATCGATTAGCGCAGGCGATGAGATCATCCAGATGGACCGGATGCGAAAGATGATCGCTGAACGAATGGTGGAATCGAAGCGCATAGCGCCACATGTCACGTCGTTCGTAGAGGCTGATGTATCTAATCTTGTGATCTGGCGCAACAGAGTCAAGAATGAATTTCAAAAACGGGAAGGCGATGCATTGACCTTCACTCCGATATTCGTAGAAGCTGTAGCCCTGGCAATACGTGACTATCCAATGGTCAATATCCAGGTGGATGGTGATAAGATTATCAGGAAGCGCGATATCAATATTGGAATAGCGGTTGCACTTCCTTCCGGTAATCTTATTGTTCCCGTTATCCGGAATGCTGATCAACTCAACCTGTCCGGACTGGCAAAGGCAGTAAACGACCTCGTAAAACGCGCACGTAACAATAAACTCAAACCCGACGATCTCGCAGGAGGTACATTCACCATATCAAACGTCGGAACCTTTGGAAACGTAATGGGTACTCCAATCATCATGCAGCCGCAGGTGGCAATCATTGCTATTGGAGCGATTCAGAAAAAACCTTCGGTCGTTGAGACTCCTTACGGCGATGCAATCGCTATCCGTCACAAATGTTTCCTCTCGCATTCTTATGACCATCGTGTCGTTGATGGCGCGCTTGGAGGCAGCGTTGTGCGTCGTGTAGCTGACTATCTCGAGAAGTTTGATATTTCACGCACGATTTAATTTGCGCACGTCGCGTGTTGCTGAGAACGGCTGCGACAATCGGTTAAAGTAATTTGGAAGATGGAATTTGCCAGAGTCTGCCTTCATTTCGACGGCTAAAATTGGCGGATGATTCCATGTATCCCCGGACATACAAAAATTGAGACCATGAAATTTGGAACGAAAGTCGTTCATGCGGGAGTAGAACCTGATCCCTCAACCGGCGCAATAATGACGCCGATATATCAAACCTCCACCTATGTGCAGGAGTCACCTGCCCAACATAAGGGCTATGCGTACGCACGAGGTGCCAATCCCACACGCAATGCATTACAAAAAAGCCTTGCCGCTCTTGAGAATGGCAAGCACGCGATATGCTTTTCATCAGGGATGGGCGCAACTGACGCTGTAATCAAATTACTGTCACCTGGTGATGAAGTAATCACGAGTCACGACCTCTATGGCGGATCCTATAGGATGTTCCGTCGCGTCTTTGAAAAGTATGGCATCAAGTTTCATTTCACAGACCTGACCGACCTCAAAAATATCGGTCCGCTGCTAAATGACAACACAAAGCTGCTATGGATTGAAACGCCAACGAATCCCTTAATGAATATCGTCGACATCAAAGGAGCGGTCGACCTTGTAAAGAAGAAAAAAGTCATCGTCGCTGTTGACAATACATTTGCATCTCCCTACCTGCAAAACCCACTTGACCTCGGGGCCGACATCGTTATGCATTCGGTAACTAAATACCTGGGTGGCCATTCGGATGTGATCATGGGGGCGCTCGTCACGAATGATGATAAGCTTTATCAGGACCTTCACTTCATCATGAACTCTTGTGGCGCCGTTCCTGGCCCTCAGGACTCCTTCCTTGTCCTCAGAGGAATAAAAACTCTTCATCTCCGCATGGAGCGCCATTGCTTTAACGGGAAGATCGTGGCAGAGTACCTACGGTCTCATCCTAAAGTTGGCAAGGTCTATTGGCCAGGATTCAGCGATCACCCTAACCATGCCGTTGCGCGTAGTCAGATGAAAGACTTTGGCGGAATGCTTTCTTTCACATTGAAAGATGACAGCATTGAAACCGCTACAAAGCTGATGGAGAGCGTAAAGATTTTCTCCCTGGCGGAATCGCTGGGAGGCGTTGAATCGCTCATTAATCACCCTGCATCAATGACCCACGCCAGTATTCCAAAAGAAGAGCGGATTAAGAACGGGCTTGTGGATTCGCTTATTCGTCTTAGCATTGGGATTGAGGACTCCGAGGATATTGTCGCTGATCTCGACCAGGCATTGAAGGGTCTCTGACATCTCTCACATCTTCATTTTGCGCACAACAGGTGATGTGATGCGTTGAATATGCTGTCACCTGATCTGTCATTTGTCAGCAGTGTTTCGTGAATGGCCGGGGATTTCTATTTTTAGGATAGAATCGGCTTCATGAATCAAGACAATTTGCGGCGTGACGATTTACGCCAGCTATTCGGACTCCCTGTAATCGTAGCGGCTCTCGGATACTTCGTTGACATTTACGACCTCCTGCTGTTCAGTATTGTAAGGCGCAACAGCCTGATTGATCTCGGCGTTCCCGAAGATCAGCTCTTTTCTCAAGGCGAATTTCTGCTTCAGGTTCAAATGACTGGCCTGCTCGTGGGTGGATTCATCTGGGGCATCATGGGCGACAAACGCGGAAGGCTGTCAGTACTGTTTGGGTCCATACTGATGTATTCACTAGCGAACATTGCGAATGGCTTTGTAAGTAATGTAGATCAATACGCTATCCTTCGATTCATTGCAGGCATTGGTCTTGCCGGTGAACTCGGCGCCGGCGTTACACTTGTATCTGAAACCCTTCCCAAACACCTTCGTGGTTATGGAACAACAATCATCGCAACCGTTGGACTCCTGGGCGCCGTGTTTGCCAATTACATCGCAAGCACCCGACCATGGACGCAAGCTTTTTTTATAGGAGGAGGTCTGGGCATAATGCTATTGCTTGCGCGGGTCAGTGTTTTTGAATCAGGCATATTTCTCCGGACACGTGAAAAGGAAATCGAACGAGGAAACTTCTTTCAACTGTTTAAGACCCGTGAGCGCTTTAAAAAATTTATGGGGTGCATCTTTATCGGTCTCCCCATCTGGTTTTGTATTGGTATACTGATCACGTTCTCTCCCGAGTTCGCTAAAGAACTCGGCATTGAGGGTAGTGTCTCGGCAGGTAATGCAGTGATGTTCGCCTACATAGGCCTCGCCATCGGAGATCTGATCAGTGGCTTCTCGAGTCAGCTTGTGGGGTCGCGTAAGCGAATTGTGGCGCTTTTCGTTTTGCTGACGCTGATCTTTATTGTTTACTACCTGTATCAGCCAAGCCGATCTGTCCAGATGTTCTACCTGACATGTTTTGTTCTCGGTGTGGGTATTGGATACTGGGCCTTGTTTGTCACCATTGCGGCAGAGCAGTTCGGCACCAACCTAAGGTCTACTGTTGCGACAACCGTCCCTAATGTGATTCGCGGCACAGTCGTACCATTGACATTGCTTTTCAAATTGTTGCGGGAACAATGGGGGATTATAAACGGTGCCTTGATAGTTGGCTTAGCAACAATTGTCATCGCATTTATAGCGCTCCGGGCCATCGATGAGACCTACGGAAGGGACATGAACTTTGAAGAAACGGACTAACGTGTAACCCTCTTTTAAAATGCGCGTTTGAAACACTAAATTTGGGCAAGACCTATTGATTTAACCCCATCTTGTGAAGAAGACCCACGCCCTCACGATCCTATTTTTAGGTCTCTGTTTCGTAGCCCATTCTCAGAACATTCAGCTCATTCATGAACTGCGAAAGAAGGCCGCAGAAAGCACAGGCGCAGAAAAGTATCATGCACTGAACAAACTGGCCTGGGAATACCGATCAGCTTATCCCGATAGTACAATACTTTATTCAAAGCAAGCATACGCACTGGCAAAATCACTGGGTTTTACCAAAGACCTGGCGGAATCACCCAACTTCATTGGTGTGGCCTACAACTATAAGGGCGACCGTATCAAAGCTTATGAATCTTACGAAGAGGCCATGAGCGTGGCCACTCAACATCACGATTCGGTTCAGATCGCATATTCAAACAACAATCTTGGTCGTCTCTTTTTTGAACAAGGCATTCTTTCGCGCGCCTATGAGTATTTCATTAACGCGCAAAAGATATTTGAAGACATTGGTGACGCCTCAGGGCAGGCATACACATATCAAAGTCTCGCCAGGTTGTATCATTCACAAAACGACAATCGCAAGGCAGAAAATAACTTCCTTAAGGCGAACAATATCCGTATGCAGTTAGGCATCACGCCTGACATCACATCAGCCTTTGTACAAACCGGCCGGTTTTATCAGGATATTAATGAACACGAAAAAGCTCTTCGCTATCTGTTGCTTGCCGACTCCACAGCCGGATCAATTAATGATGAAATCAATTTGGCTGAGATCAAAATGTATATTGCCCGAAGCTATATGCTTGATGGTAACAATGAAAATGCAAAAGCTATAGGTGCTGAAGGGCTTTCGGTAATTACTCACAAGAACAATGTCCGCCTGCAGCCTTCGGCCTTGATGACAATGGGGGAAATTGAATTTTCAAGCAACAATGTTGCCGATGCAAAGCGTTACTTCGACCAGGCGTTGGCAATAGCCACCAGAACCAAAGAACTGAACTCGCGGATGGAGGCCTATTATAATCTTTGGAAAGTTAACGAGCGCCAAAAGAAAAGTCAACTGGCACTCGAAAACATGAATCATTATCTGACGTTACTCGACTCAAGCAAAGACCTCGATCTTGCGAGACAGGTAGAACGTTTTCAGTTCGAGATTGAAATCGAGCGAAAGGAAAGAGAGAATGAAAGGCTGGTCAATCTTCAGCAGGGGCAGGATGCCATCATTAAGCAACAGCGTCTGCAGAACATCATACTGATTATCGTTATAGCTTTCATCAGCATTTTGGGATTCATTCAGTGGAGAAATCTGAAGAAGCGCAATGAGATCAATCAAAAGCTGGAACACCAAAATCAGTTCATTCAAAATCAACGTCAGGAGATTATTGACCAAAACGAAAAACTCTCGCGACACAATCACCAGCTTTCGGACCTTAATCACGAGAAAGATACTCTCATGGGCATCGTGGCGCACGATCTGAAATCGCCACTCAACAGGATCAAGGGATTGGCCGACATCATGGAAATGGAGAAGGGGCTCAATCCACCACAAACGACATATGTGCAGATGATTAAGGACGCCACGCGATCAGGTCTGGATCTCATAACGGACCTGCTGGATGTCCACATGATTGAAGAAAATGTAGAACCGAACTACTCGCAAATTGATATCAGTGCTTTCATTCTTGACAAGGTGAATTCCTATTCGCCAGCTGCCGAGTCCAAGAACATTCATCTGAACATTCAACGGATCGAGAACGAAGTCATCCACAGTGATGTCGACTATCTGCATCGCATTTTAGATAACCTTTTATCTAATGCGATTAAGTTTTCTCATCGCAATGCTTCTGTCGATATCTCAGCCTGGAAGACTGACAACATGATCACCATCGCAGTGAAGGATCAGGGGCCAGGTTTTTCGGAGAAGGATAAGTCGTATCTCTTCCAGAAATTCAAGAAGCTTAGCGCGCGTCCGACGGCCGGGGAGTCATCAAACGGCCTGGGATTGGCAATTGTAAAAACCCTTGTCGACCGCCTGAAAGGAAGCATAAGCCTTGTTTCTGAACAGGGGAAAGGAAGCCAATTCATTGTAAATCTGCCTGTTAGCAATATTTAAGGATTTTTCATCCCGCGGTTTTAAACCTTTGCTGCCAGGCCTGATCAAAGGGTCATGAAAACAGCAAACAATATGAAAAAGACTATCCTTGCAGCAATCGCCATAGTGCTTGGTATCGCCCTGAATGCTTCGGCACAAACAGCTACACCAGCAATTAATGAACGCCAGCAGAATCAGCAAGCACGTATTGCGCAGGGCGTTTCCACTGGAGAACTTACACGCCGTGAAACGGCACAATCGGTACACGACCAACGCAGAATTAACAGAACCGAATGCCGCGCAAAGGCCGATGGGAAAGTTACCAGACGTGAACGCGCTCACATTCAGCATGAACAGAACAGGGCGAGCCGTCAATTGCGCAGAAACAAGCACGACGATCAGCAGCGCCCTGGTGCATAGTAGCAGACACGTCAATGAATTATACTAAAGAGGTTGCCCATAAGGCTGCCTCTTTTTTTTTGCTGCCAGCGGATGGCAGCGAATTTAATTATGCGAGTCGCTATTTCTTACCTAAGATGTACCAGAGAAGTGGTCCCAACACTGGCAGAAAAACGACTGCAATTATCCAGAGGATCTTTTTCTCGTTGTCCTTGTTACTCTTAACTATGTCGATGATGACGATGATATCGATGACAAGTATGAGCAATGAGAGCAGTCGTGCCATAAGTGGGGATTGAAATTAAATATTACCCACAATTTAAGGTTTGAAAATTACAATTAGGAATTTGAGAGCTCTTACCCGGAATTAATGTGGTTGCCTGTAAGCAATCTTTCACCTGATCATCTATATTGATGTACTCTAAATCGCAATCGACATGGAAGGAATGCTAAAACCCGGATCACTGGAAGGAAAAACGATCATCGTTACAGGAGGAGGTACGGGACTAGGGCGCTCTATGGGAAAGTATTTCCTGCAACTTGGCGCCCGATTGGTTATTGCCAGCAGGAAGCTTGATGTCCTGCAACAGGCGGCGCGGGACCTTGAAGCTGAAACGGGTGGCAAGGTACTCGCCCTGGCATGTGACATCCGAAAATATGAAGATGTGGAGAAGATGATTGCCGATAGCGAGGCCGCGTTCGGTGCTGTTCATGGCATATTAAATAATGCTGCAGGGAATTTCATAAGTCCAACGGAACGGCTATCGCACAGGGCGTTTGATACAATTGTGGATATCGTACTGAAGGGTACCTATAATGTTGCGTTAGCAGCAGGGAAGAACTGGATTGAAAGGAAGCAACCGGGAGTATTTCTCAATATTGTCACCACCTATGCCTGGACAGGCTCTGGATACGTGGTGCCCTCTGCATGTAGCAAAGCCGGTGTACTTGCACTTACACGGTCGCTTGCTGTTGAATGGGCGAAGTATAAGATCCGAAGCAATGCCATAGCTCCGGGTCCGTTTCCGACGGAGGGTGCATGGTCACGGTTGCTTCCGGGCGACCTCGCCAAAAAGTTCGACCCTGCACAACGGGTTCCTCTGAAACGCGTTGGCGAACATCAGGAGTTAGCCAATCTCGCCGCCTACCTGATGAGTGATTATTCTGCGTACGTTAATGGCGAGGTCATTACAATTGACGGTGGCGAATGGCTGCGAAGCGGCGGTGAGTTCAGCGACCTAGAGCACATTCCGGACGCACTTTGGGATCAGATGGAAAAAGCCAGACAACGCACATCTTAAGATGCATCAGGGAGGTTTGTTGAAGTAATTGAACGAAAGTATTTTACTTTGGATCATGATAGCTTCGCTTCTCGACAGACTTCAATCGGAACTTAGACAGTTAGACACCACTGGCCTTCAACGTCGGTTATCGACTAACAATCTTATTGACTTCACGAGTAACGATTATCTTGGGCTCGCCCATTCACGTGAGCTGTTTGATATGGTCAATGCTCAGATGCGGGGGTTTCACGATCGCTACAATGGCGCTACAGGTTCGAGACTTCTTTCTGGCAACAGCGCCCTCGCCGAAGACGTTGAGTCGCAGCTTGCCATCATTTTTCAGTCAGAATCCGTACTACTGTTCAATTCCGGTTATTCAGCGAATCTCGGTGTATTGTCTTCGCTTGCTCACCGAAACGACACGATCATCTACGATGAATATGCGCATGCAAGTATCAAAGACGGAGCTCGATTAAGCCTGGCCCGACGACTGAGCTTCCGCCACAATGACCTTGACGATCTGGAAAATAAACTCAAACAATCAACCAATGGTCAGGCGTTCATTGTGGTTGAATCCATATATTCTATGGATGGTGATCGATGTCCTCTTGTTGAATTGGTGGCTTTGGCAGAGAAAGCCAATGCAACGATTATACTCGACGAGGCGCACAGCACAGGGCTTGAGGGAAATAACGGAGGCGGAATGGCATTGTCTCTGGGGCTGGCTGATAAGGTCGGTGTTCGAATCCACACTTTCGGAAAGGCAATGGGCTGTCACGGAGCTTGTGTTGCCGGGCCACAGGTATTGAAGCAATACCTCATCAATACGTCGCGACCTTTTATTTATACGACTGCTCTCCCACCGCACAACTTAATCACGCTGTCGTGCGCATTCAGGTTTCTGCAAAGTCATCCTGAATTGATTCAGCGCCTGACCAATAATATTAAATGCTTTACCAATTCCATGTCTGCGACTGCTGCTTTCGTCCCGACAGGAACGGCAATTCAACGGGTAGTTATCCCCGGTAATGATCGCGTCTCACAAGTTGCAGCGACTCTTCGTGGCAAAGGATTTGATGTCCGACCTATTCGTCGGCCAACGGTCCCTGCCGGAAGTGAACGCATTCGGATTTGTTTACATGCCTTCAACCGCGAAGAAGACATCAGGGCGCTTGCAGGTGAATTAAACAAAGTTGAATATTGAAGCATTATCACGTTTGCCCCGGGTATTTATGTCCACTGTAAGACGAATACAAGCAGGGTAAAAAATGAGGAGATCATTCGCACTTAACAACAACATTACGACTGATGAATTATTTCGTCACTGGAATTGACACTGACAGTGGTAAAACACTCGTATCAGCAATACTCTGCGAGGCGCTTAACGCAGACTATTGGAAACCTGTGCAAGCAGGTCTTCCTCTCGATCGCGAAACGGTGAAGGGACTGGTATCAAACCCGTCGACAGTATTTCATGATGAACAATATTTTCTGAAGTTGCCTGCATCGCCCCATGCAGCGGCAAAACTGGAAGACATCAGGATCGAAATGGATTGCTTTGAATTACCACGTACAGAACGTACAGTAATCATCGAGGGCGCCGGCGGCTGCCTCGTTCCGCTGAACCAGGAGAACTTCGTGATTGAAATTGCTGAGCGTTTCAATTCTGAAATAGTGTTGGTCGCTGATCTATATTTGGGGAGCATCAATCACACGCTTCTTTCAGTGAGTGAATTGCGCAGGCGGGGTTTGCCACTAAAAGGAATAATCTTCAACGGCGAAAGAAATCCGCAAAGTGAGGAGATCATCCTGCATCACGCCGATGTACGATGTCTGCTTAGAATAGAAAAGGAAAAGGAAATCAACCGGCAGATAGTTCGAAGTTACGCCGATAAATTATTGCTTACCTGGAATGCATGAACTGAATCAAAAAGACCAGTCGCTGATCTGGCATCCCTTTACACCCCTGTTGAGTGAATCCAAACCGATAGTCGTTACTGAAGCGTCGGGAGTTTTTCTTCATACGCTCGATGGCCGGAAGATTATCGATGCAGTGTCATCGTGGTGGGTAAATCTCCATGGCCATTCTCATCCGCACATAGCGGCGGCGGTAGCAGCGCAGGCATCAAGACTTGACCATGTGATCTTTGCAGGTTTCACTCATGCTCCAGCCATTACGTTAGCGGAAAGGGTTCTGAGCATCCTGCCAAAGAATCAGGAAAGGGTATTCTTCTCCGATAACGGTAGCACTGCAGTTGAGGTGGCTGTGAAGATGGCTGTTCAATACTGGCGCAACCGGGGAATAGAAAAGAAGAGGATCATCGCGCTGGACGGAGCCTATCATGGTGACACTTTTGGTGCAATGGCTGTCGGAGAGCGAGGCCTGTTCACGGCACCATTCTCTGACATGCTGTTTGACGTGAATTTTCTGGAGTTTCCAAATGCAGACCGCGAGCAGCGTGTTATTGACCAGTTCAAAAAATTGGTTTCTCAGGGCGATACCGCTGTTTTCATATACGAACCCCTCGTTCAGGGAGCCTCAGGAATGCGAATGTACCGGGAAGCAGTTTTGAACGAACTCCTGCAAATTGCCCATAGCCATGACGTAGTATGCATAGCCGACGAAGTGTTTACAGGATTCGGAAGAACCGGGAAGTACTTTGCCTCAGACTACCTCGAACAACAACCTGATATCGTCGCGATTTCCAAGGGAATAACAGGCGGCACGATGCCACTATCAATAACGAGCTGCTCGGACAAGATTCTGGATGCCTTCCGAACGGATGACTTCTCAAAGACTTTTTTCCATGGGCACTCCTATACTGCGAACCCTATTGCCTGCGCAGCCGCCAACGCAAGTTTTGAAATATTAACAAGTGAGGTATGTCAGCAACAAATCTCTATGATCAGCAGGACGCACAGCGACTTTGTTACAGAACTGACGAACTACCCGGTTGTCTCGAATGCCCGATCCCGTGGTACCATAATGGCGCTTGATATCAAAACAAACGAAGGCGACTCGTATAGCAACGCGTTAAGAAAAAAGATCTACCCATTCTTCCTGGAAAGAGACATACTGCTTCGGCCGTTAGGCAATACCATTTATATGGTACCTCCTTACGTCATAACTGAAGCCCAGTTAAAGGCTGTTTACGATTCTATCAGAGAGTTTCTAAGCAAGGTAGCTGGGTAAGTCAATATCAGTTCTTGGCACCCTTGTATTTGAATGATCTCGTGGAACCAAACACAAAGTGAAGTCCCATTTGTACGCCTGCTGTCAGGTTAGCACGCTTGCCAAATACATCGCTTGATTTTCCCTGCTTGAGCGCCTCTATCGCGTCTGAGTTACGCAGATCAGTTACGCTGTAGTTTCCGCGCGCCTGAACGGTAAGATAAAAGTGACGAGCGAGATCGATGTCCATTCCGACAGCGGCTGCTATCTGAAATTCCGCATTCTTGAAACTCTCAGTTTCTTTGCTGGCCAACTCCTTCGGGCTTTGTGCCGGAACTGTAGCCGTGACCGATCCATCCGGGTGAGACGTTACGTCGGTGGCGCCTGCCGGTAGCGTTGCGCCCTTGGGAAATGTTTGTGTTGAGGCACTGTATTGAATGATCTCAGAAGCCCTGGTAAGTATCGATAGTTGTGGGCCAAGGTTGAAATTGCCACGTACACCAGAGTTACCCTTGCTCATGAAGCGCATCAGCAATGGCAACTGGAGGCATTCATACTGGATGTTACGCTGTCCCACGACCTGATCGGCAACATTTATGATATCGTAGATCTGACCTTGTTTAGCCAAAATGGATTCAAGCGACAGCCCAAAGCCACGGCTTAAGTCGATACCAGCATTAAATCCAATGGGTGCCCATTTGAAAGTCTGCTGAGGGCGATACCTGGGTGCCTGAGAAAGTCCATCGTCCAAAACGAACGTGGCATTGAAGGCCGTTGTCACGCCAAGGTGAACATCAACCTGACCATTTACAATAGTGGTGACACCAAGAAGGCCTACAACCACCAAAAAGAGCCTGGGAATCATAACTAATTATTTTACAATTAGATACGTTCCACTCCAAAAAGTAACAGCGGCTGGATGCCCGCAAACAGCCGAATATCGGCAGCTAATTGATCACAACGGCAATTTGCTCCTTATCGTCGTACCGCAAGCTCAAAGACACGGGTTTGAATCTAGAATTGTTGGATTGTCAGAGATTTGTCCAGAGCAGAATAGATCCGAATCCTTTCAAGATCAACGGGTTGCAGAGCAATGACGCTGCTTTCCACCGGTATCGCAGTGAGTAGCTTCCCAGCTCCGTTGTAAACGTAAGACAGATCCTGAGTTTGATCGGTTATCGTTATGAATTTTCTGCCCGCGCCGTAATCAAGAAATTTAATTCGCGCCTGATTATTACCGACAAAATCGCTCGATACCAACTCTTTCAGGTCATCATCAAAGAGCGCCAGTTGCCTCGGCTCCTGACGAAGAATCAGATACGACTTGCCATCCTGTTCTTCAATAAGTCCAAAGCGTGCATCTGCCGCATTCTTCACGAGCGCCTCGCGATGAGGTATCTTTCCTTCGAGGTTAAATTTGATCCGGAAACCGTCGCGGGAGATTACCACGATGTTGGTATTCTGCAAACTGCTACCCTGCTCCAGGGAATATCCTCCGACAGGTCTTGCATTAAGATTTATAGGAAATCCCTTGAGCGTTTCTCCCCGCCGGTTCAGCACATACGCGTTTCCATCGCGGCGTATGGCCACTACGTAGTCCTTGCCGCGAATGCGATAATGGCGCGGCGCAGCGAAGAGCTCATTCTCCAGATTCTTAGGTGTCCATCCCTCCAGGTTCGTTCCCTGCTTATCATACATCCACAATTTCCCGCTTTTGCCCGCAATCAGGAAACGATACTTCTTACTATGGTCATAGTCCACGATGCTAACAAAATCGATCTCGCGTTCGGTGATGGAAACAGGAAACGGCTTCACATAATTGCCCAGCCTGTCAACAACGTGCAGTTTACCGGGCGTAGCGAAGAAGTATTGCAACTTACCATTGTTAAAGAAGTCGACTTCTTCAACTGCCCCAGTCAACGGACCGTCTAGCTGAAGCTGCCATAGGACTTTACCCTCGGCGGAAACCTGCCGAAGCAATCGGGTCGAATCCTGTATCAATACCTCTGCACGCTTGCTTATGTGGCTTCTGATCACGTGCATCTGCGTGATGGCTTCGTCAACGTTCGTAATCGTCTTATCGGTCGTTGTTGCCTCGCTGGCCTGACCGCCAGACGATACCACTTTGTAATTCCAGGAGATGTTCGTGTAATAGCTATCGTTCAGGTGACTGAATTGCAAGGCGCCCATGCCAATCGAGTTAACGAGGACACGATTGTCAGATAAAAACGTCTTCCACTTTCCATGCAGCGATGCCTCGAGAATGTTCCATACTCTCGGTGTGTTGATGTAGAGGCTGATGTTGGATTCCAATAGCGTAGACTCCAGGTACTTGTTGTGTGCCACCGATTTTCCCCACGTTTCTTCACGATCGATGTCATCAAGAAAGCGCTTCAGTTGCTCCAGGTCGTCACCGATTATGACAGCGTTTCCAAGCTTTGTATAGTAACTGGAATTGAATCCTGAAACCAATGGCCAGAGGAGCTTTTCCGGGAGCCGGAATACCGGGAGCTCGCGAATCTCGTAGTCAGCATACTTTTCGTAAAATATCGTGTCGATACTTACCTGTTCTGATAACCTGTTAAAAGTCGAGATCCACTGATCAGCACTTGAGCTGTTAACGATCAGCACCTTCGACAAGGTATTCCCTTTAGCTTCGAGCCAGCACAGGCCCATTTCTCCGGTAATAGTACCCGTGAGGTCGGTAAGATTAACCTTATACGTATCGCTTATCTTTGCAAGACTATCGGAAGAATGCCTGGCAGTATTGTTAAAAGCCTTCAGGTCCTTGCTGAATGCCTTGCCATCGCTGATTCCATATGTCGCTACCATCACAGCACGATTGGATACATAATTCTTCAGATTAAAGGAAACCGGTTTCTGGCTACTGAATGTAGAGAGGAAGTAGGAAGGATTTCGGGCGCTATCGAGGCAAAATCCATTGAGCACAAAATTAGTTTTGTCACTGATCTTAACGTCCAAGAGGGCAGATTCTCCAAACTGTCGAAGCAATAACGACGGTTCATCATTAGTGAACAGAGTAAGCCATTGAGTGGCTTTCTTCATGTTCAGGTAAATATTACCACCATCTTTCCTGACGGTAGGCAATTTATATGCTTCCGATATCTCATCTCCAAAGCTACGGGCCTCGTGATTGTAAGTGCGAACAACATCCTCGATTAGAATCGGTGTAAAACTTGCCACCCAGATGTTATCCAGTTCTACCCAGGAGAACGTGCGTTTTCCAGAGGTCCCTTCGTAAATCGTCACATCGTTGTACTGCCGCTCCGAAATCTTCAGCTTACTACCGTTCTTGCCTAGCTGATCCACAAATACCTTAAACTGTGTTTTCAATTGGTCGGTATTTGGCAAATAAAATATAAAGTCGAAGTCGTCCTTCTTTGTAGCGTGCAGGGATACAAATGCACCTTGCTGGAAATTCTGCAAAACGATATCTGTGATGTTCTTTAGAGAATCGCGATCCTCAGGAGGAAATATTGCCAGATTGACAAGTTTCACTACCGACGAGGCGCGGAGGTCATTCAAACAGCTTTTGCAATTGCTGCCTTCATAAACAAAAATCGATTCGGCTGGTACAACGTCCCATCCCCGGATAAAAGCCTTATGAAAAATCTTTGAGTAGAGATAGTATCCACCAGCAATGGTAACGACGATTGCAAGTGTTATCAGCAGCGGGGTTCTCTTCACGATTTTATGGTTGCCAATTAAATTGCGAAGATACAGTTCTTTGTGAAAAGGACGTGCCGATTGTTGGGAAAAGCTGTTTGAGCGTTGTTGTATTCACTGTGCGTCACGTAGCGCGGCCGTCATGAGAGACACGTGCGGACAATGGCTGGGCTGGAACAGTGGCCCTGAAGTCAGTCAGAGATCTGGTCATTCTCGAAAAAAGTTTGATCCGTTCCTTCTCAGCGGTACCACTGATCAGTGTGGAGTGCTTGATCAATGAAATGAGGTATTGATGGGTGTTATCACAAAATCCATTATGCCGCGTGGCCAGAAGACCGGTTCCATTGTAATTAATAAACGTTAGCTGACCATCTCGTGTGCGGGTAAAGACAAGGTTGTCTGTCGTCAACACCTCGTTGTGATAAAGATTAAATGTGCTGCCATCAGTTTTTCGGGCATCAGATGCTTCAGCCTGAATTGTGGCGAGGAGGTCTACCAGCTCGTCGCAAAGTCGCGACGCCTGACTACGCTGTGCGAAGAAGCCGCAGTCTTCATAGAACTGGATTTGCTTCAACGTATTGTGGGCCGCTTCGGCTCCCCATATTTCTATGCTCGGGATCGTCGTGTATTTTCTCCATATGCGCTCTCCTAGCAATAGCATTTCTTTAGGAACGGCGTCGGGGTCGAATGCCTGCTTCAGAAACGCGGGATTGCTCATCACCGTCTTCTGCCAGAAGAAAAGCTTGAAGGCCGCGAGCTCTGGTTTTCGAAACAGATGGAAGATAGGGATGTCTCTTGCAGCATATATGATGTCGGTGATCGCTGAGAGGCTCTTCAAAATCGAATTCAGCCATTGTTCAAGGGTAAGGTTTGCACCAGCTGCATGATCAATGAACGGAACGGTTTTCGATGTAGGCGAAAACAGAGTGTCGATTGAAACACCTGAATAGTCACAAAGCTTTTTAGCTTCATCAAGCGATAACACAGTCTCGCCGCGAATTCTGCGATAAGCACTGTCCTTACTGATGCTTAACGCTTCTGCCAACTCGTCGACAAAGGATCGGTTAGAGGGCAGACTTTTTCTGACTTCTTCCAGGAATAGAGTTTGTATGCTGTTAGCGTTGCCCACGGCTTAGGAGGGTAAGTGGGATTTGTAAATAATACTACATCAAAGTTCCGTCAATTGCAATTATTGCAACAAGTGAATTGGTGTCCCGATCTGATTCCGAAGATCACCCGGCTTGTGATTTAATGTTACCACGTTGTTTCTGGCGAAAATCACAACTCAAAATGCGTTCGTTAACTGGTGGTTGCAAAAACGTCCAAACTCCATTCGGACAGCTGACGAACATTGATAACTATCTCATATAAACATCCGGTAGGTTTGTTCAACCTCACCAACTCATCATGGACAAAAATATATACGCCCTCCTGACACCGCTCGCTTTAGGATTTATTTTGATTGAAATGAGTCTGTGCCTGCTCTATCGAAAGCACTTCATCTCATTCCAGGAGGCAGTTGCAAACTTCGGAACAGCACTCGGGAATCAAACCATGAATGTGTTGGTCGCCGTCGGAGTCTACGAATCATATGGATGGCTGTGGAGCAATTTCCGACTCATTGAGAACCTTGAAATGAACATAGGTACATTCATCATACTGCTATTTGCAATCGACTTCATCTTTTACTGGGTACATCGTTGGGGGCATTCAATTAACATTATGTGGGCAGCTCACTCACCACATCACTCCGCAGAAGAGATGAATTTTTTTGTGGCCTTACGCGCAAGTGTTACGCAGCGTCTCTTCTCATTTTTGTTTTTCTGGCCGCTGACGCTGATCGGATTCAAGCCTGTTGACATCTACATGCTGACCGGCATTCATCTCTTCATATCATTTCTTCATCACACTGAATTTATTCCGAAACTCTGGACCTGGATCGAATACCTGTTCACGACCCCCTCCCATCATCGTGTTCACCATGGAATTAACTTCTCCTATCTTGACAAGAACTTTGGAGAATTTCTCATCATATGGGACAGGTTGTTCGGTACCTATGCCGAGGAAGAAGAGAAAGTAGTGTACGGGATGTATAATCCTCCGTTGTCCTTTAACCCTATCACCATCAATTTCCATTATTACCGAATCCTCTGGAATGACGCGAAAGCAACTTCTAGCTGGATCGACAAAATCAGAATCTGGTTCATGCCCCTCAGCTGGCGGCCTCGTGACCTTCCACTGAAGGAGGCTCTTGCGGAAGTTACAGTTACAAATCAAAAGCGATATCGTCCGGAAATGTTTGACCACGCCAGGCCATATCTTGTTGTACATATAGTTCTGAGCGTGATCCTAATGATGTTTATCATTGACCCCAACTCGCCCTGGACAATCACCGAACGATGGCTTGGATCCTTTCTGCTCTGGCATGCAATAATAAATTGGAGCGGCATTCTCGAATCAAAGGGTTGGCTTTATAAATCTGAAGTTGTTCGGCTGATCCTGAGCTGCCTGTTGATTATCTATTTTTATGATCAGCCGATCGACCACCCATTGTCTATTGCCTATCTCATCATTTGCAGCTCATCACTCGCGTGGACACGACGATATTTTCGCTTTGAGAAGCGACGAGTACAGTTAACGCAATACGCCCACGACTAAACCTTTTTACAACGACGAGCATGGGTCGCCCTCCGGTCGCAGCGCCGCTTCCTCTGTTGGCTGTAGCCTTGATCTGTATTCCCTTATCATCGAGGGGACAGGATTACATTGATCTGATTAGAATCAATTACAGCAGATCGGGTTATACGAGATTTGAAGGAACTGATAATAAAACGAGGATAGTTGATTTCGGGGTAGATACGAATGTCCCGATACCGGTTAACAACCATGTGACTTTTCTATCGGGACTCACGTATGAAGCGGTTGACACAAAACTATATAGAGATGAGAACGCGCATACGTTGCAAATCGCAGGTTTGAAGCTCGGCATTAACTTCATTCCGGACAAACGTCGCTGGATGGCAACAATCCTGATGCTGCCAAGAGTCAGCACTGACTTCACCAATTTAAACAGGCATTGCCTGCAGATGGGTGGCCTGATTGTGTTCCGAAAAACCGTTAACAGATATGCGAATTATAAGGTAGGTCTTTATGCGAACCGTGAATTTTTCGGTACCTGGATAGTACCCATGGTTGGATTCTATTATCACCGTCCGGACAAACCGTGGGAAGTGATCGTCTTTCTTCCCGTTTCTTTTGATGTGAATTATGCATTAACGACCCGGGTACGCGCAGGAGTGGTATTTACCGGAATGCGTCGTTCCTATCAATTATCTGCGATTCCGACGTATGGCGGAGCTGGATATTTAGACCGGACTGCAAATGACTTCGGAGGTTATCTTTCATGGCAGTTTGCGAAAGGGACAATGATTCAGTCGAAGGCTACCTATTCGCTGGGACGAGAAAGCAAGGTGTATAGTAGGGACGACAAGATCAGTGTCGGGTTTCCGCTTGCATCCATTGGCGACAACAGAACGCAGTTAAACGACAATGTTGCGGACGGATGGCAGGTGCAATTACTTTTCATATATCGGTTGAGGTTCAATCGAAACGATTGAATGAGGCTTCATAATATTTCAGCTATACGACGATTGCTGTTGTCCGCTTTAGCGTCCGGCCGTACCAACTTCAATTTATTTCTAACAAGTAGAACAAATAACCGGAACCATTCGTATATTAGTTCTACAACTTAGAAACAACATGATCGAAACCCAACTTGGAGAGTTCGAGGAGGTAATCCTTTTGCTTGTTGGAATTTTAGATAAGGATGCTTATGCATTTCGGATCGCGGAGGAGTTTGAGGTTCAAACGAAGCGAGCGGCTTCGATCGGCGCTGTTCATTCTGCACTCACCCGACTTAACAATAAAGGGTTTGTCACTTCCAAAATGAGCTCTGCTACGGCAGAGCGTGGAGGTCGACGCAAAAGGATCTATGCTTTAACTGCATATGGGCGAAAGGCTCTGCAATCTGCCCGTGACTTCAGAATGAACTTATGGGATCAGTATCCTGGATTTGCTACCAGCTGACGAATTAGAACTCTATCTGTTATTGTTTCAAAAATAGAACGCGGTGAATCAGCAGACGAATAATATTTCCGGTAACCGGAACCCACCAAGGTTGGCAACACGACTACTATTGTCATTCCTTAAACCTTCACTTGTAGAGGAAGTATCTGGCGATCTCGATGAATGTTTTAAAGCGGACCTGAAGAGACGATCGCTGTTCCAGGCGAGACTACGTTATTGGTTTCAGGTAGCGCACTATATGCGACCGTTTGCCGTGCGCGGATTTGAAGGTCAAAACCTAATATCAAACACTATGGTAAAAAACTACTGGAAGGTTACATGGCGGGTAATGGCCAGACAGAAAATGTATGCCGCCATTAACATTGGTGGATTTGCTGTGGCGATTGCAGCGAGCTTGCTAATTACCTTGTATGTTCGGCATGAGCTTTCATTCGACAAGCAATTCTCAAATGCGCATCGGATCTATCGCGTATACAGAGAGAGTACTTTCAATGGTCAGTTCCATGCTAACGCGTGGATGCCGGCACCTCTGGTCGACGCACTGAGTCAATATCCTGAAATTGAGGAAGCAGGTCATTATGTTGATGCCGGTGGACTCGTGGATGGAAGAAGTGAGATCAAGCGTGCCGACCGAAACGAGAATTTCTCTGAGGACAGGGTTGTCTATGCGAATCAGGGGCTTATCGATGTGCTTCGATTGAACTTCATCAAAGGCAACGCGGCAAAGGCACTGACTGCGCCGCATAGCGTTGTGATCACAAAAAGTAAGGCTGATAAATATTTCCCCGGGGAGGATGCGATTGGCAAGGCACTTGTGCTTAATCACGACGAAAAGAATCCATTCACTATTACTGGTATCATTGAGGATAGTCCGATCAGTACGCACATTCGTCCAGACTTTATTCTCACTACCAGAGGCCATGAATTCTGGCCAGGAGAGCAGACATCGTGGGGATCAAGTAACTATTTCGATTATGTCCGGCTTCGTCCCGGAACTGACAGCAACGTGCTTGAAGAAAAACTGCATGGCCTTGTTGAGCAATACTTTGTTCCAGATGCCATCGAGAACGGAAACGATGCCTCGGTTGACTGGGCGAAGAGCTTGCGTTTCAAATTGCAGCCGATAACTGACGTACATTTGAATCGTTCTGCAGTTGGCGATAATATCAATCACGGTGACATTCGTTACATCTGGTTGTTTATCGCGATAGCAAGTTTCATTATTGCTATTGCTTCAGTCAACTTCGTGAATTTATCAACTGCTCGTTCGGCGAACAGAGCGAAGGAGGTAGGGCTGAGGAAAGTGGTTGGCTCGGTGCGCAGTTCATTGATTCAACAATTCCTTATGGAATCGATGGTGTACTGCGGAGTTTCATTCGTCGTTGGTTATTCGCTTGCTTATGTTTCACTGCCTGCATTCAACAATATAGTAGGAACGACGTTGACGTTTGAGGCTGCTGCTGCTCTGATCCCTTTTCTACTTCCTGGTGCTTTGCTGGTTGGGATATTGGCGGGATTGTATCCAGCGTTCTATTTATCGGCCTTTATACCTGCGCAGATCCTAAAGGGTGTCAGTACGAAGAGCAGATCGCACGTCTCGCTGAGGAGTGTTCTGGTTGTGTTTCAGTATACAATCTCCATTGCCCTGATAATTGGTACGCTGGTCATCGAACGCCAGCTATCGTACATGATGAACAAACAACTCGGCTTTCAAAAGGAACAGGTACTGGTACTTCAAAGTACGCATGCGCTGGGTGAAAGAATTTCGTCCTTCAAGAATGAATTGGAAGCGATCGGCGGTGTTGCTGATGTTTCAATGAGTGGCTTCCTTCCGGTAGACGGCACCAGACGTAACGGCAGCGGTATGTGGAAAGATGTGAAAGGTCGTACAGTTGACGGTGTTGATACACAGCAATGGACTGTTGATGAAGACTACATTGCAACGCTTGGGCTGAAGCTGACCACCGGTAAGAACTTCGCAGGTATTTTGTCGGCTGATTCAGGAAAAGCGATTGTGAATAAGAAGCTGATCAATGCGCTGGGGATCACTGAACCGATAGGTCAGGTTATTGCTAATCCATTTGTGACTTTTACAATCATCGGTGTTGTGGAGGATTTTCATTTCGAATCGATGCGTCAGGACATCGCACCGTTGGTTCTTTTGTATGGTAAAAATGCTGGCGCAATCTCCATTAAGCTTGCGACCGGCGATTATAAAGCGAGCGTGGAAAAGATTTCGTCGGTATGGAAAAAGTATTTACCCGATCAACCGATGCGCTACACGTTTCTTGACGAGAGTTTTGCTGCTATGTATCGGGATATAGAACAAATGGCGAGGATCGTGGGAATCTTTACTGTGCTGGCCATTATCGTAGCGTCGCTGGGATTGTTTGCTTTGTCTGCGTTCACAGTAGAACAACGACTTAAAGAAATCGGTATTCGCATCGTAATGGGTGCATCGGTGACGAGCATTGTAAATATGCTGAACCGAAACTTTCTTGTATTGGTGACAATATCTTTTGGCCTGGCGGCACCAGCTGCCTGGGTGCTCATGAATCAATGGCTTGCACACTATGCCTATCGTATTGAGCTTGGGTGGGATATTTTTGTCATCGCGTCAGGCATTGCATTCCTGATTTCACTTGTCACCATTACATATCAGGCAATGAGGGCAGCGTTAAGTAATCCAGCGGAGACGCTGAGAGACATTTGTTGATTTGTTGACTTGCTGATCTGTTGATTTGAAAAGGCAGCGTTGAAGGGTTCTCTGCTTTAAACCAAAGTGTTGAGGGGGTAATGTGGTGACTGCGTTTGTATTCAATCAGTAAAATGCATTCTGACTACGGGCTGTATTCAAACAGCAGCCCCCTGTCCAGCCACAGCGGGGATCAACCAATCCACCCAGTATAAAACAAAAAAGCCTCGCTTTAGGCGAGGCTTTTAGAATAAAAGATAGGCAACGACTTACTC